>NZ_JAQFEN010000001.1:0-670366 GCF_027689445.1 Gemmiger qucibialis | reverse complement strand
GGCCCAGATGGGCCGCCCGCTTTGGCATTTGTATGATTGGAAAAGCTGTGCTCTTATCTTGTAGAGAATGTGAGGACGAACATTGTTTGCCCGCGGACGTTGGCCGTATGCAGGGTGGAATATGTGGCAAGACCCGTCATGCGGGACGATGACGAGCATCGTCCCCTACAAATCATTTGCAGCGTTTATCACCATCGGCAAAGTTTTCCACAGTGCGCACACCCCTGCAGGCGTTCCATTAAACCACATCCCGTGTAATGATGGATTGCAAATTTGAAGTGAGAACACTTCCTTTGCGGGCATCTTACACAGAAAACAGGAATGGGCGCACACTGTGCGCCCCTACGGAACGCCTATCCGCGCTCAGTGGTTGAATTTATTCTGCGCTTCGCCCAGCTTGCCGGCCATCAACAGGCGGCAGGCGGCTTCCACGTCGGTGTGGCGGCCGGTCACAAGCTTGGCGTCATCGGGCGGGAACTTGCCCAGCACCCAGTCAGCCAGATCATAATCCGGGCGCGGCTTGGCGCCAACGCCAATGCGGATGCGGTAAAAATCCTCGCCGCCGGTGGAAGCGATAATGCTCTTTAGCCCGTTGTGCCCGCCAGCAGAACCGGAGGGCCGGATGCGGATGTGCCCCGGCTCCTGTGCAATGTCATCGCACAACACAATAATGTGGTTGCGCGGGATCTTGTAAAATGCCGCGGCGGGGGCGATGCTCTGGCCGCTCAGGTTCATGTAGGTCAGCGGCTTTAGCAGCATCACTTTGCGGCCGTCCACCTGGGCAATGCCGTAAAGGCCCTGCCATTTGCTTTTGTTGATCTCGCACCCCCAGGCTTCGGCCAACGCATCCAGCGCGGCAAAACCGGTGTTGTGGCGGGTGCCGTCATATTTCGGCTCAGGGTTGCCCAGACCGGCAATCAGCCAGTCTGCCCCGGAACCACCTCCAAATAGTCCCATAGTAAAAATCCTTATAGTAATTTTGTGATTTTAGTGTGCACCAGGGGCAAAGCGTTCCACTGTGTCCCGGATGGTATCCAGGAAGGATTCTGCACCTAAGGTGTTGACCTTGAAAAACACAGCCTGGCTGCCGCCGGATGTGATGGCGGAAAGCCGGATCTGCCCGTCAGCTTCCAGCAGGGTCAGGTTCATGGTAACACGGCCATTGCCAATGGCGCTGTAGCGTTCGTATACCCGCACGGCACAGCGGCCGGTGCTGAAGTTGAAATCACTGGAACCTTCCAGCGTGGCCGAAACACTTTGTTTTACAACAGCGTCCAGCTCGGTCAGGATGGTGGTAAAATCCCCGGTCAGGGTGCGTTCCAAAATGGCCATGGCAGCAATCCTCCTTGCAGCAGGTCAGGGGGCATCAGTCGTTTTTCTTTTCGGCTTCCAGCTTCTGTTTTTTGGCAACGTATTTTTCCAGCTTCTTGGCGCCCCAGGCGGCAACTTCGGTCTGCTTGGCGCGCTCAATGCCCAGGGCACCGTCCGGCACATCGTGGCCGATGGTGGAACCGGCAGCGGTAAAGGCGCGGCTGCCCACCTTGACCGGCGCCACCAGGTTGGTGTTGCAGCCGATGAACGCATAATCGCCGATGGTGGTGCGGTACTTGCCCTCGCCGTCATAGTTGCAGGTTACGGTGCCGCAGCCAAAGTTGCAGTACTTGCCCACATCGGCATCGCCAATGTAAGTCAGGTGGCTGACAGTGTTGCCCTCGGCAAAGTTGGCGTTCTTGGTTTCCACATAAGCGCCCAGGTGCACGCCCTCATCCGTCACGGTGCCGGTGCGCACATGGGTAAAGGGGCCAATCTTGTTGTTGGGGCCCAGATGGCTGTCATAACACTGGCTGGCGTTCACGGTGGAACCGGCCTCAACAATGGTGTTCTCCAATAAGGTATTGGGGCCGATGACGCAGTTTGCCCCGATGACGGTTTTGCCGCGCAGGATGCAGCCCGGCAGGATCACTGCGCCGGGTGCAATCTCAACTTCGGGGTCAATAAAAACCTGGTCGCTGATGAACTCCACACCGTTCTGCAGGTGCTTTTCAAAAGTTTCTTCAAAGGCCGCTTTGGCGGCAAGGTATTTGGCTTTCGCTTCGGACATAAAAATACCCCTTTCTGTTTTGGGCCAAAAGAGTATACGGCCCTACAAAAAAGCCCCGGAACAGGGCTGAAGCCTGCCGGGGCGGGATGAATTGAAAAAAGTGTTGCAGGATGTAATAAAATAAAGTTTCTCAGCTTCTCACCCATTATAATTTACCGCATTTTTGGTCAAATTGCAAGAGCCTGACCCCAAAACTTTGTGAGATTTTCGGCGAAAATATTCGCCATTTATTTAACAATGTACTGGAAATTCCGGGCTGAGTCTGTTATAATGGACTTTGCAAGAGAGAAGATTCTTATTTTGCGGGTGTGCGCGGCACACCGGGAAGAAACCGTAATTTTGTTGGAGGTAACCTATGAGCAAGAAGTTTTTGTATTTGTTCAAAGAGGGCCATGACGCATTTGGCGGCGACCAGACGACCATGAAGAACATTCTGGGCGGCAAGGGCGCTGGTCTGGCAGAAATGACCCATGCCGGCATGCCGGTTCCTCAGGGCTTCACCATCACCACCGAAGCCTGCACCCAGTACTATGCTGACAACCGTGAGATCAACGATGAGATCAAGGCTGACATCTTCAAGTACATGGGAATCCTGGAAGAGCAGACTGGCAAGAAGTTCGGCGATATCGAGAACCCGCTGCTGGTTTCCGTTCGTTCCGGTGCACGTCAGTCTATGCCCGGCATGATGGATACCATCCTGAACCTGGGCTTGAACGACCAGGCTGTTGAAGGTCTGGCAAAGAAGACTTCTAACCCCCGTTTTGCATATGACTGCTACCGCCGCTTCATCCAGATGTACTCTGACGTTGTCATGGAGCTGGGCAAGAGCTTCTTTGAAGAGCGTATCGACGCTATGAAGGAGCGCAAGGGCGTTAAGCAGGATATCGAGCTGGACGCTGAGGACCTGAAGGAACTCGTCAAGGAGTTCAAGGCCATCTACCTGGAGAAGCAGGGCGAAGAGTTCCCGCAGGATCCGAAAGAACAGCTGATCGGCGCTGTCAAGGCCGTCTTCCGTTCTTGGGATAACCCGCGCGCCAACGTTTACCGCAAGATGAACGAAATCCCCTACGAGTGGGGCACTGCTGTCAACGTTCAGCAGATGGCTTTCGGTAACTCCGGCATGCGTTCCGGCACCGGCGTTGCTTTCACCCGTAACCCCGCTACCGGCGAAAAGAAGCTGATGGGCGAGTACCTGATCAATGCTCAGGGCGAAGATGTCGTTGCCGGCATCCGTACTCCTTCCCCGATCAGCAAGCTGCACGAGGAAATGCCTGAGGTTTACGATCAGTTCGTTGAGATCGCAACCCGCCTGGAAAACTACTACAAGGATATGCAGGACATGGAGTTCACCATCGAAGATGGCAAGCTCTTTATGCTGCAGACCCGTAACGGCAAGCGCACCGCACAGGCTGCTCTGCAGATCGCCTGCGACCTCGTTGATGAGGGCGTTATCGATCAGCGCACCGCTGTACTGCGCGTTGAGCCCAAGCAGCTGGATACCCTGCTGCACCCGCAGTTTGACGCTGCTGCCCTGAAGGCTGCTGAAGCAATCGGCAAGGGCCTGGCCGCTTCTCCGGGATCTGCCTGCGGTCGCGTTGTCTTCAGCGCTGAAGATGCTGAAGAGAAGGTCAAGGACGAAGCTTGGAAGAAGGTCGTTCTGGTCCGTCTGGAAACCAGCCCCGAAGATATCGTCGGCATGCAGGTTTCTCAGGGCATCCTGACCGTCCGCGGCGGCATGACCAGCCACGCAGCTGTTGTTGCACGTGGCATGGGTACCTGCTGTGTTTCCGGCTGCGGCAATGATAACGATGTTGCTATCGATTACGATGCAAAGGTTATCACCATTAACGGCCACACCTTCCATGAGGGCGACTGGATGAGCATTGATGGCTCTACCGGCAACATCTACGAAGGCCAGATCGCTACCGTCGCTTCCACCGAGAACGCTAACTTCAAGCGCTTTATGAGCTGGGCTGACGAAGCACGCCAGATGAAGGTTATGACCAACGCCGATAACCCGCGCGATGCACAGAACGCTGTCGATATGGGCGCTGAAGGCATTGGCCTGTGCCGTACCGAGCATATGTTCTTCGCTGAGGATCGTATTGCTGCTGTGCGTGAGATGATCTGCGCACGTACCGTTGAAGAGCGCAAGGTTGCCTTGGCTAAGGTTGAGCCGTTCCAGGAAGCTGACTTTACCGCTATGTACCGCATCATGGGCGATCGTCCGATGACCATCCGTTATCTGGACCCGCCTCTGCATGAGTTCCTGCCCACCAAGGCTGAGGATATCGAAGCCCTGGCAAAGGATATGGGCATGACCACCGAAGAGCTGAACAACGTTGTTGTCAGCCTGCATGAGTTCAACCCCATGATGGGCCATCGTGGCTGCCGTCTGGCCGTTACCTATCCGGAAATTGCCGAGATGCAGACCAATGCTGTGATCAAGGCTGCCATCAAGGTTTCTGCTGAGACCGGCAAGATGATCACCCCGCACATCATGGTGCCCCTGGTTGGCGAAGTGAAGGAGCTGAAGTACGTCAAGGACGTCATCGTCAAGACTGCTGACAAGCTGATCGCTGACGCTGGCGTTGACATGAAGTACCAAGTTGGCACCATGATCGAGATCCCGCGTGCCGCCCTGACCGCAGGTGAGATCGCTAAGGAAGCTGACTTCTTCAGCTTCGGTACCAACGACCTGACCCAGATGACCTTCGGCTTCAGCCGTGACGATGCTGCTAAGTTCCTGACCGCTTACTATGATACCAAGATCTACGAGAGCGATCCGTTCCAGCATCTGGACCAGATCGGTGTTGGCAAGCTGGTTAAGATGGCTGCCCATGACGGCCGCGCAACCAACCCCAACTTGGGTCTGGGCATCTGCGGCGAGCACGGTGGCGACCCCTCCAGCGTTGAGTTCTGCCACAACGTTGGCCTGGATTACGTTTCCTGCTCTCCGTACCGCGTTCCCATCGCACGTCTGGCCGCTGCTCAGGCTGCTATTAAAAATCCGAGAGCATAAGGCTTTTATAGCGAACTATCGTTAAAAAACGAGCATAAAATAAGGCTCACCGTCAATTTTGGCGGTGGGCCTTATTTGTTTGCTCATGTATGAGATGAATTGCGTTTAAAACGGAGCTGCTTTCCAGAACCATCACAGATACACCTCCACGGTCAGGTCGGTTCACGCTGCACGGCGGAACTGGTGGGGCAGCTTGTTGGCTTCACGGTAACGCTTGGCGGTTTCAAAGTCGATTGCCTTAAATTTTTCTTAAAAGCAAAGATTATATCTTACGCTCAGCGTGTCGAAAAAATCTCCCTCTGCGAGACAGACTCCCCCGATACGGGAGAGGTGGCGCTTGCGCCAGAGGGGGAGCGGTGTCTCGAAGGGGCGGAGGGAGAGAACCTTGTCATAGCCCGAAATATTTCGGGCAGCCGCACAGTTCTCTCCCCCACCGCCTGCGGGCGGAGCCCTTCGGGCCCGGGCCCCTCTGCCGCTGGCGCGACATCTCCCCACACCGTGGGGAGTCACCCTCGCAGAGGGGGCCAAGGGGTGAGCACACCTTTTTCGACAGTTTACATCTTACGCTATTTCTTTTTCCATTGCCTTGTAGCCGATTAATACGGTCCACACGTATGCACAGGTTTTTGGAATCATCAGCATGCCGATCATCGGAATTACATCAGCCCACAGTACAACTGGAATATAGAATGCAAAGCTCAGGACGATTGTCAGCCACATCCAACGGAAAGCGCTATCATTATTTTCTTTTGCGCTTTTATAGAACAAAGCGATGATAATCAATCCCATCAGTGCAAACGGAATATTCCGATAGATTCCCCAGGAAAGCGGGGCGGCTGCACTGAGCCAGGCATTCTGGGGCATCATACACAGAACAATCCTTAACCCTGCAAGACCATAAATGGCTGCTGTAGTTGCTTTACAGCCTTTGATCTGATAACGCTCACGCCATATATGATAGAGTACGACATAAAAAATAGTCATAGTGATAGAGGTAATCCACTTGCCTAACCCCAGCTGTACGGTAAAGTTCTCAAGACCGGTTGTACAAAGCGCTACTGCACGAGGAACCAGATGGAATGCATCTCCGCTTCCTAAAAGAACTGCCATGATTCCAAACATGGTAAACTGACGGTTTCCTTTGCTTTTACGGATCATTAAAATCCCGATCGTGATTACCGAAAACAAATATACGGTATCAAATAAAGTTTCTACAATTGCCTGCATAATAAGCATCCTTTCTTATTCTGAAATTTTATATTGAACTATGTCTTGCTGCTAAAGCAGCTTTCACATAATTACAACCGGGTACAGCTTTAAACGCATAAGTGAACGCTGTTCACTTTGCTTAAAAAATTTCCCACAATCAAATGTGGGAGAATTTTAGGCAATACCGCACAATTCTAAGTGCCGATACGGCGAGCGAGGTGCGGCAGCTGCTAAGCCAAAAGCGCAGATAATACTTTGTGTATTATCGAGCATTTTGGCAACGCAGATGCCGTGCCGCAGCCGCCGAAGCGGTGCTTAAGCCGTAAGGCGGGAATTGTGCGGTGTTGCCTTTAATATAATGTCTTATTGATCAACATCAATATCGCAGACGGATCATAATCCTGACGAATCATTGATACTAATATTAAAGAAAATAATATATCTGCAAACTGCTTTTCTGTGAATTGCTGATCAAATACATCTGAACGAATCTTGGGATCATTCTTTAATATAACACACAATTCATGAAGAATATGTCCCCATGTCTGCAGCATTTTCTTCTTTCCATCCGTTTTTTCATCCTTCATAAATCCAAACGAATGCAGAGAAAAGAAGCCGGGGAATTGCTCATTTCCATATTCCAGTCTTTTATAAATCCATGAGATACAGGCAGCAACATCTTTAAAGACCTGCTCATCTTCAGAGCGGAAAAAGATTTCATGCCAAATACTCTCAATTGTATCCCCAAGCAAATCGGCCTTGGATTCATAGTAATTGTAGATTGTCCCAGCCGAAACAGAACATCGGGATGCAACAGCACGTATGCTTACAGCGGTCCATCCGCTTTCTTTGATTAGCTCTCTGCTTGCAGCTAATATGTCTTCTTTTGAGGTTGCAAGATGATTCACGAATTCACGCCTTTCCAATGTGCTGGCAGGTAGTTGCTTTGATAAATGAATGCTGTTCATGTTTAAAATATACATCGTTCATTTTGATGTGTCAATACCCTTTTTTCTATTTTTTACTGTGAAACATTTTGCATAAAGCGATAGCTATGTTAAATTATCAAGGCGTCAGTGGTTTGTATTTTCACTGTAGCTCTTTCGATTTCAACATAAGATTGTATAATATCACGCTATGTGTTCAAAGTACAAATTATGGGACAGGCCATGATTTATAATAGAAGTATCGAAGGGAACGGTTCCCTTCCCAAGTAGAAAAGAGGTAACTACTATGCTGAAGGATATGGATTTCGGGGTCTACGGTAAGGGCATTGACGGATATGTTCACTATTCTCTGGCAATAGATCGTATCCGGGAAGAAGAGGAAAACCGTAAGGCGCTCATGGATGAGTTCGATAACGATGAGGACAACTTCGATTCGGACGACCTTGATTCTGATGACTTTAGTTCAGACGACTTTGGTTCGGATGATTTCGGCGGTGATGATTTCTGACGGAAAACGTCACCGGTAAAATATCGTACATGACAGAAAGGACTTTACCATGAAAAAGACTATTTGGAAAAGAATTCTTTGCGCAGTGCTCGTTACGTTGACCGCCTGCGTCCTGTGCACCGGCGCATTCGCTGCCAAGTATACCTGTATCAAGAGTGGCTGCACCAGAGAGGCGGCTAAGGGCTTTGCCTATTGCTGGGTACATAAACCTACTAAGAGCAATTCCAGCGTCTCCGGCAGCGGCTCCAGACCGTCCAGCAGCAGCTCCAGCACAAAACATAAATACACCTGCATCAAGGACGGCTGCACGAGAGAAGCGGATAAGGACTCAGCTTACTGCTGGGTACATCGCCCTTCCAAATCTTCCACCAAGAGCAGCGCTTCTTACAGCTCCAAATCTTCGTACAGCAGTTCTTACACAAGCAACAAAAAATCCTACAAGACGTATGATTCCTATGACGATGGCTACGATGCCATCTATGATGATGACGACTACGATGAGGATCGCTACGACAGCGACCCGGACTACGCAGCAGGCGTAGATGACGCTATGGACGAGTTGGATTGGTAACACAACAGTTTATGCAAATGACAGGAGGTTCCCTATGAAAGCATTTATCACGATCACCGGATTGAAGTTCCATTTTGGCAGCAAGCCTTTTGAGGTCGGGCAAAAGGTCAAGCTGGTCAAAGAGCCTGACAATGAATATGACAGCGAAGCAATCAAGGCAGAGTTGTCGGGGCTTGGTTGCGCAGGTTAATCTGTTCATAAGATAATGATTCCCCAGCCGTGGGCAACGGCGGCAGGAAAATTTTTATGCCCGAACGATGGAAATACCGCGCTCCGATAAAATCACAAAACAAAAAGTGCCCACCCCACATGCGGCGGATGACATACCGTTGTGGGATGGGCACTTTTTGATTGTTGGCAAATGTTCTGAGGGAAAGGTGAGAAATGTGAAAAAATATTTTATTCATGCACCCGCTTGGAATGGCGGGCCTTTTCAAGAGCTTCCTGGCGGAGCTATTCTTAGGGCAACACCGCACAATTCCCGCCTTACGGCTTAAGCACCGCTCCGGCGGCTGCGGCACGGCATCTGCGTTGCCAAAATGCTCGATAATGTCGGGTTGCGGTACCCGCATCGTGCTTCGGGGGCAAAAGCCCCTCGCACTCTGCGACCGCTGCCCCTGCTTCGGTTCGCTGCATCCGCCACTGGCGGCGCTCACCTTTGCAGCATCCAGTATTATCTGCGCTTTTGGCTTAGCAGCTGCCGCACCTCGCTCGCCGTATCGGCACTTAGAATTATGCGGTATTGCCTTAAATCATCACATCGCCCACCAGCATAGAGCCGGAAGGTTCGATGGCGTAAACGGTGTACTTGCGCGGTTCTGCGCGGGTACCCGGCGGCGGGGGAACGGCCAGCCGGATACAGCCCTGTTCCGGGGTGACATAGTGGAACTGGCGGTGCGCAGTGGTGGCATGGGGGTGCTCATCCAATGTGGACCACGCCAGAATGCCGCCATGTACCGGTGCTGCCTGGGAGGCAGTCTCCTGCGGAACGGGGATTTCGGCCGGGGAATCTGGAGTATCCGGTGCATCGGTGGGGGCGGCATCTTCTGCCGGAGCTTCTTCCGGCGCGGCGGGTGCAGCTGGGGCAGGCAGTGCAGCGCAGAAATCATCCGGCAGAACGTGCTGGGTGCTGCCGATGTACATGGCAAACAGATCCGGTGCAACCTTGGGCACCCGGCGCAGCCAGGCGGAGGTGCGGGCAGGGCAGCCGGGCAGGGCACCGTCCGGGTCACGCTTGCGCATGCACAGGGCGGTGTTGTTCCAGGCAACCAAAAAGTCATCCAGCAAAAGCTCGGTTTCGGTGTCAAAATCTTCCGCTGCGGCATAAGGATCCACCAACAGGGCGGCAGGCTGTGCCCCCCGGCGAAATCCCCTTAGTGCCGCATAGCGCAGCGGCGGCATTCCAGCGGCCTGCTGTGCGGGGGTGGATTCCAGCCCCACGATCACGCCGTACCCAGCGCGTACCTCACTGCGCAGCAAGGCAAGGTTGCCCCAGCAGGCCCAGCAGGGGAACCCCCAGCACCCGGCGGCGGCGGCGGCAAAGCTTAAATTACGCTCAGCGTCAGTACTGCGGCAGTCTCGCATGGCAAGGGCAAATTCTTCGGGCAGGATATCTGCGCCCCAGCGGTTGGTCAGGCTGGCCAGGCAGATGGCAAGGTCCATAACGGGCTGCAGCGCCGGGGCGCGCCGCGCAACGGCATAGGGCATCAGGTGCAGGCGTGCGTTGATGGGCCGCCCGCCCGCGGGGATCACATCTACCGCTCGCACGCTGACCCCCACCAGGCTGACGGAAGGGGTGGTGTGTTCGTCTTTGGTATACAGGTAGATGCGCAGCTGGGCCTGGGTGGCGGTTTTGCTGTCCAGCACAAGGCTGTCCGGCAGCAGGTTTACAGCGCCTTTGGTCACGGGGGCTGCGCCTTCGCGCTCCAGATAGGGGCTCCAGCGGCCAAAGCTGGACCAGCTGGTCCAGTTGCCGTCCACCATCACGCGGGCCTGGGCTTCCACGGCGGTTCCCGGCGGGGTGCCGGCGTTCCAGCTCACGCGCAGGGCGTCAAAGGTGGGCAGCGGTACGGCGGGGCTGGTGTAGCACCCATAGGGCACATACCCGCCGGAGACAAGGTCCAATACAATGCGCCCGTGGGCAACGGTAACGTTATCCAGCTCGCCCCGCATAAACGCTTCGGTTTCATGCAGGATAAAAGTGTTCTTATTTTCCATAGGTTTGCCGCCTTATCTGGTTGGTATTAAACGGAAGTGTGCCCGTGCTGCTCCATCAGGTCGTTGATCTCATCCTCGCGCCGGGCGGTGATGGTCTTTTCCAGGTGGAACGCTTTATCCAGTGCCGGATAGATGATCTGCAAAGCGAGGGTGCAGGGCAGCCAGAAACCCAGAATCAACACCACCGGGATGGTGTAGGGCATCCAGGCAAGCATCACGCCCCAATAGATGCAGAGCACTGCCCCGGCTGCCAGGGTGCGCGGCAAAAATCCGATCATGAACAGCGCGGCGTTTTTCAGCCGCTCCGCCTGGGACACGCTGACCAGAACCACCTGCGCAAACAGATACAGGCAGAACACCAGCAAAAAGAAGATGCCAAGCACCATGCAGATCCATACCGAGATAGGCACGTTTTCCAGATCAGGCAGGGCGTACAGCAAAAAGGCCCACAGCCCAAGGCAAAACCCCGCCCCGGCACCGGGCAGCAGACTTTCGCGCCAGTTCTGCTTCCAGGCCATGCGGTAGGTGTGCCACCAGTAGCCGGGTTCATCGCGCAGAGCGCGCAGGATGGTATCCAGCATGCCGCAAAAAACAGGTGCGGCAATCAGCCCGCCTACAGCGCCGGACAGCAGGCACAGCGGCAGGCTGGCGGCCATAGCGCTGAACAAAACAGCGGCATAGCCGGGGGCGAAGCCCAGCACGCACAAAATACTGGCTTTATAAAACGGCCACAAATCGCGCCCCAGCAGCTCAAAAAAGCGGGCCGCGCCAACTTTGCGTCCGCGGGTTTCGGCCGCCTCCACAGCATCGGGCTGCACGGGGGTATTTTTGTCTTCCATTGCCATATTCAAAAATGACCTTTCTGTGTCTTTAAGGCAATACCGCATAATTCTAAGTGCCGATACGGCGAGCGAGGTGCGGCAGATGCCAAGCCAAAAGCGCAGATAATACTGGATGCTGCAAAGGTGAGCGCCGCCAGTGGCGGAAACAGCGAACCGAAGCAGGGGCAGCGGTCGCAGAGTGCGAGGGGCTTTTGCCCCCGAAGCACGATGCGGGTACCGCAACCCGACATTATCGAGCATTTTGGCAACGCAGATGCCGTGCCGCAGCTGCCGGAGCGGTGCTTAAGCCGCAAGGCGGGAATTGTGCGGTGTTGCCTTAATTGGGGGTAAGCGGACTGGGCGGCAGTGCGCTGCCGCAGCTTTTGCAGCCCTGCTTACAATATTACAAGTTTATCATAGCGTTTTTTAGCGGGTTATGCAAGGCAGCGGGCACGGGATGGTCAAAATAATTTTACAATTCCAACATGAATTTATGGTATAATATCACTTACGTTAAAAAGATTAGGAGAGTTTTTAAGATGGCATGGGTCACAAAAGACAGCGTTGAACAGTATGAAACGCCCGAATCGAAAAAAGAATATACCAAACAGGAAAAAGCTGCCAACTGGTGGTATTACCACAAGCTGTACGTTGGCATTGCGGTCATCGCCGTGGTGCTGGTGGTGTGGATGGTGCACGATGTTGTTACCCGGGTGCGGCCGGACTACCGCGTTGGCTATGTGGGCAGCAGCAACTTGCCGACAGATACGGTAACGGCCCTGGAAAACACGCTGGCCGCCTACTGTGATGACCGCAATGGCGACGGCAAGGTGGTAGTGGAGCTGGTGCAGTATAACCTGGATTTTGATTCCGAGAGCGAAAACACCGATGCATACACCCAGATGGCTGATGTGACCCGGCTTTCGGCGGATTTATCCAGTGAGGATGGGCCTTACATCTTTATCATGCAGGATACCGATTACGCGCAGCAGTTTGCGGAAACCACCGGCGATTTGCAGTACCTGGACGGCACCATGCCCGACACGGAGAATGTGGATGAAAATGATAATGTGATCGTGGACTGGACCAAGATGTTTTACCGCTGGACGGACTGCCCGGCTCTGACCGGTCTGGATTTGGGCACCTACACCGGCCTGACGATGGTGGATGACCTCCAGGGCGAAAACCAGGACATCATGAAAAACACCTACATAGGCCGCCGCGCGTATTATACCGACAAAACCGCGCTGGAAAGCGAAACCTATGATGCCCTGTGGAACATCTTGACCGCGGGTGCCGTTTCCACCGTGGGGCAGCAGTGATGCGCTACCGCCCAGTAAAAAAGCCGGCCCCCATGCCGGAAAACCCCTACCACCGCATCTTTACCCCCATGCCAAGCTTTGAGGATCTGGTGCGGAAGGCGAGGGAAGAGGAAAAGAAATTAAAAAGTAATAAAGAATAAAGAAAAATGAAGGTGTGCCTGCGGCACGGATTGAGATATTAGGCTGCGGGCACGCATAAAAGAATGGCAGGAAGCTTATGTTTTCTGAGCGGCGTTGCGCGCCGCGGTCCACCAAAATTATTCATTATTCTTTATTCACTATTCTTTCAATCAAAAAGCAGGGCTTCGGCCCTGCTTTTTTGCTTTTTTTGATGGTGCCCTATTGCGATACAGACCGTTTTATAGTATAGTAAAATATGAATAACCATGGAATGTGAGGAACCTGTCTATGGATCAGTTGCAGCAGGCCCGTGCGCAGATTGACGAGATCGACGCAAAGATGGCCGCATTGTTTGAACAGCGTATGCAGGCAGTGGGCCAGGTGGCACAGTACAAGGCGCGCACCGGCAAACAGGTGTTTGACCCGGCACGCGAAGCCCTTGTGCTGGAAAAGAATACCGCCCGCGTGCAGAACCCGGAACTTCAGCCCTATTACCGCGAATTTTTGAAAAAAGCGCTGGCGGTTTCCCGCGCGTACCAGCATGTTCTGATCGGGCAGGATGTTGCCGCCTACCAGGGGGTGGAGGGCGCGTGGTCCCACATTGCGCTGCGTCAGCTGTTCCCCTTTGCCAAGGCACAGGCGTACTCCACCTGGAACGAGGTGGTGGAAGCCGTGGAGCGGGGCGATGCTTACTGCGGCGTTCTGCCGTTTGAAAATTCCAACGCGGGCGATGTTTCCGCTGTGCTGGACCTGCTGTATGCCCACCCCGGCCTGAAAGTAGCCCGCATGTGCGACCTGCCCATCCGGCAGGACCTGCTGGCGCTGCCGGGCGCGCAGCTGAGCGAGATCAAAACGGTCATCAGCCACCAGCAGGCGCTGGCGCAGAGTGGGCCATTCTTGAAACTGCACCACTTTGCCACCAAAGCCTGGGGCAACACAGCGGATGCCGCCCGCTATGTGGCGGAACAGGGAGACCAAACCCTGGCAGCTATCGCTTCCGCCGAAACAGCCAAGCTGTACGGGCTGCAGATTTTGGCCGAGGGCGTGAACGAGGACGGCGACAACACCACCCGCTTTATCGTGATTGAAAAAGAGGGCGCCCAGCGGCAGCCGATCGCCGCCGCACCGGGGCAGCGGCTTTCGATGCTGTTTACGGTGGACCACAAGCCGGGGCGGCTGGCGCGGGTGATCCAGATCATCGGCGAGCGCGGCTTTAACATGGAAACCATCAAAAGCCGTCCGCTGCCCCATGTTCAGTTTGAATATTATTTTTATGTTCAGCTTGTCTGCCCGGCCAATGCTGCAACGGACGATTGCGCCAAGCTGGTGCATGAGCTGGAAAACGTGTGCCGCACGGTGCGGATACTGGGTGTATTTGACCTGTAAATGACGGAAAAACACGGGAGGAATTGTTATGAAATTGACCATGCAGCTTGGCAGCCGCAGCTATGATATCATCCTGAAAAGCGGGTGCCTGGCCAACCTGTACCAGTTTGCCAATGTTGCCAACCGCAAGGTGTTTATCCTGACGGATTCCGGCGTACCGGAGCAGTATGCCCAGACCGTGCTGGCCCAGTGCCCCAATGGAATGGTGTACACTGTGCCCCAGGGCGAAGCCAGCAAAAGCCTGAAAGTGTATGGCCAGGTGCTGCAGGCCATGCTGGAGTTCAACATGACCCGCAAGGACCTGCTGGTGGCCGTCGGCGGCGGCGTTGTGGGGGATTTGGGCGGGTTCTGCGCGGCATCTTATATGCGCGGCATTGATTTTGTCAACTGCCCCACCACCACCCTTTCCCAGATCGATTCCTCCATTGGCGGCAAAACCGCCATTGACCTGGGCGAAACCAAAAACATTGTTGGCGCTTTCTGGCAGCCCAAGGTGGTGCTGGTGGATTTTGATGCCCTGGCAACGCTGCCCCGCCGCCACTTTGTCAACGGCCTGGCGGAGGCCATCAAGGCGGGTCTGATTGCTGACCCGGAGCTGTTTGCCCTGTTTGAGTGTGAACACCCCGAAGAAAACATTGAGCGCATCATCTACCGTTCCCTGCGCGTGAAGAAGAACGTGGTGGAAAACGATGAGCACGAGCAGGGCCAGCGCGCCTGCCTGAACTTTGGCCATACCATCGGCCATGGCATTGAGGCTGTCAAGGGGGTGCGCGGCCGCCGCACCAACGGCCTGTTCCATGGCGAGTGCGTGGCGCTTGGCATGCTGCCTATGATCGAGGATAAATCCCTTGTGCGCCGCACCCGCGCCATCTACCGCACTTTGGGGCTGCCCACCCGCACGGGTGTGGACAAAAATAAGGTGCTGAGCTATATGCAGCACGACAAAAAGAGCGCGGGCAGCACCATTACCGTCATCAAGGTGCCCGGCCTGGGCTGCTGGCGCGCCGATAAGATCCCCATGACCGAACTGCCCGCCCTGCTTGGCATCAAGGAAAACGAGGACTGAGCCGATGAAAAATACCTTTGGCAATGCATTGGGCCTGACCATTTTTGGCGAAAGCCACGGTGCCGCCGTCGGCGCTGTGCTGGACGGCCTGGCCGCGGGGTTGCCGGTGGATGAAGCGTACATCGCCGAGCGGATGGACCGCCGCCGCGCCCGCGGAGATGGGCTTTCCACCGCCCGCACCGAGCCGGATGTGGTGGAGTTTTTGAGCGGTGTGGTCAACGGCCATACCACCGGCACCCCCATCACCATGATGATCCGCAACACCAACACCCGCAGCGGAGATTATGCAAAAACGGCGGATCTGCTGCGCCCCGGCCACGCGGATTACACGGCATATGCCAAATATGAAGGCTGGCAGGATGCCCGCGGCGGCGGCCACTTTTCCGGTCGCATCACCGCAGCCAGCGTGGCTGCGGGTTCGATCTGTGAGCACATTCTGGCACAGCGCGGTATTAAGGTGTATACCCACATTGCCCGCTGTGCCGGGGTGGAGGATGCTCCGCTTTCCAGCTCTGCCGGTTTGATTATGGCGGAACCACAGCCGGGCCATTTTGCCCTGTTGGACCCCGAAAAAGAAGCCCCCATGCAGGCAGCCATCCGCACAGCCGGGGCCGAGGGCGACAGCGTGGGCGGTATTCTGGAAACTGTCATTACCGGGGTGCCCGCGGGCATCGGCGAACCGTTCTTTGACAGTGTGGAAAGTGAGATCGCCCACCTGGCGTTTGCCATCCCCGCTGTCAAAGGCATTGAGTTTGGTGCGGGCTTTGCCTTTGCGGACCTGCGCGGCTCCCAGGCAAACGACCCGTTTACCATGCGGGACGGCAAAGTGGTAACGGCCACCAACAAAAATGGCGGCATCAACGGCGGCATTGCCAACGGCATGCCCATTGTGTTCCGCACGGCGGTAAAGCCCACCCCCAGCATTTATAAAGAACAGGATACCGTGGATTATATCGCCAAGGCAGATGCAAAACTGCAGATCAAGGGCCGGCACGACCCCTGCATTGTGCCCCGTGCTGCTGTGGTGCAGAACACCCTGGCAGCATTTGCCGTGCTGGACCTGCTGACCGTGCGTTACGGTACGCTGGGGCAAAAGTAATACAGCTGAAGCAAACAGAAAGGAAGCGCAACATGGAATACGGTCTGATCGGAGCCAAACTGGGCCACAGCTATTCCAAAATCATCCATGAGGCCGTGTGCGGCTATTCCTATGAGCTGCATCCGCTGCCCACGGAGGAAGAAGCCCATGCCTTTATGCAGGCAAAGGCGTTCAAAGCCATCAATGTTACCATCCCGTACAAAAAGCTGGTCATCCCATATTGCGATGAGGTGGAACCACGTGCGGCGGCCATCGGCGCAGTGAACACCGTGGTCAACCGGGATGGCAAGCTGTATGGCTATAATACGGATTATACCGGCTTTGCCTACCTGGCCCGCTGCCACGGCGTGAAGTTTGCCGGGGCTGTGGTGCTGGTGCTGGGCACCGGCGGCACCCACAACACCGTCACGGCTGTCTGCCAGGACGCCGGAGCCAAACAGGTGCTGACCGCCAGCCGCACCGGCAAGGACGGTGCCCTGACCTATGAGAAAGCCCAGCAGCACCCGGAAATCAATATCATTATCAACACCACCCCGGCGGGCATGTACCCCAACAACGGCAGCTGCCTGCTGGACCTGCATGCCTTCCCCAAGCTGGAAGCCGTGCTGGACTGCGTTTATAACCCGTTCCGCACCGAACTTTTGCTCCGTGCGGAGGAACTTGGCGTGCCCGCCTACTGTGGGTTCGAGATGCTGGTGGCGCAGGCAGTGTACGCGGCGGAGCACTTTACCGGCCAAAAGCTGCCGGAAGCTGTGATCGCTGACACCCACCGCAAGCTCAAGCGAGATCTTTCCAACGTGGCCATCATCGGAATGCCGGGCTGCGGCAAGTCCACCATCGGGCGTGCCCTGGCCAAAACACTGGGCAAAACCTATGTGGATCTGGATGAAGTGATCGAGAAAAACACCGGAATGCCCATCCCGGATATCTTTGCGCGTGAAGGCGAGGCATCGTTCCGCAAGTACGAATCTCAGGCTGTGGCGGAGATCAGCAAGCAGACACGGCAGGTCATCGCCTGCGGCGGCGGGGTGATCAAAACACCGGGCAACGCCCGCGCCCTGCGCCAGAACGGCCCTGTGCTGTGGGTGCAGCGCCCGGTCGAACGGCTGGCAACCGGCGGGCGGCCGCTTTCCACCGGGCTGGACGCCCTGCGCAAGATGGAAGCCGAGCGGATGCCGCTTTACCGCGCAGCATCCGATGCCGCGGTGGATAACACCGGCCGCCTGGAAAACACAGTAGAAACCGCCGTGCAGGCGTTTGAAACAACATTTGATGCCTGAACGGCACGAAAGAAGGGAACACCGTGGAAGCAACCGTTGCAGCCATTGAACCGGGCCGCCTGGCCGGAACCGCTGCCGTGCCGCCCAGCAAAAGCGCGGCACACCGCGCTGTGGTGTGCGCGGCCCTGGCCGCCGGTACCAGCCACATTGGCAATGTGGAATTTTCGCAGGATATTCTGGCCACGTTGGGGGCTGCCCAGCAGCTGGGGGCCAAGGTGGAGCGGGGCGAGCATGAGCTGACCATTACCGGCCGCGGCAATGCGGACGGTTTTGCCACCATTACCCGCCCGGTGTTCTGCAACGAAAGCGGCAGCACACTGCGGTTTATCCTGCCGCTGTTCAGCCTGACGGCCCAAAAAGTGCGCTTTACCGGCGCAGGCCGCCTGATGCAGCGCCCGCAGGAAATTTATGCCCAGCTGTTTGAGCGCCAGGGGCTGCGTTTTGAACAGAACGAACAGGGCATTACGATTTTTGGCCGCCTGTGCCCCGGTACCTTTACGCTGCCGGGCAATGTGTCCAGCCAGTTCATCAGCGGGCTGCTGTTTGCCACCCCGTTGATGGAAGCCCCTAGCACCATTGAGGTGCGCGCTCCCTTTGAAAGCCGCAGCTATGTGGACCTGACCACAGACGCGATGCAGAAATTTGGCGTTAAAGTTTCGGTCCGCGCCCGCAAGGATGGCTCCGCCACCTACAAAGTGGCAGCGCCGCAGCATTATGCGGCAGCAGACATGGATGTTGAAGGCGATTACAGCCAGGCGGCGTTTTTGGCCGTGCTGGGCAGCACTGTGGGCGGCATTACGATAACGGGTCTGCCCTCCGGTTCCCACCAGGGAGACCGGGTGATCCTGGATATCTTAAAGCAGTGCGGCGCAAAGTTTGAGCGCAGCGGCAGCCATGTGACCTTCCATCGCAGCCTGCTGAAGGCGGTGGAGATCGACCTGGCCGATTGCCCAGACCTTGGTCCGGTGCTCATCGCACTGGGGTGCTTCTGCAGCGGCACCACCATCATCCGCAACGCCGGGCGGCTGCGAATTAAAGAGTGTGACCGCATTGCCGCTATGCAGGAAGAGCTTGCCAAGATGGGCGGCACGGTAAAAGCGGACGGCGATACCCTGACAATTGAGGGCTGCGCCCTGCACAAGCCCACGGCGCCGCTGAACGGCCATAACGACCACCGCATTGTAATGGCAATGGCCGTTGCTGCCCTGGCCGCAGGCCAGCCGGCGGTCATCGAGGGGGCCAATGCGGTCAACAAAAGCTGGCCGGATTTCTTTGAGGTCATCAAGGGCCTGGGGGCCCATGTAACAAATCAGGGGTGAAAGCAAAATGGACGGGATGGATAAAAGCAAAACGTTTTTAATTGTGGGCCTGGGCCTGCTGGGCGGCAAATATGCCCAGGTGCTCAGCCAGAAAGGCTACCGCGTGACCGGCATTACCCACAGCCAGAGCACGCTGGATTATGCACTGGAACACGCCTATATCTGCGAGGGCCGCAACGAAAACTTTGACGACCTGGTGCAGAACGCGGATTACATCATCTTTGGCCTGTACCCCACTGTGCTGCTGGAATGGGTCAGGCAGTACGGCCACCTGGTCCGCCCCGGCACGCTGATAACTGATGTTTCCGGCGTAAAGCGCGGCGTGGTGGAGCCGGTGCAGCAGATGCTGCCGGAGGGCGTGGAGTTCATTGCCAGCCACCCCATGGCCGGCCGTGAGACCAGCGGCGTGGCCCACAGTGCCGAGGTAAACTTTGCCCCGGCAAACTTTATCATTACCCCCACCGAAAAAAACACCCCGGAAGCCATTGAATGGTGCCGTACCCTGGCCCGGACACTGGGCTTTGCCCGCATTAGCGTGCTCAGCCCGGCAGAGCATGACCACATGATCGGCTATGTCAGCCAGCTGTGCCATGCCATTGCCGTCAGCCTGATGTGCGCCAGCGATAACACCGAGCTTGCCAAGTATACCGGGGACTCTTTCCGCGACCTGACCCGCATTGCGCGCATCAACGATAAAATGTGGGCGGAGCTGTTCTTGTGGAACAAGGATAACCTGATTAGTGAGATCGATATGTTCAGTGATGCACTTGCCACCATGCGCCAGAAACTGGTGGATGACGACCGCGAAGGGCTGGAAAAAATGTTCCGCCTTTCCACCGAGCGCCGCAAGGCATTTGATAAAAAATAACTAGGAAGCCGGTCTGTTTTGCCGGAAGGGAGGCGGCCTTTATGCCCCGTAAAGAAGGACAGAAATTAAAGCTGCTTACGTTGTTGGAAATTTTTGTGCGGGAAACCGACGAAAAGCACCCCATCAGTGTGCCGCGCATGGTAGAACTGCTGAAAGAGCGCGGCATTGTGGCAGAGCGCAAAAGCGTGTATGACGATATCCAGACCCTGAACGAAATGCCGGATACCCCCTTTGAAATCGTGCAGCAGCGCGGCCGCGGGGGCGGGTATTATATGGTGGATACCCCGTTTGAACTGGCGGAGCTGAAACTGCTGGTGGACGCTGTGTATGCCAGCAAGTTCATCACCGCGCGCAAAAGCAAGGTGCTGATCGAAAAGCTGGGACGGTTCACCTCCCGCTACCGCCAGGAGGAGCTGGACCGCAAGGTGCTGGTTTCCGGCCGGGTGAAAAGCCAGGAGGAAAAGATCCTTTACAGCGTGGATACCCTGCACAGCGCCATCACCGCGGGCAACCAGGTGCGGTTCAAATACTGTGACTGGGACCTGCAAAAGCAGATGGTGCCCCGTCATGAAGGCCAGCTGTACACCGTCAGCCCCTGGGTGATGGTGTGGGAAAACGGAAACTATTATATGATCGCCTATACCGAAGGCCGTCTGAAGCACTACCGCGTGGATAAAATGCGCAAGGTGGAGCTGCTGCCGGATACCGAACGTGAAGGCGCTGAGGAATACGCCGAATTTGACGTAAACCAGTATATGCAGCAGATGTTTGATATGTTCAACGGCCCGGTGCGCAAAGTGACCATGCGGTGCGAAAACCGCCTGGCCGGGGCGATGATCGACCGGTTTGGCACGGGGGTTACCCTGGTGCGCAACCCGGATGGCGACCACTTTAATGTGGTGGTAAATGTGCAGGTCAGCCCCCGGTTTTACGGCTGGGTGGCCGGCTTTGGCACAGGGATCGAAATTCTGGACCCGCCCAGCGTGCGTGCAGAAATGAAGAAAAAGCTGGATGAGCTGGAGGGCCTTTACCGCTGATGCAGACAGCAAAACAAAAGCTCAAACGCGCAGCACCGTGGTTGTTTTTGCTGCTGGTGCTGGCCGGGCTTGCCGCAGTGCGCGGTCTTGCCGCCAATTATGAGATCGGGTACGAGATCATGAACGGTGACTTCCAGAATTATAACCCGGTGCGCCACCTGCTGGCCGGGCAGGTACCTTATCGTGATTTTACCGTCTACCTTGGTGCGGGCGAGCTGTACAGCGTGGGCGGTTTGCTGCTGGTGCTGGGCAACAGCTTTGGCCGCAGCATGTTTGCCACAAACTTTTGCACCTGGTTCTATTTTGAGCTGCTGGTGCTGGCGGTCTGCCTGGTGGTCATCGGCACTGCCCGTGCGGCCCGCGCGGCAGCGCTGGCGCTGTGCAGCGTGTTTTTTGCCTATGTGCAGGGGGCAAACCTGCCGTTTGCCGGTCAGGTGAACACCCTGCTGAGCTATGCCGCCGCCAACGGCAACAGCGCCCGCATGATGCGCTCCGCCGCTTTAACACTGGCGGTACTGGTCATCCTGCTGGGACTGCATTTCTGGCAGCAGGATACAAGCAGGCGGCTGTTGGCCCCGGCGGTGCTGGTGCCCTTTGCCGCAGGCCTTTTTGTGCCTTGGAGCAATGATATGGGCGGCGCTGCCTATATTTCCATTGCGCTGGGGTATGGGCTGTATCTCATCCGGCTGTATCGCAGTTCCATCGGTAAAATTGTGGTGCAGACACTGCGCTACATCGTTACCAGTGTGGTGGGGCTTGGCGTTTCGGTGCTGCTCATCAGCTGGGGGCACCCGCTGGCTTGGCTGCGCCAGACCCGCGGAACCAGCGCTTACCAGACTTGGTATTATGGCAATACCCTCAGCGACCGGGTGTGCAGCGTGGCAGACCTGCACTGGCCGGGCGCGGCAGTGTTCTGCCTTGCGGCGGCACTGGCGTTTGCCATCGGTATTTTTGTCTGCCGCAGCAAACGCTCTGCTGTGTTGGCGGCCGGGGGCTTTGCCCTGACACTGGGCATGGTGCTGTGGAACCTGCTGTACGGCATGGTCAGTGCCTCCAACAATGGGCCCACGGGCGGCGCGGCGGCACTGGCTGCCGTACTGGCCCCGGCGTGTATCATCAAAGCGGTGCTGCTGGTTTGCCAAAAGGTAAGCTTTCCGCAGGTTGCAGCGCGCATTGTGCCCGCAGGCTGTGCGGTGCTGGGGGCCGCTGTGCTGGCCGTCGGCATGGCCGGGCAGGTGCAGACCCGCATTGGCGGGCACGAGGGCTATACCTTTGTGCCGGAGCTGGGCGGCTGGATCGGCGACCAGGCCGAAAAGCTGGCAACCGAAAAGGAACTGACGGCGGGCAAGCGGCTGTTTGGCACCTATTCCAGCGCGCTGGAAGCCATGACTGGCCAGCTGCAGCCCACCGGCACGGATTACATCATCCATGCCCTGGGGGATCGCCAACGCCTGGCGTACCTGCAAACCTTCCAGCAGGGGGATTTTGACATTGTCGTGACCCCCAGCCCCAAGGTGGCCCCGCCGGAGCGGTGGAGCCGCAACGCCAACTGGTGGTTCTACCGGGAACTGTACCGTTACTGGCAGCCGGTGGCAAACACCTTCCAGTCCGGCGGCATGCACCTTTTCTGGGAGCGCACCGGAACCGATAACAATCTGAACGTGGAAACCACGACCGCTGCCACCCTGCAGGGAGATGGCACGGTGCTGGTGACCGTAACGGCGGCGGACGCGGATTTTTGCGGTGTGGCGGATGTAACGCTGCACTATGGGCTGGTCAGCTCTGACAGCATGGACCACCCGTTTGACCGGCAGTTCCTGCATGTGACCTGTGTGACGGAAAACGAACTCTGCGCCGCCGCGGAACGCGACACCAACCAGGGCGATTTCTACCTGCCCACCGACCGCGACAGTTACGAGGTGCCTATCACCATTTCCAACGGTGTGGGGCAAATTCTGCTGACGGCAAAATCCGGCAGCGGCACCGTGTACCCGCAGGTAAACGCAGTTGAAGTGAATGCGACGTATCAGGATTGGGAGTACTTCTTCGAGTAACGCGGAAAAAACTGCAGGTCCGGTAGCGGGAGTGGAAAGTTGTAAAATCTGCTTCAGCGCCGCAGCAAAACCGCCGTTGGTTGAAACCGGATGGATTTTATGATATACTAAAATGATTGAAATATGGCGTACAGAGAGGGGGCAGCAGGATTGCTCAGTGAAAATCAGCGTATCAGGGGCTTGATCAGCAGTGTGATTGATATTGTGCTGCTGATTGCCGCATACCTGCTGGCCAATTTCCTGCGCTTTAACTGGCTGCCTTTTTTTGAGGAGGGCGGCGCCGGCCCGGCACTGGATATTGCCCGCAGCCCTATGGTTGCCCTGGGGTGGGCGGGCTACGCCGTGGTGATGGTGCTGCTCTATTGGAGCCGCGGGCTGTATAACCCCTCCCGCCTGCGGGGGCTGTGGCAGCGCAGCACCACCATTGCGTTCGGCAACGCGCTGGGCGTGGTGGGCTTTATGGCGCTGCTCTTCGTTTTCCGCCTGCAAAACTTCTCCCGCGGGGTCATGCTGCTGCTGTACGGGTTCAGCACCGGCTTTTTGATCTTCAAGCGGATGATCAAGCGCTGGTATGACCGTGCCCGCAACCGGAAAGGGGAGGACCTGCGCCATATCTTGCTGGTCGGCGGCGGCGATATGGCTGCCAAGTACCTGCTGGCACTCGAACATAACCCGTATTATGGCTTCCATGTGGATGGCTACCTGGCGCCTTATGCCAACCCGGACCTGGATGTGCGCTACCTGGGCGGATATGACAAAATGGAAGTCACGCTGGATGAACCCGGCATTGACGAGGTGGTGGTGGCCCTGGATGCCGCCGAGATGCACATGCTGACCCGCGCCTTTGCCGCCTGCGATAAGCACGGCACCCGCATTACCATGGTGCCGTTTTATAACGATTACCTGCCCGCCCGCCCCACCATTGATGTGCTGGGCGATTGTAAGCTCATCAACATCCGGCAGACGCCGTTTGATAATATCCTGAACGCCTTTATCAAGCGCGCCATGGATGTGGTGGGCAGCCTGGTGCTGATCGTGCTCACCAGCCCCATCATGCTGGGGGTAGCCATTGGCGTCAAGCTGTCCAGCCCTGGGCCGATCATCTTTAAGCAGGAGCGCGTGGGGCTGAACAAACGCCCCTTTATGATGTATAAGTTCCGCTCCATGCGGGTGAACGCCGCCGAGGATTCGGCCTGGAGCACCAACAGCGACCCGCGCAAAACGCGGTTCGGCAGCATTATCCGCAAATTCAGCCTGGATGAACTGCCGCAGTTTTTCAATGTATTAAAAGGGGATATGAGCCTGGTTGGCCCGCGGCCAGAGATCCCGTTCCATGTAGAGCATTTTAAGGAAGAAATTCCCCGTTACCTGGTGCGCCAGCAGGTGCGCCCCGGCCTGACCGGCTGGGCGCAGATCAACGGCCTGCGCGGTGACACTGATATTGCGGAGCGTATCCGTTATGATATCTGGTACATCGAAAACTGGACCGTTGCACTGGATATCAAAATTTTGTTCCGCACCGTGTTTGGCGGCAAAATGGTCAACGATGAAAAGATCCAGTAACCAACCAAAGGAGGGCTGAGGATGAAAAACGGCAAGCCGAAGGTAGCCATTGTGCATGACTGGCTGGTGGCATACGCCGGTGCAGACCGCGTGGTGGACTGTATGCACCATGTTTTCCCTGATGCACCCATCTATACCCTCGTCTATGACGAAAACAACATGCCTGCGTGGTTCAAGGATTATGATATCCGCACCACCTATCTCCAAAAGCTGCCTTTTGCCACCAAGCTGTACCGTGCCATGCTGCCGTGGATGCCCCGCGCGTTTGAAGCACTGGATCTTTCGGAATACGATATGGTCATTTCGTCCTGCTCTTCCTGCAGCAAGGGCGTGATCACCCGGCCGGACGCCGTGCATATCTGCTACTGCCATACGCCCACCCGCTATGTCTGGGATTTTTATTATACCTACCGCAACAATGCCAACGCGCTGGTGCGGGCGGTCATGCCCGGCCAGATGCTCAAGCTGCGCCAGTGGGATAAGTGCGCCGCGGACCGGGTGGACTATTTTATCGCCAACTCGCATTATATTGCCAAGCGCATCAAAAAATATTACCGGCGCGACAGTGATGTGATCTACCCCTGCGTGCATATCAACGAAGAACCCTTTGTGCCCAAAGAGGATTTTTACCTTGTGGTGGGCCGCTTTACCTGGTACAAGCGGATTGACCTGGCTGTGGCAGCCTGCACCAAGCTGAACAAGCCGCTGATCGTGATCGGCGGCGGCGGCGAGGGCGACAAGCTGCGCGCCATGGCTGGCCCGACCATCCGCTTTTTGGGCGGCGGCCTGAGCGACGAAGAGGTGCGCGGCTATTATCTGCGCGCCAAGGCGTTCCTGTTCCCCGGCGAGGAGGATTTTGGCATTACCCCTGTGGAAGCCCAGAGCGCAGGCACCCCGGTGCTGGCCTTTGGCCGCGGCGGCGCCTGTGAGACTGTGCTGGACGGCAAAACCGGCCTGCTGTTTGACGAGCAGACACCCGAAAGCCTGGAAGCCTGCATCCAGAAGTTTGAGACCGAAGGCGTGGCTTATCCCCCACAGCAGATCCGGGAACACAGCCGCAGCTTCAGCGAGCAGCGCTTTGAGGACGAGCTGCGGGATTACTGCACCCGCCGCTATGCGGACTGGCAGCGTGAGCTGGAAGCCTGCTCTCACCACGAAACCGCCAAGGAGGCCGAAGAGTGAACCCCATTGTGATCAATGGCACAGTGCTGTGTGACCCCATCACGGGCATTCCGCGCTTTGTGTATGAAGTTGTGACCCGGCTGGACCCCCTGCTGGAGGGCACCGGCCTGGATGTGCGGCTGTGCTACCGGGACGATGGCCGCCCGCTGCACCTGCCCGAACTGAAAAACATCAAAATTGTTCCGCTCAAGGCCATTAAGTATAGTTACAATCTGGTGGTGCTGCCGCGCTACCTGCGCAAACACCACGCCTTTTACGTTGGCCTTGCCAGCGATATGCTCATGACCCGCCGCAGCGTGGTGGTGCTGCATGATATCCGCCCCCTGGTAATGAAAACCGACCGTGCGTTTTTCCGCTTCAAGTTCTGGTTCCACTGCCTTTCCACCAAATGGTTTGCCCGGCGGGTGTTCACCGTCAGTGATAACCAGCGCCACCTGATCAGCGAGCGGTTGGGTATCCCACTGGATAAGATCGGTGTGACCTATAACGGCTGGGAGCATCTGCAGAACGTCCAGCCGGACATGACGGTGTTTGACAAGCTGCCTGGCGTGAAGAAAAAAGAATACTATTACGCACTGGGAAGCCTGGCCGGGCACAAAAACTTTAAGTGGGTGCGCGAGGTTGCCGCCCGCAACCCGGATAAAACCTTTGTTGTGGCCGGCGGCAAGGACCTTGCTGCCTTTGGCAGCGCCGAAGCAGATGCTGCCCAAAACACCAGCAATATCTTTTACCCCGGCTATGTGACGGACGGCCAGAACAAAGCGCTGATGCAGAACTGCAAGGGCTTTTTGCACCCCGCTGTGTTTGAAGGGTTCGGCATTCCGCCGCTGGAAGCGCTCAGCCTGGGGGCACCCATCGCCCTGGCCCGTGCCAGCTGCCTGCCGGAGCTGTATGGCGATACCGCCCGCTACTTTGATCCCTATGACTATGATGTGGACCTTGACGCGCTGTTTGCCAAGCCTGCGGCCCCGCCGGACAAAGTGCTGGCCAAGTACAGCTGGGAGAAAACCGCACGGTTCTGGCTGGACGAGATCAAAAAGTGCGCGGAAGCGTAAGAGCAGTTGGGACAGCCCCCGAAAAATAGAAGCACATAACGGTTCGGCAGGGTGGGGCTGCCTCGCCCTGCAGGATAGGAAAATACCTCTTACGCAGGGGGACATGCGGTGCGCCCACGCTGTGCACAGATGTTACGTGCATCAAGCTGTATAACCCACCCCGCTGCATACCCCAAAATCACGCACCTGAAACACAAAAATCTACCCGCAAAAGGGAAGTGAATATCATTGGATAAAATAGCAGTTCTTATCCCCTGTTATAACGAATCTCAGACAGTACAAAAGGTTGTGATGGATTTCCGCCGCGTTCTGCCGGAAGCTACGATCTATGTGTACGATAACAACTCTACCGATGGCACGGCAGAGCTGGCCCGCACAGCCGGTGCCGTGGTGCGCCACGAATACCAGCAGGGCAAAGGCAACGTCATCCGCCGCATGTTCCGCGAAATTGACGCCGAAGCCTATATCATGGTGGACGGCGACGATACCTACCCGGCGGAAGCGGCCCCGGAAATGGTCAAAGCCGTCACCGAACACCAGGCTGATATGGTGGTGGGGGATCGGCTTTCCTCCACCTATTACACCCAGAACAAACGCCCGTTCCACAATTTTGGCAACGACCTGGTGCGGTTTTTTACCAACAACCTCTTCGGCGGCCAGATCAAGGATATCATGACGGGCTACCGTGCGTTCAGCTACCAGTTTGTCAAAACCTACCCGGTGCTGAGCCGCGGCTTTGAAATCGAGACCGAAATGACCATCCACGCCCTGCACCGCAACATGCAGGTGGAGAATGTGATCATTGACTATCGTGACCGCCCCGCAGGCAGCGAAAGTAAGCTGAATACCTATTCGGACGGCTTCCGCGTGCTGCGCACCATTGCACGGCTGTATAAAAACTACCGCCCGTTCGGCTTTTTCAGCACCCTGGCTGCGGTGCTTGGCATTATCAGCCTGTGCTTTTTGGCCCCTGTTCTGGGCGAATATTTTGCCACCGGCCTTGTGCCGCGCTTCCCTACGCTGATCGTGTGTGCCTGCGTACTGGTGGCGGCGCTTTTGCTGTTTATTTCCGGCGTGATCCTTTCCAGCCAGCTGACAAAGGATGACCGCGATTTTGAATTCCACCTGCAGCAGGTGCAGCAGTGGAAAAACCGTTCCGCTGATCCGTTCAGCCATTCTGCCAAATAACAAGGAGGTTCCCCATGAAACAGTATGATTACCTGATCGTCGGCGCTGGTCTGTTTGGCGCAGTGTTTGCACAGCAGGCTACCAAGGCAGGCAAAAGCTGCCTGGTGATCGATAAGCGCGACCACATTGCCGGCAATATCTACACCGAAAATGTTGAGGGCATCAATGTCCACCGCTATGGCGCACATATCTTCCATACCAACAATAAAGAAGTGTGGGACTATGTGAACCAGTTCGCTGTGTTCAACCGCTATACCAACTCTCCGGTGGCAAACTATAAGGGCGAACTGTACAACCTGCCGTTCAACATGAACACCTTCAACAAGATGTGGGGCGTTGTGACTCCCGCCGAGGCCGAGGCAAAGATCGAGGAGCAGCGCGCTGCCCACTTTACCGCCGAGCCCAAAAACCTGGAGGAGCAGGCCATCAACCTGGTCGGCACCGATATTTACGAAAAGCTGGTCAAGCACTATACCGAAAAGCAGTGGGGCCGCCCCTGCACTGAGCTGCCGGCGTTCATCATCAAGCGCCTGCCGGTGCGCCTGATTTTTGATAACAACTACTTCAATGCGCTGTATCAGGGTATTCCCAACGGCGGCTACACCCAGATGGTGGCCAACATGCTGCAGGGTGTGGAAGTTCGCCTGGGTGTGAACTACCTGGCTAACAAGGCTGAACTGGATGCTCTGGCTGACCGTGTGATCTACACCGGCCCCATTGACGCTTATTTTGATTATTCCCTGGGCACCTTGCAGTACCGCAGCGTTCGCTTTGAAACCGAAACGCTGGCCTGCCCCAACTATCAGGGCAACGCTGTCATCAACTACACCGATGCCGAAACCCCGTACACCCGCATCATTGAGCACAAGCACTTTGAGTTCGGCTCCACCGAGCCGGGCACCAAGACGGTCATCAGCCGCGAATACTCCGCTGAGTGGAAGCCGGGCGACGAGCCGTACTACCCGGTCAACGATGACAAGAACAGCGCCCTGTACGCCAAGTACAAGGCACTGGCCGATGCCGAGCCGCACGTTGTGTTTGGCGGTCGCCTGGGCGAGTATAAGTACTATGATATGGACAAGGTAATTGAAAGCGCGCTGGCCTGCGTTGCTGTGCAGATGGATAAGATCAACCAGTACAAAGCATAAGGCAGGCGTAAATCAGGATTTATAGCAAAACCGCATGATTCCAAATACCGCTGCGGCGGGAATGATGCTGTGCAATTTGAGATAAAGGACAAAGCAATGACGGAATTGAGTGTTTCCATCCTGTCTGCCGATCTGGCCAACCTTGCCGCCGAAACGGCCGATTCTATGGTGTGCGGTGCAGACATGGTGCATTTTGATGTGATGGACGGCCACTTTGTACCCAACATCACCTATGGCGCGCCGGTGCTGAAATGCCTGAAAAAGGCCGTGCCGGAAGCATTTTATGATGTTCACCTGATGATCTCCGACCCTGCACGCTATGCACAGGATTTTGCGGCAGCAGGGGCAAACCTGATCAATTTCCACATTGAAGCTGTGCCCAACCATGTGGGGCAGACCATTGCCGCTGTGCGGGAGACTGGGTGCCTGGTGGGCCTGACCATCAGCCCGTCTACCCCGCCGCAGGCAGTGTTCCCCTACCTGGATGAACTGGACCTGGTGCTGGTCATGGGGGTGGAGCCCGGCTTTGGCGGGCAGAAGTTCATCCCCACAACCGTCAGCCGTGTGGCAGCCATCAAGGCAGAGTGCAACCGGCGCGGTGTTTCCCCCCGCATTGAGGTGGACGGCGGCATTAACACCGAAACCGCCTCCCTGTGCGCCCAGGCCGGAGCCAGTGTGCTGGTCATGGGCAGCGCGTTCTTTAAGGCGCAGGACCGTGCCGCGCTGGCCAAACAGGTTCGGGCGCTGTAACCCCCAAAGGAGTATCCATGCCAAAACGTCATGATAGGATCACCAAAAGTGTAAACTATGATTATTATTGGGACATTTTGTTTTGCACTGTCCCGCTTTTGGCGGTCAGTTGTTTTTATTACGGGGCGCGCCCGCTGCTGATGATGGCGGCCGGGCTGCTGACTGCGTATGTGGCGGACTGTGTTGTTACCCCGCTGCATGCGGCGGGGTACCGCGCACATGAGCCTTCCAGCGAAGCTTTTGCTGCACTGATTGTGCTGATGATGCCGGCTTCGGCCCCGTATTATATGGTGGTCACGGCAACGATCATTGCCGTGCTTGTCAAAGAAGCGTTCGGCGGAGAGGGGCACTATCCCTTCCACCCGGCGGCGGTGGGATTGGTGGCGGCAACGCTGGCATGGCCGCGAGTCATGTCGTCCTACCCGGCACCGGGTACAGTGCTGGCACTTTTCAGCAGCACCGGAGTGGTGCTGACCCAAGGCAACAACACCACCCTGTCTGCCGGCGGCCTGCCGTCTGACAGTACCATCAACCTGTTGACCGGTAATGTGGCTGGGCCGCTGGGCTGCTGCGCTATTCTGGTCATTGTGGCCTGTGGGCTGTACCTGCTGGTGCGCGGCCACATGCAGCTTTCTACCTTTGTGCCGTACCTTGCGGTATGCGTACTGGTGCCCTGGCTGCTGCCCAACCTGAACGAACTTCCAGCCCTGAGTGCCCCATGGGAATATGTGCGCCAGCGCATCTACCTGGAAAAGTATATCCTGCTTTCCGGCAGCATGCTGTTTGGCGGGATATTCCTGGCGTGCGAGCCGGTGGTGCAGCCCAACCGCTGGAGCAGCCGTTTGATTTACGGCCTGTTCCTGGGCGCAATGGCAACGGCGTTCCGCTATTACAGCGTATACGAAACCGGCGTATGCTTCGCCATTGTATTGGCTGGTGCTTTCCCCGAATGGCTGGACCGCCTGGCCCAGCGCGCAGAAAGGATCAGATTCATGCGGAAGGAGGAAAAGCGCCTTGCCCAACACAGAGAACCGTAAGAACAGCAACAAAAAGCCGACCCTGCAGGAACATTCCCAAACCGTTATCATCCCCCAGCTGACCCCCGAAATGCTGGAACAGGCGCGCCGCGCCGCAGAGCAGGGCAAAACCGCCGAGCAGATCGAGCAGGAAGCCCTGGCCGCCGCCCAGGCGGAGCAGAAAGCGGTAGAAAGCAAGCAGGAAGCACCTACGGCCGAAAAGCCCAAAACGGTCCAGCCCGCCAATAAGCCCAAGACCCGCAAAGAGGCCGAGGAAGAGCTGGCCCAGAATATCCATGATGACCACCTGTGGCTGAATAACCCCGTTATGGTGCGCGGTCTGGGGCTGGCACCCATTGTGGCGGCTGCTGTAAGCGGCCAGAATGCCTGGATGCTGTGCGCTGCCGCCATTCTGCTTGTAACGGCAACCCGTATGTTGGCTGTGGCAATCTGCCACCTGACCGGCAACCGCTTCCGCGGTGTGGTATACTCTTACGCTGCCGCTATTGTGTATATCCCGGCTTATATCATTTTGTACAACCTGTTTGGGGCGGATCTTTCGCTGCTGGGGATCTATCTGCCCATGCTGGTAGTGGAGCCCGCCGTGATCAAACGTATGGAATCCAACGACCTGGAAACGGTGGGCGAGGCGTTCCGCCGCGGCATCAACAATACCATTGGTATCTGCTTTTCGGTGCTGCTGGTGGGGGCTGTGCGTGAACTGCTGGCGGAAGGCACCGTGTTCGGCAACGTGGTATTTCCCGTGGCGCCGCTGCCGCTGGCCGACCAGCCGGGCACCGGGTTTATCATCATTGGCCTGATTGCCGCCGTGTGGACCGCCATCGGCGGTGCCTATGTGCATTATAAGATCGAGGAGGTGCGTCATCTGTATGGCAATAAACGCAAGCGCTGAGCTTTCCGTTTTGCAGGCTGTGGCGCAGTTTCTGACCTACGCCGTCATGGCTGTGTTTGCGGAGAATGCAGTGTTCTTCCGCGCGCTGGGCGTTTCCCGACTGAACAAGCTGGTCAACGACCCCAAAATCAGCACATGGCAGTACTGCATTCCCATCATTCTGGTACAGACCATCAGCGCCCCCATGGGTTGGGCTGCCCAAAGCTTAGCGCTGCCCGCTTTGGCAAAGGTGCTGCCCGGCTGGCTGCCGGTCAACGCCCTGCGCCCGCTGGTGTTTTTGAACTGCTCACTGATCGCTATGGGCATTGTGTGGCTGCTGTTGGGCCTGTTCCCCAAAAGCCGCGATGCCTGCCGCGAACAGCTGCCCGGCGCAACCTTCAACTGTTGCGTGCTGGGCACCCTGCTGGTTGCAGCCAGCCAGAACTATAACCTGCTGCAGTCCATCGGCTTCGGCTTTGGCAGCGGCGTGGGCTACCTGGTCGCCGTGCTGGTGGTGGATGAAGGCCGCCGCCGGCTGCGCAGCAAAGATATCCCACATATATTCCGCGGCCTGCCCAGTGTGCTGATTTATATCGGCATTCTCTCGCTGGCAATTTACGGGCTGGTTGGCACTGTGGATTGAGCCGCGCCCGGACGTAAAAAACGGCATCCGTGAAAGAGGAGTGATTACCATGCAGAATTGTTTTATCCCTGCTGATATCCTGCTGCCCGGTGCAGCGACCCCGCTGGACCCGTGGGCCTGCATTGCGGTGGATCAGTTTACCTCCCAGCCGGAATACTGGCAGAAAGCGGAGGAACTGGCAAAGGGGAAACCCAGCACCCTGCACATTGTTCTGCCGGAAGCTTACCTTGGAACCCCGCAGGAAGAATCGCGCCTTGCGGCGATCCGTGCGGCCATGCAGGATTACCGCGATAACCTGCTGACCCGCTGTGTACATGGCTATGTGTATGTGGAGCGCACCCAGATGGACGGTACCATCCGCCAGGGTCTGGTGGGTGCTGTGGACCTGGAACAGTACAGCTTTAAAAAAGGCAGCAAGCCCGCCATCCGCCCCAGCGAGAGCACAGTGGTGGCGCGCATCCCGCCCCGGCTCAAGATCCGCCGCGGGGCCCAGCTGGAAACCCCGCATGTGATGATGTTGGCCGACGATGAAGCCTGTACCCTGATTGAACCCATTGCCGCCCATAAGGCGGAGCTGCCGCTGCTGTATGATGGCGCGCTGATGCTGAACGGCGGCCACCTGGCCGGTTGGGCCGTGGAGGACCCCGCGCTGGTGGAGCAGATCAACACTGCGCTGGCAAACCTTGGCGATGCCGCTGCTTTTGCCGCACGCTGGCCTGCCGCAGCCGGCCAGCCCCCCATGACGCTGGCGGTTGGTGATGGCAACCATTCCCTTGCCACAGCAAAAGCCTATTGGGAAGAACTGAAACCCACCCTGCCGCCGGAACAGCAGCAGACCCACCCGGCGCGCTGGTGCCTGGCGGAAGTGTGCAACGTGCATTCCCCGGCGATTGAGATTGAGCCCATCCACCGTGTGCTGTTTGGCGTGGACGCCAACACCGTTGCCGCAGACTTTGGCAGCTGGTTGGAACAGCACGGCGCAGCCCTCCAGGGCGGCGACCAGCATATCGTGCTGGCCGGTGCCGGTGCAGAGATCACCTTTGACGCTGCCAACACCCCGGACCCGCTGGCCGTGGGCACCACGGAACATTTTATTGGGGATTATCTGGCCCAGAACCCCGGCGTGACGGTGGATTACATCCACGGTGCCGCGGCTGCCCGCGCCATGGCTGCAGACCCCGCCAAACCGGCCACAGCCCTGCTGATGCCGGACTTTGCCAAAGCAGACCTGTTCAAAGGTGTTGTGCTGGGCGGCGTGCTGCCGCGCAAGACTTTTAGCATGGGCCATGCCGAGGAAAAACGTTACTATAATGAATGCCGCAGTCTGACCATGCCGGACTGACGATACAGGGAGCCAATTATGCCGAACAACGAAAAAAACGCTGAGCCCGCCGTGCGCGATGCTCAGTCCACAGCAGCGCGCCGCCGTCGCCGCCGCCACACCCCCCATGGGGATGCCCCGGCCCAGAACCCCGCCCCACGGGCCCCACAGCCCAAAGATGCATCCCGCCCCTGCCCGCCCCGGCAGGCAGCCCCGAATAACCGCAGCAATGCGGCAAAGCCCGCTGCCCTCAAACCGGCCCAGCGCCCTGCACGCCCCAATAACGCCAATCAGGCCCGCCCTGCGGCTCCGCAGCTGAACGGCCAACCCCCGCGCGGGCAGCAAAAGCCCCAGCCCACCCCCCAGCCGCCGCGCCGCCGCCCGCCGCAGGAACCTGTTGTGCAGCCCCCGCAGCGCAATGCTGCCCGCCGTGCCCCCGCGGCCCCTGCACCGGAACCGCCGCGCCCACCGCGGCGCGCCCCGCAGCCAGCCCCCCGCAGCCGGGTGAACCGTGAACCGCGAGAGGAAGATCCGGGCCTGGAGATGATTTCCCGCCGCCCGCCCAAACAGAAGTTTGCCAACTTTGAAGAGTATATGGCCGCCCACGGCGGAGCTACCGCCCCCATTGCGGGCGAAGGTCCGCTGCCGGAGCTGGTGCCAGAGTTCCACTTGCTGTCCGTTCCGGCGGAAAATCTGGTTCCGGCGGAGGATGACGAATGACCCCGCAGGCGGCAGCGGCCCTGCGCTGCCCGGTGTGCGGCGGCGCATTGATGCCGCTGGGAACCTCGCTGCGCTGCCCCCAGGGCCACAGCTATGATATGGCCAAGGAAGGGTATGTCAACCTGCTGGCCATCCAGAGGCGCCATGCGGCGGACCCCGGTGACGGCAAAGCCATGGTGCGCGCCCGCCGTGCCTTTTTGCAGGCGGGGTATTATGCCCCGTTCCAGAAAGCGCTGGCCGAGCTCTGCCTGGAATACGCACCCGAATGCGGTGAGACCCACCTGCTGGATGCCGGCTGCGGCGAAGGCAGTTATGACCGCGTGGTGTATGATGCCTTTGCCGCCCAGGGCCGTCCCTGCGTACTGGCCGGGTTCGACCTTTCCAAGGATGCCATCCGCCTTGCGGCAAAGCTACTGCCGGAAGCCGCTTTTGCGGTGGGCGGCAGCTTCAGCGCCCCGGTGCGGGATAGCTGGGCGGATGTTCTGCTGAACATCTTTTCACCCTTTGCCGGGCAGGAGTTCTGCCGGGTGCTGCGCAGCGGCGGTGTGCTGCTGTACGCAGTGCCAACGGCACGGCATTTGTACGGGTTGAAAGAAGTTCTGTACGATGAGCCGTATGAAAACGCAGAACAGCAGACAGAATACTCTGGCTTTACCCTGATCGGAGAGCGCACCGTGACGGATACCATCACGGTGGAGGGCGACCAGATCCGCAACCTGTTTGCCATGACCCCCTATTTCTGGAAAACCCCGCACGTCGGGGCACTCCGCCTTGCGGCAAAGCAGAGCCTGACGACCGAAATCGGCTTCCGCTTCCTTGCTTACCGCCGGGTATAATGGAACAAAAAGTAAAAACAACAGGCACAACCTTACGCGCCGCAATGCGGCAAAAGGCTGTGCCTGTTATTTTATGCGTGGTTACAGGTCGTCCTGGTCCTGGGTCGGCATTTCGTCCGCCTGGTCGGGAACGCCGGTCCAACTGCCAAGCGGGTCGTTGTGGCTGGCAAGGTTTTCGTCGTCAATGGTCTGCCGGTCCTGGTGGGCATCGGCAGGGGTATAAGGTTCCTGGGCGCTGCGAAGCACCGGGTTGACAATGCCGGGCTCCGGCAAAAAGTCGCTGTTCCGCGTTAGGTCGGTCCAAAATTCGGGGTCTTCACTTTCCGCGCCGCGTGGGCCGTAAGGGCGATGAAGCATGGGCAAACACTCCTTTGTTTTGCGTTGGGTTTAAGCTGCGTTCCGGCGGCCTAAACTGTAATTACAGTATGCGGCAAAGGAGTATGTTTTATGCGGATACGGTTATTTTTCAGCGCGTTGGCGCTTACCCTGCTGCTGTTGCTGCCCATGATTGGGCTGGTGGAGTATTTTGCCATGCAGCGCCAGATGCAGGAGCGCGTGCGCCGCGCCAATGCGGCGGGCACGGCAGTGCAGGTAGACCCGGCGTCCCGCTATATGGGCAGCCTGTTGTTGGCGGTGCAGAAAGAGGAACCCGAATTTATCCTGCTGCGCATGGATGCCCCTGCCGCCACGCTGACTCTGTGCGGCTTGCCCGGCAACATGCAGCTTGCCGCCCCCAGCGGCACCACAACGCTGGCCGCAGCTTATCTGGCGGCTGGCCCGGCACGGGCAGCTCAGCTGCTGGGGGATACCCTTGGTACCGCCCCACAACACTACCTTGCGGCCACGCCCAGCTGCTATGCCAGCTTTTGGGAGCAGGGCACCACCGTGCGGCTGGATATGGCCGCGTTGCAGGAGGATACAGACCCCCACCAGAACTTTGTGGCAGAAATCGAGGCTGCCACTGCCGAAACCGCTCTGCGTGATTTGGGGGCAGGGCAGACTGATGCCGGAGCAGCCCGGCTGTTGGCAGCTTACACCGCGGCCTTATTCCGCCAAAACCCCCAGCAGCTTGCCGCCCTGCCAGGCCAGGCACGGCAGGCCAGTGCCCGCATTTTAACGGATTTTCAGGCGCAGGACTGGAACACGCTGGAAAGTGTATTCAACTATTTCAGCACCGTCCCCGCGCTGGTAGTGGAAACCGCCCTGCCCAGCTTCACCAGCCGCCCCGAAGGGGAGCTTGCCCTGACAGAAAACGGGCAGCAGACGGTGCAGGAGGTGCTGAGGATGGGGGCAGGGGAATAACGCCGCAAATTGCCCGGTAGGGCGGGGTCACCTGACCCCGCCGTAGCTTGGCTGTATTGCCCGTGCAAAATTTATGATGTGCGAATAAATATTTGTAGGGGTCGGCGTCCCCGGACGGGCCTACATTGTATCGTGCCTATTAAATGATGGAGTGTGACATTTGCCGCCATGCCCGGCCCAACGCGGCCGCCGCGGCGGGAATGTCCTCCGCCTGCAGGCCGGAATAGCCCGCCACCACAGTATCGGGGCGGCAATGAGCGGCATCCTGCATATAATATTCGCTCAAGCCTTTCAGCCGCACCCCTTGTTTGGCCGCGGCCTGCACCATGGCCTGTTCGCCGCCCGCGCCCGGTAATGTGAGCAAAAAATGCAGACCGGAGTGTGCCCCCGCCAGCGTCAAATCCGGGTCCAGCCCGGCGTGCAGGGCGGCGGCAAAGGCTTCCATCCGGCGCTTGTAGGTCAGGCGCATCCGGGCAATATGGCGGGCAAAATAACCGTTGGCCATGAACTCACACAGTGTTTGCTGCTCATATCGGCTGACGGTGTTGGCGTACATGGAAAAATCGCTCTGGTAGCGTTCCAGTAGCCCCTGCGGCAGCACCATGCAGGCAATGCGCATGCCGGGGGCAAGGCTTTTGGAAAAGGTGGTCAGGTACACCACCGGCCCGTTGGCGCCGGACATGCCCTGTAAGCTGGGCAGTGGGCGGGTGGCAAAGCGGAACTCTGAGTCATAGTCGTCTTCTAGGATAAAGCGCCCCGGTTTGGCGGCGGCCCAGGCTAACAGCTGCGCGCGCCGGGGGGCCGGCATGGTAACGCCGGTGGGAAAGTGGTGGCTGGGGGTAACATAGCACAGGTTGGCTCCGCTTTGCTCTAGCGCGCGGATCGGCAGACCGCTTTCGTCAATTTCCACTGGTACGCAGGGGATGCCGTTGTTTTCCAGTACGGCGCGGGTGCGGCTGTAGCCGGGGTTTTCCACCGCGGCGGTGCTGCCCGCAAACAGGTGTGCCAGGCAGCCCAGCAGGTACTCCACCCCGGCCCCGACCACGACCTGATCCGCTGTGCAGTCCACGCCGCGGTATTCGCCAAGGTAGGCGGCAATCTGGGCGCGCAGGTTTTCATCCCCCTGCATATCACCCCGCTGCAGCAGCTCCGGCCGCTGGTACATCAGTTCCTTTTGGATGCGCCCCCAGCTGCGGGCAGGAAAGAGGGAAGTATCTATACTGCCGGTTGACAAATCGTATAAAATATCGTCTTGATTGCTGACTGTATTTTTTGGCGTGGCTTTTGGGGCGGGAACCACGCTGTGCTGCGGGCGGGTGTGCAGCATGCCGCCGGTTTCCTGAACAAAAAAGCCGCTGCGGGGCCGGGTGACAGCCAGCCCTTCCGCCGCAAGCATCTGGTAGGCAGTATCCACTGTGTTGGTGCTGATGCCAAGCTGGGCCGCCATGGTGCGCCGCCCCGGCAAAGCCTTGCCTGGCTGCAAGGCACCGGAGCGGATATCCTGCGCAAGTGCGTTATAGAGCTGCTCATACAGCGGCATTTTTTTTTCAGGATGCAGTTCAATCATGACGGTTCCCCCTTACGTTTTATAATCTGGCACCATAAAAAATAAATTTACTGGCTATTTATATCATGCCAGATAAGACTATAATAGAGCATATCCCAAGCGGTTTCCTTTGTCAAGTAAATAGACTACAAAGGAACGGGGAAAATAGCAAAATGAGGGGAAGTATCATCCATGTCTACTGCTGTTATGTGGCTCCTGCTGTTCGTTGTTGTGGCGCTCGGTATCCTGATCGCTGCACTCAGCAAAACCAAATTCACCACCCAAAAAATTGCAACCATCGGTATTATGGCTGCGCTCAGCTTTGTTGCGTATGAGTTTTTCCGCATTCCCAACGTGTTGGGCACCGGTTCTTCTTTCCACCTGGGCAACACCTTTACCGCACTGACCGCCCTGATGCTGGACGGCGTTTCCGGTGGCCTGGCTGGTGCCATCGGCCTTGCTTTGGCCGATATCATGGCCGGTGATCCGGGCTATGCCATCACCACCTTTATCCTTAAATTCATCATCGGCATTGTCTGCGGCGTGTTTGCTCACAAGGTGTTCAAGCTGCAGGATCTCAGCGCAGCGGACGGCGTTAAGTATTACGTTGCCGTTATCGGCTCTGCATTCAGTGGCCTGCTGGTCAATGTGTTCACCGACCCGTTCCTGGGCTACTTCCGTAACCGCTATATCTTTGGTCAAGAGGCTGACCTGGCTTCCACCGTGGCTAAGATCACCAGCGGCGTTACCCTGATCAACTCTCTGCTGTCCACCGTGTGCGCTGTGGTGCTGTTCCTGGCGCTGGTGCCCGCTCTGCGCAAAGCAAACCTGCTGCCCGCAGCCGATAAACCAGAATAAACGCAACCATGGAAAATAAGCGATAAAATATATTACCTGAATGGCACCTGCCGCAAATGGCAGGTGCCATTTTTGTGCAAAATATGAAAAAAACGGAAACCACTGGTGCTGAAGCGCAAAATGGTGTAAAATAGAACCTATGTATTGAGGTCAGAAAATACAAGGGCAATACCGCATAATTCTAAGTGCCGATACGGCGAGCGAGGTGCGGCAGATGCTAAGCCAAAAGCGCAGATAATACTGGATGTCTTATCGAGCATTTTGGCAACGCAGATGCCGTGCCGCAGCCGCCGGAGCGGTGCTTAAGCCGTAAGGCGGGAATTGTGCGGTGTTGCCACAAGGGCATTACACCCCTGATAGATACCAGGCAACCCTGCCAGGAACGGAAAGGAAATATCATGGCAAAACAAACGACCCGTGCCGGGATGGATGTAAAAGAAAAAATGTATCTGGTGTTGGTGCTGTGCTTTGCAGCGGTGCTCATCACCGTGGGGGCAGCGTTCTTTATTGTGCGCGGCTTGGGCAGCACCACACGGCAGAATGATAACACAGCGGATTCCGCCGCCACCCAGGAACCCCTTGTGGCGGACAGTAGCTATGATAAAAACCAGAATACGATCGATACCAACAAGTACAGCTCCACCATTCTGGAAGAAAGCGCCGATGCGGGCCAGAGCTATGTGGACGAAACACTCTTCCTTGGCGATTCCAACACCGCCCGCATGTACCGCATTTTCAATTATTGCAGTTATGATAATGCCATTGGCTCGGTGGGTATGTCCGGCAAATCCCTGGCAACGTATGCCTGCGTGCAGTTCCAGGGCTACAGCGGCTACAAGACGATGCCGGAAGCGGTTGCCCTGATGCAGCCCCGCCGCGTGATTCTGACCTTTGGCACCAACGATTTAAGCTCCAGCTACAGCGCTTCCAGCTTTGCCAGCGATTACGCCAAGGGCATCAAGGCTGTGCAGGATGCTTACCCCAGTGTGGATATCATTGTGAACGCTATTCCGCCGCTGGGCCAGCAGCATTCCAACCAGAACCTGACCCAGACCCAGGTAGATGAATACAACAAAGCCCTGGTGCAGATGTGCCAGGATAACGGCTGGAAGTTCCTGAACAGCGCCGAGGTGCTGAAGGACAGCTCCACTGGCTATGCCAAAAGCGGCTATGTGCTGAGCAGTGATGGTATCCACCTGACCGAGCAGGCCATGGATGCGCTGTTTACTTACATCCGCACCCACAGTTACATTACCGAGGATACCCGCCCGGCCCTGACCGCCGTGCCTACCCATACGGGGGATAAGGATGTTTCGGTTGGGAGCAACATTGTGTCCAGCACCACCGCTGCCATAGCGCCCGAAACCACTGAAGCTCCCGATGAAGATGCCAGCGACAGCAGTTCTTCCAATGGACCCGACTGGGCAGACGGCACCAGCGGCAGCTATGCCACCGCGACCCCGGACCCGGAATACACCTATTGGAGTGAGATCATCGCCCCCACCTGCACGGAGCAGGGCTACACCTACTACCACTGCAATGAGGATTCCAGCAAGGATTATAAGAGCGAGTATGTGAATGCCCTGGGGCATGACTTCCAGAACGGCTACTGCACCCGCTGCGGCGCACAGGACCCCAATGCTGCAACGCAGGAACCGACCCAGGAACCGACCCAGGAACCCACCGCAACGGAAGCTCCGGCCCCTGATGCGCCTGCAGATTCCGGCACCAGCGGATCGGGAGATACCCCCGACTGGGCATCCGAAAACAGCGATAGCACCCCCGAAGCATAATGCCGGAAAAACAAAGGCAATACCGCATAATTCTAAGTGCCGATACGGCGAGCGAGGTGCGGCAGATGCCGTGCCGCAGCCGCCGGAGCGGTGCTTAAGCCGCAAGGCGGGAATTGTGCGGTGTTGCCCAAAAGAACAGGAAATAACAAGAGCGCACGTACCTGTAATGATAGCAGGTACGTGCGCTTTCTCTTTATCATGTGCCTTAATGGGAAAGATATTCGCTGCTGAGCTTTTCCAGCGTGGCGCTGTCAATATACTGGTTAATGACCTGGTTCAGCCCTTCCCAAAAGCCCAGGGTCTCGCACTGGGCGCGGTGGGGGCAGCTTTCTGCGGAAGTGGCAAGGCAGGGAACGGGGACAATCTCGCCCTCCACCGCGCGCAGGATATCGCCCGCAGTGATCTGGGCGGCAGGGCGGCTGAGCCGGTAGCCGCCCTGGCTGCCGCGGCCGCTTTCTACAAGGCCGGCTTTGCTTAACGGGGCAACGATCTGCTCCAGATATTTTACGCTGATGCCCTGATTATCGCTGACTGCTTTAAGGGGCAGATACTCCCCCGGGGTGGCGCTGGCCAGTTCCACCATCAAAAGCAGTGCATAGCGGTCCTTGGTTGAAAACTTCACGGTGTTAATGCCTCCTGATGTCTGATGCCTTTATCATAGCAGATTTTTGCCCGTGCGGCAAGCCTTTGGCGCTGCCAGGCGGGGCGGGCCGCGGCGATTTTCTGACATATTGCAGATTTTACACTCTATAAACCTGCTAAACTTATAGGAAAATGCTGAAATGTACAAATACGCTTGACAACCGCGCCAAATGGGGCTATACTTGCGCCATAGCGAAAAACAAATGTGCCGCACCACAAAGGTGCTGGTTCAGCAGGGAAAGGAAGTGCTGTCAGAATGAAAACCACAGAACGCCGTGATGGTATGATGATGTGCATGTGCAGTTTGCTCCGGCAGCCTGTACCTGTTTTCCCTGCGCGCATTTAACAGCAGGGGTGCAGCGGCGGCGTGCCGGGAACGGTACGCCGCCGCTTTTGCTTTATATAAGGCAACACCGCACAATTCCCGCCTTACGGCTTAAGCACCGCTTCGGCGGCTGCGGCACGGCATCTGCGTTGCCAAAATGCTCGATAATACACAAAGTATTATCTGCGCTTTTGGCTTAGCATCTGCCGCACCTCGCTCGCCGTATCGGCACTTAGAATTATGCGGCATTGCCATAAATATTTTATCCCCGCGTTTATCTGGATAGAAAGGGTGGGTTACCAATGAAATACAGTCCCCGCTGTAAGCAGCCCGGTGTGCGAATGTGTTGCGCTGTTTGAGGGAACACCACAACATAACTTAAAACAAACACAAACCGGAAAAATAACCGTAACAAAAAGGAGATAACAACCATGAAAAAGCTGATTTCTACTGTTCTGGCCGCAGCCCTTACACTCAGCCTGGCCGCTTGCGGTTCTACTGCCGCTTCTTCCACCTCTGAGGCCGCTTCCGGCAGCGAAGCCGCCAGCACTGCTTCCAGCGAAACTGCATCGGATGCCTCCGATGCCGTCGATTTTACCGGTGATGGCTATGATGCTGCCGTTGACTATGCTTCACTGGCTGGCACCACCATCAAGGTGGCTGCTTCCCCCGTGCCGCATGCCGAGATTCTGAAAGTGGCTGGCGATATCCTGGCAAAGGCAGATATCACCCTGGATGTGGTTGAATATACCGACTATGTGCAGCCCAACCTGGTAACCGAGTCTGGCGAAGTGGATGCCAACTACTTCCAGCACGGCCCCTACCTGGAGGACTTTAACAAGGAGAACAACACCCACCTGGTAAGCGTTGCTGCCATCCATTACGAGCCGCTTGGCCTGTACCCGGGCAAGACCAAGAGCCTGAACGACCTGGCTGACGGTGCCAAGATTGCAGTTCCCAACGATACTACCAACGAAGCCCGTGCCCTGCAGCTGCTGGCTACCCAGGGCATCATTACCCTGAAAGAGGATGCTGGCCTGGCCGCCACCAAGAACGATGTTGTGGATAACCCCCACAACATTGAGCTGGTAGAGATGGAAGCTGCCCAGCTGCCCCGTACCCTGTCCGACGTTGACTTTGCTGTTATCAACGGCAACTATGCTGCCACGGCTGGCTTCTCTGCCAGCAAGGACGCCCTGGCCGTTGAGGATGAAACCTCTGAAGCTGCCCAGACCTACACCAACCTGCTGGTTGTAGAAGAAGGCAACGAGAACGAGCCCGCCATCAAGGCACTGGTTGCTGCCCTGACCAGCCAGACCGTGAAGGATTACATCGATTCCACCTATGACGGTGCGGTGGTTGCCGTTTTCTAAGGCAACACCGCACAATTCCCGCCTGACGGCTTAAGCACCGCTCCGGCGGCTGCGGCACGGCATCTGCGTTGCCAAAATGCTCGATAATACACAAAGTATTATCTGCGCTTTTGGCTTAGCATCTGCCGCACCTCGCTCGCCGTATCGGCACTTAGAATTATGCGGTATTGCCCTAAATAAAAAGTAAACTCTCATTATCCCCTGTGCCCACCTCTGGACACAGGGAATTTTGGGATTAAGGAGCCAGAAATTATGATCCAGATCCAACACCTGACAAAGCGGTTTGCCGCAGCGGGCGCAACGGTGGTTGCCCTGAACGACATCAACCTGGAAATTCAGGACGGCGATATTTACGGTATTATCGGCATGTCCGGCGCAGGCAAGTCCACGCTGGTGCGGTGCATCAATATGCTGGAACGCCCGGACGAGGGCAAGGTGATCGTGAACGGCCGCGAAATGATGCAGCTGAGCCCCGCAGAGCTGCGCAATGCCCGGCGGGAGATCACGATGATCTTCCAGCAGTTCAACCTGCTGATGCAGCGCACCTGCCTGAAGAACATCTGCTTCCCCATGGAACTGGCCGGTGTGCCCAAAGAGAAAGCCACAGCCCGCGCCAGGGAGCTGCTGGAGCTGGTTGGCCTGCCGGACAAGGCGGACGCTTACCCGGCGCAGCTTTCCGGCGGGCAAAAGCAGCGCATTGCCATTGCGCGTGCCCTGGCCACCAACCCCAAGGTGTTGCTGTGTGACGAAGCCACCAGTGCCCTGGACCCCAACACCACCCACGCCATTTTGCAGCTGATTCAGAAGATCAACCGCGAAATGGGCATTACGGTGGTTATCATTACCCACCAGATGAGCGTGGTGGAGGATGTGTGCAGCCACGTTGCCATTTTGGATAACGGCACCGTGGTAGAGCAGGGCAGTGTGCGGGATATCTTCTCGAACCCGCATTCCGACGCTGCCAAGCGGCTGGTGTTCCCGGCGGGCACGCCGGAGCGCGAGCTGCTGCCCGGCCGCAAAATGGTGCGTGTTGCCTTTAACGGCACCCAGACGACCGATAAGCCGCTGGTAGCCAGCCTTGCCATTGAGTGCGGGGCGCTGGTTTCGATTGTGGCAGCGGACACCCGCGTGGTAAACGGCCAGACGCTGGGCAGCATGCTGCTGGCCCTGCCGGAAGGCGAAGGCGCTGCCAAGGCGCTGGATTACATCAAGAATTATCCCGGCATTACCTACGAGGAGGTGGGCAGCAATGGCTGAATTTTTTGCATCGAAGGACTGGCAGACTTTTTTGGATGTTCTGCCTTCCATCCCGGCAGAAACCTGGGACACTTTTTACTCTACCGTGGTGGCCACCCTGTTTGCACTGGTCATCGGCCTGCCGCTTGGTGTGCTGCTGGTAACGGGTGAGCCCGGTGGTGTGCGCCCGCTGCCCCGCTGGGTCATGCGGCTGCTGAACGGCGTAATCAACCTGCTGCGCAGTGTGCCGTTCTTGATCTTGATGATCATTGTCATTCCGCTGTCCCGCTTGATCGTGGGCACTTCTATTGGCACGGTGGCATCCATTGTGCCGCTGGTCATTGCATCCTTCCCGTTTGTGTCCCGTCTGGTGGAAACCAGCATCCGTGAGGTGGATTCCGGCGTGGTGGAAGCAGCCCAGAGCATGGGGGCAACCCCGCTGCAGATCATCACCAAGGTGCTGATCCCCGAAAGCATGCCCAGCCTGATTGCCAACGCAACCATTGCTGCCACAACCATTCTGGGCTATGGCGCTATGGCAGGTGTGATCGGCGGCGGCGGCCTGGGCAAGGTTGCCATCAACTATGGCTACTACCGCTATAACCTGGTGCTGGAAATTTTTGCAACTGCGCTGCTGGTTGTGCTGGTACAGGTGCTGCAAAGCATTGGCACCCGCCTGGCCACCAGGTGCGACAAGCGCGTGCAGAAAACCAAAGGCTAAAATAAAACGATAAAAAGCGAAACGGCTGGCCGTACAGACAAAATCACCTGCACGGCCAGCCGCTTTTTGTGTGCTTTTGGGCTTATTGGCATCGCTTTTGCTTATTCAAAATTTGTTCACCAAATCTTACCAAATCGTTCAGAACTCCTTAACGAGGTTTCCATAATCTGCCCGTATAATAACAGTGTACTCGAAAGAGAGAAACAAAAACGTAAACGACGTTTTAAAACATCCACTGCGTCCTTCGCCATGCCAGACGCCCGCAGCAATCGCAGCGGCCGCCGACGAAGGCCAGACAACCAACAATGCCGGGCAACCGGCTTTACATACATTTCTCCTCCTTCTCCTTCCTTTCCAATTTGTTACGAAAAAAACATGCGCCCTTTGCAGCGGCCAAGGCTTCGCAGCCTGCCCAACGCAAAGGGCGCATCGTTTATTATTTCAGAATATACTTTATCATCACAGACTGGCAATATCCGCCAACAGGGCATCTACGTCCTCGTCACGGGTGGCCCAGCTGGTGCAGAACCGCACGGCAGTGTGCTCGGCGTCCGGCTTGGCGGTCAGGGTCATGGCGTACTTCTCGCTCAGGGCATTGTACCAGCTGTTGGGCAGGATGGGGAACTGCTGGTTGGTGGGGGAATCAAACAGCATGGCGCAGCCCTTTGCTTCAAACGCAGCGCGGATGCGCATGGCCTGGCGGTCTGCCTTAGCGGCCATAGTGTAATAGGGGCTGGAACCGGTGCCGTCCTCGCCGTTCAGCAGGGCAAGGAATTGCAGCCCCAGCAGGCGGCCCTTGGCCAGCATGGCGCCGTGCTGCTTGATGGCGTAGCGGAAATCCTGGTCCAGATCGGGGTTATTGATGACAACAGCTTCGCCAAACAGCGCACCGCACTTGGTTCCACCCAGGTAGAACACATCGCACAGGTTGGCGTAATCCTGCAGGTTCAGGTCATTGGCTTCGCTGGCAAGGCCGTAAGCCATGCGGGCACCATCCACAAACAGGTACAGGCCGCAGTCATAGCAGGTGGCGGAAAGGTCGGTCAGCTCCTCCTTGGTGTACAGGGTGCCGTCCTCAGTGGGGTTGGAGATATACACCATGCCGGGCTGGGCAATGTGCTCGTGGCTGGCATCGGCCCAGTGAGCGTCGTAAGCATCCCTCACCTGCTGGGCGGTAATTTTGCCCTGCACGCTGGGCAGGGCAAGGCACTTGTGGCCGGTGGCTTCCACCGCGCCGGTTTCATGTACATTGATATGCCCGCTGTCGGCACACAGCACGCCCTGCCAGGGTTTTAACAGGGCATCCACCACGGTAAAGTTGGCCTGGGTGGCACCCACAAAAAAGTGGACTCCGGCATCCGGGGCATCGCACAGTTTACGGATCAGGCCGCGGGCCTGATCGCAGTAATCGTCCATGCCGTAACCGGGGGTCTGTTCCAGATTGGTCTTTTGCAGCAGGTCCAGCACCGGCTGGGCGGCACCCTCGCCATAATCACATTCAAAGCGGATCATAAGATCGCTCCTTTCCGTTTTAACCGTTCGCTGCGGGCAGAGTACCCGACAGCATACTTATCCATTATAAAGTCTGTACCGTTTTTTGTAAAGGCAATACCGCATCATTCTAAGTGCCGATACGGCGAGCGAGGTGCGGCAGCTGCTAAGCCAAAAGCGCAGATAATACTGGATGTCTTATCGAGCATTTTGGCAACGCAGATGCCGTGCCGCAGCCGCCGGAGCGGTGCTTAAGCCGTCAGGCGGGAATTGTGCGGTGTTGCCTAAAGAAAGCACTGTGCAGAAAAGCCGCAGCAGCGGCGTACAGGGAGCAAAACAAAAAATCCGGACGCTTTTTGGCAAGCGCCCGGATTTTCAACAAGTTCAGCGGTTATCGTGGATAACTTTGCCCTTTTGCACCACGGCAAGGATGTTCAGGTCATCATCGGCCAGAACCACGTTGCCATAGCGCCCGGCGGCCAAAGAGCCATAATCAGCATCAACGCCAATGCTCCGGGCCGGGTTTTCGGTCGCGGCGCGCACCGCACTTTCCAGCGGAACGCCCATCTCGCACACAGCACGGCGCATGCAGTCATACAGGCAGGTAGCGCTGCCGGCGATGGTATCGGGGTGCTCGGTCAGGGTGGCGCGGGGGCCGCGCACCGTAACGGCCTGGCCGCCCAGGCTATAAGCGCCGTCCGGCAGCCCGCAGGCCATCATGCTGTCCGCAATCAGGATCACATGGTCATCCCCGAAGGTGTTAAAGGTAAAGCGCACCACGGCGGGGTGAATGTGAACATTATCGGTAATCAGCTCCACATCGGCACCGTCTTCCAGCGCGGCAATAATGGGGCCGGGGGCGCGGTGGGTGATGCCGGGCATGGCGTTATACAGGTGGGTCATGTGGCTGGCACCGGCGGCAAACGCAGCCTTGGCGGTATCATAATCCGTGCAGGTGTGGGCAATCGAGATGCACACCTCGTTGTGGCAGTCACGGATAAAATCCAGATTGCCGGGTTCTTCCGGGGCAACGTCCACCAGCTTGATCAACCCGCCGCTGCGTGCCTGCAGCCGGCGGAACATGGCGGCATCGGCCCCCTGCACATACTTGGGGTTCTGTGCGCCGATCTTTTTGGGGCTGATGTAGGGGCCTTCCATGTTGATGCCGACCAGGTCAGCACCCTGGCCGTTCTTGTGGGCGGCGGCCACATCCATAATGCCGTTCAAAATCTCCTCGCTGAACGTCATGGTGGCGGGGCAGATGGCCAACACGCCTTTGCTAGCCTCAAAATCGGCAATGGCCTGCAAACCGGCTTCATCGGCATCGCAGAAATCATGCCCGACAGCACCGTGGAAATGAATATCCACCAAACCGGGCAGAGCATAGGCACCGTTGGCATCCAGAACTTCTTCGCCCTCCAGCGGGGGCGCACCAAAGGCAATGCGGCCATCCCGGATGGTCAGATCCCCTGTTTTGAAGGTATGTTCCGGCGTATAAATTCTTGCATTTTTGATAATCATTGAGAAATTCCCTCTTATCAGTTATGCAGTAAGGGCTTGAGCGATACGCTTAGTCCAGCTTGGAAGCAGCTTCGGCATCCAGCACCAGGGTGAAATCCGGGTGCATCTGCAGGATGGAAGCGGGAACTTCCGGCGTGACGGGGCCGAAGAAAGCTTTCTTAATGATGTCAGCCTTGCCAACGCCGTTGGCAACCATCAGAACCTTGCGGGCCTGCATGATGGTTTTGATGCCCATGGTGTAGGCTTCTTTCGGGACCAGATCTTCGTTGTTGTCAAAGAAGCGCTTGTTGGCCTCAATGGTCTCTTTGGTCAGGTGGACACAGTGGGTGCCAAGCTCAAAAGCGGCACCCGGCTCGTTAAAGCCAATGTGGCCATCGTGGCCAATGCCCAGCAGCTGCAGATCCACGCCGCCCAGATGCTGGATGATTTCATCATAGTGGGAGCACTCGGCAGCAGCATCCATGTTGGTGCCGGCAGGCATATGGATGGCTTCGGGGCGGATGTTGACCAGGTCAAACAGGTTGCGGTGCATGAAGGACCAGTAGCTTTCGGGATGCTCGCGGGGCAGACCGCGGTATTCGTCCAGGTTGACGGTGTTTACTTCCGCAAAATCAAGGTCGCCCTTGTTGTACCATTCAACCAGCTGTTTGTAGGTGCCAACGGGGGTGCCGCCGGTTGCCAGGCCCAGCACGCAGTTGGGCTTCATGATGACCTGTGCCGAGATGATATTGGCCGCTTTGCGGGACATATCATAATAATCTTTTGCACGAATAATTTTCATGGGGAACATCTCCTTATTCTTTTTTTGTGCGCGGACAGCCATTACCTATAGTATAGCACAAACACCACAAAGAAACTAGAGATTGTAGAAAAAAGAGAGAAAAAACAAAGAAATATTTTAGGAAAATATAACAAAAAATCCTGGCTCCGGAAGCCGGAACCAGGATGGGGAACGCTGCCTTACAACAGCTTTTGCAGTTCTTCGTAAACAAAGCGGACCTGCGTGCCAAGAATGACCTGGCAGGCCGTGGGGGTGGAGCGGATCACACCGGAAGCCCCGGCGGATTTGAGTGCCTTTTCATCCACCTTAGCGCCGTCTTTCAGCTGGAAGCGCAGCCGTGTGGCGCAGCAGCTGGCTTTTTGCACATTGGCCTTACCGCCCAGCGCAGCCAGAATGTTGGCGGCGATGCCGGCATGGTCAAGGTCGGCTTTTACCACACCCTCGTTTTCCGCCTCTTTCTTTTTTTGCAGCGCGGCCTTGCTGGTGGAGCGCGCCACAAAGAAGCAGATAACCGCGGCCACAGCCAGCAGCACGGGGATCACGATCCAAACCTTGGGGGCGGCGGGGGCCAGGGCAACGCCGCCGGCAATCACGGCGGCGCACAAAATCAGGGCCAACACCAAAAAAGCAGGCGACCGGCAGATGCGTTGGAATGAGTTCATGTTACAAAGTACCTCCTTGGGTAGTGTATTTTTGCCGCTGCGGCAAACCCGCAGGAGGCATTTATAGTTCTGATTTTAACATAATCAAGCAAGAAAAGAAAGAGTTAAACGCCAGCTTTTGCCCACCAAAACAAAAAAGCCGCAGGCAGGGCCATGGCGGCCAGCCTGCGGCGTGGAACAAAGGAACCAGAACCCTTGCCCTTGCTGTTACTTAAATTACAGCATCTTCTTCAGTTCATCGAACACGAACTGAACCTGAGGCCCGATGACAACCTGGCAGGAAGTCTTGGACGGGCGGATGACACCGGCAGCACCGGCAGCCTTGACAGCCTTTTCATTCACAGCGGAAGAATCTTTCACTTCAAGGCGCAGGCGGGTTGCGCAGTAGTCAGCACCGGTGATGTTCTCCTTGCCGCCGACAGCAGCCAGAACACCGGTAGCAATCGCAGTGTAGTTGTTGTTGGAAAGCTTGATGTTCTTTTCGCTTTCTTCCACATCGTCGTCCTCACGGCCGGGGGTCTTGAGGTCAAACTTGGTGATAGCGAAGTAGAAGACAAAGTAGAACACAAGAAAAGCGGCAATGCCCAGAGGAATGATCATCCAAGTCTTGGCAGCTGCGGGCAGGGAAGCGGAGAAAACCAGGTCCGTTGCGCCTGCGGAGAAGCAGAAGCCAGCGCGGAAACCGGAGTAGTAGGTGATAATGGTGAAAATGCCGTACAGAGCAGCATAAACAACATACAGGGGGAAGCACAGGAACATGAAGCCGAACTCAAACGGTTCGGTAACGCCGCAGACGAAAGCGCAGATAGCGGCGGAAACAACCAGACCGATAGCAGCCTTCTTGTTCTTGGCGGTGCGGACCATAGCCAGTGCAGCGCCGGGGATACCGAACATCATGCAGGGGAAGAAGCCGGACATGTACATGCCAAGGTCCCAGCCCACGTCAGCGCTGGTCTCGCCAGCCCAGAAGTGTTTCAGGTCGCCCAGGCCGATGGTGTCAAACCAGAACACGTTGTTCAAAGCGTGGTGCAGGCCGGTGGGGATGAGCAGACGGTTCAGGAAAGCATAGATACCTGCGCCGATGCCGCTCAAACCGGCAATGCCGTTGCCCAGAGCAACCAGAATGCCGAAGATAACGGGCCAGACGAACAGCAGGATGACGGAAACCACGATGGAAACCAGGGCGGTCATGATAGCAACGCTGCGCTTGCCGCTGAAGAATGCCAGCCAGTCAGGCAGCTTGGTGCTCTTGAACTTGTTGTAGCAGGTGGCGCCGATGACAGCAGCCAGGATGCCGATGAAGGAGTTGCCGGCGATCTTGCTGAAAGCAATGTAATCAACGGTGCCCTCTTCCAAGGTGGAACCAACAGCAGCGCGGATGGTGCCCACAACACCGGGGCTGAGCAGCTGCTGCATCATCAAAAAGCTGACCAGACCAGCCAGACCGGCGGTGCCGTCATGGTCGTCTGCCAGGCCGACAGCTGCGCCGATGGCGAACAGCCAAGCCATGTTATCGATCAGAGCGCCGCCGGCCTTGACCAGCAGGAAGCCGACCGTGTAAGCAGCACCGGTAGTAGAACCTTCAGCACCCATAACGGCGGGAGCCAGAGCGTAGCCAATACCCATCAGAATACCACAGACGGGCAGCGCGGCAACGGGCAGCATCAACGCCTTGCCGAGCTTTTGCAGCCATTTCATCATAAGATACATTCCTCCTAATACGGACGTATTTTGCCGGGGTGAAGCTAATGCCCCCGGTGGGGATTGCAAAACCGCTCTGGTTAGCAAAATTCCCGTTCATGCAGTGGTAAATAGGAACATTGTTTGCGGTGTAACAATCTGTTAAATCTATTTTAACATATTTTCAATAAATTGCAAATGTATTTTGTCAAAATAGCACAATGCCGAAAAAACAAAGGCGACTTTGGTTATATTGCTAAAAATATAACGCATTTTGACCGAAACTTGAAAGAAAGACAGGTGCCCCGGCGCTTTAACGAAACAAAGAGATAGATAAAGATAACATAAAGTGAGCGTTTTTTGCTAAAATATTGCAACAAAAATACATTTGAAAAAACTGTACAAAAACGCATTTCTGTAATAGTTAGCAGCTGAAACGGGCAGCTGCTGGTGCAGGGCAAAAAACGTGCGGTGCGGCTGGCGGGCGGGGCGGAAAATGTGATGTCTGCCATGGTAAAACTTTTGTGCAGCAGGTACGGGCAAATCAAGAAAAAAGGAAATAAAAAATCCTGGGACGCCGTAAAAACGGCACCCCAGGCAAACGGAGTTGAAAATGGCAAAATCAGTTGTTGGCGCTGAACAGCTGGGGCGCAGCCTTGTACAGCAGCACCACGGCGATGGTGGTCATAATACCTTCCGGCAGCATGTAGGAGCCGTTGTAAGTCAGGCTGTAGATCCACGCGGGCAGACCATCGCTCAGGTTGCCCCAGATCAGCACGCCGGACAAAAAGCTGCACAGGAAACGCAGCACGCACACGGCGGCGGAGCCCACGGCCACGCCGACCAGCTTGTTTTTGAACGGCTTGGCAAACACGCAGGCAAGCCCCAGAAAGGAGAAGGCCAGCACATAATCCAGCAGGATCATGCCCACCAAAGGCAGCAGGCCGGGCGCCGGGGGCGCATAAAAGCCCAGCAGCATCTGCAGCAGGCTGTTCACAAAGCCGGTGAACAGGCCCCACTTGACCCCGTGGCGGAAGGATACCAGAATGAACGGCACCATGCTGAACAGCGTGATGGAGCCGCCGTTGGGCAGCTCATAGATTTTGATGTTGGCCAGGATGGTGCCCAGCGCAATCATCAGGGCGCATTCTACCATAATGCGCGTTTTGGTGTAAGAGGATGACATATACATACCACTCCTGAAAAATAGTACATAAAAACAAGAAAAGCGCCCGCAGGTACAGCGGGCGCCAAAAGCGTTGTGAGCAGTATATAACCACAGCAAAACTTCCTACGCCGGCATTACCCGGATCAGGTATAGGGTGCTCAAAACACAGTTGCTTTGATCTCAGCCGGAGATGCCCCCCAGCGCCCCTGTTCTTATGTCCGGTTCCCAGTATAGCAGGAAATGCCGGTTTGTCAAGGCGGAAAACTACTCGATCTGCCAAATTCCGCCGCTTAACGGTGCAAGGTCCAGCGCCAGCCATCCGTTGGCAATGGGGCGGGGAGCATTATCCACCCAGCCCGCGGCAAACAGCGGCAGGGCACAGCTGCCCCAGCCCGGCTTTAGCCCAAACCCCTGTACGGCCTGTGTGCCGGTGTTCAGGGCGCACAAAAGTGTTTCACAGCCGGCCTGCAACGTAAAGCCCAGCACGCCGGTGCCTGCATCCTGCGCGGTCCAGGCAAAGCTTTGGGGCGCATACAGCGCCGGGTGTGCCAGGCAGAAAGCATTCAGCGCCTTACTGTAATCAGCCAGGGCGCGGTGCCCGGCGTCCGCCAGCATAGCCCAGTTCGGCTCCCGGCCATCGGTAAAGGCATCCGGCTGGCCGAACTCCACCCCCGCAAACAGCAGGCTTTTGCCGGGGCGGGCGGCCTGTAATAACAGCAGCAGCCGCATCTGGGCCAGCTTTTCTTCTACATTGCCATACAGGCGGGTGAAAATGCTGGCGGGGTGGTTTTCATCGTGGCTCAGCGCGTTGATGCCCTGCACCGCGCCAAAGGGGCCAAAGCTGCCGCACAACTGCCGGAACAGAGCGCTGCGCCCGCCGAACGGCGCGGCAAAATAGGCCAGCGTATCCTGTGTCCAGCCGATCTCCCACACATAGTCAAAGCCCAGCCCGCCGCTGGCGGCATCGGAGGTGGCGTTCATGGAACCGGCGCTGTCCTCTGCCACCAGCATGCAGCCGGGGAACCGCGCGTGCAGCCCAGCTGTCAGCGTTTTGAAAAACTCTGCTGCCTGCCAGCCGTTGGGGCAGTGGTACAGCGCGTTGCCGATGGCATCCACCCGCAGGCCGTCGCACCGGCACACCTGCAGCCAGAACGCCGCCGAACTGAGCAGAAAGCTGCGCACCGGTGGGCTGGCCAGATCAAAGTTCAGGCTGCCCCAGTCGCTGGGGCCGGATTCAAATAAAGGCGCACCGTCAAAACAGGCCAGGCGGTCGGCATCCGGCGCAAAATGGACCGGCACAAAATCCATCAGCACGGCAATGCCTGCGGCGTGCAGGGCATCCACCAGCGCGGCAAAGCCTGCAAACCCGCCAATGCGCTGGGTGGGGGCAAAATACCCGCACCCCTGGTAGCCCCAGCTGCCGTCAAACGGGTATTCTGCCAGCGGCAAAAACTCCACATGGGTGTAGTGGTGCTCCACAAGATAGGGCACCAGACTTTTTGCCAGCTCCGGCCCGGTGTAATAGCGGCCGTCCCAATGGCGGTGCCAGCTGGCGGCGTGCAGTTCGTAAATCAGAACGGGAGCATCCCGGCGGGCACCGCGCAGCAAGGGAGCGGCGAACGGGTAATTAGGCTCCGCCAGGCGGGAAGCCGTGCCGGGCAGAGCTTCAAACGCAAAGGCAAACGGGTCTGCCCGCAGCTGCCAGCTGCCGTCCGGCCCCTGAATGTTATACTTGTACAGCTGCCCAAGCTGCGCCTGGGGCACCCGCCCGCGCCACAGGCCGTCCTCACAAAAGGTGAGCTCGGCGGCGGAATAGAGATCCCAGCCGTTCCAGTCCCCCAGCAGCTGCACGCGGCGGGCGTGCGGCGCCCACAGGGTAAACAGCCAGCCGCGCCCCGGCCCCACCGGGTGGGAACCCAGCAGGCGGTAAGCGTCAAAGCTGATGCCGCAGAAAAACTCTTCCACATCCGGCCGCATAGCTCTGCCCCCTTACCCTGCAAAATTGAACGTGTGTTAAGGCAATACCGCATAATTCTAAGTGCCGATACGGCGAGCGAGGTGCGGCAGCTGCTAAGCCAAAAGCGCAGATAATACTGGATGTCTTATCGAGCATTTTGGCAACGCAGATGCCGTGCCGCAGCCGCCGGAGCGGTGCTTAAGCCGTAAGGCGGGAATTGTGCGGTATTGCCTTAAATAAACTTATTATAACATAGGCACGGCCCTTGCGCAAACAGGGGGGCGGCCCGTATAATAAAATGGTGTGTCTGAAACGTCGAAAATATCGTCTATTTCTACAAATATGGCGGGATTTTGTGTTAAAAGGTCTTGAAATCCACAAAGGATTTCTGCGGCTCTTTGCCTTACATCCTGCTTGTGTTTGCGAAATATCCGTCATTTTCTTTGTTTTCAGATACACCAGATACACCTTAGAAAAATTATGAGATAAAAGTTGCGATAAATAGGGGAAAACAAGATGCAGAAAAAAGTATCAGCCGCCGTGCGTGCGTTTGGCCGCGCCCACAAAGCCGGGCTGGCCCTGCTGGGCGGTGGGGTGGCGGCACTGGGGGTGTTCTGGGCCGCACGCCGCAGTGCCGCGGCCATGCAGTGGTGGGTGGAGTATGTTTCCATGCCGGTCAAGCGGTTTGTTTCTGCGCTGGTGGAGCCGCTGCCCTTCAGCTTTTGTGAGCTGGCTGCCACGGCGGCCATTCTGATCTGCCTGGTTCGGCTGGTGCAGCGCATTGTGCGGGCTATGCACCGCAAACAGGCAGGCTTTGCCGCCTGGGTGCTGCATGTGGGCACCGCGGCGGTGTGGATCTATGCCGGGGTGTGCGCTTTGTGGGGCACCCAGTATTATGCACCCAGCTTTGCCGCGCAGGCCAACATGCAGGCCCCGGCCCTGAGCGTGGAACAGCTGGCCGCCACCACCGTGTGGTTTGGCGAGCAGGTGAACGCCGCCGCTGATACCGTCCCACGGGACGAAACCGGTCTGTTCGCCGTGAGCAAGGAGAAAATTTTGCTGAACACCGGCCATGTGTATGACGGCATTGTGGCGGAATATCCCTTTTTGGCCGGGCCGCACCGCAGCCCCAAACCGGCGTTTTATTCCAAGCTGATGAGCGCGGCAGGCTTTACCGGCTACCTGTGCCCCCTGTTTGGCGAGAGCACCCTGAATGTGGACTGCCCGGCGGTGTTTTTGCCCGCCACCATTGCGCACGAGTTCAGCCACCAGCGCGGCGTGGCGGCCGAGCAGGAAGCAAACTTTGTGGCGATCCGGGCTTCCACCACCTGTGGTGATGCGGCATATGAATATTCCGGCTGGCTGATGGGTTACCTGTACCTTTCCAACGCCTGGTACAGCGCTGACCCGCAGGCCGCCAGCGAAAATTACCGCACCCTGTGCGATGCTGCCCGCACCGACCTGGCCGACAACAACGCCTATTGGGCCAAGTGGGAAGGCCCGGTCAAAGAGGCAGGCAGCACGGTGTATACCGGTTTTCTGCGCGGGTATGGCCAGACCCTGGGCATGAAAAGCTATGGGGCCTGCGTGGATTTGTTGGTGGAGTATTATTATCCGATGGCGCAGGGGGAATAAGTTTATAGTGCGATAACAGAAAAAGCATATGCCGGGCGCGGAATGCGCGGGCATATGCTTTTTGTGATGATGGAAATTTAAGCGGGCGACGGAGTTTGAGATGGGGGGATTAGACAGGGCCCGACATGCGGGACGATGCAAGCATCGTCCCCTACAAATGGTTTGCATCGTTTGTTGCAATCAGCAAGGTTTCTCCGCGGCAGGATGAGGGCATCCCGCCCTACAGCACATTTATTGGCAGGCAGCACATAATAAAATGCTCTGTAGGGAACGGTCAAGACCGTCTTCTGCGAATGTTGTATCCTGTGCTACAATCAATTACACGGATTCTGCAATTTTGCCGCGGAACCGCCGCGGGTCTGGCCGGAGCCGTGGATGATATATTTGTAGCTGCACAGCTCGGCCAGGCCCATGGGGCCGCGGGCATGCAGCTTTTGGGTGCTGATGCCCATTTCGCACCCCAGGCCAAACTCTCCGCCATCGGTAAAGCGGGTGGAGGCGTTGACATACACGGCGGCGCTGTCCACACAGGTGGTAAAGCGGTCTGCGGCGGTATCGTCCGCCGTGATGATGGCCTCACTGTGGTGGGTGGAATGGCGGGCAATGTGGGCAATGGCAGCATCCACATCATCCACCACGGCAATGGCCAGGATGTAGTTCAAAAATTCAGTGTCAAAATCCTGCTCGCCGGCGGGTGTTCCGGGAATGATGGCGGCGGCGCGCTCATCCAGCCGCAGATCCACCGGAACCAGCCCGGCAGCTGCGCGGGCATCCACCAGGCGGGCTTTCAGCAACGGCAGAAACCCTGCGGCAACATCCTTGTGTACCAGGCACACTTCCTCGGCATTGCACACGCTGGGGCGGCTGGTTTTGGCGTTCTCAATGATATCCACCGCCATGTTCAGGTCGGCGGCTTTGTCCACATATACATGGCAGATGCCGGTCCCGGTCTGGATACAGGGCACCGTGGCGTTTTCCACACAGGCGCGGATCAGCCCGGCACCGCCGCGGGGAATCAGCAGATCCACCAGACCGTTTGCCGTCATCAGCTCGTTGGCGGAAGCGTGGGTAGTGTCCTCAATCAGGCTGACGGCACTTTCCGGCAGGCCGGCACGGGCCAGACCGCAGCGCAGAGCGTTGACAATGGCATGGCAGCTGGCCCAGGCATCGCGCCCGCAGCGCAGCACACAGGCGCTGCCGGCTTTCAGGGCCAGCGCGGCGGCGTCGGAAGTTACGTTGGGGCGGCTTTCATAAATAATGGCGATCACGCCCATGGGCACCGAGGTTTTTTCAATCAGCAGCCCGTTCGGCCGCACAATTTTGCGTAGCACGGCACCCACCGGGTCCGGCAGGGCGGCAACCTCACGCATGCCCTTGGCCATGGCGGCCAGCCGGGCAGGGGTCAGAGCAAGACGGTCCAGCATTACATCGCTGATGCGCCCGCGTGCGGCGGCCAGATCCTGTTTGTTGGCGGCCAGAATTGCATCACTGTTTTCCACCAGGGCAACTGCCATGGCTTCCAACGCAGCGTTTTTGGTATCGGTATCCGCCAGCGCCAGCGGCAGCTTTGCCGCCTGCGCCGCTAACAGAATTTCATGCGTAGTCATAGCAGAACTCCTTTGGTTGTAATTAAGAATGAATAAAGAATAGAGAATAATGGTTGAGTGACGCCCGCGGCGTCACATTTCAATTAGGGCTATTTCTCCGGTAAACCAATATCCTAACCGGAGCTGTCCGCCTATTTTATCCGCGCCGCCGCGGGCGGCGCACCAACATTATTCTTTATTCATTATTATTTATTATTTTTTCCAACAAATCTCGTCCCCACATCCTTGCCGTCCACAATGTCGTACAGCACATTGGCGTTGGCACCGTTGGCGATGACCATGTCAACACCGGCACCGGTGGCAATTTTGGCGGCGGTCAGCTTGGCGGACATGCCGCCGGTGCCAAGGCCGCTGTTGGAGCCGCCGCCCAGTTGCTCAATTTCGGGGGTAACGCTCTCTACCCGGTGGATCAGCGTGGCTTCCGGGTGGGTATGCGGGTCGGCGGTGTACAGGCCGTCAATGTCGCTCAGCAGCACCAGCAGGTCGGCGTGGGTGTATTTGGCAATCAGGGCACCCAGGCGGTCGTTATCGCCCAGGGAGTATTCCTCGGTGGAAATCGGGTCGTTTTCGTTGATGACCGGCACAGCGCCCAGCTGGATCAGGCGCTCCAGCGTGTTTTGCAGGTTGTTCAGCCGGTGGGGATGGTCAAAGTCCTCCCAGGTCACCAGCAGCTGGGCAACGGTGTGGCTGTATTCGGCAAACAGCTTGTCGTAAGTATACATCAGCTCGCACTGGCCCACGGCTGCGGCGGCCTGCTTTGTCACCATATCTTTGGGGCGGGAAATCTGCAGCTTGCCCACGCCAAGGCCGGTTGCGCCGGACGATACAATAATCAGCTCGTGCCCGGCGTTTTTGATGTCGCTCCACACTTTTACCAGTGCTTCGGTGTGGCGGATGTTCAGCCGCCCGCCCGGATGGGCCAGCGTGCTGGTGCCGATCTTGACAACAATGCGCATCAGTTTTTCCCCATTTCCTTTGTTTTGTCATAGGCGGCCAGGACGGCATCGGTCACTGCGCCGCGGAACGCGTGCTCTTCCAGCACGCGCACACCCTGAATGGTGGAACCGCCGGGGCTGCACACAGCATCTTTCAGTACGCCGGGGTGGCTGCCGCTTTCCAGCACCATGCGGGCGCTGCCCAAAAGGGTCTGGGCGGCATATTCCTGGGCTTTGGCGCGGGGCAATCCGGCAGCAACGCCGCCGTCGGCCAATGCTTCAATAAACTGGTATACCCACGCGGGGCCGCAGCCGGAAACACAGCAGGCGGCGTCAATCAAATTTTCCGGGATGGCATCCAGCCGCCCGGCCGGGGCCATGGCACCCAAAAAGGCGAACATCTGGTCATCGCTCACGCCGTCAGCGCAGTACTGGATCATACCGGCCCCCAGCGAAACCGGGGTGTTGGGCATGATGCGGATGATTGGATATGCACCGCCGGCCATCTCGCGCACGCGGGCCATGCTCAGCCCGGCAGCCATAGTAACCAGGACAAAACGCCCGCTGCGCTTTGCCAGAATGGGGGCGATGCCGGCCAGCATATCGGCCATCATCTGCGGCTTTACGCCAAGGAAAATTACATCACAGTCCTGCGCGACCACATCGTTGGTGGCGGCGCGGCAGCCAAGTGCTTCGGCCAGGGCTTCAGCCTTGGCCGGGGTGCGGTTGGCCAGCACAACATTTTCCGGCCCAACGCCGCGGCACACTGCGCGGGCAACCGCACCGCCCATGTTGCCGCAGCCGATAAAACCATAACGCATAGGAATTTCCTCCCTCTACTATAACGTGCGTATCCTTTATAATGTACCAACAAATACCCAATGAATAGTCTAATCCTAACGCACAGCAGGTGTAAAGTCAATAAAAAACTGCCAAAAAACGTGACAAGTAAAGCCTTGCCTGCTATAATAGTGATACTTTGCACAACCGTCCAGGCGGGGCAGGGCACCCCCGCCGCAAAAAGGGAGAATGAAATATGCAGTATGTTGATTTTGGCCGCACCGGGCTGCGGGTTTCGCGCCTGGGTTTTGGCGGCATTCCGGTGCAGCGCATTGATGAACCTGGCACCCGCGCCATGCTGAAAGCCGCGCATGAGGCGGGCATCAATTACATTGATACCGCCCGCGCTTACACCGTCAGCGAGGAGTGGATCGGCCAGGCGCTGGAGGAACTGGGCCTGCGGGATGAATTTATCCTTGCCACCAAGTGCCGTGCGCTGACCAAGGCAGAGATGGAAGCCGAGCTTGCCGCCAGCCTGAAAAACCTGCGCACCGATCACATTGACCTATACCAGTTCCACAACCCCAGCCCGGAGAACCTGGATAAAATCCTGGCCCCCGGCGGCGCCATGGAAGCCCTGCTGGAAGCCAAGGCCAAGGGCGTTGTGGGGCACATTGGCATTACCGCCCACCTGAGCCAGACGTTTGAAAAGGCGCTGAAGGTGGAGGAGATCGAAACCATTATGTTCCCCTATAATATTGTGGAGCAGCAGGGCAAAGAGCTGATCGACCGCTGTGCGGAAAAGGGCAAGGCCTTTATTGATATGAAGCCGCTGGCCGGTGGTGCCATTGAGGATGGACGGCTGGCGCTGCGGTATGTGCTTTCCAACCCGGCAGTCACAGTATCCATCCCCGGCATGGCCGCGCCGGAAGAATTGGAACAGAATGTGGCGGGCAGCGCCAACACCGCCCCGCTGACCCCGGAGGAGAAAGCCGCCTGCCAGAAAGTGCGGGATACCCTTGGCACCCAGTTCTGCCGCCGCTGCAATTACTGTGCCCCCTGCACGGTGGGCATCCAGATTCCCAGCTGTTTCTTGTTCCATGGCTACCTGGAGCGTTATGGCCTTGCGGGCTGGGCGCACGAACGGTACGATACCCTGACGGTGAAAGCCGGTGCCTGCATTGGCTGTGGCAAGTGCGAGACCCGCTGCCCGTATAACTTGCCCATCCGGGATATGCTCAAAAAAGTGGCACAGGATTTCGGCGAATAAAGGCAACACCGCACAATTCCCGCCTTACGGCTTAAGCACCGCTCCGGCGGCTGCGGCACGGCATCTGTGTTGCCAAAATGCTCGATAATGTCGGGTTGCGGTACCCGCATCGTGCTTCGGGGGCAAAAGCCCCTCGCACTCTGCGACCGCTGCCCCTGCTTCGGTTCGCTGTTTCCGCCACTGGCGGCGCTCACCTTTGCAGCATCCAGTATTATCTGCGCTTTTGGCTTGGCATCTGCCGCACCTCGCTCGCCGTATCGGCACTTAGAATTATGCGGTATTGCCTTATATTTTAGAATTAAGGAGTACCCCTGCATGAAACAACAGCCCCCCGAACGCACCAAGCGCCTGGCCGTTATTGCGGCAGCAGCCGTAATTCTGGTTATGGTGCTGCTGATTATTGAAACATTCCGCCTGCTGTTGCCGGGGTTATGGACTGCATTTTCCAGCGGGGACGAACAGGCTCTGAGCGATTATTTGACAAGCGAGGGGCGGCTGCGCAGCTTTTTGACGCTGTGGTTCCTGGCGTTCGTGCAGGTGGTATCGCTGGTAATCCCGGCCATGCCGGTCCAACTGACGGCGGGGATCGCCTATGGGCCGTGGAAAGGCTTTGTGACCAGCTTTTCGGCATCGGTGGCGGCAAATTTTCTGGTGTTTCTGCTGGCGCGCCGCCTGGCAAAAGTCATTGAACTGCTCACAGCGAACAGCCCCAAGGCGAATAAGTTGCTGAACAGCGTGCGCAACAGCAAGAACCCCTGGTTTTATACCATTCTGGCGTTTATCACACCGGGGCTGCCCAACGGCATCATTCCCTATGCCGCCGCTCACGCCAACATGAAGCCGAAACAGTTCTTTGCGGCTGTCTGCATCAGCATGCCGATCCCCACCCTGCTGACCTGCCTGGCAGGCAGCTACCTGGTAACGGGGGACTGGCTGTTTACTGTATTGATCGAGGGCGGTATGTTTGCCGTGGTGGGCCTGCTGTTCCATAAGCGCAGCGCCGTAATCGGCCACGCCCACGAAGTAAAGGACCGGCACACAAGATAACACAAAAGAAGCCTCTCCGGCGTGCGGCCAACCCCGCACGCCTTTTTTGTATGGCGCTACTTGTGTTTTGCGGGTGTGGTGTGTATAATTTACTATGTATTACTATGGAAAAGAGCGAAGAAAAATAATAAAGAAAAAAGAATAATGAATAATGGCTGTGTGATGCCCACGGCATCACATTGAAAACAGGTTCGGCGCTCTGGCAGGGCTGTTGCATGCCAGAGTTTGCTGCCTGTTTTATCTGCGCCGCCGCGGGCGGCGCACAAACATTATTCTTTATTCATTATTCTTTTTTAATTTGATTTAATTTTACGCGTAGCGAAACGAGGCTTTCTCATGCTGTTGGACCCTGAACTGCATTATCTGGATAATGCCGCAACCACCATGGTGGACCCGGAGATTGCGGGTGCCATCCATGAAGCATTATTAAAGGATTGGGCGAACCCTTCCAGCCTGTACGAACCGGCGGTAGAAACCCATGAAGCCCTGACCACGGCCCGCGGGCAGATTGCCCGCACCCTGGGCTGCCAGGCCAAGGATCTGTATTTTACCTCCTGCGGCAGCGAGAGCAACAACCTTGCCGTGCAGGGCCTTGCCATGGCACGCAAAAACTGGGGCAGCAAAATTGTGGTTTCCGGTTTTGAGCACCCCAGCGTGCAGCGGCCCATCCGTGCACTGAAAGACCGCGGCTTTGAGGTGGTGGAAATCCTGCCCGAAGCAGACGGTCACCTGGATGTTGCCAAACTGGCTGCCGAGGTGGATAAAAATACCGTTCTGGTCAGCTGCATGGCGGTCAATAATGAAACCGGCACTTTGCAGGATATTGCCGCTCTTTCCACAGCCGTCAAGGCCAAAAACAGCCGCTGTGCGGTGCATGTGGATGCCGTGCAGGCATGGCTACGCATCCCTATTGACCTGAAAAAGTGGAAGAACGTGGATACTCTCTCGGTATCCGGCCATAAAGTGCATGCCCCCAAGGGAATCGGCGCTTTGTTCATCCGGGACAGCGTGCGCCAGACGCTTTGCCCGCCCTACCTGGGCGGCCATCAGGAGCGCGGCCTGCGCCCCGGCACCGAGAATACCCCTTATATCGTTGGCCTTGGCCTTGCTGCGGCAAAGGGGGCAAAAAACCTGAGCGACCGCAATGCGCATATCCGCGCCCTGAACGCCCAGCTGCGCACCGGGCTGGAAGAGCTGGCCCAGCAGGCACCCATCACCCTGAACTCCCCGGCGGATGCCGTGCCGGAGGTGCTGAACTTTTCCACCAACTGTGTCAACAGCCAGACCTTTATTGAATATTTGAGCGGGCGGCACATTTATATTTCCGGCGGCTCCGCCTGCGATAAGGGCGAGCCGAGCCACACCCTGATGGCGATGGGCGCGCCGGACCTTGCCGTGCGCACGGCGCTGCGCGTCAGCTTTTGCGGGGACAACACCCCCGAAGATGTGCAGGCCCTGCTGGATGGCCTGAAAGACGGCCTAAAAGAGTTGCAGCACATCTGAAAAGATAAGGCAACACCGCACAATTCCCGCCTTGCGGCTTAAGCACCGCTCCGGCAGCTGCGGCACGGCATCTGCGTTGCCAAAATGCTCGATAATGTCGGGTTGCGGTACCCGCATCGTGCTTCGGGGGCAAAAGCCCCTCGCACTCTGCGACCGCTGCCCCTGCTTCGGTTCGCTGTTTCCGCCACTGGCGGCGCTCACCTTTGCAGCATCCAGTATTATCTGCGCTTTTGGCTTGGCATCTGCCGCACCTCGCTCGCCGTATCGGCACTTAGAATTATGCGGTATTGCCATAACGCTATTGAATGAAACCATAACACCAGACACGAAAGGTTTGCCATAAACATGAAAGAAATCATCCTTGCCTATCAGGGCGAAATGACCCTGAAAGGCCTGAACCGCAGCAAATTTGAAGCCCGCCTGGCCAAAAGCATCCGCTACCGACTGGAAGACCTGGGCAAATTCAAGGTGACCCAGGCGCAGTCCACCGTGTTCATTGAGCCACTGGAAGATGACCTGGACATGGACGAAGCGTTCCGCCGTATTTCCAAAATTTTTGGCATTGTCAAAATGAGCCGCGCTGCCTGCTGCAGCAAGGATTTTGACGAGATCTGCGCCACGGCGGAAGCTTATCTTGGCGAAACGCTGCGCGGCATCCGTACCTTTAAGGTGGAAGCCAAGCGCGCGGATAAAACGTTCCCGATGAAAAGCCCGGAGCTGTGCCGCGAACTGGGCGCTTACCTGCTGGGCAAGCACCCCCACCTGCGGGTGAACGTGCATGAGCCGCAGCTGGAAATCATGGTGGAAATCCGCGATAAAGGCGCATATATCCATGGCCCCAAGGTGGAAGCCGCGGGCGGCCTGCCCGTTGGCACCAGCGGCCGTGCGCTGAACCTGCTTTCCGGCGGCATCGACAGCCCGGTAGCAGCTTATTGCATGGCGCGCCGCGGGCTTGCACTGCACCACATCCACTTTGCCAGCCCGCCGTACACCAGCCTGCGTGCCAAACTGAAGGTGCGCGCCCTGGCCCGCGAACTGGCAGAATATACCGGCAACTGCCAGCTGTTTGTGGTGCCCTATACCAAGCCGCAGGAGTATATCCGCGATAATGCGCCTGATGTGTTGTTTACCGTGCTCATGCGCCGTAGCATGCTGCGCATTGCCAAACTGGTGGCCGACCAGAGCGAGATGGAAGCTTTGATTACCGGCGAAAGTCTAGCACAGGTTGCCAGCCAGACCATGCAGGCCATTGCCTGCACCGACGCCGCGCAGAACCTGCCGATTCTGCGCCCGCTGATCGGCATGGATAAGACCGAGATCATTGCTATTTCCCGCAAGATCGGCACCTTTGATACCTCCATTGAGCCGTATGAGGATTGCTGTACCATCTTTACCCCGCCGCACCCCAAAACCAAGCCCAGCCTGGCGGAGATCGAAGCCGCCGAAGCCGGAATGCCCGGCCTGGCAGAGCTGGAACGGATTGCGGCGGAAACTGTGGAGAAAATCCCCATCCGCATCGGGGATGACCCGGAGTTTTAACAGCGCCAGATAAAAATTACCCTTGGATAAAGGACGGAACAAACCATGACTGCGGAGATCATTTGTGTAGGAACCGAGCTGCTGCTTGGCGATATTGTCAATACCAACGCCCAGTTTTTGAGCCGCGAACTGGCGGAACTGGGCATCAGCGTGCTGCACCAGCATGTGATTGGGGATAACCCTGGCCGCCTGCGTGATTTGGTAAAGGAAGCCAAAAGCCGCAGCGATCTGCTGGTGTTTTCCGGCGGGCTTGGCCCCACGGAGGACGACCTGACCAAGGAGACCGTGGCCGAAGCCTTTGGCGATACCCTGCACTTTGATGAAGCAGAATGGCAGAAGATCGTGGACTTTTTTGCCCGTACCGGCCGCGGCGGGCGCACCCCCACGGCCAACAACCGCAAGCAGGCCATGGTGCCCACCAAGGGGCACAAGCTGCCCAACGCCCATGGCACCGCACCCGGTGCCTGGTTCGAGGATGACGGCTGCATTGCCGTGCTGATGCCCGGCGTTCCACGCGAGATGAAAGCCATGTGGGCGGAGGATATCCGCCCGGTACTGCTGCAGCGCCAGAACTGTACCATCCACTCCAAAACGCTGCGGGTGCTGGGGGGCGAAAGCAGCATTGCCAGCAAGGTTTCCCCGCTGTTCGCCAGCGAAAACCCCACGGCAGCCATTTATTGCAAAACCGGCGAGAGCGAGATCCGTGTGACCGCCCGCGCCGCAACCGAGGCGGAAGCCGAAACGGCCTGCGATGCCCGCATTGCGGAGTTCCGCAAGATTTTGGGCCCCAATGCGTATGATGTGGATGTGCCGGGGCTGGAATACACTGTGGTGCACCTGCTGCAGCAAAAAGGGCTGCATGCTGCCACCGCGGAAAGCTGCACTGGCGGCCTTGTGGCAGAAAAAATCACCAATGTGCCCGGCTCCAGCGAGGTGTTCGGCTATGGCTTTGTGACCTATGCCGAAGCCGCCAAGGCAAAGCTGCTGGGTGTTGACCCGACTTTGATTGAACAGTATAACGTGGTTTCCGGCCCGGTGGCCGTGGCGATGGCTTACGGCGCTTTGCGGGCATCGGGGGCAGATCTGGCCGTGGGCATTACCGGCATTGCCGGGCCCGGCGGCGCACTGCCGGGCAAACCGGTAGGTACCGTCTACCTGGCCGGTGCGGATGCCCGCAGCGGCAAAGCCTGGCTGATGCGCCTGGAACTCGGCGGCTATGCCGAGCGCAGCATCATCCGCACCCGCGCCGCCCTGTACGCCCTGGACCTTCTGCGCCGCATGGCCCTTGATATCCCTCCCGAAAACGCCCATCCCGTCCCCTCCAAAGATGTCAAACCCGAAACCCTTGATATTTAAGGCAACACCGCACAATTCCCGCCTTACGGCTTAAGCACCGCTTCGGCGGCTGCGGCACGGCAAAACTCCGAACTCCTCCCTCCTGACTCCTAACTTCAACTTTCCACCAAAGGGGTGTTTTAATGCTGCAAATCCAAATGCGAATCCTGCGTGTGTTTGGGCTTTCCAAAGCGGAGATGAACTCCATCATTGAGAACGCCCAGGCCGAGGGCAGCCCCAGCCTGCGCCTGCAGGAGCGCGATGGTGAATACCTTGTCTGCGTGCAGGCATCAGCCCCCACCCAGGCAATGGCGGATGAATACTGCGAAAAGTGGGTGCAGAAACTGCGCACCCGCTTTGGCGATGCCTGCTATGGCTTTGAGGATACCACCCTGGCCCAGGCCGCGCTGGATGCCCTGCTGAAAAAGCGCCGCCTGCTTGTTGCGGCGGACGAAGCCACCGGCCGCCTGTTGGGCAACGCCCTGCGCGGCCTGCAGCACAGCGAAGCAGCGTTCGATTTTGGCAACCAGACCTACCTGAACTCGGCGAACGCCCGCCGCATTGCCGCGCCGGAAGCTCTGCTCAAAAAGTTCCCCGGCGATATGGTTCAGGCCGCTGCAGGCCGCGCTCAAAGCGCTTTGCTGCTGGCCAATGCGGATTATGCCGCCGTGTATATGCCCGCAACAGTGGGGCAGGCGCCTTTTGTGCTGCTGTGCAGCCGCATCGGCGCGGCAGCCTGTGCCCTGAGCCCCGAAATCTCCGATATGGCAATCGCCAACCATATTCTGGACTTGGCCCGCCGCCGTGCATTGGGGATGCACCTGGGACCTTCCGCTATTACCTTCAAGCCGGGGCGGGAGCGCCCGCTGCTGCTGGTCAGCGGCGAAGGCCAGCCGAGGCCAGGTTTCCGCTTTACGCTGCGCCGCAAGGCTGCCCCGGCCAAACCGGCGGTTAAGCCCAACGCCCCGGACAGCTACGATGCAGAACCGGTCCCCGATTACGATGCGCAGCCCACTGAACCCAAACCGCAGGCTACCCCCACCGGGACCATTACCTTTGAACGCCCCATCGCCCAGCCTGCCGCGCCGCAGCCAACACCGGATCCGCTGGACCTGCGCACCGCAGGCCCGCAGGCCGCCGCCGAAGCGCGCGCCCGCCGCGCCGCAGAAAGCGAGCTGGACCCAGACCTGGAACTGTGTGCCACCCGCACCATCAAAATTTCCCGTGCAGATTTGGAGCAGGCCATGGCGGCCCAGCAGGCAGCAAAGCAGCAGGAGCAGCCCAACCCGGAACTGCCCGCTGCACCGCAGCCGGAACCCCTGCCGGAGCCGGAACCGCCCGCCAACCTGCCGAAACCAAAAGCTTCTATCCTGGATGATGATATCCCGGATTTTTCGGCAGGGTTGGACCCCGCCGCGCTGGAAGCAGCCCGCAAGGCGGACGAAAAAGCCCCGCCGCGCAGCACCGATGAATTCCAGCGCGCCGCCAGCCAGTTGTTTGAAGACGATGAGGATGACGGGGAGGATGACGGGGAGGATGACGGGGAGGACGAAGAGCCCACCATTACCTTCCCTGGCCACAGCAAAGCCAAACCGGCAGTGCCGCGCCCCCTGGCAGCAAAGCAGGAACCCAAACAGGATGCCATCCACAACCGCAGCCTTGCCATGATCGAGCGTGCCGAGCGCCGCCACCGCCGCAAAGCGATTGCCGCAGTGGCTGTTATTGCCCTGCTGGTTCTGGTGGGTGCTGCGGTGCTGCTGGGGCTGACCCGTGGATGCACCGTGAAAGCCCCTGCCTATAAAAATTACGGCACAGAGCAGTTTGATACCCAGGCGCAGGCATATTTGAAATCCGCTGCGGCAGAAAACGAAAAAATTATCGGTTATCTTGCGTTCCCCGGCCAGAACGGCCAGCTGGTGTACAGCGGCTCCCAGCCAGGCGATGGCGCTGCCATCAGCGGCACCAACTACCTGAACGCTTCCATGCCGTCCAACACGGTGCTTTCCTGCGCGGATGCCTCGCTGGCAAGCCTGACGGACCAGACAAACTTCAGCCAGAATGCCGAGTTCACCCTGTACCTGAGTGATGTGACCTACCATTTCCGTGCTGTGGCAGTGTATAATACCGATGCCGCAGGCACCGAGAATGCCTTTACCCCCGCCAGCTATGGGGAACTTTCGGATTATTACAGCTATGCGGAGTTCAGCCAGAGCATTAAGGAACGCAGCCTGTTTGATACCGGCAATACCCCCGGTGATAAGGAAACCTTCCTGACCCTGATGAGCACCGGCGGCACAAACGGCACGTTTGTCTGTGTGACCGCTGTTCTGTTGCCGGATCAGGCCCAGTAAGATTGGATATACCCAGGAATGATTAAGCCCCCGTTCCCGTACATATACTAGGGTGTGGCGGAATAAACCGCTGCAAGCTGGATGGGGAAGGGGGTTTTTGGATTGAAAGAAGAAGCGGCACTGGCCCGTACGGTCATCAAAAAGCGGCTGGCCGGGCAGCCGGCACCGGATATCTGGTTTTTGATCATTTTGATGCTGCTGGTGTGCTATGGTTTGGTGATGCTGTTTTCAGCCGGGTATGCGGTGGCGCTGTACCGGCGCGGGGATGCTTATACCTACATCCGCCCCCAGCTGTTGTTTGCGGCGTTTGGTGCGGTGGCCATGTACGCGGCCAGTCTGGTGGATTACCACATCTGGCACAAACTGGCGTGGCCAATCATGGGGGTATCGCTGGCGTTGCTGGCAATCGTGCTGTTCATGCCGGAATATAACGGCTGCAAGCGGTGGATCGTGCTGCCGGGGCTGGGCACCTTGCAGCCCAGCGAGATCGCCAAGTTTGCGGTAGTGCTGGTGTTTGCCCACATCATCTCCCTCAACCATGACAGGATGCAGACCTTTGCAACCGGGGTGCTGCCCTTTATGGTTATCCTGGGGGCGGTTACGGTGCTGATGCTGCTGGAGCCGCATCTGTCCGGCACGCTACTGATTTTGGGCATCGGCGCGGTGCTGATGTTTGTGGGCGGCACGGGCTTAAAGTGGTTTGCCCTGGCAGGCATTGCCGGGGCCGGGGCCATTGCGGCGGCGGTGGTGCTGCTGCCGGAGCTGGTGCCCTATGCCATGGGGCGGCTGTCCTCCTGGCGGGACCCCTTTGCCGATCCGCTGGGCGAAGGCCACCAGACCATCCAAAGCCTGTACGCCATTGCATCTGGCGGCGCGGCCGGGCTGGGGCTGGGCAACAGCCGCCAGAAATACCTCTATGTGCCGGAACCGCAGAACGACTTTATCTTTTCGATTCTGTGTGAAGAACTTGGCTTTGTGGGCGCGGCTCTGACGGTGGTGCTGTTCCTGCTGCTGTTTTTGCGCGGCATGTCCATTGCAGTGCGCGCGCGGGATAAATTCGGTGCGCTGCTGGCCGTTGGCTTTGTGGTGCAGGTGGTGCTGCAGGCGGTGCTGAACATTGCCGTTGTTACCAACACCATCCCCAACACCGGCATCAGCCTGCCGTTTTTTTCTTCCGGCGGTACCAGTTTGATGATGCTGCTGGGCGAAATGGGCATTGTGCTCTCCGTTTCGCGCCAGGCGGACGCCCGGTAACGGGAATGTGCAAATTTTGTGATGGGGATTTCACAACTTTCGGCAGTTCTGCGCTATTGAAACTGGCGGAATAATACGGTATAATAACCAAAAAAGATTTGTAACTTTTTTGCAATCTTCCCAAAAGAAAAGGAATGCTATGCAGGAAATCAAAACAAACCCAACGGTGCGGCACACCACGCCCCTGCAGCTGCTGGCGGCGTTTGCAGCCACGGTGGCAGTGCTGTTTGTGCTGCTGCTGGGGGCGTGCGCGCTGCCGGCCCAGCCGGTGCTGGAACATGTGTATGATTCAGCCCAAACCATCCAGCAGGAGGGGCTTTACCCTGAATATTTCGGCTTTAAGCTGTTCCAGATGGATAACTATACCGATACCATCATGCTGTTTGAAGCGGCCGCCATGGGCGAGCAGGATCCCTTGACCGCCATGATGACCGCAACGGCCTATAACGTGGATAACTTTGAAACGATGGCCGGTGACCTTGCTGTCTATTGCGAGCGCACCATTCCGCTGGCCACCGGTGCCCAAAAAGCAGTGCAGCTGGTGCCGTTCTCCTATGCGCGGTACTGGCACGGCTACCTGATCTGGCTGCGGCCGCTGCTCTGCGTTATGTCCATCACCGGTGTGCGCGTGGTGCAGTATTTGGTGCTGTTTGCGCTGCTGGCGGTTATTTTGTGGCAGCTGCGGCGGCAGTGTGGGCTGCGGGCCATGGTGTGGTTTGCCGTCAGCCAGCTGGCGGTTACCGTGTTCTGGGTGCCGCATCAGGTGCAGTATTTTACCACTTTCTGTATTGCGTATGCGGGCTGCGCGTGGGTGCTGGCCAGGCCGCGCCGCGCAGCGCAGCTGAGCATTGCCCTGGTGGTGCTGGGTACCTGTACGGCGTTCTGTGATTTGCTGGTCACCCCCATCATCACGCTGGGGCTGCCGGTGGCGGTGTGGCTGTGCTGCCTGCCGCAGCGGGCGGCATCCGGTGCCAGGCAGTGTCTGCCGGTCATCGGCGGCAGCTTGTGCTGGGGGGCAGGCTATGCCATGTGCTGGGGCCTGAAATGGGTGCTGGCCACCCTGATTACCGGGCAGGATATCATCGGCGATGCCATCCACCAGGCCGGGGTGCGCACCACGGCGGATACCTGGCACGGCATGGAGCTGAGCTGGGGGAACATCTTCCGCTTTGTGGGGGATACATTAAGCCAGCGCGGGCTGTTGTGGCCGGTGGTGCTGGTGGTTATTTTGTGCATTGCGGCGTTTTTGCTTTGCCTGCGCAATAAGGAAGCTTTGCTGCGCGCGCTGCCCATTGGCCTTACCGCCCTGATGGCACCGGTGTGGCTGGCGCTGCTGCGCACCCATTCTATCCAGCACGGGTGGTTTACCTGGCGCAGTTTAACGGTCAGCATTTTTGCGGGGCTGGCTTTTCTCTATTATTCCTGTGGGATACGGACGGGCCTGCGGCGTTTGCGCGGCCAAAAACAACAAGGGTGAAAGTAGTTATGAAGGACGAAGAAAACAAGATGCAGTCTGCTGCCCCGGAGCAGCAGGCCCAGCCGGAGCAGACGCAGCCGGAAAGCGAACCGGCCGCGGATGCGGCCCAGCCGGGAACTGAAAACGAACCCAAGGCGGAAACCACAGCACCGGAAACGCCGGACAAAAAGAAACGTCCCCTGTGGCTGAAACTGCTGGCGGTGTTTGCTGCGGCGCTGGCGGTGCTGGTGCTGCTGGCGGTGCTGTACATTAACGGCAAGTTGGATCTGATTCATTACGATGACGGCACGGTGGACAGCGTTGGCACCGTTGATGCCGAGGAGGACCAGGACCTGGATACCACCGGCCTGACCCAGGCCACAAATGACGAAATGGAAATGCCGGAGGGCAGCCCCTTTGCGGACGAAGATGTGCTGAACATCTTGTTGGTCAGCACTGATGAACGCACCGATGCCGTGAACGACTGGGATGCATTTACCCATCTGAACGAGCTGGACGGAACAAAAGCCACCACGGAGTTCAGCTCCGATGCCCGCGCGGACAGTTTAATTCTGTGCTCCCTGAACATCAAGGACGATACCATCAAACTGGTTTCCATTGAGCGCGGCACCGGTGTGCCGATTCTGCTGGATGGGTACGAGGGCCAGTACGACTGGATCACCCACACCTTCCGTTACGGCGGTGTCCGCCTGACGATGGATACGGTGGAAGACTGCTTCAACGTGCAGGTGGACCACTATGTGCGGTTCAATTTTAACTCCTTTGTTCAGATTGTGGATGCCGTGGGCGGCATCGACCTGAACCTGACTGAGGACGAAGCCAAGGCGCTGAACTGGGAGGTTCCCTCCAACTCGATGCTGATCGCCAAGAAAGTGGAACCAGGCTGGAACCACTTTGACGGCTATACCGCATTGCAGTATGCCCGCCTGCGCGCCATTGATGATGACTGGCACCGCGTGGCCCGCCAGCGCACCGTCATCCAGGCGGTGCTGGACCGGATCAAGAGCGCTTCGGTCACCGAGCTGAACGACCTGCTGGACACCGCCCTGCCGGTGGTGCAGACCAACTTTACAAAAACTGAGATCGCTGCCTTGATGGTGCAGCTGCCGAGCTTTTTGGGCGTGACAGCAGACCAGATGACCATGCCGGTGCAGGGCACCTATGGCGTGCGCAACGGCATGGATGACCGCCCCATGATGGATCCTGATTGGGCTGCCAACATTGCGGTTTTGCAGAACTTTTTGTATACTGATATGACGGCAGAGGAAGCCATTGCCGCCGGTACCGCTACCCCGGAAACGGCTGACGGTGAGGAAACCGCTGTGCCCGAAACCGTGGAAGTGCAGAGCAAAAAGAATGACGCCGTCCACACCTACCTGAAAGACAACACAACACCCATTTACTGGGATTATCCGCTGGAAGATGCCGATTTTGGTAATGCGGATTACCGCGTGTTTCTGGCCGGAGAGACCCGCGGACAGCCGCAGAACACTGCCATGCGCAAGGCGCTGTTCCAGTACCTGCACGAACAGCAGGGGGTGAATGTTCAGCTGGTGGAAACCGGCGTGGGCGAAACCCAGGTGCTGGAGCAGTACCTGCGCACGGGCGATGAAAACTGGCTGAACCACTACCTGAAGCTGCAGGGCAGCTGTGCGGATGCGGAAGCCGAATACTGGCGCTGGCTGTACCAGTATAACCGCCAGCAGGGCGGCACTATCCATGTGGCAGGGCTGGGAACCGAGCGCAATACCGTGGTTTCGATGTATGGCCTGCTGGCTTTGGCAGATACGGAGATCGAACCGGCAGAGAGCATTGCGGACTTTGTGCAGGCCCTGCGGGATGAGGATATGACGACTGCTCTGCAGCTGTTCAAGACCGCTATGGAGGAACAGCCCGATGCGATGGCAGACTATTTTGGCGATGCCTATGCCCAGGTACAGCAGCTGTATGCCAACCTGCAGGTGAACACCACCTATAAGGGCAGGCTGGACCGCGACGACCTTGCCATGATGGACAACATGAACTTTGTGCTGCGCCAGTACCCGGACGATAAATTCTTTGGCCAGCTGAGCAACGGCCATGTGACCCAGAGTGCCTGGAAGGACGGCAATTATATTGCCAACTACAGCCGTTTCGGCATGCTGCTGAACGGCGAAGGCTCCCCCGTGCAGGGCGAAGTCTGCTCCATGCTGACGATCTATACCCAGCGCGGCAGCAGCGGCCTGCTGGGCGATGATGCCGAGAACGACTATTACGATCTGAACGCGCTGGCGGAAGCTGCGGGCAAAGAATTTATTGCCACAGGGGCGGATTTGTTCCTGGCGCTGGACAACGAGGACACCCCTTACACCGAGCAGAACGGCCTGATCAAGCCCGAAGTGCAGGCCGAAGAAAAGCCGCTTATGGATTATTACCAAAAACTGATTGTACTTTTTGACACAGAAAATTAAAATTCCCCGTTGACAAGGCCGCGCCTTTGTGCTATAAATACTTTAAACCAATGAAGCGAAAGTAAAACCACAGGCGCACGCACAGAGAGCCCCCGATGCTGGGAACGGGGTGGTAAGCGGAGTGGATAAATGGTTCGCCGAGGGCACGGGGAAAAGCTGGGCTGAGTATCCGTTGACGGAAGCCTCCGTTACAGGGCAGGGGAATGTTAGTTCTCCGCAGAGCGGCTGTGCAGTTTATGGCACAGCAAGCAAGGTGGCACCACAGATTATTTGATTGATCTGCCCTTGCACAGAAAGCTATTTCTGTGCAAGGGCTTTTGTTATACCCGGCACAGACCACAAACAGGAGTAACACCATGAAAAAGCAAAGCATTACCACCATGCGGGAGCGATGGCGCCGGGCAAACTGATTGCCCGCCCCGGCACTGCCGGGAACAAACCGCCGATACACCTTAAATGTGAATGATAAAAAGGAGCTTTTACCATGAAAAAGTTTGTTGCTGTTCTGTCCGCCGCCGCTATGCTCGCCACCCTCGCCGCCTGCGGTTCCACCGCAGCCACCACTTCTACCGCTGCCTCTAGCGCCGATACCGCAGCAGCTTCCAGCAGCGAAGCTGCTGCCGCAGATGATACCGCAAAGTCTTACAAAATTGCGGTGGTCCAGCAGCTGGATCACGCCAGCCTGGATGAGATCCGCACCGCTGTGGAAGCAGAGCTGGACGCCAAAGCCGCCGAAAAGGGCATTACCATTGAGTATAAAGATTTTAACGGCCAGAACGACGCTACCACGCTGAACCAGATCGGCACCCAGGTGGTTTCCGATGGATATGATGCGGTGGTGCCCATTGCCACCCTGGCAGCCCAGTGCATGGCCAATGCCTGCGCCGAAGATCAGATTCCTGTTGTGTACGCCGCTATCAGCGACCCTGCCGCTGCAGACCTCACCGGCCTGGATTATGTCACCGGTACTTCTGACGCGCTGAACACCCAGTTCATCCTGGATATGATGCTGGCAATCAACCCGGATGTCAAGACTGTTGGCTTGCTGTACTCCAATTCCGAAGCCAATTCCACCACCCCCATTGCCGAAGCAAAGGCTTACCTGGATGAAAAGGGCATTGCTTATGTGGAAGGCACCGGCAACACCAACGATGAAATCATGAGCGCCGCCGCCAATATGGTGGGCAAGGCTGACGCTGTGTTTACCCCGACCGATAACGTGGTTATGGCCGCCGCAGCTGCTGTTTCCGAGACGCTGACCGAAGCGGGTATCCCGTTCTACACCGGTGCCGACAGCTTTGTTACCGCCGGTGCCTTTGCAACCTGCGGAGTCAACTATTCCGAACTTGGCACCTACACCGCTGATATGGTGCTGGATATCCTGGAAAGCGGCAACGTTCCTGAATACCATGTAATGGATGGCGGCATCATCACCGTCAACACCGAAACTGCCGCCGCTCTGGGCATTGATTACGCCGCTTTCAGCGATATGGCCAGCCAGGTTGTGGAAGTTACCACCCAGCAGTGATAAAATGAATAGAGAATAATGAAAAAAGAATAATGCAGGTGTGGTGCCTGCGGTACCACAATAAAGCAGGAAATGCAGCTCCGGCAAGCGAAAACGCCCGCCGGAGCTGCATACCTGATTAAAAACGCCGCCGCGGGCGGCGTACAGCCATTATTCATTATTCTTTATTACTTATTATTTATACGCAAAGGAGCAACGCTTATGTTTACCCTTGCCATTGTGCAAAGCGCATTGGAGCTGGGCTTTATTTACGCCCTTGTGGCCATGGCACTGTTTTTGAGCTTCCGTGTGCTGAATATTGCCGATATGACTACCGATGGCGCGTTCACCCTTGGCTGTGCCGTGTCGGCTACCGCCGCAGTGGCGGGGCATCCGTTCCTTGGTTTTGTGCTGGCCATGCTGGCCGGTGCCTGCGCCGGGTTTGTCACCGCGTTCCTGCAAACCCACCTGGGCGTGCCGTCCATTTTGGCGGGTATTATTACCAATACCGGGCTTTACACCGTAAACCTTGCCATCATGGGCTTTTCTTCCAACGTTCCCATGCTGAAAACTGAGACAGTGTTCACTATGGCCCGCGCCCTGTTTGGCGAAAAATCTCCCTATAAACTCATTGTTGCCGTCACGGTCACAGTCGTGGCCTGCGCGCTGCTGATTTTATTCCTTGGCACCCGGCTTGGTCTTTCCATCCGCGCTACCGGCGATAACCCGGATATGGTGCGCGCTTCCTCCATCAACACGGCGTTCACCATCACGGTGGGCCTTTGCGTTTCCAACGCCATGACCTCGCTTTCCGGCGCAGTTCTGGCTCAGTACCAGAAATCCGCCGATATCAACCTGGGCACTGGCATGGTGGTCATCGGTCTGGCTTCGCTGATTATTGGCGAAACGCTGTTTGGCCGCGGCGGTATGTGGGTCAAAGCGGCTGCGGCTGTGGCGGGCAGCGTGATCTACCGCTTTATCATTGCGTTGGCCCTGCGTGCCAATGTTCCCAGCGAGTGCCTGAAGCTGATTTCTGCCGTCATTGTGGCGCTGGCCATTGCGGCCCCGGCCCTGAAAAAGAACCTTGCGCTGCGCCGCCGCCGTGCCGTCAGCCAGAAAGGGGGCAAGACCCATGCTTGATCTGAACCATGTCAGTATGACCTTTAACCCCGGTACGGTGAACGAGAAAAAAGCGCTGACCGATATCAATCTGCATATGGAAAGCGGCGAGTTCGCTACCATTGTGGGTTCCAACGGCGCGGGCAAATCCACCTTGTTCAATGCCATTGCAGGCAGCTTTATTCCGGATACCGGCAGCATTCTGCTGGATGGGGTGGATATGACCTTCCAGCCGGATTTCCGCCGCTCCAAGGCGATTGGCCGCCTGTTCCAGGACCCGCTCAAAGGCACTGCCCCCAACATGACCATTGAGGAAAATCTGGCCCTGGCCTATCTGCGCGCTTCCACCCATACTTCGCCGTTTTCCCGCATTACCAAGGCGGACCGCGAACTGTTTACCGATCGGCTGGTCCAGCTGGGCTTGGGGCTGGAGAACAGGATGAAACAGCCGGTCGGCCTGCTTTCCGGCGGCCAGCGCCAGGCGCTGACCCTATTGATGGCCACCCTGGTTACCCCCAAATTGCTGTTGCTGGACGAGCACACTGCGGCCCTGGACCCCGCCACCGCAGATAAGGTGTTGGAGCTGACCAAGAAAATTGTGGCCGAAAACCACATCACCTGCCTGATGATTACCCACAACATGCACGCCGCCCTGGAATTGGGCAACCGCACGCTGATGATGGATTCCGGCCACATTGTGCTGGATATCAGCGGGGAAGAACGCGCCAACACCACGGTGGACGGCCTGCTGGATCAGTTCGCCAAAAATGTGGGCCGCCGGTTGGATAATGACCGCATCCTGTTGAGCAGGCAGGAAGAGACGGCCCAGTAAAATAATAACAAAAAGCAGCCCCCGCGGGGGCTGCTTTTTGTCATATACAATCAGGGAAAAAATCAACCGGCGATTGCACCAAAAGCGGAAATGCCCAAAGTGCTCAGTACGCCCATAATACAGCCTGCCAGCAGAACGCCGCCCATGCAGGCCAGAACGCTTTCCTTGAAATCCATATCCAGTAGGCTGGCGGCCAGGGTGCCGGTCCATGCGCCGGTGCCGGGCAGGGGAATGCCCACAAACAGCAGCAGAGCAATAAAAAGGCCGCGGCCGGCGGTGGCTTTCAGCTTTTGGCCGCCCTTGTGGCCTTTTTCCAGGCAGAAAGTGAAAAACTTGCCGATCACCGGTTTGTCAGCGCCCCATTCCAGGATCTTGCGCGCAAACAAAAAGATGAACGGCACCGGGATCATGTTGCCGATGATGGCAATGATGTAGGTGCTCCACAGCGGCAGACCAAAAATTACGCCATAGGGGATTGCGCCGCGCAGTTCGATCAGGGGAACCATCGAAACAAAAAATACAGTCAGGTATTTCTTAAGCATTCCAGTACCTCGCAGTTGATTGATGTCAAATTTGCATACAAATTTTATTATACAAGAATCCGCGATATGCCGCAAGACCTGCACCACAGGTTTTGTGTAAAATTTATGTCAAGCGGGCAGGATGCCGGTTTCCGCCATAAAAAGGGTGCAAAGCCCTGCGGGATATGGTATAATTACAACATACATGCCCACAGAATAAGAAAAAATGACGGAACCACAACAGCAGGAGGAGGCACAGGATGCAGCGTATAGAAGCCATAGATGAATACAACCGCGCTCAAAGATTGGGCATGCGCGATTACCGTGAAAAGACAGCGGCAGGCAAATACCCCTATCTGCCTGCATTGGATGAACTGCTGGAAAAAACAGATACCGAAAGCCAGATACCGCTTGGCACCATTGAAATACCGTTGGATTATGTGGTAGGCACCAAAACCACCGGCCGCACCATGGCGTTTGCTTCCAACTTTATGCCGCTGCTGCCCGAAGACACTGAGTTTGCCAGCAAGTGGCTTTCCCTGTGCATGGCCCATATGGAAGAGGGCATCCACGATGCCATTAAAGCATATGAGTACATGGGCCGCTTTTATGTCCAAGAGGGCAACAAACGTGTCAGTGTGCTGAAATATTTTGGCGCGGATTCTATTTTTGCCACCGTTACCCGCGTTGTGCCGCGGTTCAGTGATACGCCGGAAATTCGTGAATATTACGAGTTCATGGAGTATTACCCTTTGTGCGGGCTGTACCGGCTGCACTTTACGCAGGAGGGCAGCTTTGCCCGCTTGCAGAAAGCGCTGGGCAAAGCGCCGGATGAAAAGTGGACCGCAGACGATAAGGCGGAAGTTGTCAGCCTGATGAACTGGATCACCAAGGCTTATAATGCCCACGGCGGCGATAAAATGCGCACCACCCCGGCGGATGTTATGCTGCTGTTGCTCCGCTTGTATAAGTTGGATGAGCTGAAAACCTATAGTCCCGCCCAGTTTGCCGCAGCTATTGACGCTGTGTGGGATAACGTTCTGGCGCTGGAGCGCCCGGAACCGGTCAAGCTCAGCACCCAGCCGGCCGCCCCGGCCAAAAAGAACAGCCTGCTGGACCGCATCCTGCCGGGGATCCGCAGTGAGCCCAGCCACTTGAAAGTAGCGTTTGTCAACGAGCGCACGCCGGAAACTTCTACCTGGACCAGCCAGCACGAGTTTGGCCGTACCCAGCTGGACCAGGTGTTTGCCGGCAAGGTGGAAACCGTGGCTTATCATGGCGCAGAGCCGGGCAAAAATGCCGATGAACTGGTGGAAAAAGCCATCCAGGACGGCGCGAATATGGTGTTTACAACCTCGCCAAAACTGGTGGGGGCTTCGCTGCGCGCGGCGCTGCGCCACCCGGATGTGCGCATCCTGAACTGCTCGGTCGATATGCCGTATGCTTCCATCCGCACCTATTACAGCCGCGTGTATGAGGCAAAGTTCATCACCGGCGCCATTGCTGCCGCTGTGGCGCGGGAGGACCGCGTGGGCTATGTGGCGGATACACCCACCTTTGGCGTTCCGGCCAACATCAATGCGTTTGCCCTTGGCGCGCGGATGGTCAACCCGCGCGTTAAGGTCAGCCTGCAATGGTCCTGCCTGCCGGGGGACCCGATCCAGGCCTTCCAGAAGCAGGGCATCACGGTGATCTCGGGGCGCGATACCCCCACGCCGTTCCGCCCTGCGCGAGAGTTCGGAACTTTCCGCATCAGCCCCGGCGGCACGCTGATGGATCTGGCTTCGCCGTTTTGGCATTGGGGCCAGTTTTATGAAAACGTGGTGCGCACCGTGCTGGATGGCGGCTGGACCCGCGATAAATCCGGCACCGACGGTACTGCCGTCAACTATTGGTGGGGCATGAACAGCGGTGTGATGGATGTGCTGCTCAGCCGCGAGCTGCCCCATGATGTGCGCCACCTGGCCAACATCCTGCGCAGCGGCATTATTGCGGGCAGCATTGACCCGTTTGCCTGCTATATTACCGCGCAGAACGGTACTGTGATGAACGAGGGCCGCACCGGCTTTACCCCGGAGCAGATCCTGCATATGGACTGGCTGTGCGATGCAGTGGAGGGCCACCTGCCGGAATTTGACGAACTGATGGACTGTGCCCGCCCCATGTACCGCATGCAGGGCATCCACCGCGACCGGCTCCCTGCAGAGAAAGAGGCTGATCTATGAAAATTCTGGCAGTGGCAGACGAAGAGAGCAAGTACCTGTGGGAATACTATGAGCCCAGCAAGCTGCGCGATATCGACCTGATCATCGGCTGCGGGGACCTGAGCCGGCATTATATGAACTTTTTGTCCGATGCAGCGCCGGTTCCGGTGCTTTATGTACACGGCAACCATGATGCCAGCTATGATAGAGAACCGCCCCGCGGTGCGATCTGCATTGACGATGACCTGTACTGGTACAAGGGCTACCGCATTGTGGGCCTTGGCGGCAGCTGCCGTTACCGCGCCGGTGCCTGGCAGTTTACCGAAGCGGAAATGAAACGCCGCATCAGCCACCTGCGCAGCAAGATCCAGCACGCGGGCGGGGTGGATATCCTTGTTACCCATGCGCCGCTGCACGGCTATGGGGATTTCAGCGACCTGCCGCACCGCGGGTTTACGGTGTTCAATGAAATTTTGGATACCTATCACCCGGCTTTGATGCTACACGGGCATATCCACCTGACCTATGGAGCCAACATCCCGCGGGAGCACCAGTACGGCCAGACACGCATTGTGAACTGCTATGAGCGCTTTACGCTGGACCTGCCGGATAAGCCGGATCCGCGCCGCCACTCTTTGATTGAGAGGTGGAAACAGTTTAACCGCACGGGGCACTTTTAAGGTGTAGCTTGAAGGCGTACCTGATACCATAGGCAACACCGCACAATTCCCGCCTTGCGGCTTAAGCACCGCTCCGGCAGCTGCGGCACGGCATCTGCGTTGCCAAAATGCTCGATAAGACATCCAGTATTATCTGCGCTTTTGGCTTGGCATCTGCCGCACCTCGCTCGCCGTATCGGCACTTAGAATTATGCGGTATTGCCCATAAACGATTGGAGAACAAATACGATGACCAAAACCAAAATCGGTGTTCTGGGTGCCGGAACCTGGGGAACCGCGCTGGCACGCATGCTGGCAGGAAACGGCTGTGACGTTACCATGTGGAGCGCCCTGCCCGATGAACTGAAAGCCATGAGCGTGACCCATGCCCACCCCAACCTGCCCGGCATGTGCCTGCCTGCCGATATGCACTATACCGCGGATATTGAAGAAATCTGCGGCGACCGTGATGTGCTGCTGTTTGCGGTGCCCTCGGTTTTTGTGCGTTCCACCGCCCGCAAGGCGGCACCGCATATCCCGGATGGGCAGCTGATCGTGGATGTGGCCAAAGGCGTGGAGGAAAAAACGCTGATGACGATGTCCGAAATCATTGAGCAGGAGCTGGCCGCGGATGGCAAACACACCCACTGCAATGTGGTGGCGCTTTCCGGCCCCACCCATGCGGAGGAAGTGGCCCGCGATATGCCCACCTTGATCGTGGCGGGCAGCCCGGATGAAGCCGCCGCACGCAAGGTGCAGCAGATCTTTACCACCCCCACCTTCCGCGTGTATACCAACACCGACCGCCGCGGCGTGGAGCTGGGCGGCGCTGTCAAAAATGTGATCGCGCTGGCTGTTGGCATTGCGATGGGCCTGGATTACGGCGATAACGCCAAGGCTGCCCTTATCACCCGCGGCAACGCCGAGCTGGCCCGCCTGGGTGTGGCCATGGGCTGCAAGGCCGAAACTTTTGCCGGGCTTTCCGGTATGGGCGATCTGATCGTGACCTGCACCAGTATGCACAGCCGAAACCTGCATGCCGGCATGCTGATTGGCCGCGGAAAGGATGTGGAAACCGCCAAAAAAGAGGTCGGTCAGGTGGTGGAGGGCATCAATGCCCTGCCCGCAGCCTGCAAGCTGGCGAAAAAGTATAAGGTAGAAATGCCCATCGTGAATGCGGTGGATGATATTCTGTCCGGTCGGTTGGCCGCCCGCGATGCGCTGGCTACAATGATGGGCCGACAGCTGAAACAGGAATAATAACATGGAAAACAGAGATATTCGCATTGCTTTTTTTGATATTGACGGTACTCTGCTGCCGCCGGATCACCACCTGCCGGAATCCACCGTGGCGGCGCTCAACATTCTGCGCGCCAAAGGGGTGCAGCTTTACCTGGCAACCGGCCGCCCGCCGTACCACCTGCATTACCTGAAAAAGGATCTGCCGTTTGAATTTGACGGCATGGTGATGATGAACGGCCAATATTGCCGGGATAAGGACGGCTGCTTTTACGCTCACTCGCTGCCGCAGGAGGGACTGCGCGAGCTGCTGCCCTGGCTGGAAAAAACAGATATTGCGGTTTCCTTTGTGGAAGCGGATACCGCTTACATGAACCGCACCAATGCCCTGTGTGAAAACTTTTTGAAAGAGATCCCGCAGGAAACCATCGATCCGGCCCAGCGCTGCTTTACCTACCCGACGTATCAGCTCAGCGCATTTTTGAGCAGCGAGCAGGAACCGGAGTTCATGACTCACGTGCCCGGCTGCCGCGCTGTGCGCTGGAGCGAAGAATTTGTCGATATCCTGCCCGCAACCGGCGGCAAGGTGAACGGCTTGCAGGAAACGCTCAATCATCTGGGTCTTACGCGGGAAAACAGCATCGCCTTTGGCGATGGCGGCAACGATACCGAGATGCTTGCTTTTGCCGGGATCGGGGTTGCCATGGGCAACGCCTGGCCAGATGCCCGTGCCGCGGCGGATTACATTACCACCGATGTGGATAAGGACGGCATCTGGAATGCGCTGGAACATTTCGGGCTGCTGAAATAACCAATAAAAACAAGAGCATGTGCGTTTTTGGGGAAAGCCCGAAAAACTGCACATGCTTTTATTTTATTTCTTTAGGCAATACCGCACAATTCCCGCCTGACGGCTTAAGCACCGCTCCGGCGGCTGCGGCACGGCATCTGCGTTGCCAAAATGGCTCGATAATGTCGGGTTGCGGTACCCGCATCGTGCTTCGGGGGCAAAAGCCCCTCGCACTCTGCGACCGCTGCCCCTGCTTCGGTTCGCTGCATCCGCCACTGGCGGCGCTCACCTTTGCAGCATCCAGTATTATCTGCGCTTTTGGCTTAGCATCTGCCGCACATCGCTCGCCGTATCGGCACTTAGAATTATGCGGTATTGCCTTTATTATAATGGCTGTTCAACCGCAGGGCAGTGTCTCGCCTTCCAGCACCGCCTGCACCAGGGTATCGCCGTGATAGGTTAGCTCCAGATGGAAAAACGGTGCGCCCTCCGCCAACAGCCGAAGGAAAATTTTGTCCCCCTGCCAGATCGGCAGGTTCTCTACTTCGGGTTTGGGCACCCATTCCAGTGTGCCCTCGTTACAGTCGGTCAGCGTGCCGGTAAAATCGGTGCAGGTGTACAGGTGCATCCGCTCGGCGGGCCATGGCTCGCAAGTAAAATCCACAATGCCGCGGTAGGCGGGGGATTGCATCGTCAAGCCGGTTTCCTCCCACACTTCGCGCAGGGCACAGGCTTCGGCAGTTTCGCCGGGGTCAAGCTTGCCGCCCACACCGATCCATTTATCGTGGTTGACGTCGTTCTTCTTTTTAATGCGGTGCAGCATCAGATAGCAGCCGTTTTGTTCCAGGTAGCACAGAGTGGTTTGCAGCAGTTCAGCCATAGCGGAGCCTCGTTCCCTGTGTGCGGGGCACACAAAATATATTGGTATCAGTATACCACCCGGATAGTACAGGCGGCAAGGCTGCAGACAATGTGCGGGTGGCTATTTGGTGGGCAGGGAACCAATATCCTGAAATTTACGCGGCGCTCCGTTATAATATCTCCAAAATGGAGATGGCTTTGAGGGGAGCCGCAAAAAGGTGTTTGAAGCAGGCGTGAACGCCCACATTGCCAAGCCGTTCAGCGTGATGCCCTGCTGGCAGGGCTGGATAAAGCACTAACAAAAAACAGGCACGAACCATACATAAACCGCCGCACTTTCCATATAATAGGTATATTGTACAGAATATGGAAGGGCAGGAGGGTACCCCAATGAAAGCAACAGGAATCGTGCGCAGGATTGATGAGCTGGGGCGGGTGGTCATTCCCAAAGAGATCAGGCGAACCCAGCGCATCCGCCAGGGCGATGCACTGGAAATTTTTACCGCTGCCGATGGGCAGGTGGTGTTCAAAAAATATTCCCCGCTGGTGGAGCTGGGCGAACTGGCCGGGGTGTATGCCGAGGTGCTGGCCAAAAACCTGGGCCGCCCTGTGCTGATATGTGACAGGGAAAGCATTGTGGCCGCCACCGGCACGGGCAAAGGGCAGCTGCTGGGGCGGCAGATCAGCGATGCCGCCGCCCGGCTGCTGGCCATGCGCGGCCCTTACACCGCGCCGGAAACCGCTGCCCGCCGCATTACGGCCTTTGACAAAGGGGAAACGGTGCTGCTGTGCGTCTGCCCCATTGTGGTGCAGGGGGATGTGGAAGGCGGTGTGTTGCTGACCGGCCGCCCGCAGGATGCAGCCCCTGATACCGAGACCGCCCGCGCAGTAAACATTGCCGCGGCATTTTTAGCAAAGTGGATGGAAGAATGAACCGTTGGCCGGCATCACCCTGCTGTCTGGCGGGCAGCAAAACAAGGGCAACACCGCACAATTCCCGCCTGACGGCTTAAGCACCGCTTCGGCGGCTGCGGCACGGCATTTGCGTTGCCAAAATGCTCGATAAGACATCCAGTATTATCTGCGCTTTTGGCTTAGCATCTGCCGCACCTCGCTCGCCGTATCGGCACTTAGAATTATGCGGTATTGCCCAAGATAAAATAACAGAAAAACGCCGCGGCGGAGGGCAAAAACCACCCTTTGCCGCGGCGTTTGTGTCAAATCTGTTAAAGTTTGAAACTTTTTATGAAAAGGGCTTGACAGAACAAAGAGTTGGGATATAATAAATTTAGCACTCAGGAAGAGAGAGTGCTAAACAAGAAAAAGCAAACAAGGAGATGAGGGCAGCATGACGATGGATGCACGCAAGCAGCGCATTCTGGAAGCGATTGTTGCCATTTATTCTACCGGCGGCGAGCCGGTCGGCTCCGGTTTGCTGGCCAGCCACTTTGACATGGCACTTTCCAGCGCAACGCTCCGCAACGAGATGGCCGCGCTGACAAAGCTTGGCCTGCTGGAGCAGCCGCACACCAGCGCAGGCCGCGTGCCCAGCCCCAAGGGGTACCGGTACTACCTAGACCACCTGCTGGAAGCCCCCGCCGCCATAGCACTGAGCGCAGCGGACCGCGAAAACATTGACCGGCTGTTTGCCGATATGGACGTTGAGCCCGAAAAGCTGGCGCAGAGCGCCGCCCGCGCACTGGCCGATTATACCGGCTGTGCCGCAGTGGCTACCACCCCGCAGGCCGAGGATCTGTGCATCGCCCATTTTGAGGTCGTGCAGGTCGGGCGGTATTCCGCCGCAGTTTTGGCGGTTACCAGCTCCGGCGGTGTGCGCACCCGTGTGGCGCGTATCCACACCGGCTTGACGCGGGAGGATGCCGATGAGATGGCCCGCCTGCTGAACAGCAGCCTGACCTTTGTGGCACCGGAGGATCTGACCCCGTCGCTGACGGCAAGCCTGGTGCTTTCCGCCGGGCGCAGGCTGGCGCCGGTGGTGTTCGCCGCCGAAGCGCTGGTTCGCACCCGCCCGCAGTTTTACCTGGAGGGCGTGCAGTACCTGGCCAAGATGCCGGATGTGCGCACAAACCTTGGCGCGCTGCTGGAAGTTTTTTCTGACAACGAAGCGGCCCGCGCCCTGATCGAACCGGGCAGCGGCAAAGTGACCGCTACGTTGGGCGAGGATATCGAGCCCGCCATGCCGAACCTCTGCATCGTCAGCAAGCGTTACCTTGCGGGCGGCGGGCTGTACGGCACGGTGGCGGTGATCGGCTCCAACCGCATGGAGTACGAACACTTGATCCCCGTTTTGAATTATTTTGCAATTAAGTTAGGACAGTCAATGTCCGGTAAAAAGGAGGAGCAGACATGAGCGAAGAAACAAAGAAGCAGCCTGAAACTGAACAGGAACAGGCCGCTGCTGAAACAAAAGCGCCCGCGGCAGAATCCGATAAGCAGGAAGCTGAACCCGCTGCAGAAAAGACCGAAAAGAAAGACTGGTTCGGCAAAAAATCCAAAGAGCTGGAAGCCGTAAAGGCAAAGCTGGAAGCCGCCGAGCAGGCCAACACAAAGCTGAAAGACCAGATGCTGCGCACCGCTGCAGAGTATGACAATTACCGCAAGCGTTCCGCCCGCGAAGCTGACCAGAAGTTCAACGATGGTGTTTCCCACGCGGTCAACCAGATCCTGGCAATTCTGGATACGCTGGATATGGCAGCCAATGCCGAATGCACCGACGAAAACTATAAAAAGGGCGTTGTGATGACGCTGGACAAAGCCGAAAAAGCTCTGAAAACGCTGAACATCACCGAGATCGAATCCATGGGCAAGCCCTTTGACCCCAACTTTATGAACGCTGTTCAGCAGGTTCCGGCAGAGGATGGCCAGGAAAGCGGCACTGTGGTGCGCGTGTTCCAGAAAGGCTACATGATCGGCGATAAGATCATCCGCCATGCAACCGTGGTTGTGGCCGAATAACAAAGCATGAACCGGGCGCAAAAGCCCGTTCAGATATAGATTAAGACATTCACATTTCCATGTTTCCTGAAAGAGGAATATGAAAGGAGTTTTATATTATGAGTAAGATTATTGGTATTGACCTTGGTACTACCAACAGCTGCGTAGCTGTTATGGAGGGCGGCGAGCCCGTTGTTATCCCTAACGCTGAGGGTGCCCGTACCACCCCGTCTGTTGTCGGCTTTACCAAAACCGGCGAGCGTCTGGTAGGCCAGGTTGCAAAGCGTCAGGCTATCACCAACCCCGAAAACACCATCTCCTCCATCAAGCGTAAGATGGGCACTGCCGAGAAGGTTCACGCCGGCGGCAAGGATTACACCCCCGAAGAGATCAGCGCTATGATCCTGGCAAAGCTGAAGGCTGATGCCGAAGCTTACCTGGGCGAGCCCGTTACCGAAGCTGTCATCACCGTTCCCGCTTACTTCAACGACAGCCAGCGTCAGGCAACCAAAAACGCCGGTACCATTGCTGGTCTGAACGTAAAGCGTATCATCAACGAGCCGACCGCAGCTTCTCTGGCTTACGGCATTGATAAGGAATCCGACCAGAAGATCATGGTTTACGACCTGGGCGGTGGTACGTTCGATGTTTCCATCATCGAGATGGGCGATGGCGTTACTGAAGTTCTGGCTACCAATGGTGATACCCACCTGGGCGGCGATGACTTCGACCAGCGCATCATCGACTGGATGGCTGAGGATTTCCAGAAGGAAAACAACATCGACCTGCGCAAGGATAAGATGGCTGCACAGCGCTTGAAGGAAGCTGCTGAAAAGGCAAAGATCGAGCTGTCCAGCGCCACTTCCACCAACATCAACCTGCCGTTCATCACCGCTGACGCCAACGGCCCCAAGCACTTGGATATGACCCTGACCCGCGCAAAGTTCAATGAACTGACCGCTGATCTGGTTGACCGCACCATGGCCCCTGTCCGCAAGGCTTTGGCTGATGCAGGCCTGAAGGCTTCTGACCTGGCTAAGGTCCTGATGGTCGGTGGCTCCACCCGTATCCCCGCTGTCTATGACGCTGTCAAGAAGGAACTGAACTGCGAGCCGTTCAAGGGCATCAACCCCGATGAATGTGTTGCTGTCGGCGCTTCCATCCAGGGCGGTGTTCTGCAGGGCGACGTTAAGGGTCTGCTGTTGCTGGATGTTACCCCGTTGAGCCTGGGCATTGAGACTCTGGGCGGCGTTTGCACCAAGATCATTGAGCGCAACACCACCATCCCCACCAAGAAGAGCCAGATCTTCTCCACTGCTGCTGACAACCAGCCCAGCGTTGAAGTCAACGTTCTGCAGGGCGAACGTGAGTTTGCCCGCGACAACAAGAGCCTGGGTACCTTCCACCTGGATGGCATCGCTCCGGCTCCGCGCGGCGTGCCCCAGATCGAAGTTACCTTTGATATCGATGCCAACGGCATTGTGCATGTAAGCGCTAAGGACCTTGGCACCGGCAAGGAGCAGAGCATTACCATCACTGCTTCCACCAACATGAGCAAGGATGACATCGACAAGGCCGTTAAGGATGCCGAGCAGTATGCTGCTGAGGATAAGAAGCGCCGCGAAGATGTTGATACCCGCAACAACGCCGACCAGATGGTGTTCCAGACCGAAAAGGCTTTGGGCGAGCTGGGCGACAAGGTCTCTCCGTCCGAGAAGAGCGAGTGCGAAGCTAAGCTGAACGCCCTGAAGGAAGCCCTGAAGGGTACCGATATTGAGGCCATCAAGGCAAAGCAGGACGACCTGCAGAAGGCTTTCTACGCCATCAGCGAGAAGGTTTACCAGCAGGCTGCCCAGCAGCAGGGCCAGCAGCCGGGCGCTGACGCCCAGCAGGGCCCCACGGGCAATGCCGGTTCCGCCCCGAAGGATGACGGTGCTGTTGACGCTGACTTCCACGAGGTGTAAGATAACAGAATAAACAGGGGAACATCCCTGTAACCCAAAAGGCCGCCGCCAGGCAATTCCGGCGGCGGCCATTGTGGGGTTAAGCCCACAAAGCTGCGTCCCGTCCGTAGGGGCGCACAGCGTGTGCCCGCAGTGAAATCACGTTGTCGCTTGCAGGCACAGGCTGTACGCCCTTACGGACAAAGAACCGGCTGTTCCCATAGGGGAAAGGAATAAAAGTCAACTTACTTCAACACATAAAGGTGTGATCATATGGCAGAAAAAAGAGATTATTACGAGGTGCTGGGCATCGGTAAAAACGCCACGGATGCCGAGATCAAGAGCGCCTACCGCAAACTTGCCAAAAAGTACCACCCTGACCTGAACCCCGGCAATAAAGAAGCCGAGGAAAAGTTCAAAGAGGTCAACGAAGCCAACGATGTGCTTTCCGACCCGCAGAAACGCCAGCGCTATGATCAGTTCGGCTTTGCCGGCGTAGACCCCAACTATGCGGCTGCCAACGGCGGCGGTGCAGGCGGGTTCGGCGGTGGTTTTGGCGGCGTGGACCTGGGTGACATCTTTGGCGATATCTTTGGCGGCGGATTTGGCGGTGGATTTGGCGGCTTTGGCGGCGGTTCTTCCACCCGCACCGCCAATGCACCCCGCAAGGGCCATGATATTCAGGCCAGCGTGATCCTGACCTTTGAGGAAGCCGCCCACGGCTGCTCCAAGAAGATCACCATCAACCGCCAGGATACCTGCCCCGACTGCGGCGGCACCGGTGCGGCCAAGGGTACCAGCCCCGAAACCTGCCCCGACTGCGGCGGCCGTGGTTATGTTGTAACACAGCAGCGCACCCCCTTTGGCGTAATGCAGAGCCAGCAGCCCTGCAGCCACTGCGGCGGCCGCGGCACCATTATCCGCAACCCGTGCAAGACCTGCCGCGGCACCGGCAAGACCGCCGCGCGCAAGAGCCTGGAGATCAATATCCCCGCTGGTATTGATGATGACCAGAACATTGCACTGCGCGGCCAGGGCGATGCCGGTTCCAACGGCGGCCCGGCCGGCGATGTGATCGTGCATGTTACCGTTAAGGCCGACCCGATGTTTGAGCGTGACGGGTACGATGTTACCATCCATGTGCCCATCACCTTCAGCCAGGCTGTGCTGGGCGATGACGTTGAGGTGCCCACCGTGGATGGCCGCATTGTGCAGCATATCCCCGAAGGCACCCAGAGCGGCACCAAATTCCGCCTGCGCGGCCAGGGCATCCAGTACCTGAACGGCCGCGGCCGCGGCGACCAGTATGTGATCGTCGATGTTGAGATCCCTAAAAAGGTCACCCGCGCCCAGCGCGAAGCCCTGAAAGCTTTTGAGGACAGCATGAAAGAGGATAACTACGAAAAGCGCAAGGGCTTCTTCAAGAACCTGCGCGACCGTTTCTCGTAATGCAATAACATGCCCCCGCCTGGTAATGCAGACGGGGGTGTTTTTGTATCAGTTAATTATAGCAATATCACGACCTCTTTATGTGATTTTTACATAGATGGTATCATTCTCTAGCCTAAAAGCTAGAGGGAAAATGAGAAAAGTAAAGTGCAGTAAGGCTAATATTGCACTTTCGCCAATCATCATGTATAATAAAACTGTCTGTAAGCAACCTAAAGCAGGGGAGGGCTTCATGCAAAAAATCAAAGATTTCTGCAAGCGGCACCGCCTGCTGTGGCTGACTTTGCTGGTGGCGCTGGCTGCCGCCGCTGTGGCCGCGTGGGCCGGGTTTGACCTTGGCCAGCGGGTGGATAACCAGCCGGTGTATGAAATCGTCAACGATGATTATACCCGTACCGTTGTAATTCCTGCCACGGCGGACGCTGCAACGCAGGATGACGGCACAACCGGGTTGTACCTGCCCGTTCCGCTCAAAAGCGGGCAGCGCATTTACGGGGTTCGACTGGACCTGACCACCCATAATTGGGCGTTCCGGCAGGGCACCCTGTACGCTGCACTGCTGGATGCCGATGGCAACGCCGTGGCGAACGGTGAGCTGGACTGCATTACCATTAAAGATGACACCTTTGCGGCCATCACGTTTGATGCGCCCTATACCGCCCCCGGCACAGCCGATGCCGAAGCGGATTATGACCTGGCAAACCCCAACATGACCCTGCGTCTGTGGTATACCCCCGGCGATGACTGGGATGTGTACCACCTGCTGGGCCTTTGGACGGATGCCGACACCAGCCAGCAGATGACCCGCCGGAATGCAAACGGCACAACGGATTCCATCGTCGGGCATCCGGCATTGCAGTATGTCGTCAATGATTCCGGCAGCTGGTCCCATGTGATCTCCCGCCTGCTGGGCGTGCTGACCTTTGCGGCGGTGGTGGCGGGCTTTATCCTGCTCACCCACCGCGCCAAGCTGTGGCAGGTGGTGCTGGTGTGCGGTGCGGTGCTGGGCGTGGCGTTTGCCTTTTTAACGCCGCCCCTTGTCGGCCCCGATGAATACACCCACCTGGCCAAATGCTACCGCCAGTCCAGCACATTGCTGGGCCAGCCGGTGGCGGACGATGATGATATGCTGCTGGTGCGCAGCTGCGATGCTCCTTATTTCAAAAATCATACCGGTGATATCGGCATTTACGCTTACAAGGAAATGCTGGAACACCTGGGAGATGCGGGCTGCAGCGGTGAAACGACTGTCAGCTCCGATACCTATGTAACGGCGGACCCCATCAATAATACGCTCTACCTGGGTCAGATTGCCGGCATTACGCTGGCGCGCATGATGGGGCTTGGCTTCCATGGCATGCTGCTGTTGGGACGGCTGTGCAACCTGGCGCTGTACCTGGCATTGGCTGCGGCTGCGGTCAATATTGCACCCCAGCGGCTGCGCGGCATTTTTGCCGGTGTGGCACTGCTGGCCCAGCCCTTGCAGCTGGCGGGCAGTCTTTCGGCGGACGCCGCCGTGCTGGGGTATCTCTTCTGCTTTACTGCGCTCTGCCTGACCCTGCGCACCCGCCCGGCCCGCTGGCCGGAAACGGTGGCTGCTGTGGTGCTGGCGGCGCTCATCGGCCCGGCCAAGGCAATTTATCTGCCCGCCGTGCTGCTGATCTTTATGATTCCCGATGCCAACCTTGCCTTGCCCGGCAAGCGCTGGCCGGTTGGCCCCATTGCCAAAGTTCTGGCGCTGGTGCTGGCCGCTATCGGCTGGGTGCAGGTCAATATGGGCGCTGCTTTGTATGCAGCCCGCGATGTGGATACCGTGGGCATCCTGCGCGCCGGTGGTGCCGCCGCGGCTGGTGCCGCTTTGCTGGCGCTGCTGTACTGGAAAATCCGCCGCGACCCCAAAAAGAAGAAAATCTTTTTGGGTGCCATTGCCGCGGTTGTGGTGCTGGCCATCCCGGTTGGGCTGTATAAGCTGACCCACATGTGGGGCGGCTTAACGCCGGAACAGCTGGTTGGCTCCATTCAGGAAAACGGCGATTCCATCTACACCTATTCCGCCGGGTATATCTGCCGCAACCTGCCCAACACGGCCAAACTGCTGCTGCGCTCTTTCAGTGCGCAGGGGGCGCAGTGGGTGCAGGGCGTGCTGGGCACTGCCCTAGGCGAACCCATTGTGTATACCGTGGATGCCAGCTGGGTGCTGGGGGTTGGCTTTATCCTGGCTTTGCTGGCCGCGGCGCTGCCGCAGGCGGGTGAGACCGTACCTCTGGGCCGCCGCACCAAAGCGGGCGTTTGGGGTATTGTTCTCTGCGTGATTGCCCTTTCGTTCGTCACGGCGCTCAACTGGACCCCCATCAATTACACCACTATTTTTGGCCTGCAGGGGCGCTACTGGCTGCCCGTGCTGCCGCTGGTGCTGGCGCTGGTGCACCACAACCGCACCTTTGCCGTGCAAAAGCCCGCAGAGCGCAAGGCGGTATTTGCCATGCTCTGCCTGACATCGTTCGTCATTCTGCAAGGCGCGGGTTTGTACGCGACCTTCCAGATGCCGTCATAAATTATCATTTTATACGTTTTGTATAATGCAGAAAGGAACATTACCATGACTGTTACCCGTAATACCATCATTGCCGAAATCCTGCAGAACGATCCTTCCCAGGGCTGCGTGCCCATCTTTTTGAACACGGGTATGCACTGCCTGGGCTGCATGGCTGCCCATGGTGAGACCGTGGAGCAGGCCTGCATGGTCCACGGTGTGGACCCCGACGAACTGTGCGCCGAACTGAATGACTACTTTGCACACCTGTAAGCCTGTGCCGCACCTGGATGCGCGGCTGGCCGCCGCGGCTGCCTATGTGCGGCCCGGCCATATTGCCGCCGATATTGGGTGTGACCATGGAAAACTCAGTGCATGGCTGGCGGGCAGCGGTTGCTGCCCGCTTGTTTTTGCATGTGATCTGCGGGAAGGCCCGCTGCAAAAAGCCCGCATGACCTGCGCCCCCTGGGCGGATAAGATCCAGTTCCGCCTCGGTTCCGGCTTGAGTGTGCTGCAGCCGGGGGAGGCAACGGAGATCATCATTGCCGGCATGGGGGCCGAAACGGTGCTGGAAATCCTGGATGCCGCCCCCTGGGTGAGGAACGAACAGTATAACTTTGTTTTTGTACCCGCCACCAAGCACAGCGTTTTGCGCAAGGGCCTTGCCCAGCGCGGCTTTGCCTTAAAAAGCGAGACACTGTGCCGTGCAGCCGGGCGGCTGTATACCGTGATCAACGCGCAGTATACCGGCCGGGCAGCGGAGCCCACCGGCCTTGCATGCCTGTGCGGCAAAACGCAGGGCCAGCCCGAAGCCCAGGCCTACCGTGAACAGCAGCTGGTCAAACTGAAAAAATACCGCCTGGGCCTTGCACCCGGCCCGCAGGCGGATGGGGTGGATGCCCTGATACAGGAAATGGAGGATGGACTATGGCCGTAAAAGTACAGCAGGTACTGGAAATTCTGGAACAGATCGCCCCGCCGGAGCTGGCTTGCAGTTGGGATAACGTGGGCCTTTTGGTGGATGCCGGACGCCCGGTCACCTCCATTATGACGGCGCTGGATATTACCGCCGATGTGGTGCGCGATGCCGCCGAAAGCGGGTGTGAGCTGATTGTAAGCCACCACCCGGTCATCTTTGACCCGCTGCGCCGCGTGACGGCGGAGGATGTGCCCGCAATGCTGCTGCAGAACGGCATTTCGGCCATCTGCATGCACACCAATCTGGATGCCGCTCCCGGCGGTGTGAACGATGTGCTGGCAGACTTGCTGCGCATTGAGAACCGCCGTGATTTCGCCGATAACTGCGGCCGCATCGGCACGCTGAACGTGCCCACCACGGCCCAACAGCTGGCCGAAACCTGCAGCCGGATGCTGCACACCCACTGCAAGTTTGTGGAAGCCGATCACCCGGTAGAAAAGCTGGCCGAAGTGAGCGGCGCAGGCGGCAGCTATTTGCAGCAGGCCATTGACGAGGGCGCAGACTGCCTGGTGACAGGCGAAGCCGCCCACCACATTGCCATTTTGGCAAAGCAGAAAGGCGTGGGCCTGGTTGTTGCCGGGCACTGGGGAACGGAACACCCGGTGGTGTTTGCCCTGGCGGATGCCCTGACCGAGCGCCTGCCCAAAGAAGTTACTGTGGCCCCCAGCCTGGCCGATGTTGACCCTTACAGCTACCTGTAACCCCTGCGGCGGCTGAACACTATGGGGTGGGATGAACCCATCCTGCCGCGTGAGAAGTATGCTGTCGTTTTCATAAAACCCTGCCCCAAAAGAAAAGGAGTACCACCATGGCATTGGATGCCGCGACCCTTGCGCTGGTCGCAAATGAACTGAACAGCACCCTGCTGGATGCCAAAATTGATAAAATTTTTGAGCCGACGCGGGATGAAGTGCTGATGACCCTGCGCACCCGCACCCAGACGTTCAAGCTGCTGCTGTCTGCCCGCAGCGGCTCGGCGCGTGTCTGCCTGACCAAAGAAAGCTTTGAAAACCCGCTCACCCCGCCGGGCTTTTGCATGCTGCTGCGCAAACACCTGACCGGCGGCCGTCTGACAGGGCTGCATATGGAACCCGGCGACCGCATTGTGTTTTTTGACTTTTTGTGCACCAATGAGATGGGCGACCTGGTAACCAATACCCTGGCTGCCGAGCTGATGGGCCGTTACTCCAACCTGGTGCTGATCCAGAGCGGCAAGATCATCGATGCCCTCAAGCGCGTGGATTTTGAGGACAGCGAGATCCGCCAGCTGCTGCCCGGACTGCCGTATACGCTGCCGCCCAAACCCAATAAGCCGGATTTTCTGGCAACCAGCGCCGCCGCCATGGTGGCCGCTGCCTGCGAAAAAGACCTGCCGGTGGCTTCTGCTTTGGGCAAAGCGGTTGGCGGTGTCGGCCCCGTTGTTGCGCGGGAGGCTGTGTGGCGTGCCTTTGGCGGCGAAACGCCCCTGCTGGCCTGTGACCTGGACGAAGCACAGAAGCAGGCCCTGTGCGCCGCAATCGAAAACCTGAAGGATGAACACGCTGCAGGCGGCACCCCCACGGCGGTGCGCATCCCCCAGCCGGACGGAGTGAACAAGCCGGTAGAGTTCAGCTTTTTTATCCCGCAGCAGTACGGCAGTGCGGCCATTTTAACGCAGTACCCCACCTACAGCGAGCTGCTGGAGGATTATTACGCCACCAAGGACCGCGCCGAGCGGTTGAAGCAGAAGAGCCGCGAGCTGTACAAGGCGGTGCATAACCTGTACGAACGCGCTGTGCGCAAACAGTCCGCCCGGCGGGAGGAACTGGCCCAGAGTGAAAAAGCCGATACCCTGCGCCTGTACGGCGAGCTGCTGCAGGCCAACCAGTGGGCCATCCAGAAAGGCGACCGCCAGGCCACCGTGCAAAACTACTATACCGGCGAGGATGTGACCATCCGCCTGGACCCCCGCCTTGGACCCAACGAGAACGCGCAGAAATACTTCCGCGACTATAAAAAGAAGCAGACCGCCGGCCAGATGCTGAAAAAGCTGCTGCTCGAGGGAGAGGATGAGATCGAATACCTTGCCAATGTTCTGTATGAGGTGGAGACTGCCCCCGGCGAGCAGGCCCTGAACGAAGTGCGCGCCGAACTGAAAAGCCAGGGCTACCTGAAATACTATAAGCAGCGGGAACGCAAACAGAAACCGGCGGATTTCCTGCGCTACCGCTCCAGCGATGGCTTTGAAATTTTGATCGGGCGCAACAACCTGCAAAACGATAAGCTGACCCTGCACACTGCCCGCGGCAAGGATGTCTGGTTCCATGTACAGAAAGCCCCCGGCAGTCATACGGTGGTTATGAGCCGCGGCGAGGATGTGCCGGACACCACCAAACAGGAGGCCGCAGAGCTGGCTGTGCTGCACTCCAGCCAGAATGGCGGTGCCAAGGTGCCGGTGGATACCACCGAGGTGCGCAACATCTGGAAAGCCAACGGCGCCCGCCCTGGCATGGTGCTGTATAACGATTATACAACGGTCTATATTACCCCGCGCGCCGGGCTGGAAGAGCAGCTAAGGGAAAAATAAAGTAACATATGTTAATGAGATGACCACGCTAAGTGCGAGCGTGGTCATTTTTTTTGAATAAAGTAGGATATTTTTGTAAATAGGAGTGAAAAATGAAAAAACGTGTGGTATAATTTGAAAAGATGAGGAGAGGGAAAGTGAAATGAAAGTCTTAGTTACAGGTTTTGACCCGTTCGGAGGGGAAAGCATCAACCCGGCTTACGAAGCTGTTAGAATGCTGCTGGATGAAATTGCCGGGGCGCAGATCATCAAGCGGGAGATCCCGACAAGCTTTACCCGCGGCACCGCAGAAGTGGTGCGCCAAATCGAACTTTGCCAGCCGGATCTGGTGCTGAATGTGGGCCAGGCAGGCGGCGCTGCTGGTTTGCGTGTAGAACGGGTAGCCATCAACCTGGCGGATGCCCGTATCCCGGATAATGACGGCGCACAGCCGGTGGACGAACCGCTGGTACAGGACGGTGCCCCGGCATATTTTGCCAAGCTGCCGGTCAAGGCCATGGTGCGCGGGGTACAGGCAAAGGGCTATCCCTGCCAGCTGTCTTACACGGCAGGTACTTACGTCTGCAATGCGGTCATGTATACCGTGCTGCATACCGTGCAAAGTTATCCCCATATACGGGCGGGCTTTGTGCATGTGCCGTATGCAGCCAGCCAGCTGGAAGGCAAAGCTGCGGGTACCCCGGCCATGCCGCTGGCAGACATTACCGCGGCCCTGGCAGCTGCCATTGAAGCCGCTGTGCAGAATAAGACCGATTTGAAAGAACAAATGGGCAGGCTGGATTAAAAACAGCGACTGCTCGAAATAAAAGGGGGGTAAGCGTTATGCTGACCAATAAAGAAATTGAAGTTTTGTGCTACTGCCGCGGCTGCCTGAACCGGAAGTGCGGCCTTGATCTGGAACGGAGTGATATAAAGCATTTGAAAATGCAAAAAATATCATTAGAAAAATCATTGACAATGATTTGGTAGAAGAGTTTGGATATACGGTTTGCTTTGAAACGATTGAATGAGGCATACCCAAATAAAATCCGGATGAAAACTTATTGATGGTGAAATAAAGACTTCGCTGCCAAGGGCTGAAAATGCTCTTGGCAGATTTTTGTAGAAGGGCGGGGGAAAATCTTTAAAAAGATGCGTGAGTGGCTTTGCTGGTTGGCGCGCTGAGAGTTTTTCCGCGGACTGTTTTGCCTCGGCACCGTCCAAAGAGCTCTATGCGGCAAACGGGCGCGGATTCTCCCGCACCCTCGCAAACAGTCCACTGGACTGCTTGTGTCCCGCTGTGGCGAGGCCGTGGGTTCGAATCCCGTCACTCCGTGAAAAACAAAAAGCTCTTTCACCAGACGGTGAAAGAGCTTTTTGTGGTCGGAGTGACGGGATTCGAACCCACGGCCTCTTGGTCCCGAACCAAGCGCGCTACCAACTGCGCTACACCCCGAAAAAAAATCCGCAGCAACTTTGCTGCTGCGGTGGTTGGGGATGAGAGAATCGAACTCCCACAAACGGAGTCAGAGTCCGTCGCACTACCATTATGCAAATCCCCATTGCATGTTTGTTAAGAAGCTTTGCTTTCGCGCTGCCCTCAACGCTTAGTTATTATAGCGGACTGGCAGGCATTTGTCAACACGTTTTTTGAAGTTTTTTTGATAAAATATGGAAATAACGAAGCAACGAGCATAAAATACAGGACGACTCAAGAGATGACAAAATATATGCGCTTTTGCGCTGGCTTGCCGCAGCGGTTTGGCTGCAAAAACAGGCAATGAACCGCTGCGCAAAAGGCGGCGGGGGATTGGGAACACCGGCAGCCCGCAGCGTGTTTAACCCAGAAAATCCATGGGGTGTATCTGAAACGTCGAAAATATCGTCTGTTTCTACAAGCGCAGCGGGATTTTGCGTTAAAAAGCCTTGGAATCCACAAAGGCTTCCAAGGCTCTTTGACTTAAATCCTGCTTGTGTCTGCGAAATATTCGTCATTTTCTTTGTTTTCAGATACACCTTAGGGAACAACAGGAAACAATGCGCTATGTCTAAAAATTAACAACATACACAACAGGCATTTTCCGTGGAAAGCCCAACAGAGCGGCGGTATTAGCAACCCATAAAGAATTTACTTTTTAGTATAAACATTCGACTTTGTATTGCGGTTTGCGACCCTTTCTTCTTGACTTGTACGGCAAAAATGCTACAATAATACTGTATTTATTTTGCCTTTTGGGAAAGAATACATCTTTTGTAAAGGGGCAGTGTGCCCCAAAAGCCTGAAAACGGCCTGGGTTTCATTTGATAAATGCAGGCGGTTTTTGTTTTTGCGGCCATGGAACGGCATCGGCCCGGCGGCTCAGCTTTTTTGATTCGGCTGGCAGTGGGGGCAATGACGGTTTGACTTTATAAAAAGGTGTATCGGCGATCGCTGTGATCAGCGGGGACGGGATGACCGGCTCCGGAGCTTTCCATAACAGGGCAGACAATGAAATGGGGGAAATGAGTCCATGTTTAAATCCCTGAAGCGCTCTGCCAAGGGTGCCGCAGTGCCGCATGAGAAGGGCACGGCCGGGCTGGCTACCGTAACAATGGCCACGCCTGCGCACGTGATTATTCCCATGTCGATGCACATTGGTGCACCTGCAGAGCCGGTCGTCAAAAAAGGCGATCAGGTCTGTGTTGGTACGCTCATCGGCAAAGCCGGCGGCTTTGTCAGTGCCAATATCTATTCCAGCGTTTCGGGCACAGTTGAAGGCGTTGCACCGTTCCGCATGGTCAACGGTTCTACCTGCCAGGCGGTTGCGATTGCAGCCGATGGCCAGCAGACGGTTGACCCGGCCTGTGTGCCGCCGGTTGTGACCGATAAAAAGAGCCTGATGGCAGCTGTGCAGGCCTGCGGTCTGGTTGGCCTTGGCGGCGCCGGTTTCCCGACGCATGTCAAGCTGGCAGCAGAGGGCATTGACACCCTGCTGATCAACGCAGCTGAGTGTGAGCCGTATCTGTCCACGGATACGCGCGAGATGCTGGAATGCAGTGATACGATCCTTTCCGGCATTACTGCCGTCATGAAGTATTGCAACATTCCCAACTGCATCATCGGCATTGAACGAAACAAGCCGGAGTGCATTGATCTGATGTGCTCCCTGGTGCGCGATATGCAGGGCGTTTCGGTCAAGCCGCTGCCCATGCGCTACCCGCAGGGCGCTGAAAAAACGCTGGTTGAAACCTGCACCGGCCGCGAAGTGCCGCAGATTGGTCCTTCCGGCAAACCGGGCCTGCCTGCAGACGTACATTGTATCATCATGAACGTGACCAGCGTTTCTACCTTGGGCAAGTTCCTGAAGACCGGTGTGCCCCTGACCACCAAGCGCGTTACCGTGGAAGGCGATGCCATTGCCAAGCCGCAGAACATTGAAGTGCCCATCGGCACTCTGTACCGCGATGTGATCGAAGCATGCGGCGGCATTAAGCCGGATGTTGAGCTGGGCAAGATCATCTTTGGCGGCCCCATGATGGGCGGTGCTTCGCCGAGTGCTGATTACCCGGTATTGAAGCAGAACAACGGCCTGCTGCTGTTCAGCCGCAAAATGGCCACCCTGCCGGAGCCTGACCCCTGCATCCGCTGCGGGCGCTGCATTGCCGCCTGCCCCATGGGTTTGGAACCGGTCGAAATTCTGGAAAACTTTGCCGAAAAAGATTTTGATGCGCTGAAAGCACGCTGCGTGGATCTGTGCGTGGCCTGCGGCAGCTGCACCTTTGCCTGCCCGGCCAAGCGCCCTGTGGCTCAGAACATGGGCCTGGCAAAGGCCTGGTACATGGGCGAACTGCGCAAAGGAGGGAAATAAGGAATGGATGATCGTCTGATCGTAACCGCTTCGCCCCATATCCGGGACAATGCGACCACCCGCGGCCTGATGGGCAACGTGCTGATCGCGCTGGTACCCAGCATTGTGGCGTCGGGGCTGATTTTTGGCATGCGTGCGATCCTGCTGACCGCAGTGACTACCCTTGCCTGTGTTGTTTTTGAGTACCTGTACTGCAAGCTGATGCACAAGCCCAACCCGGTGGGGGATCTTTCTGCCTGCGTTACCGGCGTGATCTTGGCTTTGAACATGCCGGTCAGCATGCCGCTGTGGATTGCCATTGTGGGCGCACTGGTTGCTATTGTTATCATCAAGCAGCTGTTCGGCGGTCTGGGCTATAACTTTGCTAACCCTGCGCTGGTTGGCCGTATCGTGCTGTTCCTGGGCTTTACCTCCCGCATGACGGCTTACGTTTACCCGGATATGTCAGTGGACGCCCTGGCATCCGCTACCCCGTTGAACGCAGCCGTTGACCTGCACAGCGTCAGCTTTGTGGATATGTTGCTGGGCATCCATGGCGGCATGATGGGCGAAACCTGTGTGATCGCCATCCTGCTGGGCCTGGCTTATCTGCTGTTTACCCACACCATCGAGTTCACCATCCCCGCTTCCATCGTTGGCACTATGTATGTTCTGACCCTGCTGGCTACCCGTGACCCGTACATTGCCCTGCTGGACTGCATGTCCGGTGGCCTGCTGTTCGGCGCCGTGTTCATGGCGACCGACTATGTGACCAGCCCGTTCACCACCAAGGGCAAGCTGTTCTATGGCGTGTTCATCGGTCTGGTCACCTTCCTGATCCGTAACTTTGCCAGCATGAACGAAGGCATGAGCTTCGCCATCCTGCTGGGCAACCTGATGACCCCGTGGTTCAACGCCTGGGGCCACCAGACCCCGCTGGGCTACAAAAAGCCCCAGAAAGCTGCGAAAGGGGGAAAAGAATAATGGCTGAAAACAATGCAAAGGCTCCGGAACAGGAATCCAACTTTAAGGCACTGGTTCTTCCGGTCATTGTTCTGGTTGTGATCTGCCTGGTCTGCAGCGCGCTGCTGGCTGTGCTGAACAACGCAACCGCACCCATCATTGAAGCCAACACCAAGGCTGAGACCCTGGCGGCTTATCTGTCCGTTCTGCCGGAAGGCACCACGGCGGATGATCTGCAGGATGTTACTGTTACCACCGCCAATGTGACCGGCGCAGTTAAGACCGCAGACGGCATGGCTGTTGTGCAGTCCACCGCAGCAGGCTACAGCGGCAACCTGGTTACCGTGTACGCTGCATTTGATACCACCGGCACCCTGACCGCTCTGTCTGTGGATGCTTCCACCCAGACCACCGGTATCGGTTCCAAGACGGGCGAAGAGAGCTTCTACGGCGGTTATGTCGGCTGGAGCGCTTCCCAGCAGGTAGAGCTTGGCAACCCCGTTGATGCAATCGGCGGCGCTACCATCTCTTCCCGTGCAGTTGTCAGCGCCATCAACAGCGCAATCGACTGCTACAATAATGAAATTGCGGGGGTGGCTTAAAATGGCTGAAAAACAAAGCAAATGGCGCATTTTTACCGCCGGCATCATCCGCGAAAACCCGGTTCTGCGCCTGGTTCTGGGCTGCTGCTCGGCACTGGCTGTTACCACCACGGTATCCGGCGCTTTGGGCATGGGCCTGGCCATGACGTTCGTTCTGGTTTGCTCTAACATCGTTATTTCGGCACTGCGCAAGGTCATTCCGGCCAAAGTGCATCTGCCGTGCTACATTGTTATCATTGCAACCTTCGTTACCATCGTTCAGATGGTACTGCAGGCTTATGTGCCCGCACTGTACAAATCTTTGGGCGTGTTCCTGGCCTTGATCGTTGTCAACTGTATCATTTTGGGCCGTGCCGAGATGTTTGCCTGCAAGAACAGCGTTGTGGATTCTGCACTGGATGGCCTGGGCATGGGCTGCGGCTACATCCTGACCATGCTGCTCATGTCCTCTGTGCGTGAGATTTTGGGCAACGGCACCTGGATGGGAATTACCATCATCCCGGAAAGCATTGACCGCATGAGCCTGATGAACCAGGCCCCCGGCGGTTTCTTCGTGTTCGGCTGCCTGATGGCATTGTGTGTGTACATTGAAAAGAAGCTGAACAAGCCCATTGAGCGCAAAACCTGCGGCGATGTGATGCTGGAAGAAATCGACAAGGCAAAAACCGAGGAAGGGGGTGCTAAGGAATGAGCCAGACTGTTGCAACCTTTGCTACCATCTTCTTTAGCATGATCCTTGTTAATAACTATGTTCTGGTCCAGTTCCTTGGCATCTGCCCGTTCCTGGGCGTTTCCAAAAAGCTGGATTCCTCCGTTGGTATGGGCGCGGCTGTTATTGCAGTCATGGTGATCGCAACCGCTGTTACCTTCCCGCTGCAGATCTTTTTGCTGGATGCCAACGGCCTGGGCTATATGCAGACGGTCATCTTTATTCTGGTCATCGCTGTGTTGGTCCAGCTGATCGAAATTGTGCTGAAGCGTTACGTTCATGCACTGTATCAGTCCCTTGGCGTGTACCTGCCGCTGATCACCACCAACTGCTGTGTGTTGGGCGTGACCATCCTGGCTGTGCAGGATTACACCAAGGTTTATGAGGCACAGGGCTTTGGTATGGCTTATGCCGAGGCTTTGATCTGCGCCGCCGGTGCAGGTGTGGGCTTCCTGGTTGCCATGCTGCTGTTCTGCGGCGTTCGCCAGCGCGTGGAGCGCTCCAACCCGCCGGAAAGCTTTAAGGGCCTGCCTATCACGCTGGTGTCTGCTGCCATTACTGCCATGAGCTTTATGGGCTTTGGCGGTCTGGTAGAAAACATCATCGCCGCACTGATGTAAGGGGGAGAAATCGATGAATAGTATTGCCTTCGCCGTCATCGTGCTTGTTGTTCTGGGCTTGGCGGGCGGCATTATTCTGGTGCTGGCTTCCAAGTTTATGGCTGTGTACGAAGACCCGCGCATTGCGCAGATCACCGAATGCCTTGCAGGCGCCAACTGCGGCGGCTGCGGCTATGCCGGCTGTGCTGACTATGCAAAAGCGATTGTTGAAAACGGCGCACCCACCAATAAGTGCGCCCCCGGCGGTGCCAAAGCCACCGAGGCTGTCAACGCTATTATGGGCACTGAGAGCGCCAGCGGCCCGGCCCTGCACGCTGTTGTAAACTGCAACGGCGGCAACGGCAATTGTGGCACCCGCTTTGAATACCACGGCATTCCCACCTGTGCCGCTGCTGCTGCCATTGCCGGCGGTCCCAGCGCCTGTGCATTTGGCTGCCTGGGCTATGGCGACTGCACCCGCGCCTGCCAATTTGACGCTATCCATGTGGTAAACGGCAGCGCTGTTGTGGACCGCGAAAAGTGCACCGGCTGCTCCGCCTGTGTGGCAGCCTGCCCGCACCATGTCATCAGTCTGAAGCCGATGGCCCCGCAGCCCGCGGTGCTGTGCTCCAACAAGGACAAGGGCCCCGCTGTGATGAAAGCCTGCAAGGCAGGCTGCATTGCCTGCGGCATGTGCGTGCGCAACTGCCCGCAGCAGGCCGTTACCCTGGTCAACAATGTTGCTGTTATCGATTACGCCAAGTGCTCCTCCTGCGGCACCTGTGTTACCAAGTGCCCCAAAAAGGTTATCCATTGGGTTGATGGCCAGCCCGCCGTTGCCGGTGAGCCTGCTTGATGCAGCGTGATTGCTGATTGGGTTTGAATCTGTAAAAAGCATCCCCGTTCCCTTTGCCGGGTGAAACCGGCAGGGAACGGGGATGTTTTTGGTTTGAGGGGGAAAAGGGGAGATAGGGGATGATAAGAATATTCGGCAAATGAAAAATATCAATAAAAGCGTTAGGGCAACACCGCACAATTTCCGCCTAGCGGCTTAAGCACCGCTCCGGCGGCTGCGGCACGGCATCTGCGTTGCCAAAATGCTCGATAATGTCGGGTTGCGGTACCCGCATCGTGCTTCGGGGGCAAAAGCCCCTCGCACTCTGCGACCGCTGCCCCTGCTTCGGTTCGCTGCATCCGCCACTGGCGGCGCTCACCTTTGCAGCATCCAGTATTATCTGCGCTTTTGGCCTAGCAGCTGCCGCACCTCGCTCGCCGTATCGGCACTTAGAATTATGCGGTATTGCCTTAAAGTCCTTACGCCGAAGCCTTTCGTTCAAGAAAGGCTGAAAAATCCCCCGTAATTAAAACAGCCGCTCTTTCGGGTAAAAACCGCTGGCGTGCATGGCGGCCAGGGCGGCAACCAGCTCCGGTTTGTCCTCACGGTAGGTAATGCCGTGCCACTTGTCCGGGGTGGTCAGCACCTTTACTTCCGCTTTGCCGGTTTCCAGCGCTTCCGTTACCACGGTGGGCAGGTAATACTCGCACTTGAGCGGGTTGCCCGGCAGGCTGCTGCGCAGAAAATCTACAAACCCGGCTTTGGCCTCGGTGATGAAATCCGGGGTAAAGCCCCACATGTTCATCGAAACGACCGTATCCGCGGGCAGGTCCACCCAGGTCTCGCCGCCGTCTTCCGTATAATGGATACCGCTATCATAAGTTTCAATGCGGGTGCGCTCCGTTACCGTGTCAAGATTTCCATCAGCATCTGTTACGCAGACACCACGGCTGACGGAACCGTTGGTGCTGACCGTGTTGCCCAAAAGATACCCCACCATCACCCAAGGATATTTCGGGCCGGTGTGCCCGGCGCTCAGGTAATTGTAGATCAGCTCAAAGCAGGTGCGGCCGTAATAATCATCAGCATTGATGACAGCGAACGGCGCATCAATCGCATCGGCAGCAGACAAAATGGCATGGGCGGTGCCCCACGGCTTGATGCGGCCCTCCGGCACGGTAAAACCTTCCGGCAGAATATCCAGCTCCTGATACGCATAGCGCACATTTAGCCCGGCCTTTTCGGCGCGGGCACCCACAGTGGATTTGAACGCGTCTTCGATTGCGTGCTTGATGATGAACACGACCGTTTCAAACCCGGCGCGGTGGGCATCGAACAGGCTGTAATCCAGAATCGCTTCCCCGGCGGGGCCAACGGCCTCGATCTGCTTCAGGCCTCCGAACCGGCTGCCCATGCCGGCTGCCATGATGACAAGGATCGGCTTTTTTGCGGTATCTTTCATGAAAATATAAACTCCTTTTCCTAATGGGCGAACACAGTGTGCAAGATGATGAAAAATGATTGGATTACTGTGCTGCCCAATCTAGCAGGTAAACCAGTATGAGGGGAATCAAAAAATAAACTCTGCTGTTTTTATGATACACTTTTAAGAATCTGGTTGCAAGGAGGTAAATAAATTCGGCAAAATAATATATGCTTTTACAGGCTGGGTATGCTATAATAAGCGTGATTCATAAAAGTAATACCCATTTGATATAAGTGATACCAATTTGAGATAGAGGGATACAACCAGGAGGTGCAGGATATGGCAGAAAAACATGATACCGTGCGCGGGCTGGTGCTTGCGGGCGGCGGCGCAAAGGGAAGTTATCAGGTTGGTGTGTATCAGGCACTGATGGAACTTGGCTGGCTGCCGGATGTGATCACTGGTGCCAGTGTGGGCAGCCTGAACGCAGCATTGTTTGTGATGGGCAAGGTGAACGAAGCGGCAGACCTGTGGCGCAGCCTGGATAACCACGGCGTGCTGGAACTGCCAGAGGGCAAAACGCCGGAGGAACTGCGTGATTTCTTGTTGGAAACTCTGCGCGGCGGCGGGCTGAACACCGAACCGCTGGGTCAGACCATTGACCAGTACATGGACGAGAACGCCATCCGGGCATCCCACATCAAGTACGGTTTGGTGATTACCGAAATGAACACCCTGCGCAGCGTGCAGTGTACGCTGGATGATATCCCGCAGGGGCAGCTGAAAGATTATATGCTGGCCTCTTCCGCCTGCTTCCCGGCGCTGCGTCCCTATGAGATTGACGGGGTAAAGTACATTGACGGCGGCTGGCGGGACAATATGCCGCTGGAGCTGGCCGCCAAAATGGGGGCAACCGAGCTGATCGGCGTGGATGTGGATGGCGTTGGGCTGACCCGCCCCAACCTGACCGGTCTGCCTACCCGCATCATCCGCAGCCATTGGGACTTGGGGCCGCTGTTTGATTTTGACGGTGTGCGTGCCGCCAAAAACATTGCCCTGGGCTATATGGATACCATGCGGGAATTTGGCCGCCTGGGCGGTACGGCGTATGGCATTCTGCCCGATGAAAACAGCTTTATGCAGGACTTTGCCGCTGAATACCAGGCCCAGCTGAGCGCGGCAATCTCCCGCGCGCCGACCCTGGCGCTGACCGAAGCACTGGCCCGCCAGCATAAGCATTACCCGGCGGCGTTCTCCGAAAATTTGACCGCCCCCACCCGCGGCGCGATTGCCCCGCTGGAACTAGCGGCGGAGATGGTGGATGTGCCGAGTGAAGTACCCTATACTCCCAAACTGCTGGCCCTGACTTTTATGGGTCAGTGCGATAAAGACCCCGCGGACCGCTATAAGACCCTGCTTGGCCGGGAAGAGGGCAATATCCTTGGCGAAGCCGCCATGGCAACAGCCGTGCCGGAAGACTTTGTTACCGCGCTGGTCAGCCATACTTTAAGCAAAATGCCGTCGGCAAAATTCCTGTAAGACTGCACAGACAAGAAGGTTCAACAAGGAGGACAACATGCAAACTTTTCAGGGATTGGCAGTGTCCGATGGCTTAACAGTCGGCCCTGTTGTTCGCATTGACCGCGGTGCGGCGGGCCTGCACCGCATTGTGTGCGACCCGTTCCGGGAGCGTGCCCTGTACGAGGCTGCCATTGTGCTGGCAAAAGATGAACTGAACCGCCTGCAGCAGCACGCCTGCGGGCAGGATGCCGATATTTTAATGTTCCAGATTGCCCTGTTGGAGGATGAATCCTTCACCAACGAAATTGGCGATTACATAGCCGCCGGTGCCGGCAGCGCTGCCGCCGTGGAGCGTGCGGAGCAGATTTTTGCAGGCCGCTTAAAAAACGTGGATGATGATTACATCCGGGAGCGCAGCGTGGATGTGTGCGATGCCTGCCGCCGCGTGGTGGATATTTTGGATGGCCGCCCCAGCCGCCGTCTGCACCTGACGGAGCCCAGCATCCTGGTGGCAGAGCTGTTTTACCCCAGCGATCTGTTTGGTCAGGCACCGGGCATGATCCTGGGGCTTGCCTCGGAAACGGACAGTGAAACCAGCCACGCCGCCATTATGGCGCGCAGCATGGGCATCCCGGCGGTATTCCAGCTGGGCAAGGGGGTAGCCGCTGCTGCGGCGGGCTGCCGCGCAGTGGTGGATGCTGAACACGCCCAGCTGATCATTGACCCCACCGCCGCCCAGCTGCGGCAGGTGAAAGCACGGCGGCAGGAGCTGCAAAACAGCAATGCCCTGCCCGACCCGTTGGCTGCGGCCCCCTGCCGCACGCGGGACGGCACGCCGTTTGTTCTGCTGGCCAGCGCAGCCTGCGCCGCACCAGAGGCCATCCAGAAAGCCATTCAGGCGGGGGCTTCCGGCATTGGACTGCTGCGCACGGAATCCGTTGTAATCAAGGAGCTGACTGAAGCCCAGCAGGTGGAAGCCTATAAAACATGCATCAAGAACAGCGGCGGCAAACCCATTACCGTGCGCACCTGCGATTGGGCTGCGGACGACTGCGGCCAATGGATGGATGGCGTGCAGACACGGATGGAGGAAGAGACAACGGCGCTTACCCAGCTTTCCGCCCTGATGCAGGCTGCAGTGGAGGCACCGGAAGGTGCCTTGCAGGTGCTGTTCCCCATGATCCCCGATGTGGATGCCTGGCGCACCCGCATGGACCAGATGAAGCGCTGCAACGAGAGCCTGAAAGAAAAAGGTTTGCCATTCTGCGGGAATCTGCCCGTTGGCTGCTTGATCGAAATCCCCGCCGCTGCGTTGATGGCAGGGGAGATCATTGACGCCGGGGCTGACTTTTTGGCCGTGGACCTGGACGATTTGGTGCAGTATACCTGTGGTGTTTCCCGGCGGGAAAAGCCCACCCCCGCCGATAACCCTGCCGTGCTGCGTTTGGTGCAGGATATGATGCACGCAGCCCAGACGCGCGGCGTGCCGCTGTACCTGTGCGGCATTATGCAGAAAGACCTGGAAACCATGCCCGCTTTCATGCGCATTGGTGTGCGCAATTTCTGCGTGGAATCCGTTCACATCAACACCCTCAAAAGCATTCTGATGCAAACCGAACTATAAAAGTCTCCCCGCACCCTTTGCCGCCTACGGCATATGATAAGGGTGCGGGGAGAATTTTTAATGAATAGAGAATAATGAATAAAGAATAATGTAGGTGGACCGCCTCGCGCTGCTCGGCTCAAAAAAGAAGGTACAAAGCTATTTTAATGTGCGTGCGCGGCACGCACACCAGCATTATTCTTTATTCTTTTTTAATTTTTATTTCGTATTATTCCAGGTTCCCCGTCAATGTCATGACGGCGGAGAGGACGGCGAGGGGAGCGGTTTCACAGCGGAGGATGCGGGGGCCGAGGCCAACGGTAACGGCGCCACATTCGGCAGCGCGGGCAGCTTCCTCGGCGGCAAAACCGCCCTCGCTGCCGGTCACCACGGCGATCCGTTTTGCACGGTTTCCCGGTTCTTTGTTGAAAACTTCCCGCAGCGAAACACCGCCGCACTCGTAAAAGAAGAGCACGAGGTCATAGTCCTTGAAGCGGTCGCACACGGCGTTAAAATCCGGTAGGGGAAGCTCCACCGTGGGCAGAATGCCGCGGCCGCACTGCTTGGCGGCTTCCACAGCCACGCGGCAGTAGCGCTCGTTTTTTGCTTCCTCTTTTTTGGGGGCAGCTACACAGTAGCGGCTGAAAAAAGGCACAACATTGGTCACGCCCAGCTCCACGCTGTGGCGGATGGTATCTTCCAGCTTGCCCAGCTTGGGGTACCCGGCAAACAGTGTTACTTCAACACTGGGCTCTGCGGCGCTGGGGTAGCCCTCGGTCACGGTAAACTCCACCCGGCCTGGCTGGATGGAGGTAATGGTGCCCACATACTCCACAGCGTGGGCGTCACACAAAATCACGTTCTCGCCAATTTTGGCGCGCATAACGTCAGCCAGGTGGTGGGCGTCGGTGCCGTTCAGGGCGGCGCGGCCATTGCCAACTTCGGCGGTAAAATAGCGGTGCGGCATAGCGTTTATACCTCCGCGGCGTTTTTGCAGATCACGCAAACCCAGCCGCGCTTTTCTTTGATCTCAACCGGCTCCAGCCCGGCGGCACGCAGCCCGGCCAGCACTTCGTCCTTGCGGGTATCGATAATGCCGGAAGCAATGAACCGTGCACCCGGCGCCATCAATACCGGCACATGCGGCGCAAGGGACAAGATAGCCGCCGCCACAATGTTTGCGGTGATGATGTTGTATTTGCCGCTGGCTTTGTCAGAAAGATCGCCCACCAGCACGGTAAAGTGCTCGGCCACTCCGTTTCGTTCGGCATTCTCGCCGGCGGTGCGCACGCACATGGGGTCAATATCCACGCCCTCGGCTTCGGCAGCGCCCAGCTTCAACGCAGCAATGGCCAGAATGCCGGAGCCGGTGCCGATATCCAGCACACGCTCGCCGCCCTTTACCATGCTGTCCAGCGTTTCCAGGCACAGGCTGGTGGTTTCGTGGGTGCCAGTGCCAAAGGCCATGCCGGGGTCCATCGTGATCACAATTCGGTCAGTATCATAGGTTTCCCAGCCGGGCACAATGGCTAGGCGCTGGCCAATGTCCATGGCGTGGTAATATTTCTTCCAGGCGTTCTGCCAGTCTTCCTGTTCAATGCCGCTGGTTTCCAGCTTGTACTCCACGCCGCTGGCTTCCAGCCGCTCTTTGAACAGGGGCAGGATCTCGGCCGGGTTTTCGTCCGGGGCCAGGTACATGTGCACCTTTACAATATCGCGCGGTTGATCCAGCAGGTCCTGCTCGATCAGGTCCACATGGGCGATCTCCCATGCCTGCTGTTCCAGGTCGCGGTAGTCCTCAATATAAATGCCGCCGTTGGATACCATGGTAGCAATCGCTTCGGCGGTTTCGGCATACTGCTGCGGTACGGTAATTTGAATATCGGTCCATTCCATAGGGAAAATCCTCCTGCTTGCGTTGTTGGGTCTTTTTCTATTATACTAAATTTTGTCACAAATGGAAAGGGGCGTTTGCCATGAAGATCGTGCTGCTGAACGTGGAGCAGGCACAAAGCATTTACCGCAGCCAGATGGTGCGGGATTTCCCGGAATCGGAGCTGAAACCCTTTGCTTCGGTGCAGGGCATGATGACGCGCGGCCTGTATGAGCCGCTGGCGTTTTATGACGAGGCCGGTGCCCTGATGGCATATGCCTGGCAGGCGGTTCTGCCCCAGTGCCGCAATGTGCTGCTGGATTATTTTGCTGTTTTACCGCAGTACCGCGGCAGCGGTGTGGGCACGGCGGTGCTGAAAGAGCTTGCCGCCTATTACGCCCCGCGCAAGCAGAGCCTGATCATTGAATGCGAACACCCCGCCGAAGCGCCAGAACCGGCAGTGGCAAGGCGGCGCATTGGCTTCTACCTGCGGGCCGGTGCCCACGCCGCTGCTATGGAAAGCCGCCTGTTTGGCGTGCGGTACCAGATCTACAGCCTGCCCGCGGACGGGCTTGCCAAAGATGAAGAAATCCACCGCGATTTGCAGGAATTGTACCGCACCATGGTGCCGGAACCCTATTACCGCGGCAACGTGAACTTTTTTGGCGCATAACCGGCACGGCAGGCGGGAAAGCTAACGGCAGACTGAAATAAAAGGAAGTGTGCCGTATGCAGCTGCCCCCAAAAAATTATGACGCCATGGTCAAGCGGGCCAACCCGCCCAGCCCGGTCGTCAAGGACTGCCTGTGGGCCTTTTTCGTGGGCGGGGCCATCTGCCTGTTGGGCGAAGCCCTGCGCCAGTTCTACCTGAGCTGGTACGATAAAGACCTTGCCGGAACATTGACCAGCATCACACTGGTGATGCTTTCCGCCATCACTACGGTGCCGGGCTGGTACCAAAAGCTGGCCGCCAAGGCCGGGGCCGGGACGCTGGTACCTATTACCGGGTTTGCCAACTCAGTGGTCAGCCCGGCAGTGGAGTTCAAGGCCGAAGGCTGGATAACGGGCGTTGGCGCTAAAATTTTTACCATCGCGGGCCCGGTGCTGGCGTTCGGCACACTGGCTTCCTGGGTGTGGGGGCTGGTGTATTGGGCGATGAATAAGTTTTGACCCCAAAATAATCGCGCAGGGCGCTGCTTTGGCTGCCCTGCGCATATTTTTTGCCCCGCTGCGGCACACTAAGCCCAAACAAACCGGAAAGGGGATTGCCTGTTATGCCGATACGAAGGGGCGATACCGTAATATTCCCGCACCCGCCGGTGCTGGCGGCCTGGGCCGCCGTGGGCGGCAAAAAAGAGAGCGAAGGCCCGCTGGCACAGGGCTTTGATGAGCTGGTGCAGGATGCGGGCTTTGATGCCGAGGGCTGCACCGGCTGGGAGCAGGCCGAAAGCATGCTGCAGCAGCGCTGCGCCCGCCATTGCCTGCGCAAAGCGGGCATTGCCAAACAGCAGGTGGAGCTTGCCTTCGCGGGGGACCTGCAGGCCCAGTGCACCGCCAGTAATTACACCATGCGCCAGCTGGGGGTGCCCTTTGCCGGGCTGTATGGTGCCTGCTCCACCATGGCGGAAGCGCTGTGCCTGGCGGCCCTCTGCGCGGCAGCTGGCTATGCGCATGAAATACTCGCCATGAGCAGCAGCCACTTTTGCGCGGCGGAGCGGCAGTTCCGCACCCCGCTGGAATATGGCGGCAAACGCACCCCGACCGCCCAGTGGACTGCTACCGCTGCCGGGGCCTGCCTGGTGCGGGGCAGTGGGGCCGCGGGCGTGCCGGTACTTTCAGCTACCATTGGGCGGGTGTGTGATGCAGGGGTCAAGGATATCAACAACATGGGGGCCGCGATGGCCCCCGCGGCGGCCCAAACGCTGCTGCACTACTTTGCGGACACCGGCACCACCCAGCAGGACTTTGACGCTATTTTTACCGGTGATCTGGGTGAAGTTGGCAGCACCCTGCTGCATGAGCTGATGCACAAAGCTGATTGTCCGGTGGAGAACCACCAGGACTGCGGATGCCTGCTGTATGATGTTGCCGCCCAGAACGTGCAGGCGGGCGGCAGTGGGGCCGGGTGCAGTGCTGCAGTGCTGGCAGCGCATGTTCTGCCGGGGCTGGTGGAACGGCGCTGGCGGCGGGTGCTCTTTCTTTCCACCGGGGCGCTGATGAGCCAGACAACCTTTTTGCAGGGGGAAAGCATCCCCGGCATTGCGCATTGCGTGGAGCTTGGCTGCCCGGAAGAGGAGGGGAACACATGAATTATCTGTGGGCATTTGTGGTGGGCGGCGCCATCTGCGTGGTGGGGCAGCTGCTGATTGATTACACCAAGCTGAGCCCCGCCCGCATCCTGACCGGTTATGTGGTGGCCGGTGTTATCCTGAGCGCCGTTGGCCTGTATGACCCGCTGGCAAAGCTGGCCGGGGCCGGGGCCAGTGTGCCGCTGCTGGGGTTCGGGCATCTGTTGGCCCAGGGTGTGGTGAAGGCCGTGGATGAAATTGGGCTGCCCGGTGTGTTCACCGGCGGCATTGGCGCAGCGGCGGGTGGAATTACCGCCAGTTTGGTGTTTGCCCTGCTGGCCGCGCTGGTGGGCAAAAGCAAGGACCAGAATTAAACCGGCGAATATGTGCCAAGAACCAATATACAAATGAAAATGCCCGCCGATAAAAACCGGCGGGCATTGTTCATGCAATCTTATTCTGCAGCAGCGGCCTTGTTGTTGCGCTTAGCCATGCGGCTGATCTTGCGGGCGGCAGTGTTCTTGTGAATGACACCCTTGTTCTTGGCAGCGTCCAGAGCAGAAACAGCGACCTTGATGGCGGCGTCCTTGTTCTCGGCATTGCTGTCGATGGCAGCGTCTGCCTTCTTGACAACTGTTTTCAGGTTGGACTTGATGGCCTTGTTGTGTGCAGCCTCTTTCTTGGACTGAGCAACGCGGTCTTTCTGAGATTTAATATTAGGCATTCGTTCCACCTCCTTGGTTTACCCATAACAGTACAAATTATACTAGCATATATTTTGGCCGGTTGCAAGTGTTTTTATAAATTTTTTTCGTGTTTGGCGCTAATATTGCAATGTTTGCGGGGCGGGCAGGCATGGCTGGGGGCATATTGCCCGGCGGTGGGGGCATATCTATTCCGCAAGGGGGTGTTTGCCATGCGCAATGCGGGCCGTGTGATGGGGGCGCTGCTGTGCACCGCGGCGTTAGCGGGCAGCGCCCTGGCGTTGCGTGTGGTGCCCGGCGGCAGGGTTCTGGCCCTGCTGTTTTGTTCGCCCGGCGCGGCGTTCACGCTCTGGCAGCAGGCAGGGGTGGAACCTCCGCAGGCCCAGCCAGCTGCCGCCCTGGCAGAATCATCGGAATCACCGCCGCAGCCCACCCCGGAACCATCCGTCCAGCCAACCCCCAGCCCCACACCGCAGCCCACGGCGGAACCGGAAGCCACCCCGGCCCCAACCATTACCATACCGCCGGGGGTGCAGACGACAGCACCCATCCTTGACCGGACTTTCGGCCAGGGCAGCGGGCAGGGATATATTGCCCTTGCGGCGGGCAGTATCAAAAATGCAACGGATGAACCAGATTCAACCATTGCCTCCGCGGCGCAGGGAGCGCTGTCCTTTACCGTTACCCCCGGCAGCCCGGACCCGCAGGTGCTGATCCTGCACACCCACGCAACGGAAACCTACCAGACCTGGGACACCCCGGTGTATGACCCCGACTTTACCGCCCGCACCAAAGATACCACCCTGAACATGTGCGCGGTGGGGGAGGCAATGACCAAAGTGCTAAACGATGCCGGGATCACCACCCTGCACGATACCACCCTGCATGATTCCCCCAGCTACACCGAAAGTTACGCCCGCAGCGCCCAGACAGCGCGGCGCTACCTGGAAGAATACCCCAGCATCAAAGTGGTGCTGGATGTACACCGCGACGCGATGGAAAGCGGCGATGCCCGTGTGCGCCCCCTGACAACGCTGGACGGCCAGCCGACTGCACAGGTCATGATCATTGCCGGGTGCAATAACGGCGGCACCGTCCAGCTGCCCAACTGGCGGCTGAACCTCTGCTTTGCCGCCAAGTGGGAGGAACGCATGGAAATGCTGTACCCCGGCCTGACCCGGCCGGTCCTGTGCGGGTACCGGTTCTATAATCAGGATGTCAGCCCCGGTGCGCTGCTGATCGAAATAGGCGGCCACGCCAACACGGTGCAGCAGGCAGTACGGGCCGGGCAGTACGCGGCAAAGGCACTGGCAGCCCTGTTTGACGGCAGCGTGTAACCGCGGCAAAACGCCCTTGCAACGCAAAACAAAATAGAATATACTGGACAAAGATAAGGCGGCACCGCATGATTCCCGACGGACGGCATCCGGAACGATGCGGGACTGCCATAAAAACCGGGGTGGAACACCACCCGCCCCGCAGGAGGATACCATGCAGAACACCATCCTGATCCACGCACCGGGCCGCAGGCAGGGCCGCGGGGCGCTGGTGCTGGCTTATACGGCGCTGTTTGCCCTGTTGATGGGCATCTGGGCTGCTATTTTTGCGCTGAACGGGCAGAGCTTTATCCAATATGGCGATACCCTCAAGCAGCATTACCCGTTTCTGGTCTATTATGGCCGCTGGCTGCGGCAGGCCGCGCGCTGTGTGCTGACCGGCGCGACGGTGCCCACCTGGGATTTTTCCATCGGTTACGGTGCGGATATCATTACCACGCTGAGCTATTACGGCCTGGGTGACCCGCTGGACCTGCTGGCAGCCTTTGTGCCCGGCCGGTGGACCGAGCAGCTGCTGGAGGGCCTGATCGTGCTGCGGCTCTACCTGGCGGGGCTGGCCTTTATGACGTTCAGCCGCCGCCATGGCAACAGCCGCTTTGGCACCCTGCTGGGTGCGCTAGCCTATGTGTTCAGTGCGTGGCCCATCCAGGCAGGGCTGATCGAACCGGTGTTCCTGGTGCCGATGTATTGCTTCCCCCTGATGCTGCTGGGAGCGGATGATCTGTTTGAGGGCCGCAGCCCGGTTTTGTACATTGCCGCCATTGCGCTGACGGCACTCTCCAACTTTTTGTTCTTTTATATGGCTGCGATGCTACTGGTGCTGTACGCCATTGTGGTGTATAGCAAGCGGTACGGAGCCAAAAACCTGCGCACCCTGCCGCCGCTGCTGGCAAAGTTCATCGGGTTTGCGCTGGTGGGCATTGCAATTTCAGCCGTCACCCTGCTGCCCACCGCGCAGGAGCTGTTCGGCAGCGCTCGCTTTGGCTTAACGCGGGAAACCGCGCCTTACCCGTTCTACCGCTTTTTTGAGCTGCTGGCCAACATGACCACCGGCATGGGGTATGATGCTTACTCTACCTATGCGGGGGTGACCTCGGCGGCGTTTTTGGGTGTGCTGGTGCTGTTTGCCAAGCCGCGGCAGAACACCGTGCTCAAGTGCGCGTGGCTGGGTCTGCTGGCCCTGCTGCTGGTGCCGCAGGCGGGCAGTGTGTTGAACGGGATTTCTTACGTTTCCAACCGCTGGGTGTGGGCGTTCACCATGCTGGAAGCCTTTATCCTGGCGCGGGTCTGCCCCGGCATAACGGCGTTTGAGCCGAAAGAAAAGCGCAACCTGTTTGCGTTGCTGGCAGTTTACTGCGTGGTGGCGTTCTGCGTCAAGCAGGGCCGCACGGAGACCGCCCTGCTGGGCGCGCTGCTGCTGGTGCTGCTGGCCGTGTTTGTGCTGGCGGCAGATGGTGTCAGCCGCCGCGGTGTGCAGGCTGTTTTACTGGCGGGCTGCTGCCTTGGCGTGGTGATGAACCTTGGCGGCTACTATGGCATTGAGGAAGCCGATGCCGTGAACGAGTACCGCCCCGCCGGTTACGCCTGGAGCACCACCGTGCAGGACAACCCCGCCGTGACCCTGCATCTGATGGAGGACCAAAGCTACTGGCGGTATGACTCGCTGGTGAACGAGCCGATCAACAGTCCCATGCTGCTGGATGTGTATGGCACCGGGTACTTTTTCAGCCTGAACAACAGCTACCTTTCCAGCCTGTTCCGGGAACTGGGGCAGAACACCCCGGTGGAATATGATTACCGCGGGCTGCAGAACCGCACCCCGCTGGAAACGTTGTTCGGCGTGAAATACGCCCTCTGCGCACCGGATTCCACCGGGGCGCTGCCCGCCTTATTTGACAGCCAGGCCGTGCAGGCGGCGGAAATCGGCGGCAGCACGGTTGCGGTTTACCCAAATACGGCGGCGCTGCCCATCGGCTATACGGCGCAAAACCAGATCAGCCGCGAAACCTATGACGCCCTGACCCCGCTGCAAAAGCAGGATGCCCTGCTGGACGGCGTAGTGCTGGAAGAAACCGGCCTGCTGCCCGAAGCGGAATTGACCGGCGATACGGTAAGCCCCGCAGCCGAAATGGAGCTGGACGGCGTGCAGCAGCTGGATGAAACCACCTACTATGCCCCGCAGGACGGCGGGCGCATTACCCTGACCATTGCCCAGCCGGTGGCGGATTGTGAGACCGCCTTTGTGGTGCAGGGCATGCAGTACACGGCCACCAGCCCGCTGGATGCGATGAGCGAAGAAGAACTGAGCGCCATGAGCGTCCATGACCGCCGCAGCCTGCAAAAGCAGTATGCGCATTTCTGGCGCAAGGACAGTGTCTATCTGCGCCTGCTCAGCAACATTGGTGAGGGCCGCATTGAGTATAACCGCCCCAATAGCCAGTATTACTGCGGCCGGCATGACTTTGTGTATAACTTTGGCACCAGTGATGAACCCTTGCAGCAGATCACGATTGTACTGCCCTTTGCGGGCTATTACCAGTTTGACCGCCTGGCGGTGGAATGCCAGAAGCTGGATACCGTTGCGGCCCGTGCGGAGAACCTTGGGGCCGAAAACCTGCAGAATGTGACCCTTGGCACCAACAGCCTGGGTGGAGAAATCACCACCACCCGCAGCAGCGTGCTGGTGGTGCAGCTGCCGTATTCTACTGGTTGGAGCGTGACGGTGGACGGTACCCCGGCCCAAGTGCTGCGGGCAGATACGGCTTTCCTCGGTGTGGCGCTGGAACCCGGCAGCCATACGGTGGCGTTTACCTACAAAACGCCCGGTCTTACCGCGGGGGTAGCGCTCAGTGCGGCAGGAGTGGTGCTGCTGGCGGCCATCTGGGCCGTGCCGGCCCTGCGCAAAAAGAGCAAAAAGCGCCGCAAATAACAAGCGCTTTACTTTTTAAGCATCACACGTTATAATACATTTTATCTAGGTGTAACTGAAAAGTCGAAAATTTGCCCTATTTCTACAATCGCAGCCGGATTCCGCGTTAAAAAGCCTTGGAATCCACAAAGGATTCCTGCGGTCTTTTGCCTTGAATCCGGCATGTGCTTGCGAAATAGTCGTCATTTTCTTTGTTTTCAGATACACCCCCTACATTTGCATTTTAGGAGTGGGAACACATGGAACGAGTTGAAATTGCATCGCTCTATAAGGCTACCCCGGCGGATGGCACCAAAGTTACTGTCTGCGGCTGGGCAAAAACCGTGCGCGATTCTAAAAAGATCGGTTTTATCTCTCTGGCAGACGGCAGCTGCTATAAGCCCGTGCAGATCGTTTTCCAGGCAGACAAGCTGGAAAACTATGCCGAGGTTGCAAAATCCGGCCTGTACACCAGCTTTGAAGTGACCGGCACCCTGGTGCTGACCCCCAACGCTAAGCAGCCGTTTGAGATCAACGCCGATACCGTTACGGTGCTGGGCACCTGCGGCAGCGATTACCCGCTGCAGAAAAACAAGATGGGCATGGACTACCTGCGCACCCTGACCCACCTGCGCCCCCGCACCAACACCTTTAACGCTGCGTTCCGTGTGCGCGGCCAGGCCGCTTATGCCCTGCATGAGTTCTTCCACAAGAACGGCTTTACCTATGTACACACCCCCATCTTTACCGGTTCTGACTGCGAAGGCGCAGGCGAGATGTTCCAGGTTACTACCCTGGACCTGAACGATGTGCCCAAGACCGAGGACGGCAAGGTGGATTACAGCAAGGACTTCTTCAAGCGCCCGGTCAACCTGACGGTTTCCGGCCAGCTGGAAGCCGAGGCCATGGCAATGGCCCTGGGCAAGGTTTACACCTTTGGCCCTACCTTCCGCGCAGAGAAGAGCTATGATACCCGCCATGCCGCAGAGTTCTGGATGATTGAGCCGGAAATGGCATTTGCTGACCTGAATACCTACATGGACACCGCCGAGGCCATGACCAAGTATGTCATCCGCTACCTGCTGGATAACTGCCCGGACGAGCTGGCATTCTTCAACCAGTTCTTTGATAAGGGCCTGATCGAGCGTCTGGAGCTGGTTGCCAACAGCGATTTTGCCCGCGTGAGCTACACCGATGCCATCGAACTGCTGAAAAAGAACGATGACAACTTCCAGTATAAAGTAAGCTGGGGCATTGACCTGCAGACCGAGCACGAGCGCTACCTGACCGAGCAGGTGTTCAAAAAGCCTGTGTTTGTTACCGATTACCCCAAAGAGATCAAGGCATTCTATATGCGCATGAACGAGGACGGCAAGACGGTTGCCGCCGCCGATATGCTGGTGCCCGGCATTGGCGAGCTGATCGGCGGTTCCCAGCGTGAGGAGCGCCTGGATGTGCTGCTGGCCCGCCTGGATGAACTGGGCCTGAAGCGCGAAGATTATGACTGGTACCTGGACCTGCGCCGTTTTGGCAGCGTAAAGCATGCCGGTTACGGCCTGGGCTTTGAGCGCCTGCTGATGTATGTCACCGGCATCCCCAACATCCGTGACGTCATTGCCTTCCCGCGCACCTGCGGCGGTTTTTAATGGGGGCGGTCAGCGAACCGCTGATCCAATGGTTTGAACTGAATCGAAGGCTCCTGCCTTTCCGGCAGGAGCCTTCGGCATATCATATCTGGGTCAGCGAGATCATGCTCCAGCAGACCCGCGTCTCGGCGGCGCTGCCCTATTACGAGCGTTTTGTGGCCGAACTGCCGGACCCCGCCGCCCTTGCCGCCTGCGACCCGGACAAGCTGCGCAAGCTGTGGCAGGGGCTGGGGTATTACAGCCGGGTGGCCAACATGCAAAAGGCGGCGCAGATCGTCTGCCGGCAGTACGGCGGCCAGCTTCCCGCAGATTATGCCGCCCTGCGCGCTCTGCCCGGCATTGGGGATTACACGGCTGGGGCTATTGCCTCCATTGCATTTGACATCCCAGCCCCGGCGGTGGACGGCAACGTGCTGCGGGTATTTGCCCGGCTGGATAATAACTCTGCCGATATTACCAAACCTGCCGCCAAGCGCGAGTTCACAGCCCGTGTGCTGGAAGAAATGCCCAAGGAACGCCCCGGCCCTTATAACGAGGCGTTGATGGAACTGGGGGCACTGGTCTGCCTGCCCAACGGTGCGCCAAAGTGCGAGGTCTGCCCGCTGGCTGCTCAGTGCAAGGGCCGCGCTGCAGGCCGGGCCGAACAGCTGCCGGTCAAAACGGCTAAGCCGGGAAAAACGCTGGTGCCGGTCACGGCCGCGTTGATCACCGGGCCGCAGGGCGTGCTTTTGCAGCGCCGCCCGTCCAAAGGGCTGCTGGCCGGGCTGTGGCAGCCCCTTGCCTTTGAGGGTACCGCCATGACCCAACCGGAACTGGACGCCGCGTTGCGCACCATTGGCCTTTGTGTGCAGTGGCAGGCCCCGCTGCAAAGCACCCGCCATGTGTTCACCCATCGCATCTGGCAGATCAGCGGGTTTTGCGGCACAGCCGCAGGCCCGGCGCCGGAAGGCTGCGTCTGGGCCAGCCGCGCGGAGCTGAACGGGGAATACGCGGTGCCAAGCGCATTTGCGGGCATTATGCGCCAGTGGCAGCCGGAATAAAAAGCAAGCAGAGTGGCATGGCTTTTGACAGGTAAAGAAATTTTCCGGAAACCATGCTGCGGAGAATGGTGCGGTATCACCTTGATACCTGAGGCAACACCGCACAATTCCCGCCTTGCGGCTTAAGCACCGCTCCGGCAGCTGCGGCACGGCATCTGCGTTGCCAAAATGCTCGATAAGACATCCAGTATTATCTGCGCTTTTGGCCTAGCAGCTGCCGCACCTCGCTCGCCGTATCGGCACTTAGAATTATGCGGTATTGCCCTGAACCTTTTTGTGTGAAAAATTTACAAGGGAAAGATTGTATTCACCCGGTTAATCGGGTATAATATTTTACAGACCCATCCCTTTTAGAATACGCGGAGGAAAAGTATTATGATGAAGAAATCCACTTTTGGCGCCATTCTGGCGTTTTTGTTTGCTGCTGCCGGTGCCCTGACTGCCGCTGCGCTCTACCTGCGCCGCCGCGAAAAGGAACTGGACGAATATGAGCGCCTGCTGTACAGCGATGACGGCGACGATTATGACGATGACGACGAATATCTGCCCATCGACAATGAACCGACAGAAGCCGCCGAAGAAAAGGCTGCTGACGATGCTGAATAAGCCGGAACAGCCAGCAGAAAAGTGAAAATGGCCGGGCTTCGGCCCGGCTGTTCGTGTTTCTTGCAATCAGTAGTGATACTTATTAAATGATAAAAAGGGCTCAGATAAACCATAAGGCGCTGCTGAAAATAGGAAAAATGATGGCAGTGACTATAAAATCAGACTGAATTTCGATTTTTCTGCTGTGCCAAGGAAAGGGAACGCCATGAAAAAGCTCTTGCTGTGGCTGGTTATGGTGGTGGTTATGCTGGCGGTGCTGCTGGGCGGTGCCGGGTACGCCATGTACGCTATGACGGGCGATGACAAACTTCCCACGCAGCACCCCACTTTGGGCGATACGGAACTGGAACCGATCGGCTATGACTGGAGTGTGCCGGTGCTGGGCAATGTGCTGAACCGCACGTTTGAACAGCCCAGCACCCTGACGGTGCAAAAGCTGGGCGAAATGACGGAAGCTGCCCCGGAGCTGGTTTTGCCGGACTGGGCGCAGCGCACGACCCTTACGCTGAAAGATTCGACCGGCAGTGTTGTGGTGCAGGGGGATGCCGCTGCCTTTGCGATGTATGCCTACCCCAAAAATGGCAGCTATGAGCTGACCCTGACCGCTTACCGCAACACGGCGGATCCCGGCGATGCCACCGGCTGGTACCGGTACTGTGCATCTTATACCATGAACATCCAGCCCAAGGCGGTGCTCGGCAGTGAGCGCGTCAGCCAGGGCGGCGTGGCGGCACTGGTCATTACCGGCATTCTGGATGGCAGCGAGCCGACCGTGGAAACCGACCTGGGGGATGTATGGTTCCGCCCGGTGACCGGTGGGTATATGGGCTATATCCCGGTAACCTATAATGCCGAGGGCGGCCCCCATACCCTGACCGTGACCTGCGGCAGCCTGACCCAGGAGCTGACCCTGAACGTGATGCAGAGCGAAGCTAAAACTGTGGATGTGGCCGCCGAGGCAGACATACCGGGCGCAGCAACGGAATATAAAAATGCGATCTGGCCCCTTTACACACAGGGCAGCAGCGAAAAGCTGTGGCAGGGCAATTTTGCCTCGCCGGTGCCCAGTGCGATTCTGGCGGATTACGGTGCGCGGCTGCGCACCGATGGGACCATTACCGGCCGGGCAACTGGCATCAATTATAACGCCGCAGCGGGTACCGCCGTTACGGCACCGCAGGCGGGTACTGTGGTGTACGCCGGAACGCTGGCGCTGACCGGCGGCACTGTGGTGATTGACCATGGCTGCGGGGTTAAGAGCTATCTGTTTGGGCTGGATGCCGTAAAGGTGCAGCGTGGGCAGAGCCTTGCCCGCGGCGAAGAACTGGGCACCACCAGTGAGGAGCATACCCTGATCTGGGAGCTGCGCATTGGCAGCAAGTCCGTTGACCCTGCTGCCGCCCTGACGGGCAGCAGCGGGCTTTTGTACCGCGAAACAATGTAACAAAATAGAGTTAGGGCAATACCGCATAATTCTAAGTGCCGATACGGCGAGCGAGGTGCGGCAGATGCTAAGCCAAAAGCGCAGATAATACTGGATTGTCTTATCGAGCATTTTGGCAACGCAGATGCCGTGCCGCAGCCGCCGGAGCGGTGCTTAAGCCGTCAGGCGGGAATTGTGCGGTGTTGCCTTAGAGCAACGATAAATCGCAAATGTTGGTGGAGAAAGCGATGGACGAAGAGAAGGTAACACAGACTGCGATGGAGCCGGCGCAGCAGCCAAAGCCCAAAGCCAGGGGCGGGCAGCGCACGCAGGGCAAAACCGCTCCAGGCACGGGGCAGGGCAGGATGGCCAAACCCCATGCCAGCAATAGCAATACTGCGCACCGCAAAACGGGCACGCAAAAACAAAAAAGCGAACCCCAAAATACAAAATCCCCGCAAGAACCAAAAACGCGGGCGGAACAAGCCGAGCAGACCGAAGCTGCCGCCCCGGAACAGGTGGCAGCCAAGCCCAAAGCGCCGCGCAGCGGGCAGGCAGGCGGCAAACGCCGCCGCAAAAAGGCTGCCCCCAAGCCGGAAGCAAAACCGCAGCAATATGCTGAGCCCCAGCCGGAACCCCCGGAAGCGCCGGAAAAACCGCAAACGCCGGAACCTGCCGCTGTGGCCGAACCGGCTGAAGCAGCTGCCGCGCCGGAAATGCCGGAAAAGGCGGTGCAGGAACCCAAAGCCGCGCAGCTGCCCCAGGCCACGGAGCCGCCGGAGCCGGAGGATGACGAACCGGAACTGACCCCGGAACAGCGCGCTGCAGCAGAGCGGCGCAAGGCGGAGATCACCCGAACGGTCCAGGTTTCGATTGAACAGATCGAGGATGCCGAAGCAGAACAGGCGGAGAAAGAGGCAGATACGCCGGAATCGACTGACAGCAAAGTGGGCCGCGCCGTGCGGCTGCTGATCGGCTGGCTGCTGCTGGTGGTGCTGCTGGCGGGTATGATCGCCGCAGGCGGCATATACTGGCTGTACAAAAAAGCCACGCCGGATATGATTCCTGCCGTTACGGTAACAGTGGCGGGCCAGCAGCTGGACCCCGTGGCGTACCATTGGCAGGTGCCGGTGGCAGGCAACCACCTTAAGCGTACCTATGCCGAGACACTTTCCAGCACTCCCACAGCGCTGGAATCTGATTTTGGCGGCGGCACCATGACGCTGCGGGTGACCCCGGCGGACTGCAGCGCCGAAGTGACCGTTAAGGACGAGAACAAGCAGGAAGTGTTCAGCGGCAGCGCCCAGGAATTTGCCGCCTACCGCTTTACCACGCCCGGCAGCTACACCGCCAAGCTGGTGGTCAGCAGCGGCGAGGGTTACCAGAGCGAACCGACAGTTTCGGGCCACCAGACCTATGAGTTCACATTTGATGTAACGATTAAGGCTACCGTGCGGCTGAATACCCAGGCTGTTACGCCGGGTGGCGTTGTGGCCGTAAAGGTAACGGGCCAGCAGACGGATACCAAGCCAAGCCTGACGGCAGAACTGCCGGATACCGGCTTCCGTGCCAGCGCGACCGGCGATGGCTGGGTGACTTACCTGGCGGTCCCGCTGGAAACCGAGCCTGGCAGCTATACCATCAAGGTCACCGTGGACGGCGAGGTGCAGGAGCTTACCCTGAACGTGAGCAAGAGCGCCGCATCTTTTCGGGATTATACTTCCAAGTCCAGGCTGGTCACACCGTATGTCGGCGCGGATGATACCCCGCAGGAGGTGCTGGACCTGCTGGATACGGCATCGGATACCATCTACTGGGCGGACGCTGGGTTTGCTTCGCCGTTCAGCGATAAAGTGGAGGTCACCCTGCCGTATGGCCTGACCGAATATGTCAACCGTACCCAGACCGAGCGCAAGAACAACACCGGTACCGGCCGCACCAGCATCAATGTGGTGCTTTCCGGCAGGTGCGACCTGATTGCCCCGGCGGGCGGCAAGGTACTGCTGGCGGAAAAATTGCCCAATGTGGGCAATACGCTGGTGATCGAGCACGGCGCGGGCGTAAAGACTATTTACTATGGCCTGCGCAGGCTGACGGTAGAAAAAGGTGCAATCGTGGCCCAGGGCGATGCCCTTGGCACCACCGACAAAGCTACCGTGGTGGAAGTGCGCGTGGGCAAAACCCCCGTGGAGCCGCTGCGTATCCTGCGCGGTCAGTGCGATGCCCTGCGCAGCTATTAAAACGGAGCATAACCGATAAGGCAATACCGCATAATTCTAAGTGCCGATACGGCGAGCGAGGTGCGGCAGCTGCTAAGCCAAAAGCGCAGATAATACTGGATGCTGCAAAGGTGAGCGCCGCCAGTGGCGGAAACAGCGAACCGAAGCAGGGGCAGCGGTCGCAGAGTGCGAGGGGCTTTTGCCCCCGAAGCACGATGCGGGTACCGCAACCCGACATTATCGAGCATTTTGGCAACGCAGATGCCGTGCCGCAGCCGCCGGAGCGGTGCTTAAGCCGCAAGGCGGGAATTGTGTGGTGTTGCCATAAATAGAAAAATTCCCCTGTCTGTATTCTTTGTGATGCAGGCGGGGGAACTTTTTTGCGGCAGGCGTTTTTGATGTTCTGACGGAACCATGCCGCCCACCCCGGCATAACATGGAACAAACGGCCAGATACAACACCGGGGGGAAGCATTATGGCGGCAGCATGTAATTTGACTTTTTGTGTGGTTGGGCGGGATGCCCGCCAACTGGCGGCGGCGCGGGCGCTGCAGAACAGCGGCTATACCGTGCTGGGGGCAGAGGGGGCCGGGCAGGCGGATTACATCCTGCTGCCTATGCCGATGGATGCCGAGGCGGCGGACCTTGCCCGCATCCTGCGCGCCGCCCGCCCCGGTACGCTGGCCCTTGGCGGGCGCATCAGCGAACCGGTGCGCAAAGCGGCGCAGGCCGCCGGGGTGGAGTTGGTGGATTACTTTTTGCGGCCGGAGCTGGCCTGCCTGAACGCAGTACCCACTGCGGAAGGGTGCCTGGCCCTGCTGATGCAGCTGCGCCAGCGCACGATATGGGAAAGTGAGTTCCTAGTGTTGGGGTATGGGCGCATTGGGCGGGCGGTGGCCCGGCGGCTGCAGGCATTGGGCGGGCAGGTGACCATTGCCGCCCGCGCGCCGGAACAGCGGGCCGCAGCGCGCTGCGCGGGGCTGCATGCCGCACCGCTGACCGCGTTGGAACAGCTTCTGCCGCACTTTGATGCGGTCATCAACACCATACCGGCCCCGGTGCTGGGGGCGGCCCAGCTGCGCTGCCTGCCCAGGGGGGCGCTGATCCTGGACCTTGCCAGCCGCCCCGGCGGAACGGATTTTGCCGCCGCGCGGGAACTGGGCCTGCGTGCGGAACATGCCTTGAGCCTGCCCGCCCGCTGTGCGCCCGAAACCGCCGGTGCGCTGGTGGCGCATACCGTGGAAGTGATTTTACAGGAGCGTGCCGCCACGGCCCGCAGCGAAAGGGGAGTGAGCTGATGAATTCCAGCCTGGAACCGCCGCGCACGGTGGTGTTTGCCCTGTGCGGCAGCTTTTGCACATTTGAAACGGTTCTGCCGCAAATCATCCGCCTGCGCGCCTGCGGGTGGGAAGTACTGCCGATGCTGAGCTATGCGGCGTCGGCGCTGGATACCCGCTTTGGCCACGCGGCAGATTGGAAGCAGCGCCTGGAGGAAGCCACCGGCCACCGCCCGCTGGAGGATCTGCGGGAAGCGGAACCTCTTGGCCCCAAGCATATGGCACAGGCACTTGTCATTGCTCCCTGTACCGGCACAACGATGGCGCTGCTGGCGGCGGGCATCAGCGCAACGCCGGTCACGCTGGCGGCCAAAAGCATGCTGCGCGGCGGCAGGCCGGTGGTGATCGGGGTATCCACCAACGATGGGCTTTCCGGCAGCGTGGGAGCGCTGGCGGCGCTGCTGCAGCGCAAAAATTATTATTTCATTCCCTTTGGCCAGGACGACAGCTACAAAAAGCCCTGCAGCCTGAAAGCGGATTTTACCCAGCTGCCGGATACGCTGGAAGCCGCTCTGCGCGGGGTGCAGCTGCAGCCGATTTTGCTGTAAAACCCGTGGAACAGAGCTGTTTTGTGCGGGTGCGGCATATGATAGAAAAGGGCGCTTTGGTGTGGGAACAAAGAGGGGCGGTGCGGCAATGGAATATATCGAAGTAACAGGCGGGAACCCGCTGCGGGGGAGCATCCGCCCGGCAGCGGCCAAAAACAGTGTGCTGCCCCTTTTGGCGGCAACGCTGCTGTGTGCGCAGCCCTGCACCCTGCGCCGGGTGCCCCTGCTGCGGGATGTGCAGACCAGTTTGGATCTGCTGCGGGCTGTGGGCAGTGGGGCGGCCTGGGCCGGGCAGGACCTTGTCACCCAGCCAGCCCGGCAGATCAGCGGGCGGGTGCCCACGGCGTTGGCGGGGGCTATGCGGGGGTCGGTGTTTTACCTGGCACCGCTGTTGACCCGCGCGGGCTGGGCAGAGCTGCCGCTGCCCGGCGGGTGCAGACTGGGGCCGCGGCCCATTGATATCCACCTGGCCGGGCTGACGGCCATGGGGGCACAGGTGTGCGCGGCGGCAGAGTGCGTGGCGCTGCGCCGCCACGGAGTTTTGCGTGGTACGGATTTTGCTCTGCGCCTGCCCAGCGTGGGAGCAACCCTGACCCTGATGCTGGCGGCTTGCTGTGCGGCGGGCGTTACCACCCTGCGCGGTGCGGCGTGCGAGCCGGAAATTGCGGATACCGCCGCTTTTTTGAACGCCTGCGGGGCAAAGATCACGGGGGCGGGTACGCCGGTGGTCTGCATCCGAGGTACCGGCGGCGAGCTGTTGGACGGCTGTGTGCATACCGTGTTGCCGGACCGCATTGCCGCAGCGACTTATGCGGCAGCCGCCGCCATTGCAGGCGGGCGGGTGACGGTAACGCAGTGCAGTCCGGTGTGGTTGGCGGCGTTTCTGGACTTTTTGCAGGGCAGCGGCTGCGAGGTTGCCCGCGGGGAAAATGAGTTTAGCATCACGCGGGATCAGGATACAAAGCTGCGCGGCGGTCAGGAACTTGTAGCGGCTGCTTACCCTGGCCTTGCCACAGATACTGCCCCGCTGGCTGCAGCGGTGCTGCTGGGGGCGGAGGGAGCATCCCGCATTTATGACGGCCTGTTCCAAAACCGCTTTGCCTGTGCGCAGGGCTTTGCCGCCCTGGGGGCTGATGCCCGCAGCGAGGGACGGCTGCTGTACCTTGGCGGCAGCGCAAAACTGCATGGTGCCACTGTGACTGCACCAGACCTGCGGGGCGGGGCAGCACTGGTGCTGGCGGGCCTTGGTGTGGGGGACGGGAGCTGCGTGCGGGTGCTGGATGCCGGACATATCCGGCGCGGCTATGCCGACCTGGCGGGAGATCTGCGCCGCCTGGGGGCCGACTGCCGGGCAGGCCGCACCGGGACAGAAGCTGGCAGACAGACGAAAAAACTGTAAAAATATTGTCATAATTCACCAAAGCCCCGCAAAACCGGCGGGGCTTTTTGTGATACAAATAAATGCGAGCATCTATTTTTTGGCTTTTTAGCGTGTGGGTATTGAAATTATTCGCAAAATTTGTTATCCTTATAAACAGTTATATGCGATATCTTAGGAAGAGCTGGCTGCACCGCAACGCGCGTAAGCAAAGTTTGGGGGGTAGGGCGGCGCTTCCTTTATGGGGGTCAGTGTGTCCGCTGGCGGAAATCCGGCCCTGTTGCATTTGCAATTTTATATTCTTTAGGGGGATACACTTATGGCGTTCGTTCTCGATGAAGAGATGCAGAATGTAACCAACATTAAGGTTATCGGTGTTGGCGGCGGCGGCGGCAATGCTGTGAACCGCATGGTTGAAGCTGGCCTGAATGGCGTTGAATTTGTAGCAATGAATACCGACCAGCAGGCACTGGTCAACTCCAAGGCTACCCAGAAGGTTCAGCTTGGCGCAAAGCTGACCAAGGGCCGCGGCGCTGGTGCTGACCCGGAGGTCGGCCAGCGTGCAGCGGAGGAAAGCAAGGATGAGATCGCCAATGCACTGAAAGGTGCCCAGATGGTGTTCATCACCGCTGGCATGGGCGGCGGCACCGGCACCGGCGCTGCACCGGTCGTGGCCGAAACGGCCCATGACCTGGGCATCCTGACCGTCGGTATTGTCACCAAGCCCTTTGCCTTTGAGGGCAAGCGCAAGATGAGCATGGCCGAACAGGGTATTGCCAACCTGATGATGCATGTAGACAGCCTGATCGTGATCCCGAACGAGCGGCTGAAGCTCATCAGCCAGGAAAAGATCACCCTGATGAACGCTTTTGAAGCAGCCGATAACGTGCTGCGCCAGGGCGTTGAGAGCATCTCCAGCCTGATCAATGTTCCCGCTTTCATCAACCTCGACTTTGCTGACGTCCGTTCCATCATGAAGGATGCCGGCTTTGCCCACATGGGCGTTGGCGTTGCCAAGGGTGCAGGCAAGGCAGAAAACGCTGCCAAGGCTGCAATCTCCAGCCCGCTGCTGGAAACCAGCATTGCCGGTGCACGCGGCGTTATCATCAACATTACCTCCAGCCCGGATATCGGCCTGGACGATGTTGAGACTGCTGCTTCCATGATCACCCAGAGCGCACATCCCGATGCGAACATCATTTGGGGTACTGCGTTTGACGAGCGCCTGCAGGATGAGATGAGCATTACTGTTGTGGCTACCGGCTTTGAAAGCACGCCTGGCGTGGACGAGCCCATCCAGGCTGTTGTGAACGCCCAGCGCGCTGCCGCAGGCGCTGCACCTGCTGCTGCCCCGGCTGCACCGCGCCCGGCCGCTGCACCTGCTCCGGCTCCCGCCCCGACCCCGGCCCCGGCCGCTGATCCGGTCATCCCCAACCCGGTATTCAGCAATGTGTTCAACCCCAATGTTGACACCCCGGTTTCCACCGCCCCCGCTGCCAAGGAAGATGACAGCAGCGAAGATGACGGTGATTACTTCAACGATCTGCTCAGCATCCTGAACAAGCGTTCCTGATCGCTGCGCGTTCTCTATCCTTTGCGGCTGCGGGCAGGCATGCTCGCATAAAAAACAAAACGGCCCGCTGACCAGTTTAGGAGGAAAGCTATGCCCAGCAGCCAAACCTTATCAGCCCTGCAGGAAAAAGGGTTCCGAACCACGTTCCGGGGCTTTGATAAAAATGATGTGCTGGCTTACCTCAATGCACTGGATAACGAAAACCGGCAGCACAGCGCAGAGCAGGAAGAGCAGATTGCCCAGCTGCAGGCCCAGCTGGATAAAATGCGCTCTGAACAGTCCGCTGCACGTGCCTGTGTGGAAAAGCTGCAAAGCGATCTTTCAGCTGCTAACCAGCGCGCCGAAGCTGCGGAAAAATCGGCTGCCGAGGTGGTCGCCCGTGCCAAATCGGTAGAAGAGCGCGCCACGGCAAACCTGAGCCGCAATAAAGAAAATCAGCAGGCTGTGGTGGAATGGCAGTTCCGTTGCCGCGATCTGCAAAAACAGATCGACGAGTACGAAAAGCAGATTGCTGAATACGAGGCGATGATCCCCAAAGGCGGTATGCCTGCCCCCAAGCAGGAACCGGCCCCCGCACCTCAGCCTACCCCGCAGGAAAAGCCGGAGTCGGCCCCGGAACCGAAGGCACCCCAGGCTGATGTGACCGAGGAAGCCCGCATTGAGGCCCGTCAGATTTTGATGGAAGCCCGCCTGAAAGCCGATGCGGCCGAAGAACGCCTGAAACAGCAGGCTGAAGAGCAGCAGGGCCGCATGACAGAGCATGCCCGCGATTTGGCCGCAAGCCTTGCCATGCTGCGTGAGCGTGTGACCCGCGTGGATGAACGCCTGAGCGCCGCCACTGCGGATCTGGATGATGCCACCACGGCAATTTATCAGGCACTGGATGCAACCGGTGCAGATTTTGAAGCCTTTGGTGCGGAGCTGCGCCACTTTGGAGAGAACACCGCAAAGGAAAATTGCCCCGCTGCCCAGGCAAAGGTGCGCCATAATAAGTCTGCTCAGCCAGCTGCCAAACGGGTGCGCCCTGTGCGCAGCCAGCCGCAGGTGCAGGCCAATAATGCAAACACCCACCGCCTGCGCCGCGCAGGTGATACCCGCCGCAGTGTGAGCCAGGACCTGAATGCCGAGCTGGAACGTTTGAATCAGCCGGCGGCCGCAAGAAAGTAAATACATAACCCGGCAGCCCGCGGAGCCTTGGTTTCGCGGGCTGCTTTTGTATTTGACCTGCAAAGTGTGGAAGTGCCGGATGCCCGCAGTGTTGTGTGACTGCGTGGAGTGTAACTGTTCCCCCCTGTGAAATAAGCCGCATAAGGGTTGTACAAGAGCAGGACAACACGAACAAAATAAATGATTTGTATAAAACGATTTTATATAAACAAATTGTATAAACAAATAAAGGGCGAAAGGAGGCCCCCGATGGGAAAAATTCAGTTCCCGAACCTTCGCGCACTCCCGGCCGGTCCACGCTGGCTGGCGTATGGCGTGCTGCTGCTGTGTGCCATTCTGGTGGGCGGTGTGATCACAGCCTATGGCGGCATGCTGCTGGTGGTGCTGATGTGGGCTGTCTGCATGGGCGGGCTGTGCCTGCTGCTGCACTTTACCTGGCAGACGGTGTTCCCCGGTCAGAGGGTAGCACAGGATAAAACGTTCCTGCGCAGTTGGCTGGCTGGCTCCGCTGTGGGCGTTGCGGTCATCGCTGCACTGGTGTGCTACCGCCAAACGGTGTACAGTGATGACGCGATCAACTATTTTGCCAAGCAGACACTGCTGTTCGGCAGCTTTGGTCAAAGCGGATTTTACGGCATTCATGTGCTGCTGGAAAGCCTGTTGACGGCGGACTATAAGATGTTCATGAATCTCTTTATCAGTGTGCCGTATCTCTTTACCGGGCGCAGCATCAATGCGTTTATGGTGTGCTATGCCATCACCTGCTTTGTGCCCATGTGGTTTGCGCTGCTGATGGGCGCAAAATACCTGGCCCAGCAGTTGCCCGCTTGCCATACGGCGCTGTATTACCCGCTGTGTATGGCGGTTATGGTGCTGTGGCCCATGTTTTTGTGGCCTGCCACCCACGGCATGCCGGATGCCTTTGGCCTGACTTTTGCCGCAGTGATCGCCCTGCTGTGCGCGGATTACCGGTTTGAAACGCTGCCCTGGCCGCGGCTGTTGGCAATTTTTGCTGCAACGTTTGCCCTGATCCTGACCCGGCGCTGGTACATGTTCTGGATCTTGGCGTTTTATGCTGTGTATGTGCTGGCGGTGCTGGTGGGGGCGGTGCGCCGCAAAACGCTGGGGAGTACCCTCAAACATATGCTGCTGTTCGGCGTGCCCAGCGCTGTGATCATCGTGGGGGCGCTGCTGCCCACCTTCAAAACCATCCTGACAACCGACTACGCCGATATTTACGGCGCTTACTACGGCGGCGGCTTTGGCAACAACTGCCTGGGCCAGCTGCGCACCCAGGGACTGATCTGGCTGGTGCTCTGCGCGGCAGGCTTGGTGTGGCTGCTGTATTGCCGCAGCACCCGTGTACAGGCTATTGTAGCCGCCGCGGCCAGCCTGGGGGCGATGGTGCTGTTTACCCGTACCCAGTCCCTGGGCGACCACCAGAGCCTGATCCTTGCGCCTTTTTACCTGTTGATGCTGTTTGGCCTGTGCGCCAAACTGACCCAGCAAAAGGCAAAGCCCTGGCTGCGCAATGCTGCGGCGGGTGTTCTGGCCGTATTTTTGGTGGTCAACTTCGGCAACGCCCTGCGTCTGCCCGGTAAAAACGTGCAGACCCTGGCCCTGAGCAGCGAAAGCCTGGACCTGACCCGCCGCACCGACCTGGCCCAGATGCGCGCCGTGACAGATTTTGTGCTGGAGCATTGCACCGAGGACCAGACTGTTTACATCAATATGGATTCCAATGGTTACAGCGGCACTACCTTTGCCTACAGTGACCCGGCCCACCCCCAGCTGCAAACGATGATCCTGTGGGAGAGCAGTGTGCCCTCCACCCATGGCTTCCCCACGGGAATCTGGACGTCAGAATATGTGATGGTGACCGATCGTGTGGATGAGGGCGGCATTGTCGGCCCCATCAACGCAGCGCTGCGCACCCAAAGCCCTGCTGCCGTCCATTATGAATATGTGACCGAGTTCCCGCTGGACGGCATTACCCTGTATTGCTACCGCCGCACAGCCCGGCCGGATGCAGAGGAAGCCGATTACTTCAAGCAGGTGTTTGCCGAATACGACGCCCGCTGGCCGGAAATCTTCAGCCAGAGAATTGATGAATATATGCAAAGCGTGCAGTAAGCAATAAGGGCAATACCGCATAATTCTAAGTGCCGATACGGCGAGCGAGGTGCGGCAGATGCCAAGCCAAAAGCGCAGATAATACTGGATGCTGCAAAGGTGAGCGCCGCCAGTGGCGGAAACAGCGAACCGAAGCAGGGGCAGCGGTCGCAGAGTGCGAGGGGCTTTTGCCCCCGAAGCACGATGCGGGTACCGCAACCCGACATTATCGAGCATTTTGGCAACGCAGATGCCGTGCCGCAGCTGCCGGAGCGGTGCTTAAGCCGCAAGGCGGGAATTGTGCGGTGTTGCCTAAGATAAACGGCACAGCCCGGTAAAAAGGCTGTGCCGTTTCTGCTATCAATTATTTTGTTTTTGGGTGGCCGTTTTCCACATTGCTGGTGCCCTGCTCCATCAGATAGGTGGCAATCAGGTCCGAAGCGTGCAGCTTGACGGCCAGCGGGTAGCGGTTGTAAGCATCGCTTACCGCAAAACTGCCGCCGCGCACCGCATCGTCAAAACCGCCCATATGCCAGCGGATGGCAATGGCTTCATCGGTTTTTAGGCGCATGAAGTGCTCAATGAGATAAACGCTCTTTTCACCGTGGCCATAGGGCAGCTGGTCGGCTACCTGATAAAAAGGAACTTTCTCCCATTGACCGGTAGCATCATTTTTCACGTTGCGGGTGCTGACTTTGTAAAAGTTCGCCTTGCATACATCGTGCAGCAGGGCGCACACCGCAAAAGTTTCGGGGTTATCTTCCCCTTCCGTGAAAAAGTGCTGCATCATGGCGTTGTACACATTGATGCTGTGCATCACAAGGCCGCACTCGCATGCACCGTGGAACTTGGTGGAAGCGGGCGCGGTAAAAAAGTCTGTGCCCTCCAGCCATTTCAGCAGGCGGTCCGCACCGGGGCGGGTGACATTCTTGTTGTAAATGTCAATAAATTGTGCGCGATAATCTTCCATCACAGCTCCATGTCATCAAGAATGCCTTTCAGGGCAATCAGGTCCTCTTTGGTCATGCTGATGCCCTTGCCCATCTTGCTGCCGTCCGGGGACCAGTCACGGATGTCGTACTTCGGCTCATGGTCATTCCAGCTGATCAGGTTCAGCTGGCGCTCCCAGCCGCTGGAGTTGGTGGAAAGAACAGCAATGCGCTCGGTGATTTCATATTTGAATGCCATAATAACAGGATCTCCTTCATCATTGGCACAGGGCAGCGCGGCGCCGCCCCGGCCATAAAATTTCTCGTGTTTCATCATAGCGGATTTGCCGCAAAATTGCAAGGGGAAAAGCGTTGCGGTGTGGGGAGGGCGGTGATATATTAAGTGGTAAGTGGGGCGGGGGACTCTCATCCCGCCGAAGCCTTGCCGTATTGCATATTATAAAACCTGCAACAAACCCAACCCTATTTGTAGGGGACGATGCTTGCATCGTCCCGCATGACGGGCCTTGCCCAATATTCTACCCCGGAATACAGCAAATACCACCAAAAAAACAAGATACGCCCCACCCAAGAATAGAATCAAAACAGAAAAGGAGAACCTCATGCAGCTGCAATCCCTTTCCCGCCGGTACACCGTCCGGCAGCTGATGGAAACAGATGTGGATGCCATGCTGGCTTTGTGCAGCGGCAACCCGCAGTTCTACCGCTACCACCCGCCCATGGCCACCAAAGCCAGCATTCTGGATGATCTGCAGGCTGTTCCGCCGGGCAAAACGTTGTCGGATAAATATTTTATCGGCTTTTATGACGGTGAAACGCTGGCCGCGATGATGGATCTGATCACCGGCTACCCCAACCCGGCCACCGCATACATCGGCCTATTTATGGTGGATGCTGCCCAACAGGGCAGGGGTACCGGCAGCGCACTGATTGCAGATTGCAAGCAGGCATTGCGGGCCGAACAATTCAAAACACTGCGCCTTGCCATCGACGAGGGCAACCCCCAAAGCAAAGCCTTCTGGCAGAAAAACGGTTTTGCGTTGACCGGCCAGCGCACCCCGAACGAAAATGGCGCTTACCTGCCCATGGAGTGTGAACTATAAAACAAAGCAAAAGGCATGTGCCGCACGGCGAGAATACCATCTCCCGTATGCGGCACATGCCTGTTTCTATTTTGCCGTCAAATAAATCCGTCCATCCACATTGGTTACGGCGTACAGCGCCGGGGCGGTGCTTTGGGCACTGCGCAGACCATCATCGGCCAGATCAGCGTAACGTGCGGTAAAATCATCGGTTACGCCAAACAGCACCAGCCAGGTCACATCATGCTCGCCGATGTTGTAGCCGAGATCCACATCAGTTTCGCTGCTCTGGGCTTCCACCGCGGTAACGGCGGGGTACAGCTCGTACTGGTAGTACCACATGTTCTGCACGGCCATCGAGTCGTCGGCGCTCAGCAGCCAAATGCTGCCATTCTGTGCGCCGTCCATGCGGGTTAGCATGTCTGCAGCGATCTGTTGCTGCTCGGTGCGCCAGTCGGCTTTCGGCAGGCAGAAGAGGGATGCAGCACCGCCCGCTTGCCAGATGCCCCAAAGCGTGCTGCAAACCAGCAGGCAGGGAACAATGGCGGGCACCGCATGCCCGGCCATTCGCGGCAGGCGGTGGGCCGCAGCAAACCCGGCCAGCAGGGCTTCGCCTTCCAGCACGCTGATCCAGCCGAGGAAAAAGCAGCAGAAATACCGCTCCCAGCTGGCCATCTCCAGTGCCTCATAAGGGCTCATGCCGCAGATGTACACATAGAACAACATGCCCTGATAAAGCGGCCAGTACAAGATCATGCACAGCCCCGGCAGCGCCGTGCGCAGCCCCTGCCACCGCCCCATGGCCCAGATCAGAACGATTAAAAGCAACACCGCGGCCGCAGCGCACAAACAGCCCACCTTGAAGGTGCTGGCCCCAAACAGCAGCGGATAGCTGCGCAGCCGGGCATAGTAGCGGTCCCACACATCGTAAAAGTAGCGGTCAAAACCGGTGCGGGCCTCTTGCCAGCACTGCAAAAAGTATCCCGGCCCCATGGAGGAAAACTGGTCATCGGCCCGGTGCAGGGCTTTCAGCAGCAGCTTCCAGGCAAGCGGTATGGCAAAGCAGGGCAGCGCAGTGGTAAAGGGCAGCAGGAAGCCGCCCTTATCCCGCAGCGCATCCAGCAGGCATTGCAGAAACCAGATGCCCACCACACACAGCGCGAACACGGTGCCAATCTCTTTTACAGTGGTCAATGCGCCGCACAGGAATGCCAGCGCCAGACCGCGCTGCACGCGGCTGTTAGCAGCACAGGGCAGCAGGATAACACAAAGCGCCGCAGCAAACAGGGCGCCCACCGGGGCGTCCATATAAGCAGTCGTATAGGGGGTATCGGGGGCAAACAGCCAAAACAGCGCCGGTGCGGCCAGGCAGGCGCAGACAGTATAAGCGATGCGCGGGCGGCGGGCTGTGACCTGCGGCAGGGCAAACAGGGCAGAAGCCGCCGCAGCCAGCGGCAGCGCAGTGACAAACAGTACATCCGCTTCCCGGTATTGGGCGGTGGGCAGCGCAAACAGGGCGTACAGCCCCGGCAGGCCCTGCGGGTATGCCTGATGGGCCAGGCTGCGGGTGGTATCCCACACGGCAAAACGGTGCTGGTAAAATACACTTTTGAAGTAGATACCCCAATGGCTGAATTCATCCCAGGTCTGGAATTCCGGCTGCCGGATGGCGAACACCGCCATCAGCACCCCAGCAGCGCTGCAAAAGGCCAGCACACCCGGGGAGAGCAGCTGGGGCAAAATTTCGTGACGGCGACGCTGCGCCAGGGTGAGCACAGCCCCCACAAGCAGCAGCTGGGCCCCCAGCCAAAGCTGGTTGCAGCTGCCAGCCAGCTGCAGCACTATCATGCAAAAGCACAGCCCGCACAGCGGGGCAAACCCGGCGGGCAGCCGCAGCTTGCAGCAAAGCCAGAACCCCCAGAACAGCAGGCAGGCAAGACCAATGATTTGCGCCAGAATGCTCATAGATGCACCTCAGTTTATTTTTACGGCCAGCACGGCAAAGCGGCTGTTGGTTGTAACGGTGGCAACGCCACAGGTGGAAAGGGTCAGCAGCTGGTCCCCATATTGGGGCACAACGCCGGTATCGTAAAGCGAAAGTTCCAGAATGGCATCCACGCGCTGCTGCCATTCTTCCTGCGTGGAAGCATCAAAAAAGGAATAGTAGGGCAGCGTATCCGCGCCAAGCTCAGTGCGCAGCACAGCGGCAACCTGCCAGGTGCCTTCTTCGTACAGCGTATCAAACTGAAAGGTAGGGTGGGCGGTGTAAAACGCTTTGTCCGCATAGTTCAGCAGCTGGCTGAACATGCTGCCGCTGGCAGTGTTGTGGCCGTAAATCAGGGCATTGGCCGTTCCGGCGGCGTTTGGCGTGGCAAGGCGGCAGCGCTCATCCAAAAACAGCGTTCCGGCGGTGGAATACAGTCGGTCAAACCCGCGGCGCAGGTAATAACTGTTGTCTGCCTGAACCACAGGGTAGTTAATGTTGGTGCCGTTGATGCACAGCCAGCCTGCAAGGTCGGGATTCTGGGCGTAAAGCTCCTGATACTGAGGCAGAATATCCGCCGCCTGGGCGGCATCCGGGCTTGGATGCGGCGCGGGGGAAGAGTGGACATCACTGTCCGCACTTTCGGCGGCGGCCAGCACATCCACCGTTGCGGCCCGCGGGGTAATGGCAATCGGGGTGGGGGAGGGCTGCTCCGTTGACTCCGCGGTGGTGACCGGGGCTTCTGGCTGGCCGCCGCGGAATACAGTATCCCGCAGGATCAGCCCGGCAGCCAGGCAAAGCACCGCAGCGCCGCAAAGGCGCAGCGCCCAGGCCCGGTGCTTTTGGCGCCGCCGCAGCGCCGTGCGTGCAGCAAACGGATACAAGCGGCTGTCCCCCCGCAGGCGAGGAAAACGGCGTGGCATAGAAAAACACCCCCTTGCATAAAATAAGGTAAAAAAAAGGGAAGCCGCGCGGCCTCCCTTTTGGAATGGACGAATAAAATCAGATACGCTTGAGCATAACCAGGCCCGCGGAACAAACCAGAATCAACCCCAGCACAGCAGCCAGGTAAGGCACCGGAAAATCCCCGGTAGCGGGGGTATCCACCTCTTCGGCCTCGCTTTCCGCAGGAGCTTCGGTTGCTTCCGTAGTGGGGGCTGCGGTCTGTGCATTGTTCACGGTATCAGCGTCAGCCACGGTGCTGTTTACGGTAATAGGTTCGCTGCGAATATTGCGGGATGAGGATGCCGTGGGTGCGGCAGTTGCGATCGAATCAGCGGAGACGGCCGCATGGCTGCCGCAGGCAACACAGAACAACAGCAGCGCAGCAACGATCACCGCACACAAAAAACGCTTCAACGGCGCAAAACCTCCCTTTTGCATAAAATAATATATCCAATGGGCACAAAAACCATACATACATGCAAAACCGCCGGCAACAGTATCCCTGCGCCAGCATGCTATATAACATCTACATGTTACCACGTTTTACGCCAATGGTCAATATGAAGTGGTTAAAAAGCAGATGGTTCAGACAAAACAAAGCAAAAAACAGCGCAGAAATGCTGAAAATGTATGGCGGAAGCAGTGATTTGCACCGTCGAACCCCCCAGAACCCGCCATTTGAAAAACAGCGGCGCAGTGTGGCTTTCCTGAAAGGAAAAACAGAGCCGCAACGCTAAAATCTACTTGACAGCGACAGGAAAAAACGATAAAATATTAAAACTAGTGCGGCTCCCACCGGGCCGCACGACTTTTTAATTGCTAAGGAGACATTGACAATGGCCAAAGAAGTTGTTGTTACCCATGAGGGTTATAAAAAGCTGGAAGAAGAACTGGACACCCTGAAAACTGTCAAGCGTTCCGAGATTGCTGAAAAGATCAAGGTTGCCCGTGGTTACGGTGACCTTTCTGAGAACGCGGAATACGATGCCGCCAAGGAAGAGCAGGCTGTGGTTGAAGCCCGCATTGCTGACCTGGAAGCTACCCTGAAGGTTGCCCGCATCATGGACGACAGTGACCTGAGCCTGGATACCGTTTCTATCGGTATGCATGTGCGCATCCTGGCAGAGGGCGATGAGCCGGACGAAGCTGAAGAGTATGATATCACCGGTTCTACCGAAGCCGACATCGACCAGGGCCGTATCAGCGATGAAAGTCCGGTCGGCGCTGCCCTCATCGGCCACAAGACTGGCGATAAGGTTGACGTTACCCTGCCCAACGGCAATATTTTGGAATACACCATTCTGGGTGTCAGCCGCAGCCGCTGATCACCCCCGGATATAAAAACAGGAAAGGAACCTGCGCCATGGAACAGAACAAGCAGTCCGCCCCCCAGAACGCCGCATCGGAAGCGGCAGTACGGCGTCAGAAGCTGGCCGACCTCAAGGCCGCCGGCCACGACCCGTTTACCATCACCAAATGCAAGCAGGATGCTTTCTCTGCTGATTTGAAAGAAGAATATAAAGATTTGCCCGCTGAGGAAGATACCGGCCGTATGGTTAGCCTGGCTGGCCGTATGATGTCCAAGCGCGTTATGGGCAAGGCCAGCTTTGCCCACCTGCGCGATGCGAAAGGTGATATCCAAATCTTCGTCAAGCGTGATCTGCTGGGCGATGAAGCATACGCCGCATTCAAAAAGATGGATGTGGGCGATATCATTGCCTGCACCGGCGAAGTGTTCCGCACCAAAATGGGCGAACTGAGCGTGCGCGTGCATGAGCTGACCTTGGTTTCCAAGAGTCTGCTGCCTCTGCCCGAAAAGTTCCATGGCCTGACTGACCGTGAAGCCCGCTACCGCCAGCGCTATGTTGACCTGATCGTCAACCCCGAAGTCAAGGATACTTTTGTCAAGCGCAGCCAGATCCTGAAAGAGATCCGCGCTTACCTGGACGAAAAGGGCTTTTTGGAGGTCGATACCCCCATCCTGACCCCGTTTGAAATCGGCGCTTCTGCCCGTCCTTTCTATACCCATCACAATACGCTGGATATGGATATGGTGCTGCGCATCGAGACAGAGCTTTACCTCAAGCGCCTGATCGTGGGTGGCATGGACCGTGTATATGAGGTTGGCCGTATCTTCCGCAACGAGGGTATGGACCCCAAGCATAACCCCGAATTCACCACCATTGAGCTGTATCAGGCATTCACTGATTTCCACGGCATGATGGATCTGGTGGAAGAGCTCTACAAACGCCTGGCTCTCAAGGTCTGCGGCAGCATGGAGATCACCTACCAGGGCAAGCAGATCGACTTGGGCCACTGGGAGCGCCTGACCATGGTGGAGGCCGTCAAGAAGTATTCCGGTGTTGATTTCAATGACTGGAAAACCGATGAGGATGCCATCACCGCTGCTAAGGAGCACCATGTGGAGCTGCCCGAAGTTCCGACCAAGGGTGCGATCCTGGCAGAGTTCTTTGATGCATTTGTTGAAGATAAGCTCATCCAGCCTACTTTTATCTATGATTATCCTGTCGAAATCAGCCCGCTGGCCAAGCGCAAGCCCGATGACCCGGCGTTTACTGAGCGGTTTGAGTATTTCATTGACTGCACCGAGTATGGCAACGCATTCAGCGAGTTGAATGACCCCATCGACCAGAAAGCACGTTTTGAGCGCCAGGTTGCTGAGCGCAAGGCCATCGAGCCCAACTGCAAAGCCCAGGTTGATTACGACTATGTTACCGCTTTGGAATACGGCCTGCCCCCCACGGGCGGCCTCGGCTTCGGCGTTGACCGTCTCGTCATGCTCCTGACCGACAGCGCCTCCATCCGCGATGTTCTGCTGTTCCCCACGATGAAGCCCATCGACTAAAAAGCATTGATTCTACGCCTTTTATCAACCGCGTTTGGCTGATTTGACACCACATTGACACCAAACTTGTGCAGAAAAGGCTTTACAAAAAGCAGAGAGTTATCCTCTTACGGATGACTCTCTGCTTTTTTGTTTATGTAGTTGTGCATTTCTGCGCGGAAGTAATGAGGTGATACCATTCGCAGCTTTTACATTCCGGCAGGTCACCGCAGGCAGGAACGCCGGTATCCGGGTCATCGGGGCAATTATAATAATCATATTTCCAGTTCATTTGAAATCCCTTCATCTTAAAAAGTGCATTATAAAATTGCCTACTCTCACTCGGCTGTTATCTCTGTCCGATGGTTGCTTACTCGGCGGGTTCCATCTTCTCCATGCAATCACCGCAAATGATGTTCACGGCTTTTGTGGCTCTTACGCTCTGGTGACAGCAGGGGCAAATATATTTGCGGGTGCTGCTGGGCTTCTTGGTCTTGGTGACGGTTCCGTTGCCTGCCCCTTTGGGGAGTGTTCCAATTACATCCCACAGGCTGACCGCCTCGCACATCTGAAGGTCTTGCCAGCCCTGTTCCTCGATGAAATCCAGCAAAGGAAGTCCGGGGCTTGTAATCGTCCATCCGTATTTTGGATGCTTCTCAACGCAAAGCCCGTGGCTTTCGGCAATCTCCTTATACTTCCGATTGTGGTAAAAGTTTCCGGAACCACTGGTATCTTTGATACCTTTTTCTGCCGCCAGACAATGACACATCTCATGCAAAAGCGTACTGCAAGTGTCTTCTATCGGGCGGCTAAGTGTGGCGCTGCTGATGTTGATTTCATACCGCCGCTCGTCTCCTGCCTGCCAAACCTTACTGCAAGTGAAATGCCCATAAGCGCCCACGGTCTTTTTTAGGCTGATGACAACTTCGGGCAGTTCCCCATTGAAAAATCTGGCGTTCAGCAGGCGATACATTTTTTCAAGCTGTCCTGCAACGCGGCTGGTTTTGACGGTCTTTTTCATTTTGAAAACCTCTCTTTCAAAGTTCACTTTTAATCGCCTTTGGCGGGGGTGGAAATTATTGGCCCCAACCGGCGACCAAAAAGAGAGGCAAATAGAGGCTGTGGCAAGGGAAACGTGGAATACCGAAGCCGAGCGAGGATATGCCGCGAAAGCCCCTTGCCCAAAGCCGAGAGTTGCCCATAATACTGGGCGCGGTTGGGACAATCCCCCGTCGTTCCCCTGTTTGTGCCGGAAAACGGCGCAAAGTCCAAACCTTCCTTAAAAAGCCCAAAAGTTTGAACTTTTGGTGCGCAGAAGTGGCCCCGCATAAAACAGGTATTTGGGCCGCGTCAAAACTTATATTCAAAAGGAGCGCATGAAAATGGCCTATTATGGCTACATCCGAGTGTCAACCAAAGGGCAGGTGCCCGGAACCTCTTTGGCCGAGCAGGAGCAGCAGATAAGGGAGCGCTATCCGACTGCAACCATTGTAAGAGAGGCAGCGTCCGGCGCTCACGAACGGCAGGTATTTGACAACCTGTGCAAATCCTTACAGGCGGGTGATACTTTGGTGGTCTGCAAAATGGATAGGTTTTGCAGGTCAGCAAAGGAAGGCTTGCAGTATGTGGATTTGCTGCGGGATAAAGGTGTTGCCGTCCACATTCTCAATATGGGCCTGTTGGACAACTCCCCTATGGGGCGGCTTGTGGCAACGATGCTGCTTGCTTTTGCTGAATTTGAAAGAGCGCAGATAATCGAGCGCACTCAGAGTGGCCGACAGGCAGCAATGGCAAAACCGGGCTTCCGGGATGGACGCCCGCAAAAATTCACGGCATTGCAGGTGAAACACGCACTTGGGTTACTAAGTGAGTATAGTTATAAACAGGTAGAGGCCATGACAGGCATTTCCAGAAGCACCCTGCAAAGGGCTAAGAAGAAAGTTGAGGTACAACAATGAAAATTACTATCAAACTGTCCGAAACAAACAATGCACTGCTCAACCGCGTGGTCAAGGAAGAAAAGGTGGACGCAAGCGAGTTCGCCAACAACGCTTTCCTTGACAAGTTCCTGCCGGTATCGGAAAAGCTGGGGATTGAAGCAGGCTTCATCCTTCAGGAGCATGAAGCCGGAACGCTGAATGCGTGGCTCGTCAAACAGAGCATCTCCCGTGGAATCCGTTGGCTGGGAAAGCACCCTATCCGTGACAACGCCATTCTAAAACAGATTCTTGAACGCTTCCCGTTTGGCGCGGAAGACAACGGGAAAATTTCAACCTGCAATGAATGTGTGCAGTCGGATATGGATAGGGTGGTTGCACTGCTGAAAGAGCGTGTTCCCGGTTATGTACCCACGAAGAACGGATATGACGGACTGGTGGAAGATGTTCTTGCAAATTGGGAGTACATCTGGGACGAAGCCATCGTATATAACGTGCTGTCCACGATTGTGTACACCAACGAACCGAAGAAAGACTTTGACTGGTATGACGGCCTGAAGTTGCTGCATCTCATTGATTTTGCAGCATGGCAGCAGTGGTGTGATGCGTGATAGTGCATCACGGCGGATGGCTGCAAACCCAAGGGGGCAGGAACGGCGAAAAGTCGTTCCGATGGGGGCCGCAGCCCCCACTGGCGGCAAGCAGGTCTTGTTGGCAGCGGGGAGTCCAGAGGGGTCACGCCCCTTTGGCAAGGTAAGCCCACAAGGGCGGTGGGAGTTTCCACAGAAACTGCCATACCTTGTATGACACAGCAGATGAAGACTAAATGCACTGCCTACTTTTGCATTGCATTTTAAGTCGCAATCGGATGGGGCATGAACCCCGCCGAGAAAGGAGAAATTATGATGGCGTGTGCCATGAAGTTTAGTGCGGGCGCAGTCCGCAATCAACTTCGCCACAACCGGCGAACAATCGAACATTCGAGCAACCGGGATATTGACCCGGAGCGGCTGGAACACGACTATGTTCTGTCGCCAGACCGGGGCATGACCGGGTACGATTACTTTTTGCAGCGCAAATCGGAACTGTACTGTTACAATCGTGACGATGTAAAAGTTATGGTTGGCTGGATAGTGACAGCCCCGCAAGATTTAGACCCTGCCCGCTATGATGACTTTTTCTGTGCTTCATACGATTTCTTGGAAAATCGTTATGGCAAGGAAAATGTCGTGCAAGCCATCGTCCACGATGACGAGGGCGGCCAGCCGCATTTGCATTTCTGTTTTATCCCTGTTGAGGAAGACCCGAAGCACGAACAGGGCTATAAAATCTGTGCGAACGATGTGCTTGACCGCCGCGAACTGCGCAATTTTCATCCTGACCTGCAACGCTATCTGGATGAACACGGTCTGGAAGATGCCCACGTTATGACCGGCGTAACAAAGCGGCAGGGGGGCAACCGCACTGTCGCGCAGCTGAAAGTCGAACGCGAACAGGAATATCAGCAGGAAGTAGAGCGTCCCGCACTATATTTTGGAGAATCCAAAATTGAACAAGGACTTCACTTTTAAGGAACGGCCATGAAACAGATTGTATGGATTATCAACTGCTATCTATATGGCGCAACACTGATTCTGCTGGCTGTGCTGGCACTGCTGGTGTATCTGCGCGGGCAGGCTAATCATCTGCCTAATCCGTTCGCCCGCAGAAACATCGTCTATCGTCCCAAAGAAAAGGCGCAGGGCGTGTTGCTGGGCAAGAAATTTGGTCTGATGGCTTACTCCCCCGAACAGGACGAGGGGCACATCCTCGTAATGGGGCCATCCGGCACAGGCAAGACAAGTGCCCTACTGATTCCGACTTTGCGGAGTTGGCAGGGCACGGCTCTTGTTGTTGACATATCCGGCGACATATCAGCTAATGTGCATACAGAAAACAAAATTATTTTTGACCCTACGGCGGCGGATTGTATTCCGTATGATGTGTTTGCGTCCATTGATGCGGCCCCGGATGACACCGAGCGGCAGGAGCGCTTGGAGCAGCTGGCCTATCTGCTGCTGCCGGACAAGGCCAACGACAGCGAGGCGGGAGTATTTTTCACCAAAAACGGGCGCAAGATGATAACGGCAGCCCTTATCTGCTACTATGGCATGGGCTGGGGCTTTATCGAAATCTGCGAGTTTTTCCTCGGCCATGATTGGCGCTCCCTGCTGAACGATATTGCCAAACAGGAAAACACCGCAGCCAACGCATATATTAGTTCCTTTGCCGGGGCCAGTGAGCAAAATACCGCAGGCTGCAAGCAGAGTGCAGATGACGCGCTCAAACTATTTGCAACGAACAGCAAAATTAAAAATGCACTTAGAAAAGTTCCGACTTATGAGAAATCCATCTGTCCGGCCACTTTGGAGCAGAACAGCATTTATATTTTCATCCCGGACGAAAAACTCAAAATCTATGGCGACCTGCTGCGCATTATTACGGCCCAGTCGATGGAATACTTTTCATCCAGACCGCCGGAACACAAGCAGATGATTCTATTTTGTCTTGACGAATTTGCCTCGTTCGGCAAGCTGCAAATCACCGAGGCCTTGCGCAAACTGCGGAAGCGTCACATCCGTATTATGGTGCTCACCCAATCGCTGGCCGACCTCGATATGATTTACGGTAAGGACGAACGGAAAGCCATGCTTGGCAACTTTAAGTTTACCGTTCTGCTCGGCTGCAAGGACACCGAAACGCAGGAATACTTCTCCAAAATGATAGGCGAAAAGCACACACTGCTGGTCGCCGATACCAGCCAGAAGCCGCAGCCTATCATCAAGCCCGCAGACCTCGCACACTTGGAACATGACCTCATTGTTATTTGCGATGACGGGGCCGTGCGGCTGCATAAGAACTTTTACTTCAAATGACGTTGCAAAAAAACGTTTCGTAAGCGGCAACCGGGAGCAGTTAGCTTGGATTTTCCAAGTGGGCTGCTCCTTTTTCTTTGGGTAAATCTTTCCGGGGCAGCTTGGGGCAAGTGATTTAGTTCGTTTCTAAAAAAGGCTGTCTTTTTAGCTTTTATGAAAATACCTGCCACATACTGCCCCAACGAACGTTTTTTGGCAACGTAACTGGAAAAAGGTTCCCATTTTTATGGATTTATGGTACAATTCTAATATTGTATAAGTGTACCCAAATGCGGGAGTTGGGGGTGTAGGATGTCAACCAAAAGGCCGAAGCCGGAACTGTCGGCTCACTTTATCCGTGAGAAGCGGATTCTTAAAGCAGCTGATACCGCTAAATACAATGCAAGGTTGAAGGAAATCGACCTGCCGGATGATTATGCTATTTACGGTTATGAACCATCCAGTGGGAGAAAACCCGCTGCCTACTGGGTGTGTAAGCAAAGTGTTGGCGAATGCCCGGAATGTGGTACACCCTATCTGGAGGATGCGATTGCCAGCGTATCAGAATCCAAGCTGACGCATTATTGCAGAGTGGAAATCCCGCACGAGGGAAGGAAACCTACCTACGAAATTCACCCGGCAACGCTTTATTTGCGCCGCATACGCTGGCTTTGCTATAACTGCTATTCTGAGCAGAAAACATACAATGCTAGAATGCAGGATGATTCCAAACTTGTGGATAAAGAAGACAAAAAGCTGACCTTGCAAGTGAAAGAACATCTTGGGCAGCAGGCTATGCATATGGAGATAAATACGCTTGCTGAAATATTTGATATTTCCCCGCATACAGTCGATAAATGCTTTGACAAGGCAGTGGATAAATATGACAAAGAGCGCGATTGGGATAATATTTCTACGCTCGGCTTGTACACTATCACATTGAATGTGCAGGGGCAACAAGCTGATTGCTGCCTATGTGCGAACGTGGATACTGAAAAACTGATTGAATTTTTCCCCTACGAGGATACAAAAGCCGCAGAAGCCTTTTTGAGCAAGCTAAAGAACAAGCAGAATATCCAACGCGTTTTTACCAGCATAGACAGCGCGGCATTTGATTTTGCCAAGACAAATTTTCCTATCGAAACAATTATGGTAGACCGGCTGGATGTGCGTAAGCGTTTGCTGAACGGATTGGAAACGGTCAAAAAAGGCAACGATGATAGCAAGAATTATCCTTTACTGCGGCGGAATTGGACACTGCTTGATAATGATGACGAGGCAATTCCGACCAACAGCAAAGACTACATCCTTCTCAAAAAAGTGCTGGATGCATTCCCTCGAATTGGCGTTGCATATTGGCTAAAAGAAGCCGGTATGGATATTTATCGCAAACTTGCGGGTCAGTGCAAGCTGGTAAATGATTGGATTCTCAGTGACAAGCACAACATCCTGCCGTATGAGCAATTACAGCAATGCATGACTCAGGCGAAAGAGCCTGTTGTGCGCTTTGCAGAGCAGTACAACGGCGTTGACCGCAGCAGATATGAAAAAGCCATATTAGCTGCGGAGAAACCTTTGATGAATTGTGCCAAGTCAAATGAAAAAAGTAAATCTGCACGGTGGTCACGCGCAGCATCTTTTAAGAAGATTCGCGCCCGCGTTTTGTACGGTGCTGCGATGATGGCAAACTATTTTGCGGCGCAAGAGCCAAACGAAAAATCTCACGAAGAATACGCGATACATAAGGAAATGTATTTTACAACGGTTGACCGCATAACAACTGCAAAAATTAACACACCTGCGGTTGAAACTGATGTCGCGCCTGAAATCTATCTCCATAATTTTGGAATTCCCTTATCCATATATCCAAACCTGTTAGGCTACGGGCTGGAAGAATACAGCCATGTCTTGCTGGATTTGAAGCCGTTGAAAAAAGACAGGCAGTATCTTTCGAGAGAGGAACAAACGGAGGAAACAATGTCGGACAAAATTGCCTTTGACGCTTTGTGGGATGAATCCCCAATTGATGTCACCCCGGAAGTAAACTTTATTTGGAGCATCGCCAACAAACTGCGCGGCTCCTATATGCCGGATAAGTACGGCGATGTCATTATTCCTATGACAATTCTGCGCCGCTTGGAGTGTGCCTTGGAGCCGCACAAGGAAGCAGTTTTGGCCAAATTTGCAGAAAATCCGAACTATCCGCCGAAGGCAATGTACCGCATTTCCGGCTATCAGTTCTATAACACCTCGCCCTACACGCTGAAAGAACTGTGCAACGAGCCGGACAACATTAAATCCAATTTCAAAGTGTACATTCAAGGCTTCTCCGCCGAAGTACAGGAAATCTTCAATGGCCTTGAAATGTTCAGTCACATCGACAAGATGGATAAGGACGGATGTCTGTTCAGCGTGGTGCAGGCATTTGCCGACTTGGATTTGGACCCTAAGACCTACGACAGTATCAAGATGGGCTATATCTTTGAGCATCTGATTGGCAAGTTCTATCAGAATGTAGATGCCGGTCAGTTTTACACAGGTCGTGACATTATCAAGTGCCTTGTCGCTGTGCTTATCAGCGAAGGCTGTGACGACATTTTCGATGATGGCAAGGTTGTCACTGTCTGCGACCAAGCCTGCGGAACAGGCGGTATGCTCAGCACGGCGTACAGCTTTATCAAACACTACAATCCCAGTGCCGATGTGCGTCTGTTCGGGCAGGAATTTATGCCCCAGTCCTACGCTGTCGGTCTGGCAGAGATGATGATTAAAGGGCAGAACATTGAAAACTTCCGCAATGCCGATACTTTCAAAGAGGATTGCTTCCCCAACATCAAGATGCGCTTCGTGCTGGAAAATCCGCCCTTCGGCACGCCGTGGGCAGGAAAAGACGCCAAGGCCGGGCAGGAGGATGCTGTCCGCAATGAGTTTAAGCGCGGCAAGAAGGGTCGCTGGGGTGCAGGTCTGCCGAGCGGCGGCGACTCCCAGCTGATTTTCATGCAGTCGGCTATTGATAAGATGGATGACAAGGTTGGCCGCGCTGCGATTATCGAGAATAACAGCCCGCTGTTTACAGGCGGTACGGCATCCGGCGAAAGCCAAATTCGCCGCTGGATTCTGGAACAGGATTTGCTGGAGGCCATTATCGCACTGCCCACCGACCTGTTTTACAACACGGGTATCGCTACCTATGTCTGGATTTTGTCCAAGAACAAGCGCCCGGAACGCAAGGGCTATGTGCAGTTGATTGATGCCACCAGCATCTTCCACAAGCTGCGCAAGGCGGCAGGCAACAAGAAAAACGAACTTCTGCCGGAGGACCGCAGCAAAATCGTTAAACTGTACACGGCGTTTGAAAAGAACGAATACTGCAAAATCTTCAAGAAAGAAGAATTTTTGTACCGTGAGTACACGGTCATGCAGCCGCTGCAGCGCAGCTATGCCATTACGGAGGAGCGCATTGACCAGATGCTGGCGGACGGTACACTGAATTCCGTATATGACCCCGCCAAGGTCGATGAACTGGAAGAACAGGGCGCACAGATTTCCGTCAAGGACAAAATGAAGCTGGACAAGCTGTATGAGCAAAAGCCTATCTACGAGGCTGTTATCTCTGTTTTGCAGGACGCGGTTTCGGATGAAATCTATCTTTCCCCGGAAGTCTTTATGCCGGTGTTGCGCAAGGCACTGGCAAAAGTGACCGATGATAAAAAGCTGCTGGACAAAATTGCGGATGGCTTGTCCGTGATGGATAAAAATGCTGAAATCCAGAGAGACAAGCACGGCGCAATTCTCTATGATAAGGATTCCAAAGATACCGAGCGTGTGCCTTATGAGGAATCCATCGATGATTATATGGCACGGGAGGTTCTGCCCCATGTGCCAGATGCAAAGGCGTTTTGGGAGGAAAAGGTGGATGCCAAGAAGCCTGTTATCAAGACGGGCGCAGAGATTCCGTTCACGCAGTATTTCTACAAGTACGAGCAGCCTGTACCCAGCGAGGAATTGGCAAAGCAGTTTATGGAACTGGAGCAGTCTGTCAGCCAGCGCATTGCGAAGCTGTTTGGGTAAGGTGGTGGAACTATGCGTGAAATGAAAGATAGCGGGATTGAGTGGATTGGGAACGTCCCTGCAACATGGGAAAGATGCAAAATCAAAAATGTGATTTCTTCTATTGGCAGTGGAACAACTCCTACAAGCAGTAATATCGACTATTATAACAGTGAGGACATCTGCTGGATTCAAAGCGGTGATCTATATAAAACATCATATATAAGTAATACAGCAGTTTCTTTATCAGCTAAAGCTCTACACCTTTCAGCCTTGCAAATATACGCCGCACCATTTATTGTGGTTGCTATGTATGGTGCATCTGTTGGCAATATTGCGATTTCAACAATTGATGCATGCAGTAATCAGGCTTGTTGTTGTATAAAACCAGATAACAACAATGATTTGAAATTCATGTATTACTGGCTATCTATGTGCAAAATAGATTTCTTGAGTCAGTCGATTGGTGGTGGTCAGCCTAACATTAGTCAGAGTAAAATTAAAAATCAATTTTATTATCGTCCTCAATTAAGTGAACAAAAAGTAATTGCCAACTTCCTTGATTCCAAATGTTCCGAAATTGATGCCATCTCGGCTGACATCCAGAAAGAAATCGAAATATTAGAGCAGTACAAGCGTTCCGTCATTACCGAGGCTGTCACCAAGGGACTGAACCCGGATGTGGAAATGAAGGATAGCGGTATTGAGTGGGTCGGAAATATTCCTGTCCATTGGGACGTTCGCCCTTTGTATTATTATTTTGCCGAAAGAAAGAAAAAAAACTATCTCGGACAAGAGCAGAACTTGTTGTCACTCAGCTATGGAAAAGTGATTCGGAAAGACATCAATACATCTGAGGGACTTCTGCCGGACAGTTTTAATGGCTATAACATCATTGAACCGGGAGATATTGTTCTTCGGCTTACAGATTTGCAGAATGACAAGCGTAGCCTGCGGACAGGGCTTGTTAAAGAACATGGCATTATTACTTCTGCATATGTAACATTAAAGGCTGCTAAAGAAGTAGTTCCGGAGTATTTCCATTACCTTTTGTACGCCTATGATGTTATGAAGGTTCTGTACAATATGGGCAATGGTGTTCGTCAAGGCTTGAATTATTGCGAGCTTTCCAAGATGCACATTGTCGCACCGCCACTTGATGAGCAGAAAAATATCGCAGCACGCCTTGATTGCGTGTGCAAAGGGATAGAGTCGATAATTGCAAGCAAAAAACAACAGCTTGCGATTATTGATTCTTATAAAAAATCCCTTATCTATGAATATGTGACAGGCAAAAAGGAGGTTGTGTGATGGCTGATTTTGAAGAACAACTCAATTTACTCTTGCAGGAGGCTGCTGACATTTACTCTCCGCTTGGCATTGGCTTTTTAGAAAATGACAACGCAGCTTCTAAATGGATGAATGACGTGCAAATATTTAACGATAAGTATCTAAAAGAACATCCTTTGGGGCAACGAATGAAAACATTGCTTTTCCACCGCCCTAACAATGCTGTTGGAGAGTTAATGACTTGCTTACAAAGTATACAAGGTGACCGGGAATTTATTGATAAAATGAACGGAATCCAATCTGTGAATGTTCCCAAATATCAAGCAAGGACGCTTCCGGAGTATGATGTTTTTATTTCGCACGCGAACAAAGATAAAGAAGATTTGGTCGAGGAACTGTATCAATCTCTGAAAGCGCTGGGAATTTCTATCTTCTATGATAAGGAATCGCTTGAGTGGGGCGACAAGTGGAAAGACAAAATCCTTGATGGAACAAAAAAAGCAGAATTTGCAATTATTGTCATCTCCGAAAACTTCTTTGACCGAGAATGGACAGAGAAAGAGTTGAATGAATTTCTTAATCGGCAAAATCGTAATGGGCAAAAACTGATTTTGCCGATTCTGCACAACATCACGGCAGAACAACTAAAGGAAAAGTATCCTTCTGTCGCAGATATACAGGGAATTCCTTCCGATAAGTATAGCTGTGACCAAATAGCGTTGCTTTTTGCAAAGCAGCTAATCAAGCGTCTAAAATCTGCTTGAGGAAAAAGAAAGAAGGTGGTTCCGTGAAAATTATCGGAACTGAGCGCGACTATCAGCGTTATATCATCGACTACTTAATTGATAATAACGGCTACATAGAGCGCAAATGCAAAACGAATTATGACCGCACCACGGCCATGGACCGCGAACTGCTGTTTCGCTTTCTGGACACGACACAGCCGGACACAATGGCGGCACTGCGGAAAATCTACAACGGACAGACCGAGGAAACCATCGTTAAATTTATACTCCAGAGCATCGATAACAAGGGCAGCAGCCTTATCGAAACGCTGAAATCCGGCATTGAAATTTCCAATATGCATCTGGACCTGCTGTACGGTAAGCCAGCCACCGATTACAACATTGACCTTGTTGCCAAGTACAATGCCAATATTTTCTCCATCATGGAGGAAGTCTGGATTAACGATGACCAGCGCATCGACCTTGTTGTGTTCCTCAACGGCTTTGCCATTGCGACCTTTGAGCTGAAATGCCAGAACGCAGGTCAGAACTACCGCATGGCAATCAAGCAGTATTCTGAGGACCGTGACCCGAAGAACCGTCTGTTTCTGTTCAAAGCGGGTGCTTTGGTCAACTTTGCTATGGACCTCGACACCTGCTATATGACCACCAAGCTGGACGGTCTTGGCACACGCTTTATTCCGTTCAACCGTGGGCGCGGCGAGGGTGTAAACACCGGGGAAGGCAACCCCTTGGATGACGGCGTGGACGATTATCCGATGCATTATATGTGGGATGATATTCTGCGCCGTGACAGCCTGATTGAACTGATTACCAAGTTCGTCTTTATCCAGCGTGAGCAGGTCGTGGACGAACTGACAGGGAAAAAGTCCGTCAAAGAAAAGCTGATTTTCCCGCGCTACCATCAGCGCGATGCCGTCCGTCAGCTTTTGGCAGATGCCGAGTACAACGGCACACAGCTTAATTACCTGATTGAGCATTCCGCAGGTTCCGGCAAGACCAACACCATTGCGTGGCTGGCCCATCGGCTGGTATCCCTGCACGATACCCAAAACCATATTGTCTATGACAGCGTTCTGGTCATTACAGACCGTGTGGTGGTAGACCGCCAGCTGCAGGACGCAATCAAGGGTATCGACCATAAGAGTGGACTTGTCTGCACCATTGATGACAAAAAGACCTCTGCCGACCTTGCCGATGCGCTGAAAGGCAACTACAAAATCATTGTCACCACGATTCAGAAATTCCTCTATGTGGATTTCTGGAAGCTGGCGCAGAACCAGAACAATAAGACCTTTGCCATTATCATTGACGAAGCCCATTCGTCTACGTCCGGCAAGGATATGATTGCGGTCAAAAATACGCTGGGGCAGAACGAGGGTCCCGAAGAAGCCGATGCGCAGGATGCTATCGAAAATGAAATCCAGCGCCACGGCAAGGCACCCAATGTGTCGGTCTTTGCCTTTACTGCCACGCCAAAGCCGATGACGCTGCGCCTGTTTGGTCGTGAAAGCATTGATGCGGACGGAAACCCTGTGTATCAGCCGTTCCACCTGTACAGCATGAAGCAGGCTATCGAGGAGGGGTATATCCTTGATGTGTTGCAAAACTATATTGAATACAAGACCTATTTTGAGCTGAACAAGACCATTGAGGACGACCCGGAGATGAAGACGATTGCCGCCAAGCGGCAGATTGCACGCTATATTGATTTGTTTGACGACAATATCAATCAGCGCGTCAATATCATTGTCGAGCATTTCCGTTCCACTGTTATGCAGGAACTCGGCGGGCAGGCAAAAGCAATGGTTATCACGGCATCCCGCGAGGCGGCAGTGAAGTATCGTCAGGCGTTCGAGGATTATGTCACACGGCATAATTACAAGGATGTAAAGGCGCTGGTGGCATTCTCCGGCAAAGTGAAAATTGAAAATACCGAATACACCGAGCCGAGTATGAACGGCTTTGCTGAGGATAAGCTGCCGAAGGTGTTTGACGGGGACGAGTATAACGTTCTGCTGGTGGCAAATAAGTATCAGGTCGGTTTCGACCAGCCGAAGCTCTGCGCCATGTATGTGCTGAAAAAACTGCGCGGTGTAAATGCGGTGCAGACGCTTTCCCGCTTGAACCGTGTATGCCCGCCCTTTGATAAAAAGGTCGTGGTCATGGACTTTGTGAACCACGCGGAGGAAATGGAAGAAGCCTTTGCGCCGTTCTACACCACAACGGTGCTGTCCAACACCGCCACGGTTGCCCAGCTCCGCGAACTGGAAAATAAGATTGACGGCTACAATGTTCTGGATGACCGCGATGTTGATACGGTTGCAAGCATCGTCTACAACCCGAAAGGAAAGCGCACCACAGCCAAAGAGGACCGTCTGGTTTACCAGTGCATCCAGCGTGCTGTAAATGTGCTGAAAAATCAGTTCAACGAGGACCACCAGCGAGCCTTTACCAAGAACTGCCGTGGCTTTGTACGTTTGTATGAGTTCCTGTCGATGGCCTCCAGCTTTGGGGACCCGGAACTGCACAAAAAATATGTGTTCGTCAATTTGCTGCTGACTTATTTAGTTGTCGGCAACAGCGGTGGTATCAGCTTGAAAGATAAGATTCAGGCCACAAATTTTGTGCAGGAAAATCAAGGCGATAAAGGCAACAAACAGCGCCATGCCAGCGCCCCGAATGTAAAGTTGAGCGGGGCCGATGTCGGTCTGACTGTGGATGAAGTAAAGCATCTGTCGGAAATTATTGATGAGGTAAATTCTCGCGCGGGCAAGGGCTACGATAGCAGCGCCATGACGAAAGTTATGCTGCAAATTAAAGACCTGCTGCTGCACTCGGAAAAGTTGAAGACCTCTGCTAAGAACAACACCGAGCAGGACTTTGAGTTCAGCTTCTACGACAATACCGATGACGCACTGATTGAGGGGCTTTCCCAGAATCAGGATTTCTTTAGCCTGCTGTTGAGTAATGACGACATCAAACACCGTGTGCTGGGTGTGTTCCTGCATGAGGTTTATAAGGAACTGCGGGAGCAGCCATAAACGGCGTGTAGGGCAATCAATTACAAAAGTGACCGCCTGAGCATCATTCAAATATATCTGTAAAACTGAAAATACACTTTTAAGGAGTGGCTGTGAAAGCAGCTGCTCCTTATTTTTTGCAACTTTAACAGCATACTGCACTATACGGGTAAAGTTACAGCATACTGCTGTTATACGCTAATAGTGTCTGCCATATAGAACAGGTATACTGTAGGCGAGCTCAAAAAAAAGAAAAGGAGCGTAGCGCGCTATGAAATTGAATTATGAAAATCGTATATGAAACCGTAGATGACCGCCTCTGGACCATCCTCTCCCGCCTGAAAGGCGTGAAGGAGGTTGGCGAGAACACCTATCGGGCTTACAGCCCTCTCCGTGACGAGAAGGAACCCAGCCTGTGCATTACCAAGAAAGATAATGGATACATCCTTATGAATGACCGTGGTGGTGGTGACACCAAAGCAACCCTTACGAAAATCGGGCTGACGATGCGTATCCTGTTCCCGGATGGTGGAAGTTCCGGATCAGAGCCTAAAGGCTCTGACCCGGAACGGAAGGTTGCTGCCATCTACCAGTACCTTGACAAAAACGGAGAACTCGTCGCAGAGAAAGTCCGTTATACGAACAAAACCTTCTTTTGGCGCAGCAAAAAGCCTGACGGCAGCTACGACTACCATAAACCGGAGAATGTTCCCTTGTATAATGGGATGGTACTGGAAAAGGCGGAAGCAATCTTTTTGGTTGAAGGCGAGAAAGACGTAGACACGCTCACGAAACATGGCCTCCCGGCGGTCAGCCTGCCGAATGGCGCCCATTGGGAAAATGAGTATGCCGCATACTTTTCCGACAAGGTGATTATCATTCTGCCGGACAACGATGGTGCGGGGCGCGGTTACGCAAAAGCAGCACTCAAGGCACTTAAGCCCACGAATTACAACACGGGCATTATGCAGCTGAATAACTGGTGGCCGGAAATCCCCGAAAAGGGCGATGTCTCCGATTATATCGCGGCAAAGGGCGAGGAAGCAGTTGCAAAACTGAAAGAAACTCTCGATGTCGTGACCCGGAACAGGAAACCGGCTCCGGCAGTAAAGGCTGTGCCCGTTGCACAGTGCAGTACGGCAACTGTTACGGTAGCTGCCACGTCTGCCCCGCTGATGCTGAAAACTTACGGCGATTACCGCAACGTCATCAAAAAACTTGACCCTTACTCCAATCCCAAGTATTCCACTACCGACAACGGAAGCGGACGGCTCTTTTCTGACATCGTCAAGGGACAGGCCCGCTATGTGGCAAGCCGCAAATCGTGGTTCATCTACGATGGCACGCGCTGGGCCCCCGATGAAGGCAACATGGCAACGATGGAAATGTGCAAGACCATTGGTGATGCGCTGAACCGCTATGCTTTCGACATTAAAGATGAAAAGAAGCGGCAGGAATACTTGCGGTATACTATCCGATGGCTGTCACGCAATTACCGCAAAACCATCCTTGACGATGCCGCCAGCGTCTACAACATCGGTATGGGCGAATTTGACGCAGACGTGAACTTGCTCAACTGCAAGAATGGTACGCTGGACTTGAAGACCATGAAGTTCCGCAGTCACAATCCTGACGATAAAATCACCAAGATTGCCGATGTCGTTTACGACCCCAATGCAAAATGCCCCCGCTTCGACCAGTTCTTGACCGAAGTTATGAGCGGTGATGCCGATAAAAGTGCATTTTTACAAAAGGCACTGGGGTACGCTCTTAGCGGCGATTCCCGGTTTGAATGTCTGTTTTTCCTGTACGGTGCAACCACCCGCAACGGCAAAAGTACCCTGATGGAAAGCGTTCTGCGTGTGTTTGGCGACTACGGTCTGACCGTTGCCCCGGAAACGATTGCAGCAAAGCAGCGCAACAGTTCCGGGCCGAGCGAAGACCTTGCCCGTCTTGCGGGTAGACGGCTTGCCAATATTTCCGAGCCCTCGCGCGGGATGCGGTTGAATGCTGCGCAGGTAAAGAGCATGACCGGCAATGACAGCATCAATGCCCGCTTCCTGCACTGCAATTCGTTCGATTTCCGTCCGCAGTTCAAGCTGTATATCAACACCAACTATCTGCCCAGTGTGGATGATATGTCGCTGTTTTCGTCCAATCGTGTGCGCGTCATCCCGTTTGACCGGCATTTTGAACCGCAGGAGCAGGACCCGAATTTGAAACATCTGTTTGCGAAAGAAGAATCCAAGAGCGCTATTTTGAATTGGCTGATTGCCGGTTGGCAGCTGTTGCAGAAGGAAGGCCTGAACTCTCCGGCAGCGGTTGTGGAAGCCACCAAGGAATACAGCCGCGATAGCAACAAGATTGCGCTGTTTGCGGAAGAAAAGCTCATTGAAGATAGAACGGGTGAAGCTCGCACGGCAGCGGTTTACGAGCGCTATAAAGAATGGTGTGATGTCAACGGCTGTATGCCGGAAAACAGCACCAACTTTAAGAAGTCCTTGCAGGCGATTGGAACTGTTGTCCGCAGGCGTCCTCGTGACGGCAGTGAAAAGACGACCCTTCTGCTCGGTTATCGATTGAGGTAAGGCGACATTTTATGAAGTACGAAGTCCCTATCTGGGAGAAATACTGTCTTACGCTGGATGAAGCCGCCGCCTACTTTGGCATCGGCATCAACAAGCTGCGGGAAATGACGGACGAACCGAACTGCCAGTTTGTGATTTTCAATGGAAGCAAGCGCCTTATTAAGCGCCGGAAGCTGGAAGAAAACCTCATCGATACAGATGTGATTTAATTCAGAAAGAATCCCTGATCGGGCCTACGGCCCGCTCAGGAATTTATCTAAACCTATCACATTGACACCAAAATTATAGAAAAACGTAATATTTAGGCTGGCAAAAAGGCTTTACGCCTGTTATAATGACAGATGTAAAGCCTTTTCTGCTTTATAGAGTAGAAAAGGAGTACCCTATGGAACGCCGTAAAGATAAGAATAACCGTGTACTGAAAGATGGTGAGAGTTACCGCGAAAAGGAACATCGGTACATGTATCGGTGGATTGACAGTGACAAGAAGCGCCATTGCACCTATGCACAGACGCTGCGCGAACTGCGTAAAAAAGAAGCGGAAATCAACCGCAATAAAAGCGATGGTATCAGCAGCGCCGGAAGCAACCTGCGTCTGGATGACGTATATAAGCTGTGGAAGAAGAACAAGGTCGGTCTAAAGCAGTCCACTTATGTAAATTACCTGTATATGTATGACCACTTTATCGGCCCCAAAATCGGGAAGATGAAAATCAAGGACATTCGCAAATCGACAATCCTTGGTCTTTATAATGACCTGACAAGGAGCAACGATATTGGCAAGACGATGGCGATTAACACGCTGGAAACTATTCACAACGTACTGCGGCAGGTCTTGCAGGTTGCTGTGGACGATGACTATATCCGTAAGAATCCAACGGATGGTGTCTTGCGCGAAGTTAAGCAGGCCAATAATTACGAACGCCCGAAGCGCAAAGCGTTGACCTTGGAACAGCAGAATGCGTTCGTGAAGTTTCTGAAATCTAAGCCGCTGTACTACGCTTGGAGCATTTTGTTCGCCGTCCTGTTGGGAACGGGTTGCCGCATTGCAGAATTTGTCGGTCTGCGTTGGTGCGATATTGATTGGGAAAACAACACGATTTCTATCAATCATAACTTGGTCTATCGGAAGCATACAGATGGCAAATGCTACTTTTCCGTGACGACACCAAAGACAAGCGCTGGATGCAGGACTATCCCGATGATGAAAGGTGTCCGCAGGGCACTTGAAGATGAAAAGATTCTGCAGCAGGAATTAGGTGTTAGGTGTACAACTGTAATTGACGGCTATACTGATTTCGTCTTTTTCAACCGCTTCGGGCAACCCCACAATCCGGCAGCAATTAACCGCGAAATTGACCGGCTTGTACTTGCTTACAATGCGCAGGAAATGGAAAAGGCAGCGGAAGAAAACCGCACTCCCGTTATCCTGCCGGATTTCAGTTGCCACCAACTGCGGCACACTTTTTGTACCCGCTATTGCGAGATTGAACCAAATATTAAAGTGATTCAGGAAGTCATGGGCCACAAGGACATCAAAACGACAATGGAAATCTATGCGGAAGCACAGAAGGAATTGAAGGAACGCTCCGTGCAGAACATTTCTGGAAAATTTGATGTCTACTAAGCGTCTGACACCATTGACACCAATATTGACACCAGATTCGGATTGATATATAATAAGTTATGTAGAGATACATAACTCCCCGCAAACGGAAAAATGCTGCTGCAACGGGTTTTGGTGGGATATAAAGACTTACATAAAATTGTCTAACCCAATCCCGACGATGAAGCCGATTGAGCAGTAAAATGCAAAATTAAAACGCAGATACGATGAGATTTTAAGCAAATTTCAAACGGCATCTGCGGTACTACACCACAACTACACCAATTTTGGGACGTTTTCCCGAAAAGGAGCCTTACAAAGCGGTGTGGTGTAACAAGTGAATAGGTGGATTGGTGTAGTAGGTACACTGAACCCGTAAAGGCGAAAAAGGCAGGTACACTATGGAAACATGGTGTGCCTGCCTTTGTGCTTATTATTGAAAGATAATACAAGAAAGTTGTGGAAAGAATGTTACAAATGCGATAAGCTTTAATTAAGAAAAGTCGATGTGCAACAATCATCAATTTCCGGAATTACGCAAATTCATCGTTTTTAGCGTTTTGTCGTAAATTAGCATTTTGCATCCGCTGCATTCTTTGCACCTGTCATCCTCTCTCGCATCTGTCATCCAGCTATTCCGGTGTGCAAAAAGTGTGCAAAAATGTGCAGAGCCAAAATCAGCCCCTTAAAACAGGTATCGGATTTTTATTCAAAGCCGGGAAAACGGTCGGGTTCGAGCCCAAAACGGCAGCTGCAATCTTGCCTGTTTAGACCACGCATCAAATGTATATCAACAACCATGATTCATGGCAGGGAGCTTAGGACACAAAAGTTCATCCGATGCAGTTTTCTATGCATCCGATGAACTTTTTTCAGTAGCGTTTCCCTTTAAGCCACCTTGGTCTTTCGCAGATACCCCCATGCTGCCAATCCAACGAGCAGAATGATCTTGATCGGTGCCGATGCCAGCAGTACATCTGCCTGAAAGAAGGCATGCCCGCCTGCATAGAGAAAATCAAAGCTGATCATTTTATACAGCAATGCATTGGAAAGCCCAATGCCCCCTGCCGGAATCAGGGTTGACAGCCATTCCCCAAAGGAGCCCGGCACGACCATATAAACAATCAGCGGTGCCACCACACTGATCAGCGCCACAGACAAAGCGGTCAGGTTGTTCTTGGCCCATACGGATGCCATCAGCACAAAGGCCACCTCCGCAAAGAAGATCAGGAAGTTTGCCACCAGCATGACCCACTCCATCTGGCCAACGGTATACGGCAGCAGGCTGGTCACAGAAAACAGCCATTGCACGGAAGTTTGGGTACTTTCCCAGCCAAATAGAGCATTCGTGACCATGATCCACACCACGCCGCAGAGCAGATACGCCGCCCCTGTGATACTAAACGCCGCCGCTAGCTTTGCCGCTGCTAGCCGCAGACCGCCGTTTTTTGTGCACAATTGGATGTCCTGCGCCCCGGTCTGTGCATCCGATGCAAACACCGGGGCCGCAATCACCGCGCACAGCAGGGTGAGCAGCAAGCTCAACAGGGTCTGGTAATCCATTGCGTCTGGACTGACCCCAAATGAATAGGTGAACGGTTTTTGTACAGCATCGAACTTTTTCTGTGCAATGGCCTGCGCCTGCTCATAGCCGGGCTTTCCGCTTTGTTCCAGCCAGATCACCGATTCCAGCCGTTTGGGGAGCTGGCTGTAAAAGTTCTGCATATCCTCTGCGGTCAGCCCCATCACGCCCGGTGCCATGCCGGTTTTCGGGTCGGCAAAGGCTTCCTTTGCGTTGTTCACAAGAGGCTGATACCGGGCAAGTTCTTTATAAAATACCTCGACCGGGATATCGTTGATGGAGCTTGCATCATACTGCCGGTACACCCGCTGATAGGCTTCCAGTGCTTCCTGCATGACATCCGGCGTGATGGTATCGGATACCTGCTGCTCCTGCCGTTTCCGAATTGCTTTCAAACCCGTGTAACGCACTTCGTTTCCGCTGGTATCCAGTTCCGTCCAGCCGATAAAGGTTACCGGCAGATATGCCATAACCACGGCCAGCACCAGTGCAATGGCCAGCAGAATAGCTGTCATACGAGTTTTGCACACACGTTTCAATTCCAAACGATACAGGTTCATTTTGCTTCCTCCATTTCCTCCGGGAACAGCCACAGATACAGATCTTCCAGCCGGGGCTGTGCCGGGACGCTGTCCGGCAGCTGCGGTGCATCCGCCAGATACCGCAATGTTACCGTTCCGTCCGGCTCGTTGCGCAGGTTCACTACCCGCAGTCGGTATTCCCACCGGGCAAGCTGTTCCATCGGGATGTTCCCCTGCCAGACCTTGGCTTCGATCTGCTTTACCAGCCCTTCGGTGGTGTCCTGTGCAATGATTTTGCCAGCCTTCATCACGGCATTTTCAGCTGCAATGTATTCCACATCCGAAACGATATGCGTTGAAATAAGAACGATCCGCTCCTGCGCAAACTCCGACAGCAGATTGCGGAAGCGCACCCGTTCTCCGGGGTCCAGCCCTGCCGTAGGTTCATCTAAAATCAAAATTTCCGGGTCGTTGAGCAGTGCCTGTGCGATACCAACCCGGCGCTTCATACCGCCGGAAAGCTTCACGATCTTTTTGCGGCGCACCTCAGTCAGGCTTACCCGCTCCAGCAGTGCGTCGATCTGCCGGGCAGCCTCTGTGCGCGGCAGACCCTTGAGTGCCGCCATATATTCCAGATAGTCCTGCACCGTGAATTCCGGGTAAAACCCGAATTCCTGCGGCAGATACCCCAGCTTTTCCCGGTAGGCCGCACCAAGCGTCCCAATCTCAACCCCATCGCACAAAATCCGGCCACTGCTGGGCCGCAGAATGCCCGCCAGCATCCGCATTAAGGTTGTTTTGCCTGCACCATTCGCCCCCAGCAGTCCCCACACACCTGGCGTGAGAGTGATGGACACATCATCCACCGCCGTTTTATCCCGGTATCGCTTTGTAATATTCTGAATTTTCAGTTCCATGACTTGTTCCTTTCAAGCTTCTGCAATATATTCTGACCGGGCGGCAAGCCGGATGCACTGCAACACCATACAGAGCACCAGCACGCCCGCCGCCAGTGGCAGACCTTTCGGCAGTTCCGATAATTGCACGAACCGCAGCAAACACAGCTGCCCTGCAAACAGTGGTACAGCCCCGGTCATCATCCATTCCGGGCGCACCCAGCGCAGCAGCAGAAGCAGCTCATTGTTTGCGGTTAGGAATGGCACGGTCAGCACCGCCAGCAGTTGCCCGATGCTCCATGGCACGGCTGCCCGCACATTGAGTACCAGCACTCCCAGCAGGATCGTTTCCCCCGCCAGCAGCAGCAAAAACCGCATCACCAGTGGACGACCGATTCCTGCATATGTGGCTTGTTCTAGTTCAAGCATCTTATATTGACTTGCCCGGTATAAAAACGGCAGACCGAGCAGGGCTGTCAGCATGGCAAGTGTGCTCAGACCAAACAGTGCGTTGCGTAATGTCCATGCCTTCTCCCACAGGGCAAGTTCCCGACCCACACTGTACAACGCCAGTGCCGCCATTGCTTCCAGCGCCCAGACCTTCCAGCCCAGCAATTTGAACTGGCAGTGCAGCAAATCACGCCAATCACTCCGTTGTTTTACGACATGTTCCGCCCGGCAGCGGCGCAGCAGCGTTTTCGGTGCGGCTGTGTCAAGCTCTGTCGCCAGTGCTCTGGACAGTTCTTTTTCAAAGGCTCGATTCATCTCCAGTCCTCCTTTTCCAATTGCATTTTCAAGGTTTTCAATGCGGCACGCAGGCGGGACTGCACTGTGCGCAGGGGCAGACCTGTAATCTGCGCGATCTCCCGCAATTTAAGCTGTTGTGCGAACCGCAGCAATACCAGTTCCCGCTGTTCCGGCTCCAGCTGGGCCGTCAGCGCCCGCAGGTTTGCTTTCTCCTCTGCCGCAGCAAAGCCGCTTTCCTGATAGGAGGGTTCGCCCGGCAAGCTCTCCAGCGATACCTCCGTCCGCTTCATCGTACGGTTCAGATCGATGCAAATGTTTTTTGCGATTTTGTACAGAAAGGGACGGAATGCCCCCTGAAATCCACCACAGGAATCCAGCCAGCGCACCGCTTTCAAAAAGGTTTCCTGTGCTGCATCCTGCGCCTGCTGCTCGTCCGCTGTATGCCAACGGCAATAGTTCAGAATTTGTGGATAGTACGCTGTAATCAGAGTGTCCAGCGCACCCGTATCTCCGCTCTGCACTTTCCGCAGCAATAATTCTGTCTGGATACGGTTCACCCCCCTTCCTGTCTATTAAAACGTCCCATATCATCAAAATGATTTCTGTTTTTTCAAAAATTTCAAATAATTGCCTTTATTATGTTCTTATAGCTTTATTATAATAAAGAGCCTTGTGTTTTTCCTTGTCAAGAGGGCTGGCACCGTCCAGCCCTCTCTCTTTTTGCCAAAGTTTTCATTGTTTTTTCTTGCACACTGCCGAAAGTGACGCGTTTTCAAAAGTTCGCGTTTGCGAAGCGTAGCGCAGCAATGAAAGCCCCAGTGGGGCTTTTAAGCGACAGAACGGTCTTGCGTAGCAAGATGGAGGGGCCTTGCCCCGACAAGTTCACGTTGACACGGCTCGATTTTTGTGGTAACCTATCCCAACAATTGAATATAACATATTTTTACATATTCGTTCTGGCCCTGCGGGGCTGAACATTTTGGCTTTCAGCCGTTACATAACCGACTAGCATGACCTTCCAGAAAAAGTGAAGGCAGGGCTGGTCTGTTTTGTGACGGCTTTTTTGTTTCCGTTTTGCCTGTTGCACCTTGAAAACCGCATGACCGTCTGCATGGGATACACGGCGATGACCCCGTAAGGGAGAGCTGGAAAACGCCGCCGGAAGGGGGCAGGAAATCTATGCAGGGAGAACGGCAGGACGTTGATTTCCCAGTTACGGTGAAAAGCGATGTGGTCAAATTGACCACATCGCTTTTCCGTGACGCCAACGAAAGGATGGAATGCCTATGAGTAATTTTACCCCCGCATGGTTCAAGAAGGGCTTTTTCAACGAATCCCTGTTCTGTGACGATTTTCTGAGCATGCACCTGCTGAAGAACCTGCCCGGTGACAAGGCGTGGCGGCACGACAAATCGCTGTATCCCAGCAATCAACCACGGCTTCATCATAATACTCTCATTCATTAGCAGATAATCTGTCGCGCCTTATACTGCCTCAGTAGGGGTCATTTCTTTCCTATACTGCGCCGGTGACTTCCCTATCTCTTTCTTAAACACCCTGCTGAAATACAGCGGGTTCTCATACCCTACGATTTCGGAAATTTCCTTGATGTTGTAGGTCGTCCGCTCCAACAGGCTTTGGGCGTTGACCATGCGCAAGGAGAGGATGTACTGGGCAGGGGACATACCTGCGTACTGTTTGAAATTGTGTATAAACCAGTTGGTGCTGATGTGCAGGGATTCCGCATAATCGTCTATGCTGATCTTTGTGTTATAGTTCTCGTTGAAGTAAGCTGCCGCGCGTTCAATTTGCTCTTGGACGTCGCCGGTGGCTTTTTTCTGTTCATGCTGTTGGCGGTCCACCAACAGCAGAATATCGTTGAACAGCGATGCAATATAGTCCTCGTACCCATAGCGGCACAGCTGCAACTCCTGAATGATTTTGCGGAACAACGCCTTGTAATCCGGCAGCACACCGCAGTAGAACACATGCTCATCGAGCGAGATGCCGTGATACGCCAGTATGTTCTTTACATCGCTGCCTGTGAAGTGAATCCAGAAAACTTCCGGGTTATCTTCCAGATAATATACATATTTTTGAATTTCTTCCGGCTTGTAAAGCACCATATGGCCCGCGCTGACGATTTCTTCCTTGCCATCAAACCAGAAATGCGTCTTGCCGTTTGCCACATATAAAATCTGGTAATCCCTGCGCCCTTTCTGCCAGTAAGTCGGTAGGTTGGGGCGCGTTTTCAGCCGGTAGGTGCCGCAGCTGCCCACCACCAACGGCGTGGAGTTGTCTTTGAAATCTGTACGGGAATTGTTCAGATAGCCAGAGTTAATGTACACAAAAATCTCCTCCCGTTTTTGTGAATATTGCGAGGTGCTTCGTCCATTTTACCTTCACTTTACAAAAAGCCATTGATTTTGTGCATGTTTAGTGCAATACCGTTTATGTTTTATTGTATATAGAAATTGTATAATAATTTCAGACGGAACGCAAGCAGAACTGTATAAATCACAGGAGGAGAATGGATGATTATTCCGCACTATTACGAGGACCAGCACACACTGCATGTGGGTACCATGCCGAATCGTGCATATTACATTCCGGCATCCCGGCGCAGCGATGCCTTAGTCGAGCACCGCGAGACCTCGGATCGCTTCCAGCTTTTGAACGGAAGCTGGAAATTTCGGTACTACGCCAGTATTTATGACTTACAGGATGCTTTCTATGAGGTCGGCTATGATGCCTCCGCTTTTGACAGCATCCCGGTTCCCAGCGTGTGGCAGAACCACGGCTACGACCACCACCAGTACACCAACATCCGTTATCCATTTCCCGCTGATCCGCCGTATGTTCCCAAAGAGAATCCCTGCGGCGCTTACCTCTACGACTTCACCTACCAAAAGGATGCCGCTGCCCCGCGCGCATTTCTGAATTTTGAGGGCGTTGCCTCCTGCTTCTATGTCTGGCTCAACGGTCAGTTTGTCGGGTACAGTCAGGTCGCCCATTCCACAAGCGAGTTCGATGTAACGAAGTTTTTGCAGGACGGCACTAACCATCTGGCGGTCCTCGTGCTGAAATGGTGCGATGGCAGCTACATGGAAGATCAGGATATGTTCCGCATGAACGGCATTTTCCGTGATGTCTACCTGCTGCACCGACCGGAACAGTGCATCGAGGACTATTTCATCACCACCGACATCCACGGCAGCACCGCAGGGGTTGCTGTCCGCCTGCGTTACTACGATTCCGCCGTTGCCACCCGCATCACCCTCTACGATGCAGCCGGCACGATGGTCGGCAGCGTAACGCCCGTGGAAGCACCGGATGATACGGCATTTCCCTATCATGCAGAAATCACCATTGTTGACCCGACACTCTGGAACGCAGAGCAGCCCTACTTATATACCCTTGTGTTGGACACGCCCAACGAGACCATTACGGACCGTGTGGGCATCCGCGAGGTTCATGTTGCCAACAACCAGATTTATGTCAACGGCCAGTCCATCAAGTTCCACGGTGTAAACCGCCACGAATCCGACCCCGTCACCGGCTATGCCGTTGGCTTTGAGCAGACGAAAAAAGACCTGCTCATGATAAAAAAGCACAACTTCAATGCCATCCGCACCAGCCATTACCCGGATGTGCCTTACTTCTATCAGCTCTGCGACCAGTACGGCTTCTTTGTCATTGATGAAGCCGACAACGAGAGCCACGGTGCGTCCGAATACTATTGCGAGGGCAACGAAAGCTGGCCCAACCACGTTGAAAACTGGAACAAGCCCATCGCAGACAACCCGGAGTTCACCGAGGCCACCGTAGACCGCACCCGCCGCTGCGTGGAGCGTGACAAGAACCGTCCCTGCGTCATCATCTGGTCGATGGGCAACGAGAGCGCCTACGGCTGCACGTTCGAAGAAGCGCTGGCATGGACAAAGAGCTTTGACCCCCGCCGCCTGACCCACTACGAGAGCGCCCAGTACCGCAGCAAGAACCGTAAATACGATTTCTCGAACATTGATATGTTCAGCAATATGTACCCTTCTCTCGAAAGCATTCAGGAATATCTGGATAACGAGCCGGACAAGCCTTATATCATGTGCGAGTATAGCCACTGCATGGGCAACGGCCCCGGCGATTTGGAGGATTACTTCCAGTTCATTCAGAGCCATGATGGCTTGGTCGGCGGTTTCCTGTGGGAGTGGTGCGACCACGGTATTTATAAAGGGAAGATGCCCGACGGCCGCGGCATCTATTATTACGGCGGCGACCACAATGAGTGGCCGCATGACGGCAACTTCTGCATGGACGGTCTGGTCTACCCCGACCGCCGCCCGCACACCGGGCTGTTGGAGTTTAAGAATGTCTATCGCCCGGCGCGTGTTGTGAAGTACGACCGGGAATCCGGCATGCTCACGCTGCATAACTACATGGACTTTGTTGATTTGACCGAGTATGCCGCACTAACCTATCAGGTAAGCTGCGACGGCGAGGTCATCGACAACGGCTTCATCCCTTACCCTGACGGTTTCACCCTGCCGCCGCACAGTGAAAACGCCTTGCCGTTGGCCGTCCACATTCCCGATAAAGGCAAGTGTTTCCTGAAAATCTTCTACCATTGCGATAAAGACCTGTCCTTGCGTTCGGAAGGTCATCTCCTGGGTTTTGATGAAATCCTGCTGGAAAACGAAGACAGCCGCAACCAGAAAACCTTGGCTATGTGGAGTGATGCCCCTTCCAACAGCACAATCACTGTTCAGGAGACGGACCGCCATTTGACGCTGCGCGGCAAGAACTTCACCTACAACTTTAATAAGCTGACGGGTCTGTTCGCCGCGATGCAGTACGAGGATGCAGTCCTGTTGGACAAGGAAATGGAGTTTAACATCTGGCGTGCTCCTACGGACAATGACCGCAAGCTGAAGCTGAATTGGCTGGCTGCCCGCTATGACCACTGTATGACCAACGCCTACCGCACCGAATATCAGGTGACGGACAGCGGTGTGACTCTGCGCGCCAAAGTCGGCATTGCACCGATCAGCTTGCAGAAATTCCTTGATTTGGATGTCTGCTGGACGGTTTCCAACAGCGGTGCAGTAACGCTGGCACTGCACGCTGAGCGCAACACGGTATTCCCCGAACTGCCGCGCTTTGGCCTGCGCCTGTTCCTGCCAAAAGAAATGGCCCGCGTCAGTTACTTCGGCATGGGTCCGATGGAAAGCTACTGCGACAAGCACCATGCTGCCAGCCACGGCTACTTCAGTTCCACCATCTGGCAGCAGCACGAGGACTACATTCGCCCGCAGGAGAACGGCAGTCACTATGATTGCGATTATGTCCAGCTGGATGGCGCTGGCATCAAACTTACCGCTGTCGGTGCAAAGCCGTTCTGCTTCAACGCCTCGCACTACACGCAGGAAGAGTTGACTGAAAAGGCGCACAACTATGAGCTGCATCCCTGTGACAGCACCGTTCTCTGCCTTGACTATGCACAGAACGGCATCGGCTCTGCCAGCTGCGGGCCGCGTCTGGCGGAGCAGTACCGCCTTGACGACGCTTCCTTCGATTTCAGCATCCGTCTGATTCCTGAAAAAGCATAACCTCTACACAAAAGAATGGAGAAATTCTCATGTCTGAAAACACTGAAAGACGTTATTTGAAGTGGTATAACAAGGTCGGATACGGCTCCGGCGATGTTGCGGGCAACGTGGTCTATGCGTTCCTCTCCTCGTTCGTTATGATCTACCTGACCGACACCGTCGGCCTGAATCCCGGCATCGTCGGCACGCTGATTGCTGTGTCCAAGCTGTTTGACGGCCTTACCGACATCTTCTTTGGCTCGATGATTGACAAGACGCACTCCAAGCTGGGCAAGGCTCGCCCGTGGATGCTCTACGGCTACATCGGCTGCGCCATCACACTGGTCGGCATCTTCGCCATCCCCATGGGCATGAGCGAGTTTGCCAAGTACGCATGGTTCTTTATCTGTTATTCCTTGCTGAACGCTGTGTTCTACACGGCCAACAACATCGCCTACTCTGCCTTGACTTCCCTTGTCACCAAGAACAGCGCCGAGCGAGTCGAGATGGGTTCCTACCGCTTCATGTTCGCATTCGCCACCAGCCTTGCCATTCAGTCTTTCACGCTGCTGGCTGTCTCTGCACTGGGCGACACTGCCGAAGCATGGCGCACCGTGGCTATCGTCTATGCCATTATCGGTCTGATCGTCAACACGCTCTCTGTTTTCTCCGTCAAGGAGTTGCCGGAGGAAGAGTTTGTCGACACCACGGATAAAGCCGAAATCGAGAAAGACGAGAAGTACGGTCTTGTCGAAGCTGCCAAGCTGCTGGTCTCCAACAAATACTACCTGATGATCTGCGTCACCTACATTTTGCAGCAGATCTATGGTGCCATGATCAGCATGGGTACCTACTACACTGCTCATATCCTTGGCGACAAGAACCTGTTCGGCGTGTTCTCCTGGGCCATCAACATTCCTTTAATTATTGCACTGGTCTTTACCCCGACCCTCGTTGCCAAGATGCACGGTATGTACAAGCTGAACGTCGGCAGCTATGCCCTTGCTACCGTGGCCCGCGCGCTGGTTGCCGTGGCCGGCTATACTGGCACCGGCGATGTCAAGATGATGCTGCTCTTCACGGCCATTGCTGCACTGGGTCAGGGCCCGTGGCAGGGCGACATGAACGCCGTTATCGCCTCCTGCTCCGAGTACACTTGGCTGACGAAGCACAAGCGCGTAGACGGCACGATGTACTCCTGCACCTCGCTCGGTGTCAAGCTGGGCGGCGGTCTCGGCACCGCCATCACCGGCTGGCTGCTGGCGTTCAGCAACTACGATAAGGCGCTGGCCGTACAGCCGGAATCCTGCATCAATATGCTGAAACTCATGTACCTCGTGATTCCCTTTGTGCTGGACGCCATCATTACCTTTATCCTCTCCCGCATGAAGGTCGAGGAGGCCAACGATAAGATCCGCGCCGAAATGAAAAACTGATATTCACTATTCTCCTTCTAAAAAAGGGCTTCCGCATCTGCTGGCGGAAGCCCTTTTTCTGTATAGTGCTTTATCCTCTAAAATCGGCCAAAGCACTGGCTATTAAATCTATTGGCGGCGAAGATATGGACGGTTCCTCTTTCTGCAAATCCGGGGTACGCCTCATGCTCTGCTTTTCTAAGGCAATACCGCATAATTCTAAGTGCCGATACGGCGAGCGAGGTGCGGCAGCTGCTAAGCCAAAAGCGCAGATAATACTGGATGCTGCAAAGGTGAGCGCCGCCAGTGGCGGAAACAGCGAACCGAAGCAGGGGCAGCGGTCGCAGAGTGCGAGGGGCTTTTGCCCCCGAAGCACGATGCGGGTACCGCAACCCGACATTATCGAGCATTTTGGCAACGCAGATGCCGTGCCGCAGCTGTCGGAGCGGTGCTTAAGCCGCAAGGCGGGAATTGTGCGGTGTTGCCCTAAGTATTCCTACACGATTTGCTCAATCAAGGCGCGGTCCGTCTGCTGGAAAGACCTCGTGCCTGCCTTTTCATAACACAGAATTGCATCGGCAAGATTCGTTGCTGAACATAACCATCTTGGTCAAGTGAATTTCGGCTCTTTTCGGTGGCCGTTTGGCCTATTCAGTGGCTCCGCCCATCCCGGTTTATCACGCGGTTCATGTACCAAACCGTGTACCAAACGCCGAAAGTGTGATAGAATAATACATGATATGATAAAACTGCAATTTGCGGTGTATCGCAGTATCGCTCCAATGATGAATCAGGATATAACCATCAAATGAGCGAATCGTGCAAGTCCACACGATGAAGCCCATCGACTAAAAAGCATTGATTCTACGCCTTTTATAAACCTGGCTTGGCTGATTTGACACCACATTGACACCAAACTTGCAGAAAAGGCTTTACAAAAATAGCAGAGAGTTATCCTCTTACGGGGATGGCTCTCTGCTTTTTAGTCCAGTTGTGCATTTCTATACATAGTATGGAGAAAGTTCTATCTCCCTCTGTTAAATTCCCCCATAAATTGACGCAGGCGACTTATCGGTGGTATAATTTACAATAATTATAAAGGCAACACCGCACAATTCCCGCCTTGCGGCTTAAGCACCGCTCCGGCGGCTGCGGCACGGCATCTGCGTTGCCAAAATGCTCGATAATGTCAGGTTGCGGTACCCGCATCGTGCTTCTGGGGCAAAAGCCCCTCGCACTCTGCGACCGCTGCCCCTGCTTCGGTTCGCTGTTTCCGCCACTGGCGGCGCACACCTTTGCAGCATCCAGTATTATCTGCGCTTTTTGCTTAGCATCTGCCGCACCTCGCTCGCCGTATCGGCACTTAGAATTATGCGGTATTGCCTAAATAGAATTGTGCCCTGCATAGGGCAGAACAGAGAGGTGAGAAACGATGGAGCGTGCGGATATTGCAATTATCGGCACCGGCCCGGCGGGCGTTTCGGCGGCCATTACGGCAAAGGTACGTGGCAAAACAGTGCTGCTGTTTGGCAGCCGGGAGCTGAGCAGCAAGCTGACCAAGGCCCATAAAATCCAGAACTACCCCGGTTTGCCGGATATTGATGGTGCCCAGCTGGCCCAGGCGTTCAAAAAGCACCTGGATGTGCTGGAAATCCCAATCACAGAGAAGCAGGTCACGGCGGTGTATGCCATGGGCGGCTATTTTGGCATCCAGACGCCGGATGCCATGCTGGAAGCATCCAGCGTGATCCTGGCGGGCGGTGTGGTGATGGGCAAACCGTTCCCGAAAGAGGATGAGCTGCTAGGCCGCGGTGTGAGCTACTGTGCAACCTGCGATGCGCATTTTTACCCCGGAAAAACCGTTGCAGTCCTGGGATACAACGCAGAATCCTGCCGGGAAGCGAACTTTTTGGCAGAAACTGCGGGCAGGCTGCTGTATTTCCCTGTTGTGCCCCACGAGGTTGCTGTGAACGACCATGTGCAGGTCATTAATGAGCGTCCCATTGCCATTTTGGGCCAGACCCATGCCGAAGGCGTGCAGACGGAGCAGAATACCTATGCGGTGGATGGTGTGTTTGTATTGCGGGATGCTGTTGCACCGGACAAGTTGGTGCCGGGGCTTGCCGTGGAGGGGGCACATGTAAGGGTGGATGCCAACATGGCAACCAACCTGTCGGGCTGCTTTGCCTGCGGCGATCTGGCGGGGAAGCCGTACCAGTACATCAAGGCGGCAGGGCAGGGCAATGTTGCAGCCCTGTCGGCTGTGGAATGGCTGGCAAAACAAAAGAAGTAAGCGTGTGTTGTGCGCCACATGATTGCGGATTCGGTGGTCCGACAGCAGGCTTAAGGCGTTAAAAACGGCACTTTATCCTATATTCTCTGTAAGGGGAAAAGTGGTACAATAATTTTTAGCGCTTTGAAGCTACTGACAGGGGCACCATATAAGGGGAGGAAAGCGATGAAGAAGAAAAAAAGAATCGCCCTTGCGCTTGCGGCGGCACTGATGATGGTGCTGCTGTTGGCTGCGTGCGGCGACAAAACCATCCGTTTGGGTGTGGCCAGCATCGGCGGCGTGTACCAGGTATTTGGTGAGAATTACGCCGCCCTGCAGGCCCAGAACGGCGGTCGGAAGTTGGAAGTGCGTGAAACCGCCGGTTCGGCGGCAAGCCTGCGGCTGTTGTCCAGCGGGTACCTGCAGATGGCGGTGGTACAGGCGGATATGGCCCAGGATGCTTATAACCAAACCGGCGCTTTTGCGGAATCTGAGGTAGAAAATAACTTCAGCACCATGGCGGTACTGTATCAGGAAGAATGCCATATTGTTGTGCGGGCAGATTCCGGCATCAACACCGTGGAGGAGCTGCAAGGCAAGACCGTCAGCATTGGCGAGGAAGAATCCGGCACGGAGCAGAACGCCAAACAGATTCTGGCGGCTTATGGCCTGGACGAAAAGCTGGTCAAGGAGGTCAACCTGAACTACACCGATGCGGCCAAGCAGCTGCAAAGCGGTGAGATCGACGCGCTGTTCTGTACGTCCGGCGTAAAGACCGAGATGATTGAAGAACTGGCCAACAGCTGCGGCATTGCCTTGCTGCCGGTGGATGGCAGCGCAGCGGTCCGTCTGCTGGCCGCTTATCCGGCGTACAGCCAGGGCGTGATCCCGGCGGGCAGCTACAATGGCCAGGACCAGGATGTGCCGACCATTGGGGTCAAGGCCGTGCTGCTGGCAAGTGATGAACTTTCGGAAAACACCGTAAAAGCATTGACCAAGACGCTGTATGACGGGGTGGGTACCCTGCAGGCAGAGCTTGGTCTCCCCTTGGAGCTGGGCCCCGCGGATAAAATTGGGGTGCCGGTCCACGCCGGCGCGGCGGCGTATTATCAGGAGAACGGCATGGCAGCAGGGGAGGACGCAGCATGATCATAGAGCTGGATATGTACCAGACCCTTGCCATTGCGGTCGTGGTACTGATGTTGGGAAAGTTTTTGCGTAAAAAATGCAGCCTGCTGGAAAAGTTCTGCATCCCTGCGCCCGTTGTGGGCGGCGTGCTGTTTGCCGTGTTCACCTGCGTGTGCTATGTGACCGGCATTGTGGAGTTTACATTTGATGATATCCTGAAAGAAGTCTGCATGGTATTCTTCTTTACCTCGGTCGGCTTCCAGGCAAACCTGAAGGTGCTCAAAAGCGGCGGCAAATCCATGCTGGTGTTTCTGAGCCTGGTTATTGCGCTGATTCTGGCCCAGAACTTTTTGGCAGTGGGGCTGTCCAACGTGATGCGGATCAGCCCGCTGGTGGGCCTTTGCACCGGTTCCATTTCGATGGTTGGCGGCCACGGCACAGCGGGCGCTTTTGGCCCTGTGCTGGAGGACTTTGGCATTTCTGGTGCAACCACGCTGTGCACCGCTGCGGCAACCTATGGCCTGATTGCAGGCAGCATGATCGGCGGACCCATTGGCCGCCGCCTGATTGAAAAGCACAAGCTGCTGGATACCGTGGTGCAGGAGGACGACAGCCTGCTGGTGGAAGAAGAAATCAAGCACGAACGCCACGCCAGCATGTATCCTTCCGCGGTGTTCCAGCTGATCATCGCCATCGGCATTGGAACCGTTGTTTCCAAGCTGCTCTCGCTGACCGGTATGACCTTCCCAATTTATATCGGTGCCATGATTGCGGCCGCCTGTATGCGCAATATCGGCGAGTATACCGGAAAAATCACCATCTATATGGGCGAGATCAACGATATCGGCGGTATCAGCCTTTCGCTGTTTCTAGGTATCGCCATGATTACCCTGAAATTGTGGCAGCTGGCCGAACTGGCCCTGCCGCTGCTGATCCTGCTGGCTGGCCAGACGCTGCTGATGTTTGTGTTTACCAACTTTATTGTGTTCCGCGTGATGGGCCGTGATTATGACGCTGCGGTGATATCTTCCGGCGTGTGCGGCTTTGGCATGGGCGCAACCCCCAACGCCATGGCCAATATGCAGGCCCTGTGCGAAAAATATGCACCCTCAGTTAAGGCATACCTGCTGATCCCCCTGGTCGGCAGTTTGTTTGCGGATTTTATCAACAGCCTTGTTACCACATTTTTTATCAACTTTATTTGAACCACGCTGTGCAAAGCAGTGCACGGCATGAAAAAGCATCAAGAGATGACTTGGAGGAAACATCTGTATGTTTTGGAAATGGAGTAAGAAAAAGGAACAGGTTTATCATGTTGGCAATGAAGATGTTGCCGTACCGGAAGTACATACCGGCAAGGTAGCACATGAGCAGGCCGCTCAACAGGATACCGGGGAGAAAGAAAACATCCACTACGAAAACGTGGCCATCCCAGAGGTGCATATCCCCCACAAAAAGAAAAAATAAAACGCAAAACCGCCGGGCGGGCATGAACTGTCTTTCATGCCCGCCCGGCGGCGTTTTTTTGTTCTGTTATAACTCCAATGTTTTGAGCGGCGCTTTGCGCCGCGGTCCACCAAAATTATTCTTTATTATTTATTCATTATTATTTATCAGTCAGGTGTTCTCTGCCAGCCATTGGTGCATGTGTTCCCGCATCAGGGCAAAGGCAGTGGCGGTTTCGGGATTGTGTGTCTTAAAGTCCATCAGCTTCCACAGCCAGCCCTGGTCTGCCACGATGCAGCGGCTTTCGGGGTAAACCAGTTCATAAACCAGAGAGGAATGCCCCACCGCGTGGTCCGCTGGGTGCTGCTTTATGCTGCGCAGTACGGCGTGGTGCTCATAAAAAGCCTGCTGCACGGCAGGGGTAACAGGGGAGGCCAGCAGTTCTGCGGTGGTTACATTATAAATATCCTCCAGCGGGGTTTCCACATTGACCCGCAGGATGTCAATTTTATCGGCATCGCGCAGGATGTTGCAGTACATTACGGTGCGCTCGTCCAGGCCGTCCGGCAGACGGTAGGCGCTGTGCCATTCCACGGCGGTACGCAGCATGGCATCCTCGGAATCATCGTCCAGGTAATCCCGGATATGCCCCTGCTCGAACAATACCTGCACCCCGGCGCGGGCGTGGTCAATGCTCTTGCTGTCATCAAAGGTGCCAAAACGGCGCAGCTGTTCAAAGCGGCCGACATCGTGCAGCATGCCGCATAGCCAGGCCAGATCCAGCGCAGTGCCCTCCAGCGCAATGCTGCGGCCAATCTGCTCACACAGGGCGGCCACACGGTAAGTGTGGTGGATTTTCAGGCTTACTTTGGGGTCCTGCGCATCATAGGGTCTGATATAGGCGGCAAAAGCATCCAGAACCTTTTGGTGGTCAACAGTCACGATATCCATCTCCTGATTGGTTTTGATTCTGCTGTGATTATAGCACAAATCCGTGGGCACAGCGCCGCAAACCGCAAAAAGCAGCAAAATCGTATACTGCGCACAAAAACATAATCCTCTTTGAGTGCAAATCTATACAAAAGTGCAGTTTTTCCTTGACAAAAAGGCCATGCGGCTTTACTATTAAGATATTAACCAAACAGTTGCCCGGCCAGCGCAGGAATGCACGGTGCGGGTGCCTGACGGAAAGGGAACATACGCTTATGAACAGCAAGGGTGAGGAGAACCGCAGCGTGCGGCTGACCCGCAAGCGCTTGTCCGATGCATTGATCACGCTGCTGATGCAAAAACCGGTGCGGGAAATCACCGTGCGGGAGCTGACCGAACTGGCCAACGTCAGCCGGGGAACTTTCTATTTCCATTATACCGATATTTATGACCTGATGGACCATGTGGAGCGGGAACAAATCCACACGCTGGAGCTTTTGATGGATGATATCCTGCCGCGGCTGGAAGAAGATTCCACCCCGGAAGCTTTGAGGGCGCTGTTCAGTTATCTGGACGAAAACGATGGTATTTGCAGTGTATTGCTGGGCACAAATGGGGATACTGCATTTGTGCACCGGCTGAAAGGCGTGATTGAAGAAAGTTGTCTTGGCTACCTGCGCCCGCGGGAGAAAGAAACCCAGCTGCAGCGTTATATGGTGGCATTTGCCGTTCAGGGGTGCTTTGGCAATATTGACCTGTGGCTGCAAAACGGTAAGCCTGAAACGGTAGATGAAATGGCAGATATCACATGGCAGGCTGTGCGCGCTGTGCGTGCGGCGGCTGCGCCGTGATAAATTAAGGCATAAATCCGGCTTTGCTGCGCCCTGCGTAGCGGGCCATGAGCAGAAGGAGATTTTCATATGGGACTGTTTGATATGTTCAAAAAGAAGGATGCCGCACCGTCCTTCCCGGTTGTGCTGGCAGCGGATGCAGCTGGTGCTTTTGTCAAGATGGAAGATATCCCGGACGAGGTGTTTGCACAGGGCATTCTGGGCCAGGGCTGCGGTATTGACCCTTCGGAGGGCAAGGTGTACGCCCCCTGTGACGGCGAGATCACCCAGGCACCGGATACCCTGCATGCCTTTGGCATTACCACCCCCGGCGGCGTGGAAGTGCTGATCCATGTGGGCGTAGATACCGTGGAAATGAAAGGCGACGGCTTTGAATCCAAGGTCAAGCTGGGCAGCAAGGTCACCAAGGGCCAGCTGCTGCTGACGATGGACCTGGATAAGATCAAGGCAGCGGGCCACCCGGCGGTGGTTATCACCGTTGTTACCAACACCGATGATTTTGCCAGCGTGGATGTGGTTGCTTCCGGCAATGTCAACCCCGGCGATGACATGATGAAGGTGAACAAGTAATCCGGCAGATTTGAGAAATACAGGCGGCACAGGCTTTGGGCTTGTGCCGCTTTTGGGCTTTTGGGCTTTTGGGCTTTTTGATGCGCGGCTCTTCCCATTGGGGCAAAACTATGGTAAGATACAGATAGATACACCGCCGACAACCCGGCGGAACAGGAAGGAACGATAACATGAGCGCAATTCTTGCAGTATGTGGTACGGCGTTCTGTGCCATGGTCAGCGATGGCCGCATGGTGGAAGAACCGATCACAGACGGCAAAATCAAGGTGCTGACGGATGCACTGCCCAAAGTGCGCAAGCTGAACCGCAACGTGCTGGTCGGCTTTGCAGGGGATGCTGTGGCAGCGGCCCAGATCATCAATAAATTGGATGAATACGATGTGCAGTATATGACGCTGGAAAAGGCAGTCAAGGTATTGCAGCAGGCAGCCCAGCAAACGCCCTGTGCCCCAGTTGGGGTGCGGCTGCTGGTGGGCGGCCGCGGCCGCAAGGGGAATTTCCAACTGGTGATGCTGGCCAGCACGGAGGATTATGCCCCGCAGACCCAGCCAGCCAGGGACGGTGCCTATCTGATCGAAGGCGCTTGTTCCCATACTGAGGTTGCCCCATATCTGGAGCAGTACGTCAAGCCCGAAGCCGCCAGATGGCATACGCTGGACGATATTGCCAAAACACTGGATGGCTGCATTGCCAAATTGGCCGAAGCGGATCAGACGGTGAATACCAAATATTTTCGCGAACTTGTAATGTGATAAATGGGATTGCCACTGCAGACGACCCTGCTCCCTTCAAGGATACAATAAACAGGAGAAATCAAGCCATGAAAATTGCACTGATCAATGAAAACAGCCAGGCCGCCAAGAACGCCCTGATCGAAGCCACCCTGCGCAAGGTTGTGGAGCCGATGGGCCATGAGGTTGTCAACTATGGTATGTACGCAGCCGATGATGCCGCCCAACTGACCTATGTGCAGAACGGCATTCTGGCAGCGGTGCTGCTGAATTCCGGCGCAGCGGATTATGTTATCACCGGCTGCGGCACCGGCGAGGGTGCCATGCTGGCGCTGAACAGCTTCCCCGGCGTGATCTGCGGCCATGTGGAAGATCCCGTGGATGCCTATACCTTTGCTCATGTGAACGATGGCAATGCTGTTGCCCTGCCGTTTGCCAAAGGCTTTGGCTGGGGCGGCGAGCTGAACCTGGAATATGTGTTTGAAAAACTGTTCGGCTTTGGCCATGGTCAGGGCTACCCGAAGGAGCGCGTTGTGCCCGAACAGCGCAACAAGAAGATCCTGGACGGCGTGCGTTCCGTGGCGTTCCGTGACCTGTGCGATATCCTGAAAGATCTGGATCACGATCTGGTCAAGGGCGCTTTTGCCGGGGAGCATTTTGCCGAGCATTTCTTTGCAGACTGCAAGGATGAAAAGATCGCTGCAACCGTAAAGGAACTGATGGCATAATCAACCAAAACAGCTTTTACTGGGGCTGTCTTTGCACGGGGAACCGTGCAGGGGCAGCCCCTTTTTAATTGCTGCATTCAAAAATGATGTGCAGCGGGCGTGTGCAGCGAGGTGAAAATACACAAAAAAGCGGTGAAAACTGGGCCGTGAAACCTGTAAAACCGGAAACTGTCCCGAATTTACAGCATAATTCACAAATAGATAACAAATTATTTGTGCATAACTGATATGATAGAGCCGTCAAGAAAGAAAACTTGACGGTGCTGCAATAGAGGGCGGCACCTGCACTGCAGCCGGGAAAGCTGCCGTGCCGAGAGGAGTATATTAGTTATGAAAAAATTTATGGAACGTATGGCTCAGATCGCTTACAGCATTAACCTGGTCAATGGCTTTGACACGGAAGTTGAAGTTTTTGCCTGCGCTGAAAATTGCTGAGCTGGCCAAAGCAAGCCCCTGCATCCGATTGGGTGCGGGGGCTTTTTGTGCTATGTTGCCCCCAAATTCCTGCGGCAGAAATTACCAGCCCGCTGACATTATTTTTTTATATAGAACACACAAAAAGGGTTGACTAACCCGCGGTGGAATGGTAAAGTTTAAATGGTTTCATAGCGCTTTTGCAGCAAAACATGGAACCATGATGATAAAAATCCAACACAAAAGGCAGGTGGTTAAGCATGGAGATTCCCGGTAGTCCTGTGAACCGATGTAAAACTGAATATAATGGCAACCGTTGTTTCGGTGCAGAGGTGCAGGCGGTGGCTCTATGCGGAGCCACTTGCTGTTTGTGTGCGCATTTTTAGCGCACGGCACGCTTGCTTCATTTTGAAAGATTTCATCCTCCTTGTGCGTCTGCGTTGAAACAACGGCTGCACAGGGAGGATTTTTTATGGCAAACAACACCATTGCTGTGCTGCGCCAGATGCTGGCCAGCCTTGACGATGCCAAAAAGTACCAGAGCCTGCGTGATGTCATGTCTACCATGAACGCGCCGGATCTTGCCGCCGTGTTTGAGGACCTGCCCGAAGAAAAAATGCCGGTGCTGTTCCGTCTGTGCCCTAAGGACCTGGCGGCCGATGTGTTTGCGGAGCTTAGCTCCGAAACGCAGGAAGCGCTGATCCGCGGCCTGACTGACCGCGAGCTGAAGAGCGTGGTGGAGGAGCTGTGCGTGGATGATGCCACCGACCTTGTGGAGGAAATGCCTGCCAGCGTGGTCAAGCGTATCCTGGCCCAGGCAGAGCCGGACACCCGCAAGATGATCAACGAACTGCTCAAATACCCGGAAGATTCCGCCGGCGGCGTTATGACGACCGAGTTCATGGAGCTTGCCCCCGATTGGACCGTGCGCGGCGCCATGGATGCCATCCGCCAGAACGGCATTGATAAGGAAACCATCAACAACTGTTACGTTACCCGCAAGGATCGTACCCTGGTTGGCGTGGTCAGCCTGCGTGCCCTGGTGCTGGAAAAGAACGAGCAGCGCCCGGTTGAAGAGCTGATGAACCCCAATGTGGTCAGCGTTGTAACCAGCACTGACCGTGAGGATGCCGCCCAGCTGATTGAAAAGTACGGCTACCTGGCTTTGCCGGTGGTGGATAAAGAGAACCGCCTGGTTGGTATCCTGACGGTTGATGACGCTATCAGTATTTTGCAGGATGAGGCCAGCGAAGACATCGCGAAGATGAACGCTATGACCCCCAGCGATAAGCCATATTTCAAGCAGTCCATGCTGGATGTTTACAAAAGCCGTATCCCCTGGCTGCTGTTCCTGATGCTCAGCGCAACCTTCTCCAGCCTGGTGATCCGCGGGTATGAAAGCGCGCTGGCCGCCGTTACTGTGCTGACCGCCTATATCCCTATGCTGACCGATGCGGGCGGCAACGCGGGCAGCCAGAGTACCTCCACCATCATCCGCAGCATGGCGGTGGGCGATATTGCCCCCCACGATCTGCCGCGTATTATCTGGCGTGAATGCCGCGTGGCCCTGATGTGCGGCGTGACGCTGGCCGTGTGCAACTTTTTCAAAATGCTGCTGCTGGACCGCATCGCGGCTCCGGTGGCGCTGGTCGTCTGCGTCACCCTGATCTTTACCGTGCTGCTTTCCCAGTTGATCGGCGTATTGCTGCCGGTGATTGCGGAAAAGTTCAAGATCGACCCGGCGGTCATGGCTTCGCCCCTGATCACTACCATCGTGGATACCACCACGCTGTTGATCTACTTCAACGTGGCCAAGATGGTGCTGCATATCTGATGCAGAGTTTTTGAACACAAAGTCGAACAACTGTTAATTGTACCATGCCGCAAGGCATGGTATAATTTTTTGTAGAAGATAATTTGGAAAGAAACAATAGATGCCCACTGCACGGCCCGGCGGCTGCCGGTGCTGCATTATTATGCTACTATATAAAAGGAAGGAATATGCTTTATGAATATTCAGGGGTTTTATACCGGCAGGGAGTTTGACGCGGATACCTTTTTTGGTGCGCACCCCTATGAGGGCGGGACCCACTTTGCTGTGTGGGCACCGTCTGCACGGGATGTAAAGGTTATCACCAGCGGCCTGAGCGATGGCAGCTGGGCAGAATGGCAGATGCACCGCAGCTATTCCGGCTGCTGGGAGGCAGACGCTGCCGGGGTAACGCGCGGCACCTGCTACCAATACCGTGTGTGTGGCGCAGACGGCAGTGTGGTGGACCACTGCGACCCTTACGGTACGGCCATGACACTGCGCCCTGATGGCCGCAGCATTGTGTGGGGCGCACCCACCTGCCAGTGGACGGATTCCGCCTGGATGGCAAAGCGCAGCAAGAACTTTGATGCTCCGCTGAACATTTACGAAGCACAGGCAGGCAGCTGGCGCTGCAAGGAGGATGGCACCCCCTATACTTATTCTGAACTGGCCAAACAGTTGCCCGCCTACCTGAAAGGAAACGGCTACACCCACCTGGAGCTGATGCCGCTGAGCGAATACCCCTTTGACGGCAGCTGGGGCTACCAGACCACCGGCTTTTTTGCCCCCACCAGCCGTTACGGCACGCCGGACGAGCTGTGTACCCTGATCGATGCCTGCCACGCGGCGGACATTGGCGTGATCTTTGACTTTGTGCCGGTCCACTTCGCTGTGGATGAATACGGCCTGAAACACTTTGACGGCACCGCTTTGTACGAATACCCCGCCGCAGCGGTGGGGGAGAGCGAATGGGGCAGCTGCAATTTCATGCACTCCCGCGGCGAAATCCGCTGCTTTTTGCAGTCGGCCGCTGATTACTGGCTGCGCACCTTCCACGCAGACGGCCTGCGCATGGATGCCGTCAGCCGCCTGATCTACTGGCAGGGCGACCCCGCCCGCGGTGTGAACGGCTCTACCCTGGAATTTTTGAAGAATATGAACCAGGGGTTGCAGCAGCGCCACCCCACCGCCATGCTGATTGCCGAGGATTCCACCAACTTTGAAAAAGTGACCGCCCCCGTGGAATACGGCGGCCTGGGCTTTGACTACAAGTGGGACCTTGGCTGGATGAACGATACGCTGGACTACTTCAAAAAAACACCGGAAGAACGCAAATCCAACCTGGGCAAGCTGACTTTCTCGATGATGTATTTCTGGCGGGAGCATTACATCCTGCCGTTCAGCCATGATGAAAATGTTCATGGCAAGGCGACCATCCTGCAAAAGATGTACGGCGAGTATGAGGATAAGTTCCCCCAGGGGCGTGCGCTCTATTTGTATATGGCAATTCACCCCGGCAAGATGCTGGACTTTATGGGCAACGAGTTTGGCCAGCTGCGGGAATACGATGAAAGCCGCGAGCAGGACTGGCTGCTGCTGGATTACCCCATCCACGAGGCCTTCGCCAACTACCGCCGCACCCTGAACGAACTGTACCGGAAATATGATGCGTTCTGGAGCGGAGAATACAACCCGAACCATTTCCTGTGGCTGGACTGCGACCACCCGGAACTGGATGCCTGCGCCATCCTGCGCAAAGGGCAGGAAGCCACCGTGTTTGCGGCGTTCAACTTTGGTGATACCGAGCTGAAAGACTATGAGCTGACCCTGCCCGGCAAGGGCAAGATCACCCCGCTGCTGAACAGCGATTGGGACTGCTTTGGCGGCAGGACCGCCCGCCCCAAAGCCCTGCGCAGCAAAACAACCACCGGCAGTGTAAAGCTGACACTTGCCCCCTACAGCGCCCAGCTGTACCGCTTTGAACCGGCAGTGGAAAAAGAAACAAAGGCAACACCGCACAATTCCCGCCTTACGGCTTAAGCACCGCTCCGACGGCTGCGGCACGGCATCTGCGTTGCCAAAATGCTCGATAATGTCGGGTTGCGGTACCCGCATCGTGCTTCGGGGGCAAAAGCCCCTCGCACTCTGCGACCGCTGCCCCTGCTTCGGTTCGCTGTTTCCGCCACTGGTGGCGCTCACCTTTGCAGCATCCAGTATTATCTGCGCTTTTGGCTTGGCATCTGCCGCACCTCGCTCGCCATATCGGCACTTAGAATTATGCGGTATTGCCCTTAACAAAATCCAAAATGGCACCCGGCACAAATTTTTGAGTTTGTGCCGGGTTTATTTTGCCAGAACGTTATTTTTGCCTGCGATTACTTGCCTGTTTGGGATGAATGTGGTAAACTGATACGGTTAATGCAAGAAAAAACACTTGGATGCGGAAAGTGGAAAGGGGTAAAATGGATTGTTGAAACAAATGACAGCGCTGCTGCTGGCAGCGGCTTTTGCCTGCGGGGCGGCACTCCCGGCAATGGCGGAACAGGCCACGCCGGAAACCGCAGCCCAGCCCGACCCCACAGAATGGGCAGACGAAGCACAGGATGTGACCGAAGCAGAAGAAGCACCGGTGTATCAGCAGACTGATGCGCAGGAAGTGGCAACGGGGGAAACCGCAGCATCACTGACCGTTACGGCAGCAGACTGCACGGCACAGTTTATTGATGAAGCGTACCGCCTCTTCTTGCCCGTCAATACGGACATGGCAGCTCTTACGATTGAAACTGGTGCCGAGCTGGCCGCCGCGGATGCAGAGGGACTGACTGTGGACGGAACCACTGTCAGCGGCGATTTTACCAACATCGAAACCCTGAACCTGACCTTTACGGATGGCAAAGCGGCGCGGGTGGAACTGTACAAATCCCAGCTGCCCAGCGTATCCTTTACCCTGAACGATGTGACCCTGGATGAAATCCAGGCTGGCTCCAAGGATGTCAAATACAAGGGCAACAGCGTGACGATCAGCCAGGCAGGCGGGAGCGACCTGACCGATACCGATGTTGAGTTCAAGGGCCGCGGCAACACCACCTGGACGCTGGACAAGCGTCCCTACCAGTTCAAGCTCAGCAGCAAAGCCAAGGTATTGGGCATGGATAAAGCCAAAACCTGGCTGCTGATCGCCAACCGGCAGGATACTTCCATGATGCGCAACAAGGCAGTGTATGACCTTGCCAACGCCATGGGCGAATGGGCTCCGGATGGCCGCTGGGTGGATGTGTGGATCGATGGCAGCTATCAGGGCTGCTACCTGCTGTGCGAAAAAGTGCAGGTGGGCACTAACCGCGTGGAACTGGAGCAGGCGGATGGCATCCTGGCTGAAGCGGACAACATTTATTATAATGGTGAAGAGTACTGGTTTACCGGCAACCAGAGCGGCACCCACTTTACTTTAAAGGATTCCGCCGCCGATGACTTGGACGAGCAGGACTCTGCCACCCTGAAAGCCTGGTCCGGCTTTGAAACGGCGCTGGATGAATTTGAAGATGTACTGTACGCATCTGATAAAGATTGGAACATCATCAGCTCCAAAATTGATGTGCAGAGCTTTGCGGATTATTACCTCATTTCGGAATGGGTCGAAAACTGGGATACCTTCAAAAGCAGTACCTTCTGCTACCGGGACGGTGCCGACGATGTGCTGCATATGGGCCCCGTGTGGGACTATGACTCCGCCCTGAACAATGAAGATGAAAGCTATGGCGTCAGCGATCCACATGCCGACTATGCCATGAACATTCAGGACCAGCAGCGCGGGGAAATCTCGCTGACCTGGTTCACTGAGCTGATGAAATGCCAGCAGTTCCGTGAAGTAGTGCAGGAGCGCTACCAGCACACCATGCGCCCTCTGCTGGAAAATTGGAGCGAAACCTGCAACGATTACCGCAGCACGCTGGAAAACTCCGCCAGGATGGAATTTGTCCGCTGGGATCTGAAAGATCAGCCCGGCACCGCGCGTGCGGATGAGAGCGGCACCTGGCAGCAGGATGTTGACAAACTGCAGGATTGGATCGCCCAGCGCACGGCGTATATGACAAAGCGGTTTGACGATGAATTTGTCCGCCGAGGCAACCAGGCTGACAGTATGACCCTTGGCGGCTTGAACGATAACGCCGTTAAACTGGGGGCAGGGCAGAACAAAAAGTATACCTTCCGCCTGACCCCTGCCAGTGCCTGCGATACCGTGCGGGTGACGGTGGATGACCCTACAGTTGCGAAAGCTGAAATTGGTACTTACGCAGGGACTTTTGTGGTGACTGGCGTGCAGAACGGGAAAACGACCTTGACGGTTCGGGCGGGCGCTGCTTCCGCTACCGTGAATGTCATAATCGACGATAAGGCACGCAACGGCTGGTATGAAGAAAACGGCAAACACTACTGGTATGTGGATGGCGAACGCCAGGGCTTGCAGAAAGGCGGCCTGGAGTTCACCGACCCCAATACAGGCTGCCGCTACTGGCTGGACCCGGACGATAGCGGAGCCCGCGCGGAAAACCGCAAGGTGCAGCTGGATGAAGACCGGCTCTGCTACTTTGATGAAAATGGCTGCATGGCATTTGGCGAATGTCTGGAGCACGGCGGCTGGTACTATTACGATGAAAAGACCGGTGCCCAGTGCCGCGGGCCTGTGGTGCTGCCGGATGGCCGCCAGGTGTTTTACAGCCTGACCAACGGCAAAATGCTGTATGGTAAGCAGACGATCTGCGGAACATCCTTTACCTTTAATACGGTGAATGGCAGCCGCAGCAGCGGCCCGGATGGCCTGTTCTGGCTGGAATGGGGCGGCAAGCGCTACTGGTTTGAAAGCTGGAAGCGCCAGGGCTACAATCCATACGATTCCAGCTACCGCGGTAAAGAGATTTATGACCCCGCCAGCGATGCCTGGTATTGGCTGGATAATATCCAGAACGGCGCAATGGCAGCCAGTAAGGACGTTTATCAGGAATCCGACGGCGGCAAGTGGGTGCGTTACGATGAAAACGGGCACATGGTAAAAGGCTGGGATGTGAACGAAAACGGTACCTACTATTTTGACCAGATCACCGGCGCTATGGCCAAGGGTGCCTTGCTGCTGGATGATGTGCAGTACGGCTTTGACCCCATCATGGGAACCATGCTGGACTGCCAGTGGCTGCATACCGAAGTGGGCGACTACTGGTACGAGGGCGGTATTCGCCAGGGGACCGAGGGCCGCGGCAAGGAAATTTATGATCTTGCCAGCGACGCCTGGTATTGGCTGGATGCGGTGGACAACGGCAAAAAAGCCGTGAGCAAAGATGTTTACCAGGAATCCGATGGCGGCAAGTGGGTGCGCTATGATGCAGACGGCCACATGATCAAAGGCTGGGATACCCAGGGCGTGGACCGCTTCTACTTTGACCCCATCACCGGCGCAATGGCGAAAGGCGTTGTGATGATTGATGGCGTCCGGTATTGGTTCGACAGCCGCACCGGCGCATTGATTGCACCGAAGTAAAGCGTATATAATATTATAAGGAAGATAAGTTAAAGTCAGGGCTGTGCAGAAAAGCACGGCCCTGACTTTTTAGATGGTGGCTTGGCTGAGGTGGGATATTTGGCGGCAAGTGAGTTCCCGCGGGCCGATGCGAGCAACGGCCCCTACAAATGTTCTTTAGGGCAATACCGCATAATTCTAAGTGCCGATACGGCGAGCGAGGTGCGGCAGATGCTAAGCCAAAAGCGCAGATAATACTGGATGTCTTATCGAGCATTTTGGCAACGCAGATGCCGTGCCGCAGCTGCCGGAGCGGTGCTTAAGCCGCAAGGCGGGAATTGTGCGGTGTTGCCTTAGGTTGGCTGCTGGGAACCACAACTTAAAGGAAAGTGGAGTTTTGCAACGAGATTTTATGCGAAATTTATCATAAAACAAACGCTGGAACGGTCAAGACCGTTCTCTACAGAATATTTGGCTATGAGCAATAGACCATAAAATGTCCTGTAGGGCGGGATGCCCTCATCCCGCCGCGGAGAAACCTTGCTGCATGTTGCGAACGCTGCAAATAATTTGTAGGGGACGATGTTTGCATTGTCCCGAGGCGTTGTTCCTTATATATTAAATAGGATTAAATAGGAAAAAAATATAAACATGCCCTGATACAGGCGGTTTCTCTCCCGGAAAACTCTAACCGCTCCAAAAGATAACATTTCTTCGCCAAAAATCCCAACAACTCCAAGACAACAGAAAATGCACCATGCCAGGCAAAATATGCGTGAAACGACCCTTGCTTTTTGCGCAGGAACGTGTATAATATACCACGGTAGAAGATGATACCCCCAAAGAGGAAATGCCGGAAAGGGCCGGGATAATGAATTTCGGCAAAATGCAGAATTTTTCAAAAAATATTTTACGATTTGCTGAAAAAACACTTGCAATTTACGGTATATTGTGGTATCATACTTCTTGGCTGCGAACGGCTGGTGTAGAACGGGCGTTCGGCACCAGCCACGATATGCGTTGATGCGGGAGGTTGCCGCTGCTCCCATAGGGGCGGACGGGTTTTTCCGCGGAGTATGTCCGATCTTAGAACCGGGCGAAAGAATTACGAATGCGAAGGGATATGTACGGCGCTGCATTCTGCGGCACGGACCAATTTCCATAGTTTTTGCGATGTATTTCTCCGGGGGAACTGCGGTGCGCGGTTCACCGGATTTTCTGATGCGAAACTATTGAACACCCGGAAGCGTGTGTAATTTATCGGCCGCCTAAGGCAACACAAATTTTTAGGAGGCGAATCTAATGGCAGTCAAAGAAAAAATCAGAATCCGTTTGAAGAGCTATGATGCATCCCTGATCGATGCCGCTGCAGCAAAGATCGTGGAGACCGCAAAGCGCACTGGCGCTCGCGTGTCCGGCCCGATCCCCCTGCCGACCGACAAGGAAATCGTCACCATCCTGCGCGCTGTTCATAAGTACAAGGACAGCCGTGAGCAGTTTGAGACCCGCACCCATAAGCGTCTGATCGACATTCTGAAGCCGTCCAACAAGACGGTCGAGGCTCTGATGAGCCTGCAGCTCCCCGCTGGCGTTGACATCGAGATCAAGCTCTGATGCAATCAGGCGGGAACCGGAACCCCGGCCCGAATGGCCGTGATCCATTAACCGCCGGACCCGCGTTCCCATGCTGAATGAATTCAGACACGATCCGCATAAAACGTTCATTAAGCGGAGAGGTCATGTTGGCGGACAACCCGCCGCCAACCAATAACCTTTACAGGAGGATTTACACAAATGCAAAAAGGTATCATTGGCAAGAAACTGGGCATGACCCAGCTGTTTGATGAAAACGGCAAGGTCGTTCCCGTAACCGTCATCGAAGCCGGCCCCTGCACTGTCGTGCAGAAGAAAACCGTCGAGTCCGACGGCTATGAGGCAGTCCAGCTTGGCTTTGGCGAAGTGAGCGCCAAGAAGGTCAACAAGGCAGCCAAAGGCCACTTCGACAAAGCAGACGTCGCTCCGAAGCGCACCCTTCGTGAGTTCCGTCTGGACGATATTTCCGGCATGAACGTCGGCGATATCCTCAAGGCTGACGTTTTCGTTGCTGGCGATAAGGTCGACGTCATCGGCACCAGCAAAGGTAAGGGCTATCAGGGCGTTATCAAGCGCTTTGGCCAGCACCGCCTGCGCGAGAGCCACGGCACCGGCCCCGTTGCCCGCCATGCCGGCTCTAACGGCTCCACCTCCACCCCGTCCCGCGTGTTCAAGGGCAAGCGTCTGCCCGGCCACATGGGCGCTGTGCGCGTGACCGTTCAGAACCTGAGCATCGTTAAAGTCGATGCCGAAAACAACCTGATCGCCATCAAGGGCGCCATCCCCGGCCCGAAGGGTTCTGTGGTTTGCGTCAGTGACAGCGTCAAAGCGTAAAGGAGGAAAACACAATGGCTAAATTTGATGTCGTTGATATGAGCGGCAAGAAAGTTTCCACCGTTGAGCTTTCCGACGCCGTGTTCGGGATCACCCCGAACGAGAAGGCTGTCCACGAGGCAGTCGTCAACTTCCTGGCCAACCAGCGCCAGGGCACCCAGAACACCAAGATCCGCAAGGAAGTCCGCGGCGGCGGCAAAAAGCCTTGGCGCCAGAAGGGCACCGGCCACGCACGTCAGGGTTCTATCCGCGCTCCGCAGTGGACCCACGGTGGTGTTGCTCTCGGCCCCAAGCCGCGTGATTACTCTTACACCATCAACAAGAAGGTCAAGCGCCTGGCTCTGCTCAGCGCCCTGTCTGACAAGGCTGCCAACGGCAACCTGATCGTCGTTGACAAGATCGCTGCTGACGAGTTCAAGACCAAGACCGTTGTTGCTTTCCTGGCTGCTGTCGGCGCCGGCAAGAAGAACCTGATCCTCAACGATACCGCTGATGTCAAGTTCGTTGCTTCCGCTGCCAACATCCCCGGTGTCAAGACTGCTGTTGACGGTGTGAACACCTACGACGTTGTGAACGCCGACAAGCTGATCGTCAGCCTGGACGCCGCCAAGAAACTTGAGGAGGTATATGCGTGATGAAGTTCGCACAGGATATCGTTCTCGCCCCCGTCATCACCGAGAACTCCATGGCAGGCATTGCCGATAAGAAGTACACCTTCAAGGTTGCTACCAACGCCACCAAGGTTGAGATTGCTCAGGCAGTCGAAGAGCTGTTTGGCGTGAAGGTTGCTAAGGTCAACACCATCAGCGTCCGCGGCCGTTACCGCCGCCAGGGCATGCATGCTGGTTACACTGCCGCTTCCAAGAAGGCCATCGTTACCCTGAAGCCCGACTCCAAGGAGATCGAGTTCTTCAACAGCATGGTCTAATTGGTTGCCGCCCGGTAAACGCCGGGCGCATGGCCCCGCCGAGGGGCCACATATGGGGATATGACCCCGATAATAAGTCATAAGATCAAAAAGGAGTACCACAATGGCTATCAAAAAGTACAAGCCGACTACCCCGGGCCGCCGCGGCATGACTGTTACTGACTACAGCGTGCTGAGCAAGGTTGCACCCGAGCGCAGCCTGCTGGAGCCCAACAAGAAGCATGCCGGCCGCAACAACACCGGCAAGATCACCGTTCGCCATCACGGCGGCGGCAACCGCACCAAGTACCGCGTGATCGATTTCAAGCGCAACAAGTTCGGTGTTCCCGCAACGGTCAAGACCCTTGAGTATGACCCGAACCGCTCCGCTTTCATCGCTCTCGTTGAGTACGAAGACGGCGCCAAGAGCTACATTCTGGCTCCGGACGGCCTGAAGGTTGGCGATAAGGTTATGGCTGGCCCCACCGCCGATATCAAGCCGGGCAACGCTCTGCCGTTTGAGAACATCCCCGTCGGTACCATGATCCACAACATCGAGCTCTACCCGGGCAAGGGCGGCCAGCTGGTCCGCTCCGCTGGTGTTATGGCTCAGCTGATGGCTAAGGAGAACGGTTATGCACTGGTTCGCCTGCCTTCCGGCGAGATGCGCAACATCCCCGTTAACTGCATCGCCACCATCGGCGTTGTTTCCAACCTCGACCACGAGAACGTCAACCTGGGCAAGGCTGGCCGCAAGCGCCACATGGGCGTTCGCCCCGGCAGCCGTGGTTCCGTCATGAACCCCTGCGATCACCCGCACGGCGGTGGCGAAGGCCGCGCCCCGGTTGGTCACGACAGCCCGCGCACCCCGTGGGGCAAGCCGGCAATGGGTCTCAAGACTCGCAAACATCATGCTCGCTCCAACAAGTTCATTGTGAAGCGCGCCAACGGTTAAGGGAGGAAATAAGATATGTCTCGTAGCACCAAAAAGGGCCCTTACGTCGCGGATTCTCTGATGAAGAAAGTTGAAGCGATGAACGAGGCCGGTAAGAAGAGCGTCGTCAAGACCTGGAGCCGCTCCTCCACCATCTTCCCCGAATTCGTCGGCCACACCTTTGCTGTCCATGACGGCCGCAAGCATGTGCCCGTATACGTTACTGAGGATATGGTTGGCCACAAACTGGGTGAGTTTGCTCCCACCCGCAAGTTCACTGGCCACGGCGGCGGTAAGACCGTCGCCAAATAAGAGAGGAGGAACACAACATGGAAGCACGGGCAACGCTCCGTTACGCCCGCATCAGCCCCCGCAAGGTTTCTATCGTGATGGATCTCATCCGTAATAAGCCGCTGGCTGAAGCTCAGGCGATTCTGCAGTACACCCCGAAGGCCGCTTGTGAGCCCCTTCTCAAACTGGTGAACTCTGCTGCCGCTAACGCGGAAAACAATTTTGATATGGACCGCAACAACCTGTATGTTGCGGAATGCTATGTCTGCCCCGGCCCGACCCTGAAGCGCATTATGCCGCGCGCACAGGGCCGTGCATACCGCATCCTGAAGCGCACCAGCCACATGACTGTTGTGCTGAAAGAGAAAAACTAAGGAGGTAAACAAATGGGCCAGAAAGTTAATCCCCATGGCATGCGCGTGGGCGTTATTAAAGATTGGGACAGCCGCTGGTTTACCTCTAAGCAGGAATTCGGCGACACCCTCGTTGAGGATCACAAGATCCGCAAGACCCTGAAGAAGCAGCTGTACGCTGCTGGCGTTCCCAAGATCGAGATCGAGCGCACCGTGGACAGCCAGACCGGCACCCCCCGCGTTAAGGTCAACGTCTTCTGCGCCAAGCCGGGCATCGTTATCGGCAAGGGCGGCGCTGAGAGCGCAAAGATCGAAAAGCAGCTGGCTAAGCTGACCGGCAAGAACGTTAACCTGAACATTGTTGAGGTTAAGGGCACCACCACCAACGCTCAGCTGGTTGCTGAAGATGTTGCTTCCCAGCTGGAGCGCCGCATTGCGTTCCGCCGCGCTATGAAGCAGGTTATCCGCAATGCAATGCAGCCCCGCGGCGGCGTGCCTGCCAAGGGTATCAAGGTTACCTGCTCCGGCCGTCTGGCTGGCGCTGATATCGCCCGCGTTGAGAGCTACCATGAGGGCACCATCCCCCTGCAGACCCTGCGCGCTGATATCGACTATGGCTTCGCCGAGGCCAACACCACCTACGGCAAGGTCGGCGTCAAGGTTTGGATCTACAAAGGCGAGATCCTGAAGGGCGCCAAAGCCCCTGCTAAGAAGGAAGGAGGCAAACAGTAATGTTACTGCCGAAGCGTGTTAAATACCGCCGCGTTCAGCGTGGCCGCATGACCGGTAAGGCCATGCGTGGCAACACTGTCAACCAGGGCCAGTACGGTCTGGTTGCTCTGGAGCCGGCATGGATCACTTCCAACCAGATCGAAGCTGCTCGTGTTGCTATGACTCGTTATATCAAGCGTGGCGGCAAGGTCTGGATCAAGATCTTCCCCGATAAGCCCGTTACTGAAAAGCCGGCCGGCACCCGAATGGGTTCCGGTAAAGGCAGCCCGGAGTACTGGGTTGCTGTGGTTAAGCCGGGCCGCGTGCTGTTTGAGCTCGCCGACGTTGATGAGGCTACCGCTCGTGAGTCTCTGCGCCTGGCCAGCAACAAGCTGCCGATCCGCTGCAAATTTGTCAAGCGCGAAGAGCTTGACACCGTAAAGGAGGGTGACGCTGAATGAAAGCCAAGGAACTGCGTGAAATGACCGATGTCGAACTGAACAAGCAGCTCAAGGACCTGAAGGCCGAGCTCTTCAACCTGCGCTTTCAGCACGCCATCAACCAGCTGGATAACCCCGTTCGCATCGATGCTGTGAAGAAGGACATCGCCCGCGTGATGACCATCATGGCAGAGAAGAACGTTAAAAACGCGTAAGAGGGAGGGTAAAACATGGAACGTAATCTGAGAAAGACCCGTGTGGGCGTTGTCGTTTCCGACAAGATGGATAAGACCATCGTTGTTGCTGTTAAGGACAGCGTTCAGCACCCCCTCTACAAGAAGATCTTGAAGCGTACCAAGAAGTTCAAGGTTCATGACGAAAACAACGAAGCCGGCATCGGCGACCGCGTTGAGATCATGGAGACCCGCAAGATTTCCAAGCAGGTCAACTGGCGTCTCGTCAAGATCCTGGAGAAAGCGAAATAAGCCTGGTACTTTGAAAGGAGGACCTGAAAGATGGTTCAGATGCAAACTTATCTCAAAGTGGCCGACAACACCGGTGCCAAGGAGTTAATGTGCTTCCGTGTACTGGGCGGTACCCGCAAGAGATACGCAAACATCGGCGACGTCGTGGTCTGCAGCGTGAAGAAGGCTGCTCCCGGCGGCACCGTTAAGAAGGGCGATGTGGTCAAGGCCGTTATCGTCCGTAGCAAGCAGGGCCTGCGCCGTGACGACGGTTCCTACATCCGTTTCGATGAGAACGCCGCCGTTATCGTTATGGCCGACAAGAGCCCCAAGGGCACCCGTATCTTTGGACCCGTCGCTCGCGAACTTCGCGACGCCGGCTACACCAAGATCCTGTCCCTGGCTCCCGAATCGCTGTAAGGAGGTTTTAGAATGAATAATCTTCATGTTAAAACCGGCGACAACGTGATGATCATCTCTGGCAAGGACAAGGGCAAGACCGGTAAGGTTCTGCAGACCAGCCCCAAAGAGGGTAAGGTCATTGTCGAAGGCCTGAACATGGTTACCAAGCACGTCAAGCCGCGCCGTCAGGGCGAGCAGGGCGGCATCGTTAAGGCCGAAGGCGCTATCTACGCCTGCAAGGTCATGCCCGTTTGCCCCAAATGCGGCAAGGCCACCCGTGTGGGCCATTCCGTTAAGGATGGCAAGAACGTCCGTATCTGCCGCAAGTGCGGTGCTGAACTGTAAGGGAGGAGTTAATTATGGCACGTTTGAAAGAACAGTATGTCAATGAGATCGCTCCGGCCCTGAACAAAAAGTTCGGCTACAAGAGCGTGATGCAGATTCCCAAGCTGGATAAGGTCATCATCAACGTGGCTGCCGGCGAGGCAAAAGAGAACGTCAAGGTTATCGATGCTATCGTCGCTGACCTGGGCCAGATCACCGGCCAGAAGGCCGTTGTCTGCAAGGCCAAGAAGAGCGTTGCAAACTTCAAACTGCGCCAGGGCATGCCCATCGGCGCAAAGGTCACCCTGCGTGGTGAGCGTATGTACGAGTTCGTTGACCGCCTGTTCAACGTTGCTCTGCCCCGTGTCCGCGACTTCCGCGGCATTAACGGCAACAGCTTCGACGGCCGCGGCAACTACGCCTTCGGTCTGAAGGAGCAGATCATCTTCCCGGAAATCGACTTTGATAAGGTCGATGCAGTCCGCGGCATGGATATCTGCTTCGTCACCACCGCTAAGACGGACGAGGAAGCCAAGGAGCTGCTGAAGGCTCTGGGCGCTCCGTTCGCCAACTGATCAGGGAGGAACAACGAATGGCAAAAACTTCTATGAAGATCAAGCAGCAGCGTCCTGCCAAGTTCTCCACCCGTGAATACAACCGTTGCAAGATTTGCGGCCGCCCGCATGCTTACCTGCGTAAGTATGGCGTCTGCCGTATCTGCTTCCGCGAGTTGGCCTATAAGGGCGAGATCCCCGGCGTCAAGAAGGCGTCCTGGTAATCTGCTTTCTTCACTGTAAGGGAGCGTTTGCTCCCATAACGAAACATCAACAACAAATTTATCACAACCTAAGGAGGTTAGTGGCATGCAAATCACCGATCCTATCGCGGACCTGCTCACTCGCATCCGCAACGCCAGCACTGCCAAACACCCTTCCGTGGACGTTCCTGCTTCCAACCTGAAGAAGGCAATCTGCCAGATCCTGGTTGATGAGGGCTACATCAAGGGTATGAAAGTCACCGACGACGGCAAGCAGGGTGTTATCACCCTGACCCTCAAGTATCAGGAAAATGGTGCTCCGGTCATCGACGGCCTGAAGCGCGTTTCCAAGCCGGGTCTGCGCATTTACACCAACTGCGAAGATATGCCCAAGGTCATGAAGGGCCTGGGCACCGCAATCATCTCCACTTCCAAGGGCGTCATGACTGACAAGGCTGCTCGCGCAGCTCATGTCGGCGGTGAAGTGCTCGCCTTTGTGTGGTAAGAAAGGGGCATAAGACAATGTCGAGAATTGGAAGAAAACCCATCGTCATTCCCGCGGGCGTGGAAGTGAAGGTCGACGAGGCCGATCACGCCATCACCGTGAAGGGCCCCAAGGGTACCCTGCATTCCAAATTCCATCCCCTGATGACCGTTAAGGTCGAGGGCAATGAGATTTTGGTTACCCGCCCCAATGACGAGAAGGAGGCACGTAGCCTCCATGGCCTGACCCGCACCAACATCCACAACATGGTTGTCGGTGTTACCGAAGGCTTCCGCAAGGACCTGGAGATCCAGGGCGTTGGCTACCGCTGCGCAAAGCAGGGCAGCAAGCTGGTCCTGACCCTGGGCTTCTCTCACCCGGTTGAGGTTGCAGAAACCGAGACCATCAAGATCGAAGTCAAGGATGCTCTGCATTTCAGCATCCTGGGCAGCGACAAGCAGGAAGTCGGCCAGTTTGCGGCCGAAGTCCGCAGCAAGCGCCCGCCTGAGCCGTACAAAGGCAAGGGCATCCGCTATGTCGGCGAGTTTGTCATCCGTAAGGAAGGCAAAGCCGGCAAGGGCAAATAATAGGAGGGGAGAAACATTATGGTCAATAAGGCTGATAAGAACGAAGCTCGTCTTCGCCGTCACCGCCGCGTCCGCGGCAAGATCAGCGGCACTGCCGAGCGTCCTCGTCTGGATGTTTTCCGCTCTGCCAAGCACATCTACTGCCAGGTGATCGACGATGAAGCTGGTGTTACGCTGGCTTCCGCCTCCACCCTGGAAAAGGACTTTGAGGACTACGGCGGCAACTGCGACGCTGCCAAGAAGGTTGGCGAGCGCATCGCCAAGAAGTGCCTTGAAAAAGGCATTACCGAAGTGGTCTATGACCGCGGCGGTTTCGTATACCACGGCCGTGTTAAGGCACTTGCTGAAGGTGCCCGTGAAGCCGGCCTGAAACTGTAAGGAGGGAGAAGATACAATGGCCATGCAGAGAAACAGAGAACAAGATGACGGCATGATCACCAAGGTCGTCTCCATCAACCGCGTTTCCAAGACCGTTAAGGGCGGCCGCGTTATGAAGTTCGCTGCCCTGATCGTTGTTGGCGACGGCAAGGGCAACATCGGTTACGGCGTTGGCAAGTCCGGCGAAGTTCCCGAGGCCATCCGCAAGGGTGAAGGCGCCGCCAAGAAGAACATGCACAAGGTTGCCATGAAGGGCACCACCATCCCCCACGAGATTGTTGGCGTGTATGGTGCAGGCCGCGTTCTGATGCGTCCCGCTGCCCCCGGTACCGGCGTTATCGCCGGCGGCCCGGTCCGTGCTGTTCTGGAATGCGCTGGCATCAAGGACATTCGTACCAAGAGCCTGCGTTCCAATAACCCCATCAACGTTACCGCTGCCACTTTTGCTGGTCTGTGCGGCCTGACCGACGCCGAGAGCGTCGCAGCCAAGCGCGGCAAGACTGTTGCGGAAATCCTGGGCTAAGGAGGGCGCTACAATGGAAAAAGTTACGATTCGTCTGGCCAAGAGCCTGATCGGCCGCGGCAAAGAGCAGATCGCCGTTGCGCACTCCCTGGGCCTGAACCGCCCCGGTGAGGTTACCGAGCAGCCTGACAACGCAGCTACCCAGGGTAAGATCGCTAAGATCGCCCACCTGGTTGTTGTGACCAAGGCATAACGCAAGGAGGTGCAAGCATGAAGCTTCATGAACTGAACGCGCCCGCAGGTGCCCGCAAGGCTGTGACCCGTAAGGGCCGCGGCGCTGGCTCCGGCAACGGCAAGACCGCTGGCTACGGCCACAAGGGCCAGAAGGCTCGCAGCGGCGTCAAGAAGGCAGGCTTTGAAGGCGGCCAGATGCCCCTGCAGCGTCGCCTGCCCAAGCGCGGTTTCAATAACATTTTCGCCACCAAGTATGTCACCATTAAGGTGTCTGACCTCGAAAAGTTCGAGGCTGGTGCAACCGTCGATGCACAGGCTCTTCTGGATGCCGGCATCATCTCCAAGACGCTGGATGGCGTCAAGGTCCTGGGCAATGGTGAGCTGACCAAGGCAGTTAATGTCAAGGTTGCAGCTTACACTGCTTCGGCCAAGGAAAAGATTGAGAAAGCAGGCGGGAAGGCTGAGGTGATCTAAGGTGTTCGAAACGTTTCGCAACGCCTGGAAGACCGAAGATCTGCGTAAGCGCCTTCTGTACACGCTTTTGATCCTGATTCTTTTCCGTCTTGGCTGCGCAATTCCGGTACCTTATATCACCAGCAGTGCACTGGAATCCATGTTCACCACCGGCAGCATGCTGACTTACCTCAACATGATGTCCGGCGGTGCCATGAGCCGCTGCACGATCTTTGCGCTGGGTGTTCAGCCCTATATCAACGCAACGATTATTATTCAGCTGCTCTGTGTTGCGATCCCTTATCTGGAGAATCTCTCCAAAGAGGGTGAGGAGGGCCGTCAAAAGCTCACCAAGATCAGCAACTACACCGGTGCGGCAATCGCGCTGCTGTTGAGCATCGCTTACTACTTTATCATCCGCCGCATGGGCGCGCTGAAGTACACCGATGGCTTTGCCGGTATCTTCTCCGGTATCGTTATCGTGGCCTGCTTCACCGCCGGTGCTCAGTTTGTCACATGGATGGGCAATCAGATCGACGCAAAGGGTATTGGCAACGGCCTGTCCCTGATGATCTTTGCCGGTATCGTGGCTGACTGGTCCCGCGTGGGCTCTTCCTTCCAGGATATGCTCACCCGTGCACAGGCTGGTGCTTCCGGTTACTACATTATGATCCCCGCCATGGTCATTCTGGCCCTTGTTGCTGTGATCTTTGTAGTGATCCTGACCAACGCTGAGCGCCGCATTCCGGTGCAGTACGCAAAGCGCGTGGTTGGCCGCAAAATGTACGGCGGTCAGGCCAGCTATATTCCCATCAAAGTGAACATGAGCGGCGTTATGCCCATCATCTTCGCTTCTACCCTGTGCGGTCTGCCCAATATGATTGGCAGCTTCCTGAATCTGGACGCTACCAAGCATCCGTACTGGACAGCATTCTTCCGCGTTTTTAACTACAACAGTGTTCTGTATCTCGTTGTTTATGTTCTGCTGATTGTGGCTTTCAACTACTTCTATGTTGCAATCCAGTACAATCCGGTAGACATCAGCAACCAGCTGCGCAAGAACAACGGCACCATCCCCGGCATTCGTCCGGGCAAGCCGACCAGCGATTTCATCACCAAGACTCTGAGCAAGATCACTTTGATCGGCGCTGTGTTCCTGGCAATCGTTGCGGCTGTGCCGATGATCATCGGCGATCTGACCGGCGTTTCCATCCAGCTGGGTGGTACCAGCCTGCTCATTATTGTCGGCGTGGCACTGGATACGGCCCGTTCTCTGGAAGGCTACATGACGGCGCGCCATCACAAAGGCTTTTTGGAGTAATTGACCAGCTCTGCCAGAGGCGACTGGTCACTGGTGGAGCTTGAATGGAAAGGGGAACACCTATGAAACTGATCCTGTTGGGCGCCCCTGGCGCCGGCAAAGGCACCAATGCCGAGATCCTGTCCGATAAGCTGAACATCCCCACCATTTCCACCGGCAACATCCTGCGTGCCGCCGTTAAGGACGGTACCCCGATGGGGCTGAAAGCAAAGAGTTTTATGGACGCGGGTGCGCTCGTTCCTGATGAAGTCATCCTTGGCATCATCAAGGAGCGCCTGACCGCTTCCGACTGTGCGAACGGTTTTATTCTGGATGGTGTGCCGCGCACCATCGCTCAGGCCGAAGCGCTTGAGCAGCTTGGTATCGAGATCGATAAGGTCGTCAACCTGCTGGTTGAGGATTCCACGATCGAAGCACGCATGGCAGGCCGCCGTGTGTGTGCCAAGTGCGGTGCCAGCTACCACATCAAGAATAAACCCAGCAAGGTGGAAGGCGTGTGCGACCGCTGCGGCGGCGAGCTGGTGATCCGCAAGGATGACCGCCCTGAAACCGTGCGTGACCGTCTGGTAACGTATCATCAGCAAACCGAGCCGCTGGTAGATTTTTACCGTAAGCGCGGCAAGCTGGTTGATATTCCGGACCAGGGCTCGATTGAAGCAACCAACGCCTACATCCTGAAGCAGTTGGAGGCGTAAGCGTTCCATGATTCAGATTAAAAATGCTGCCGAACTCGAAAAAATGCGCAAAGCTGCTGCAATCAGCGCAGCTGCATTGAAAGCAGGCGGCGAAGCAATCGAACCGGGTATAACCACGGCAGAGATTGACAAAATTATTTACGACTTTATCGTGCGCCATGGTGCAAGACCGAACTTCCTTCATCTGTACGGTTTTCCCGCCACGGCATGTATCAGCGTGAATGACACCGTCATCCACGGCATCCCCTCCCGCGACCAGAAGATCCGCCCCGGCGATATCGTTTCGATTGACACCGGCTGCAAGATTGATGGTTTTAACGGTGATAACGCCTGTACCTTTGCCTGCGGCAAGCTCGACTTGGAAGCCCAGCGCCTGCTGGATGTGACCAAAGAGAGTCTGCACCTTGGCATTGCTGCCGCGCAGGCAGGTGCAAGAGTGGGGGATATCGGCCACGCAGTGCAAAGCTACGTGGAGGAGAACGGTTTCTCCGTTGTGCGTGAATATGTTGGCCACGGCGTTGGCAAGGAGCTGCACGAAGACCCCGAAATTCCCAATTATGGGCACGCGGGTCGTGGGCAGCGCCTGATGCCGGGCATGTGCATCGCGATTGAACCGATGATCTGCCAATATAAATGCGCGGTAAAGACCTTGAAAGATGGATGGACGGTCAAGACCTGTGATGGCGGCCTTGCTGCTCACTTTGAGCACACGGTGGCGATCACATCCAACGGGCCGGAAGTCCTGACCCACGGCTGGGAGGAACCCGGATGGACTTTGTGAAAGGCCAACTGGTACGCTCCAAGGCGGGACGGGATAAAACCCGCACCTATGCCGTTCTGGATGTGGAGGGTGAAATACTGGCCCTGGCCGATGGCAGCCACCGCACGGTGGCAAACCCGAAGCGCAAAAAGAGCCGGCACGTTGCCCCCACCGCAACCGTTCTTGGCAACGAGCTTCTGAAAAGCGATCAACCGATCAGTGACGCGATCAAGGCATATGATGCCGAACATCCGTTCTGAATGAACCTTCAAGGAGGCAATCAGCTTGTCTAAAGAAGATGTCATCGAAGTAGAAGGCGTCGTCCGCGAGGCTATGCCCAACACTGTGTTCAAGGTCGAGCTGCTCAACAAAGAGGGCAAGCCCAATGGCCATACGGTGCTGGCACACATCTCCGGCAAACTGCGGACCAATTTTATCCGCATCCTGCCTGGCGATAAAGTCACCATGGAGATGTCCCCCTACGACCTGACCAAAGCCCGAATCACCTGGCGCTCCAAATAAGTGCCTTGTGTTTATAGAAGGAGGTTAACATCATGAAGGTAAAACCTTCCGTGAAACCCATCTGCGAGAAGTGCAAGGTCATCAAGCGCAAAGGCCGCGTGATGATCATCTGCGCCAATCCGAAGCATAAGCAGCGTCAGGGCTAAAGGTCCGGGGTTAAAACCCTGGAAACCGTACCCAAAACGCTTGGGGGCCAAGTGCGTAGATTCCCGGCGCAGGCCCCGACTAGGACATGGGATGTTACTAATGGAGGTGCTTTATGGCACGTATTGCTGGTGTTGATCTGCCTCGCGAGAAGCGGATCGAGGTTGGTCTGACTTATGTTTATGGTATCGGTCAGAGCACTGCTGACGAGATTCTCGCCGGCACCGGAATCAACCCTGATACCCGCGTCAAGGATCTGTCTGCTGACGATGAAGCTAAGATCCGTGACTACATTGACAAAAACAATATCATCGTTGAGGGCGATCTCCGCCGGAACGTCGCGCTGGACATTAAGCGTCTGACCGAAATCCAGTGCTTCCGTGGTGTACGTCATCGCAAGAGCCTGCCTTGCCGCGGCCAGCGCACCAAGACCAATGCCCGTACCTGCAAAGGTCCGAAGCGCACTGTTGCTAACAAGAAGAAGTAAGGAGGAACTGAAATGGCTGCTACGAAAGCTAGTGCGGCTCGTAATACCCGCACCAAAAAGAAAGAGCGCAAGAATATTGCTGCTGGCACTGCTCATATCCAGAGCACGTTTAACAACACCATCGTCACCATTACCGATACCCAGGGCAACACCGTTTCCTGGTGCAGCACGGGCGCTCTGAATTTCCGCGGTTCCCGCAAGAGCACTCCTTACGCTGCTCAGTCTGCCGCTGAAACCGCTGCAAAGGTTGCAATGGAACACGGCATGAAGACTGTTGAAGTCTACGTTAAGGGCCCTGGCTCCGGACGTGAAAGCGCAATCCGTGCCCTGCAGGCTACCGGCCTGGAGGTCACCATGATCCGCGACGTCACCCCGATCCCCCACAACGGCTGCCGCCCGCCCAAGCGCCGCCGTATTTGATTGAAGGAGGAAACTGAATTATGGCTAAAAATACTCAGCCGATCGCAAAGCGCTGCAAGGCTCTCGGCATTTCTCCTGCAGTCATGGGCTATGCCAAGAAGAACACCACCCGCAATTCCAACGGCAACTTCCGCAAGAAGAAGTCTGAATACGCCACCCAGATGCAGGAGAAGCAGAAGCTGAAGTTTATCTACGGCGTTCTGGAAAAGCAGTTCTCCAACTACTTTGAAGAAGCTTCCCGCCGTCAGGGCCAGGCTGGTGAAAACCTGCTCCAGTTGCTGGAGTGCCGTCTGGACAATGTGGTCTTCCGTCTGGGCTACGCTTCCACCCGCCGCGATGCCCGTCAGCTCGTTTCTCACAACCACTTCACCGTTAATGGCAAGCGCGTTAACATCCCCTCTTACCAGGTGAAGGCCGGCGACGTGATCGACGTTGTTGAAGGCAGCCGCAAGATTGAAAAGTTTGCCAAGCTGACCGGCGCTGATGCTGCTGTTGTTGCTCTGCCTTCCTGGCTGAGCCGCGAAACCGGCAGCCTGAAGGGTGTTGTCACCAAGTTGCCTGAGCGCAGCGATATCGACTTCGACGTTCAGGAACACCTCATCGTCGAGTTGTACTCCAAGTAAGCTCTCTTTTTTCATTACCGCTATTTACTACGAACCTGCGCGCCAGCTATTGGCCGCAGGCTGATCAAGGAGGGTTTTTATGATGGAGATTGAACGCCCCAAGATCGAGATGGCCAACCTTTCGCCGGATGGCCGTTATGGTAAGTTCGTTGTTGAGCCGCTGGAACGCGGTTTCGGCACCACGCTGGGCAACAGCCTGCGTCGTGTGCTGCTCTCCAGCCTGCCCGGTGTGGCAGTTACCAGCGTCAAGATCGACGGTGTCGTGCATGAGTTCTCTGTTATTGAGGGCGTGCGCGAGGACGTGACTGAAATCGTGCTGAACCTCAAGGGCATTGCCGCCAAGATCTATGGCGACGGCCCCAAGACCGTCCGCGTTGAAGCTGTTGGCCCGTGCGAAGTCACGGCCGGCACCATCAAGCAGGGCGATGACCTTGAGATCCTGAACCCGGAATGGCACATTGCCACCTTGGGCGATGGCGCTAAGCTGGTTATGGAGCTGACCTTTGATAAAGGCCGCGGCTATGTTCCCGCTGAGCGCAACAAGCAGGCGCTGATTGAGAAAAACGATATCAGCACCCTGCCGGTGGACAGCATTTATACCCCGGTGCTCAAGTGCAACTACACGGTGGAAAACACCCGTGTTGGCCAGATCACCGACTATGATAAGCTGACCATTGAGGTTTGGACCGACGGCACCACCAGTGCACAGGAGGCTTTGAGCCTTTCTGCACGCGTGCTGACCGAGCACCTGAACCTGTTTGTGAACCTGTGCGATGAAGCCGCTGAGACCGAAATCATGGTCGAAAACGACGAAAAGGGCAAGGAAAAGGCCCTTGAGATGACGATTGAAGAGCTGGATCTGAGCGTCCGTTCCTTCAACTGCCTCAAGCGTGCCGGCATTAACACCGTGGGCGACCTTGTGAACAAGAGCGAGGACGACATGATGAAGGTGCGCAACCTTGGCCGCAAGAGCCTCGAGGAAGTCATGGCAAAGCTGGACAGCCTGGGCTTTACGCTTACCAAAGACGAAGACAACTGATTTGTAAAGGAGTGAAACGGAATGCCCGGTACTAGAAAGCTCGGCCGCGCTACCGATAGCCGCAACGCCATGCTGCGTGCGATGGTCACTTACCTGTTTGAGAACGGCAAGATTGAAACCACCGTTACCCGCGCTAAGGAAGTTCGCGCTATGGCCGAAAAGATGGTCACCCTCGGCAAGAGCGGCGACCTGCATACCAAGCGCCAGATCTTCAGCTACATCACCAAAGAGGATGTTGCCAAGAAGGTTATGGACGTTTATGCACCCAAGTACGCTGACCGCAATGGTGGTTACACCCGCATTATCAAGACTGGTATGCGCCGCGGTGACGCTGCCGAAATGGCCATTATCGAATTGGTCTGATTGACAGATAGCATGAATTAAGAACAGCGCCTGCTGAATAAGCGGGCGCTGTTTTTGTTTAAGGGCAATACCGCATAATTCTAAGTGCCGATACGGCGAGCGAGGTGCGGCAGATGCCAAGCCAAAAGCGCAGATAATACTGGATGCTGCAAAGGTGAGCGCCGCCAGTGGCGGAAACAGCGAACCGAAGCAGGGGCAGCGGTCGCAGAGTGCGAGGGGCTTTTGCCCCCGAAGCACGATGCGGGTACCGCAACCCGACATTATCGAGCATTTTGGCAACGCAGATGCCGTGCCGCAGCTGCCGGAGCGGTGCTTAAGCCGCAAGGCGGGAATTGTGCGGTGTTGCCTTTATGCGTTTATATATGGGTAGATTTGTGCATGGTTGGCAGGGGAGGGGGCAGGCTGAACTGTTTACCCAACCGGAAAATGCCAACAATACAGGTACACCATGCACCAAAAGTTCATGGCAAAACCGAACCAAATGGGCACAAGAAAGAGGATTTCCTGCATAGGGACAGGCATAATCGGACTACTGCGGGCAAAAAACACAACGCTTTGTTAAAAAATTGTAAAATCATACAGAATTTTTTGATAAAAGAAAGTTGACGAATGTGCAAAGCGCGGAAAATGGCGGAAACACAGCAAAAAGAGAAAATAAGGGCTGTTTTTGCGGTGGGTATGTGTTAGAATATGTTTAGAAGTGCGGCAAAAACCGCCGCAGTATGCACAAACAAAAGCACAATGAAAATCGATAAAGGAGCTAATGTTATGGCAGAACAATCGATGGGCCCCCGCGACTTTTTCCGCAAAGAAGCCGCGATCGCTGATCTGGCACTGCTGGCCTGCCCGGGTGCAGAGGAACTTTGCAACCTGGTAGACGGCCATCTGGTGCGTTGGGCGCGTGAAGTGGGAATGAATGTGGACACTTTCATCATTCCTTCTGACTGCCCGCGTTTCCAGTCCGGTGATGCTAAGGGCCTTGTCAAGGCTTCCACTCGTGGCGATGATATCTACATTTTTGTCGATCCGGGCAACTACAGCGTGACCTACAACCTGTTTGGTTACGAAAACCATCTTTCCCCGGATGACCATTTCCAGAACCTGATCCGCCTGATCCAGGCTGTTTCCGGCCGTGCGCACCGTATCAGCGTGATCATGCCCAGTCTGTATGGCGGCCGCCAGCATCGCCGCGTCAGCCGCGAAAGCCTGGACTGCGCTTACGCTCTGCAGCAGCTGCGCACCATGGGCGTTAAGAACATTATTACCTTTGATGCTCATGACCCCCGCGTAATGAACGCTGTGCCCCTGATGAGCTTTGATAACGTTATGCCCACCTATCAGGTGCTCAAGTGCCTGCTGCACCATGTACCGGATGTCAACTTCAGCAAGGAGCACTTCCTGGTCGTTTCCCCGGATGAAGGCGCCATGAACCGCAACATGTACTACTCCAGCGTGCTGGGCTGCAACCTGGGTATGTTCTACAAGCGCCGTGATTACAGCCGCGTTGTGAATGGCCGCAACCCCATTGTTGCCCATGAATACCTGGGCGAGGATGTCAAGGGTAAGGACGTCTTCATTGCCGATGATATTATCGCTTCCGGCGAGTCCATGCTGGACATCGGCTATGAGCTGAAGATGCGCGGTGCCAAGAACATCTTTACCTGCGCCACCTTCCCGCTGTTCACTGCCGGTCTGGATAAGTTCGACAAAGCCTACAATGACGGCATCATCAAGGCTGTGCTGGGCACCAACCTGACCTACCGCAAGCCGGAGCTGTTGGAGCGCCCCTGGTACTTTGATGTTGATTTGTCTAAGTACACCGCTTATTTCATCGCTGCCATCAACCATGATATGAGCGTATCCAGCATCATCGACCCGATGACCAAGATCAAGCATCTGCTGGATAACCACGGTATTCCCATCGGCAACCAGGAATAATTGACGGAATAAGTTGTTTGCCTGCGGCTGTAACCGGCCGCAGGCAAACTTTTTGCCCGGATTGATTGCAACAGGCGGGGAATGCGTATATAATAGTTGCGTACAAGGGCATTTTTGTGGGGCTGCTGCATTGTCAGCGCGGCTCCAAATTTATTTGTCAGGAGGTTTTTCCATTATGACTCCCATGGAACAACTTAAAGCAATGGTCGCTGGCAAAAAGGTGGCATTCATCGGTGCGGGCGTCAGCCACAAACCGTGCATCACCATGCTTGCCGCGCTGGGGGCAGATATCACCCTCTGCGACCAGAAAAAGAGCTTGGATGATTTTGGTGATTACGCCGATACGCTGCGCAAGCTGAACGTAAAGCTCAGCCTTGGCGAGCATTATACCGATGGCTTTGCCGGACAGGATATCATCATGCGCACCCCCGGCTATGAATTCTTTAAGCCGGAGCTGCAGGCTGCCAAACAGGCCGGTGCGCTTGTGACCAGCGAGGTAGAACTCTTTTTTGAGCTGTGCCCCTGCGAGATCGTGGCTGTGACCGGCTCTGACGGCAAAACCACCACCACCACCCTGATTGCCAAGATGTTTGAAGCTGCCGGCCGCAAGGTGTTCCTGGGCGGCAACATTGGCGCAGCCCTGCTGCCCCAGCTGCCGGACGTTACCCCGGCTGATATCGCTGTTGTGGAACTTTCCAGCTTCCAGCTGATCAGCATGCGCAAGAGTCCCAAGGTGGCGGTTGTGACCAACGTGACCCCCAACCACCTGGACCACCACAAGGATATGCAGGAGTATATTGATGCCAAACGCAACATTCTGCTTTGGCAGGAGCCACCCTGCCGCGCCGTACTGGGTTATGAGAACGATATCACCCGGAGCATGGCCGCTGACTGCAAAGGTGAACAGTTCTGGTTTACCCGCCTGCACGAGACCGACCACGGTGCATTCCTGCGAGAGAGTGATGATACCCTCTGCTATGCCGAAAACGGTGCTGTGACCCCCGTGCTGCCCCGTGCAGAAGTAAAGCTGCGCGGCCTGCACAACGTGGAAAATCTGCTGGCCGCCATTGCAGCGGTCTGGGGCCGCGTTCCGGTGGATGTCATGCGTCAGGTTGGCTCTACCTTTACCGGCGTGGAACACCGCATTGAGCCGGTTCGCGTGCTGGATGGCGTAACGTATTACAATGACTCCATCGCATCCAGCCCCACCCGCACCATTGCGGGCCTGCGCAGCTTTGACCAGAAGATCATCCTGATTGCGGGCGGCTATGACAAAAAAATCCCCTATGAGCCGCTGGCACCGGAAATCGTGGCACATGTCAAAGTGTTGGTGCTGATGGGGGCAACCGCACCGCGCATTGAAAAGGCTGTGCGCGAGGACCCGAACTTTGACCCGCAGGCATTGCCGATCCTGCACGCAGACAGCATGCAGCATGCCGTTGAGCTGGCACGCGGCGCAGCCAAGCCGGGTGACATCGTCAGCCTGTCGCCGGCATCGGCGTCCTTTGACCTTTACCCCAACTTTGAAGTCCGCGGCCGTGACTACAAGCGTATTGTCAACGAGCTTCAGTAATTACGGGATTACGGGGGTTGTTTGTTCCTTTTTTGAAAAAAGGATTAATATAATAGATATTTTATATTCAGGCAAGGTGGGTTGCAAAAGGGTAAAAAGCAGACGGTTTAGGGCAATCGGAACAGAAGATAGGATATTTTTTATTTGATGTTTTGCCCAATAGAGACCGTAGAGGCGCACATTGTACGCCCGCGCACCCTGCGCCAACAACCCTATCCATAGCGGAGACAAAATTCATTTTCCCAAAGCAATCTCCGCAATCTCAAAATCAAACCTAAAGGAGTTCCCCATGATTCAGGCTGTCACCACCCCCGCGCACAAGCAGGCGTTTGCGACGGCCATTCAAGGGGCTCCTTATTTTCGTGCCGTGATGGGGCGTGACCTGGCCCTGTGGGCAGATAACCCCGGTGCCCCGGTGCGGCTCTTCACCCTGCCTGGTGCGGCCCTGACCCTGAACGGCAGCACCGCCCAGCTGTGCGGCACCCCCCAGGACTGGGAGGAACTGCTAAGCTTTTTGCAGTTTGCGGGCATCGCCCATCTGATTGCGGAAGAAACGCCCCTACTGCCCGCTGCAGCGGGGGAGCCGCTGTTCCTGTATAGTATGCCACCTCAGGATCGTCTGCCGCTGGCGCAAGAACATCAGGGCTATATGCTGAATCGCAGCCCATCTGTCTTGCGCCTGGCAAACCAGCTTTTCCCGCAGGAACCGGAACGGCAGGACTGCTATTATTCCGAAACCTGTACCGCGCTGGCCCACGGCTTTGCCCGTGTGCTGGCTTTGCAGGATGCAGCAGGCTGCCCGGTGAGCACTGTGGGGGCTTATGCCATGGCCAACGGCGAAGCCTATATGGCAATGGGGGAAACCCTGCCGGAGCTGCGCGGGCGGGGCATCGGCGGCTGGCTGATTCCCTACCTGGCCAACGAGCTGGCAGGGGAGGGCTGGACCGTGACATTTTTGTGCGCGGCAGAGCGCTGCCGCTTTTATGAACGCCTTGGTTTTGTACTGCAAAAACAGTACGTTAAGTATAAATTATAATAAGTAAAACAGACAGGATACACTATGATTGAACAATTCTATGATTTGAAACCCCAGGTGCTGGAACTGGACCGCAAAACGCTGGAACTTTGCCGCGATCAGTTTGCCCACCTGGAAGAGATCCGCGATTATAACCAACTGAAAATGCTGCGCGCCTTTACGGACTGCGGCGTGGAAGCCCGGCATTTCCTTGGCTCCACCGGTTACGGCGTGTGGGACGATAGCCGCAATAAGCTGGAGGAAGTATTTTCTCGCTGCATGGGGGCCGAGGACGCTCTGGTACGCCCGCAGTTCATGAGTGGTACCCACACCTTGACAGTGGCGCTGTTCGGTCTGCTGCGCGCAGGGGACACCCTGCTGGCCGCCACCGGCCGCCCCTATGATACGCTGGAAGGCGTGATCGGTATTGGCGAGGCTGGCAAGGGCTGCGGCACGCTGCAGGAATACGGCATCCATTACGATGAGGTGCCCCTGCTGCCGGACTTTACGCCGGACTATGCCGCCATTGCAGAGCACGCCAAGACCGCTACCGTGGTGCATATCCAGCGCAGCCGCGGTTATACCCAGCGCAACGCCTTTGACCTGGATACCATCCAGAAAGTGGCCGATACCGCCCGCAAGGCCAACCCCGATGTGGTGATCTTTGTGGATAACTGCTATGGCGAGTTCACCCAAATCCGGGAGCCGCTCTCCGCCGGCGCGGACGTTATTGCGGGCAGCTTTATCAAGAACCCCGGCGGCGGCATTACCCCCACTGGCGGCTATATTGCCGGTAAAGCCGACCTGGTGGAAAAAATCAGCCACCGCTTTACCGCCCCCGGCATCGGCAAGGACCTTGGCTGCACGCAGGACAGCCTGCGTGATACTTTCCTCGGCTTCTATTACGCCCCCGGCGTTGTGTGTGAAGCACTGAAAACCGCCGTGTATGCCCAGTGCCTGCTGGAGCTGGTGGGTGTGAACCCCGTGCCCCGCTATACCGCCGACCATAACGATATTGTGACTTGCTTTGATTCCGGCAGTGCCGCCGCGCTGCAGGGGTTCTGCGCAGGCATCCAGTCCTGCTCTCCGGTGGACAGCTTTGTCAGCCCCGAACCGGCAGACGAACCGGGCTATACCGACCAGGTCATTATGGCATCCGGTTCCTTTACCGAGGGCTCTACCATTGAAATCAGCTGTGACGGCCCGCTGCGCGCCCCCTACACCTGCTATTTGCAGGGCGGCGTAAACTTTACCGCAGGCCGCGCCGCCGTGCTGAACGCTGTGCAGAAGGCTTTCTTTGCCTGATAGCGGCACAGCAAGGCTGAGCAACAGAAAAAGCAAAACCGTACAAAATGCAAAACGCCCCGGAACACTGGTCAGAATGTGTTCCGGGGCGTTATTTTTTTGTAGATAAGCAATCAGCCGTTGCGGACATAATCACGCACAAGGGCCTGCAGCAGATCGTCGCGGTCAATGCGGCGAATCAGCGAACGGGCGTTCTTGTAAGTAGTGATATAAGTCGGGTCCTCCGAAAGAATATAGCCGACCAGCTGGTTGACGGGGTTATAGCCCTTCTCCTCCAGTGCACCGTAAACAAGCTGCATAACCTGCTTGATCTCCTGGTCTTTATCGTCGCGGATAGAGAATACCGCGGTAGGTTCAGAAATCGCCATTAGCAACAACCCCCTTCTGCATCGGGCCTATCAATATCCCACATGCTGTTTCACTCTATTATATACGCATTTGCCGCGCTATGCAAGTGGGTAAGCGGCAGAATAGACAAAAAAGCGAACTTTAATCCCGCAAAAACTTGCACTGCTTAAAGGCATATCTGAAAACAAAAGAAATAGACTGAATTTTGGCTTATCAGATACACCCTAGAGCTTACGGCATCACAAAGCCGGGGTCACCGGGCAGGATCAGGTTGTTCTTGGCCAGCATGGCGCGGAACTCTTCCTCCGGCATTTCAAAGGTGATCTCCTGGATCATAGAAGGTTCGTGCAGCAGCACCTGCCACGGTGCGCCGGGTTCGCTCTGCTGCAGAAACAGGATGTTCTCGATTTTGCCGCCAAAGTCCTGCACGGCTTCATCAGCCAGCAGGGCGGGACCGGGCACCACAAAATAATGGTCCACCATGCGGCCATCTTTGAAGTTGTGTTCGATCACGGCAGGAATTTCGTTTTCCGCCTGTTCGGCTTTGTACTGCATGCGCAGCGAAAGAAAATCTGCCACGGTAAGGGTAGTGGGCATAGGCACCTCCGGTGGTTAGGTAGGAGTTAGGGCAACACCGCATAATTCTAAGTGCCGATACGGCGAGCGAGGTGCGGCAGATGCTAAGCCAAAAGCGCAGATAATACTGGATGTCTTATCGAGCATTTTGGCAACGCAGATGCCGTGCCGCAGCTGCCGGAGCGGTGCTTAAGCCGCAAGGCGGGAATTGTGCGGTGTTGCCTTAGGAGTTAGGAATTATAGGGAACGCGGAATTCCAACACAAATAAAAAATGATGGTGGGAAATTGGCTTAGTGTCATTATACCACATCTTTACGAAGTTGGGATAACGGAAAAAAGCAAATTTCGTGCGCGGCGCGGGGCCGCGGCCACCATCATGGTTGGGATACTATTTAGGTGTCAAACACACCCGTCAGATAAGCGCAGGATCAGACGCGCAGGCTGGTGCCTTCGCCGGTGCCGGGGTTGGAGTCGAACTCGTAATCATTGCCGGGCAGGATGGCGTTCAGCAGGATGCCGGCCAGGGCAGCAATGGCCAGGCCGGACAAGGTAACGCTGACACCGCCGATGCCGAAGGTGATGCCGCCCACGGAGTTAAAGCCCAGAGCGCACACCAGGATAACGGCAGCAATGATCAGGTTACGGCTGTTGGTAAAGTCGACCTGATTTTCCACTACGTTGCGAACACCGATGGCGGAGATCATGCCGTACAGCACAAAGCTGATACCACCGATGATGCCGGAAGGAATGGTGTTGATGATGGCTTCAAACTTGGGGCAGAAGCTCAGGATGCAGGCAAATACAGCGGCAATGCGGATGACCAGGGGATCATAGATCTTGGTCAGGGCCAGAACGCCGGTGTTTTCGCCGTAGGTGGTGTTGGCGGGGCCGCCCAGCAGGCCGGCCATGGTGGTTGCCAGGCCGTCGCCCATCAGGGTGCGGTTCAGGCCGGGGTCACGGATATAGTTGCGGCCGGTGGTGGCGCTGATGGCGGCAATATCGCCGATGTGCTCCATCATGGTTGCAATGGCAATGGGCATGATGGTGAACAGGGCGCTGATGAATTTTTCGCTGCCGTCAATGGAAAACAGACCCATGGCTTCTTTGTGGATGGGGAAACCGATCCAGGAGGCCTCGCCGATGGCGGCAAAGTCAACCGCACCAGTTACCAGGGCAACCGCATAGCTGACCAGAACACCGATCAGAATGGGCAGGATCTTGACCATGCCTTTGCCCCAGATGTTGCAGACGATAACGGCGGCCAGCGCCACAAAAGCCAGCAGCCAGTTGCTCTGGCAGTTGGAGATGGCGGACGGGGCCAGGATCAGGCCAATGGAGATGATGATGGGGCCGGTGACAACAGGCGGGAAGAACCGCATGATGCGGCGGATGCCGAACACCGAGATCAGCCCGCTGACCAGCACATACAGCAGGCCGCTGAACGCAACGGCTGCGCAGGCGTAGGGCAAGTTTTCCGGGTTGGCACCGTCATTGCTGACAATGGCAAAGCCGCCCAGGTAGGCAAAGCTGGAACCCAAAAATGCGGGAACCTTGCCCTTGCAGATGATGTGGAACAGCAGCGTGCCAAGGCCGGCGCACAACAGCGTGGTGGAAACGCTCAGGCCGGTCAGCAGGGGAACCAGCACGGTTGCGCCAAACATGGCGAACATGTGCTGCGCACCCAGGATCAGCAGCCGGGGCGTGCCCAGTTTTTTGGCATCGTAAATGCCCTGGGAATAATCAATGGGATTGCTCATAAAAATGAATCCTCCTTACCGTGCATGTGCGTGCGGCCGGCGTGCAGAATGCCGCAAACAGAAACCGGCCGGACAAAAAGACACACATACTTTATCTAGTCTACCAGAAACGACAGTAAAACACAAGTTGAAAAACTGCCAAATACTGCCGCATTTTGTTCGCCGGGAATGTCAGGTTCCACAGCGTGCTTTTTGCCTGGCGGTATGGTATAATTTAAGGCAATACCGCATAATTCTAAGTGCCGATACGGCGAGCGAGGTGCGGCAGATGCTAAGCCAAAAGCGCAGATAATACTGGATGCTGCAAAGGTGAGCGCCGCCAGTGGCGGAAACAGCGAACCGAAGCAGGGGCAGCGGTCGCAGAGTGCGAGGGGCTTTTGCCCCCGAAGCACGATGCGGGTACCACAACCCGACATTATCGAGCATTTTGGCAACGCAGATGCCGTGCCGCAGCCGCCGGAGCGGTGCTTAAGCCGCAAGGCGGGAATTGTGCGGTGTTGCCTTAAAAATAAAAAGCGGCGAAAGAGAGGCAGCTGAGATGATCCGCCATATTTTGTTCTGGAAATATACCGACGCTGTAAAAGCACAGCATCAAGAAGCTGAAGCTTTGAAGTTTTTACAAAATTCCGTTGCCACCATGCGGGGCAGGATCGACGGCTTGCTGTGCATTGAAATTGGCCTCAACCTGGCCGGAGGGGACTATGACTTGATATTCTATGCAGAACTGCGGGATGAACAGGCGCTGCAATGCTTCCAGCAGCATCCGCTGCACGCTGCCCACCGTGAGCGCTGCAGAGACCTTGTAACGGCGCGCTTGTGCGGTGATGTGAGAGTGGGTACGAATTAAAGGCCAGTTGCGCAAAAAGTGCGGCGGAAAGCCGTGCAAATGTGGTCATTCTCGGCATGTTTTTTGCCGGAATGATATGGTATAATCGTATCATCAAAACAATCCTGCAGGCCTGCCCCAAGCATGGCTGCGGGAATGTAAGGACGTAATATAAAGAGGGATCAATGTGGATAATTTAATGTTCAGCCTGAACGCGACCCTTCCGGTATTTCTGGTGATGGTCATTGGATGGGCGCTGGGGCAAAAAGGCTTTTTGCCAAAGCAGTTCTGCACCGTGGCCGACAAGCTGGTGTTCAAGGTGACGCTGCCGGTCATGCTGTTCTGTGATATGGCAACCTTGGACCTTGCCCACAGCTTTGATGCAAAGTTTGTCTTGTTCTGCTTTGCGGTAACGGCCATTGCCATTGTGGTCATCTGGGTGCTGGCGCGCCGCCTGTTGAAAGATAAAACCCTGGTGGGTGAGTTCGTACAGGCCAGCTACCGCAGTAGCGCGGCCATTCTGGGCGTGGCGTTCATCCAGAACATTTACGGCACTTCCGGCATGGCCCCCCTGATGATTTTGGGCAGTGTGCCGCTGTTCAACATTTTTGCGGTCATTATCCTGACGGTGGAAAGCCCGCAGCAGCATGGCAAAGTGACCCCCTCCAAGCTGCTGTACGGTGTGCTGACCAACCCCATTCTGGACGGCATTATTCTGGGTACGCTGTACAGCCTGCTGCCCTTTGGCCTGCCTACCCTGGCGCAGAAAACCCTGACCAGCCTTTCCAGCCTGACCACTCCGCTGGCGCTGCTTTCCATCGGCGCTTCGTTTGAGGGAGCCAAGGCCATCAAAAAGCTGGCACCCACCCTGGTGGCGGCTTGCTGCAAGCTGATGGTGCTGACCACGATCTTTATCCCTATTGCCGTCAAGCTCGGTTTCCGGGACCAGCAGCTGATTGCCCTGCTCATCATGCTGGGCAGCCCCACCACGCCAAGCTCTTACGTTATGGCCAAGAACATGGGCCATGAGGGTGTGCTGACGGCCAGCTGTGTGGCGGCAACCACGCTGTTCTCGGCGCTATCGCTGACGTTCTGGATCTTTGTTCTGCGTAGCGGCGGCTATATTGCTTAAAAATACAGAATATCTTAACACAAAACGAACCCCCTTTGCATAGTGTGAAATGAGGGCGGGCGGCAAGCCTGCAACACACAGCAAAGGGGGCTTTTTTATGGCAAATGCAATGCCGGAATATGGCGGAATCGTGCTGCGGCCGGGGGCATCCGGCCCGGATATTGCCCTGGTACAGCGCTGGCTGGGCGGACTGAATGTGGATGGACGCTACGGCACCAGCACCGAAACCGCAGTGCGGCGGTTCCAGCGGGAACAGGGGCTGAAAATTGACGGCCACGTGGGCCGCGATACCTGGGATGCCCTGTACCGCGCCTGGGCGGATAAAAACGGGGAAGGGGAGATATGGCCCGGTGTTACCATGCGCCGCGGCAGCCGGGGCGCAACCGTGAAAAGCGCCCAGCAGAAATTGAAAACCCTGGTGCCGGAACTGACCACCGATGGCCGTTACGGTGCCAGCACGCGGGAAGCGGTTCTGGCCTGGCAGGTAGTGCATGACCTGAAACCGGACGGTATGCTGGGCCGCGCAACCTGGAACAACCTGTACGGGGTCACTACCAGAAAAGCATAAGGCAATACCGCATAATTCTAAGTGCCGATACGGCGAGCGAGGTGCGGCAGATGCCAAGCCAAAAGCGCAGATAATACTGGATGTCTTATCGAGCATTTTGGCAACGCAGATGCCGTGCCGCAGCTGCCGGAGCGGTGCTTAAGCCGCAAGGCGGGAATTGTGCGGTGTTGCCATAACAAACGCAAAACAGCATCCGCATGGCGGCCCACGGGCAGGGGGCACCATACGGATGCTGTTATTTTGTGAAAAAGCAAAGCCGGAACCATCAAGTAAGAAAAAGCGGAAGAACCAGTGCGACGACCCCAAATACCGCAAACAGCACACCGCCGATTTTGGTGTTCAGGATATAGAAGTCCGACGGTCCGTCTGCCGCATAGGACTTCCACTGCTCTGTCAGCGCCCAGAGCCATTCCGGTTTCAGGAAAATCAGGATGCCGCCAACGATAAATGCAATACAGCCGAAAGGGTACCACCATGGCATAACATCGACCTCCCAACAAAATCAAACGGTCTGTGCGGCAAACAGGCGGACGCCCGCTGAGTTATAGCCCCAGCAGTACCGGCACAACATTCAGCACGACCATAACAACAGCAAAAGCAATAAAGCAGCCGTAAATAATCCTGGAGGTTCGACTCGCAGCTTTTTTGATGCAGAACGCCAGAAAAAGGATCCAGACCAGGTATGCCACAACCAGAAACACAAGGTTGTGGGCCAGAAACGCCAAGAAGAACAGCATGTTTACAATTTTAATGCCGTTTTCGGAGAAGAGCAGCTGTTTGAATTTTTCCATGTTTCTCTCACTTTCTGGTCATGTTCCAATGGAATAAGGGGCTTTTTTCCAGTATATCAGATAACTGCCTCCTGCGCCACCCCAAAACAAAAAGCACCCGGAAAAATCCGGGTGCCAGTTCATGATGATATAAGCAGAAATCAGCGCTCTTCCAGCGGCAGGTACTCCTGCGGCTCGCCCAGGTATTTGTAAGCGGGGCGAATGATGCGGTTGGCGTACTCAACTTCTTCTACGCGGTGGGCGCACCAGCCGGGTACACGGGCAATGGCAAACAGCGGGGTGTACAAATCTTCGCTGATGCCCAGCATGCGGTAGATCAGGCCGCTGAACAGGTCCACGTTGGCGCAAACCTTTTTGGGGCCGTGCTTTTCTTCGGCAAAAATCTCCGGGGCCAGGCGCTCAATGCTGCACAGCATGTTATATTCTTCATCGTAGCCTTTTTTGTAGGCAAGGCTGCGGGCGTGGTTTTTCAGGATCTGGGCGCGCGGGTCGCTCAGGGTGTACACCGCGTGGCCCATGCCGTAAATCAGGCCGCTGCCGTCACCGGCTTCCTTGCGGATGATCTTGCGCAGCATCTCGCGCACTTCGCCGTCATCCTCCGGGTGCTCCACATTGGCCAGGATGTAATCCAGCTGGTGCATAACTTTCAGGTTGGCGCCGCCGTGCTTGGGGCCTTTCAGGGCACCGATGGCCGCAGAGATGGCTGCGTATGTATCGGTGCCGGAGGAGGACAGCACACGGGTGGTAAAGGTGGAGCAGTTGCCGCCGCCGTGGTCTGCGTGAACCAGCAGGCACAGATCCAGCAGGCGTGCTTCCTCGTGGGTGAACTTCTGGTCTGCACGGTAGGAGCTCAGAATGTGCTCCGCAGTGCTCTGCCCGGCGATGGGGTAATGGAAGTACATGCTTTCGTGGTCATACACACGGCGCTTGAGCTGGTAGGCGTTCACCATCATGGTGGGCAGCTCGGCAATCAGGTTGATGCTCTGGGTCAGGATGTTGGGCAGGCTCAGATCATCAGCGTGCTCGTCATAGCTGTACATTGAAAGCACGCTGCGCGCCATCTTATTCATAATGTTGGGGGAGGGCGAGTTCATGATCATGTCGTCCGCAAAGCCCTTGGGCAGTTCGCGGTGCTCATCAATCAGCTTGCAGAACCGGGCATACTGTTCCTGGGTGGGCAGTGCGCCAAACAGCAGCAGCCACACCACTTCCTCAAACATGAAGCGGTCGTTCTTGTCGGCTTCGGCGGCCAGAGTGTCAATATCAATGCCGCGGTAAACCAGGCGGCCCGGAATGGGGCGGATGGTGCCTTCGGGCAGCTTTTCGTAACCAATAACGCTGGAAACATTGGTAATGCCCGCCAGAACACCGGTGCCGTCCGGGTTGCGCAGGCCGCGCTTAACGCCAAGGCGGTCCGCAATGTGGGGGTCAAGATGCTTGTTGTGTGCAATATACTCATTGCACAAAAGTTCAATATCTTCCGGGTCAAGCGCCGGAACATCCGGGTAATACATCAGATGCGCCCTCCTTACTTTCCTGCAAAAGCGCCGCTGGGGGCTTTTGCCTGCACTCTATTACCAGCACGTGCAAAAAACGGGCACAGCGCCCGCAGTGCGCCCTGCCCGCCGCCATGCGGGTCAAAAACGCTTCAAAGTGCTGAACAGTTACAATTTTATAGTATTTGAGCGCTGTAGTCAAGCATGAATCTTAAAGAATTGTAAATGCGAACGAAACATGACTTTATAAAATAAAGTTTGAATCCGCAAAATACAGGTGCAACTTTAATGAATTACGTTGACAAGGCTGACCAAAATGGGTATACTCAAACTGTAATGCTATTAAAACAAATTTTTTTGCAGGTGTGGTTCAGCTTTTGGCAGGTTTGTCCTGCGTTAAGGCGCGGCCTACCGGCAAAAAGCAGTCCGGCAGGGCGGGGTAAACGGCCACGGCACGCCGCACCCCTGCCGCTTTTTTAGAAAGGGGCAAACCGATATGAAGGCAGTTTTGATTCCTGGTGACGGCATTGGCCGCGAAATTGCGCAGAGCGTGCGCAAAATTTCGGATGTTTTGGCAACCGGTATTGAATGGGAAGAATACGCCGCCGGCGCAGAGTACGCCGCAGAGCATGGTGAGCTTTTGCAGCCCGGCGCACTGGATGCCATTGAAGAATACGGCTGGGCGCTGAAAGGCCCCACCGCAACCCCTATCGGCAAAGGGTTCCGCAGCATCAACGTGCAGCTGCGCCAGCGCTTTAATACCTACGCCAACCTGCGCCCCGTGCGCACCCTGCCCGGTGTGCCCACCCGCTTTGAAAATGTGGACCTTGTTATTGTGCGCGAAAACACCGAGGACCTGTATAAAGGCATCGAGTACATGCTGAACGATGAGATCGCCAACGGCGTAAAGCTCATCACCAAGCCCGCCTGCGAGCGCATCTGCCGTTTTGCCTTTGATTACGCTGCCGCCAACGGCCGTAAAAAGGTGACTGCAGTCCATAAGGCCAACATCATGAAGCTGACCGACGGCATGTTCCTGTCCACCTTCCGCGAGGTCGCCAAGGATTACCCCGCCATTGAAGCAGACGACTGCATTATTGACGCCCTGTGCATGAAGCTGGTGCAGAAGCCGGAGCAGTTTGACGTTCTGGTTGCCCCCAACCTGTACGGTGATATCATCAGCGACCTGTGCGCCGGTCTGGTGGGCGGCCTGGGCTTTGCCCCCTCTGCCAACATTGGCGCCAAGACCCGCATCTATGAGGCTGTCCACGGCTCCGCCCCCGACATTGCAGGCCAGAATAAGGCCAACCCCAGCGCCATCCTGATGGCATTTGCCATGATGCTGAACGACCTGGGCATGACGGATAAGGCCGCCAGGCTGAACGCCGCCATTCTGGCACAGGTTGCCGAGGGTAAGGCTGTTACCGCGGATATTGGCGGTACCGCCACCACCACCGAATTTACTGACGCTGTTGCGGCACGGCTGTAATAAAGCCGTCTTGCAGGAAGGAGCATGAAAATGAAACTGCACGACCACGGCGTGTACCTGGTCAACGGCCAGCTGACCGATACCGCACCGGCCCATGTGACCGAAGCAGAGGCCCGCAAGGGCACCATTGCTTACGGCATTCTGAAAGCCCATAACACTGCGCCGGATATGAAAGACCTGCGCATCAAGTTTGATTCGATGACTTCCCACGATATTACTTATGTGGGCATCATCCAGACGGCGCGCGCCTCCGGCATGGAAAAGTTCCCCCTGCCGTATGTGCTGACCAACTGCCACAACTCTCTGTGTGCGGTGGGCGGCACCATCAACGAGGACGACCATCAGTTTGCCCTTTCCGCTGCGCATAAATACGGTGGCATTTATGTTCCGCCCAACATGGCAGTTATCCACAGCTATAACCGCGAGATGATGGCAGGCTGCGGCCGCATGATCCTGGGATCTGACTCCCATACCCGCTATGGCGCACTGGGCACTATGGCCGTGGGCGAAGGCGGCGGCGAGCTGGCCAAACAGCTGGTGGGCCGTACCTATGATATGGCCATGCCCGGCGTGATCTGCGTTTACCTGACCGGCAGGCTGAACCCCGGCGTTGGCCCGCATGACGTGGCGCTGGCCCTGGTTGGCGCAACCTATGCCAACGGTTATGTGAAGAATAAGGTCATGGAATTTGTTGGCCCCGGCGTTGCCAGCCTTTCCGCAGACTGCCGCAACGGCATTGACTGTATGACCACCGAGACCACCTGCTGGTCCAGTATCTGGCAGACCGATGGCGTGACCGAGGAATACCTCGCAGGCCATGGCCGCGCCGATGCTTATAAAGAGCTGAAGCCAGCCGATGTTGCCTATTACGATGGCTGCATCGAGCTGGATCTTTCCAAGATCGAGTGCATGATCGCACTGCCCATGCATCCCAGCTATGCTTACCCCATCCGCGAACTGAAGGCAAACGCCAAGGATCTGCTGCATGAGATCGAAACCCGCGCCAATGAGCAGCTGAGCGGCAAGGTCAAGATGGATCTTGTCAGCAAGGTGCGCGCCGACGGCAGCATTTATGTGGATCAGGGCATTGTGGCTGGCTGCTCCGGCGGCACTTATGAGAACCTGTGCGCTGTGGCTGACATTCTGCGCGGCAAGAGCTGCGGCAACGGCGAGTTCAAGTTCAGCGCTTACCCGGACAGCATGCCCACCTACCTGGAGCTGGTCAAGAACGGCGTGGTGGCCGATATCGTTTCCGCTGGCGGCATCTTCCGCGAATGCTTCTGCGGCCCCTGCTTCGGCGCAGGTGATACCCCGGCCAATGGCGAGTTCAGCATCCGCCACACCACCCGCAATTTCCCCAACCGCGAAGGCTCCAAGCCCGGCGAGGGTCAAATCTCCGGCGTGGCGCTGATGGATGCCCGCTCCATTGCGGCTACCGCAGCCAACGGCGGCATTCTGACCGCAGCCAGCGAGGTTTGTGACCACGACTACACCGCACCCAAGTATCACTTTGACCGGGGTGTGTACGATAAGCGTATCTATAACGGCTGGGGCAGCCCCGAACCGGAAACCGCCCTGCGCTTTGGCCCCAACATCAAGGATTGGCCGCAGCAGCCGGAACTGACGGATGACCTGCTGGTCAAGATTGTCAGCTACATCACCGACCCTGTCACCACCACCGATGAGCTGATCCCCTCCGGTGAGACTTCTTCCTTCCGCTCCAACCCGCTGCGCCTGGCAGAGTTCACCCTGTCCCGCAAGGACCCGGCCTATGTCGGCCGCGCCAAGGCAGTCAAGGCTCTGGACGAAGCCCGCACCGCAGGCACTCTGCCGGAAGAAGTACAGGCTGTGTATGCCGCGCTGGAAAAGGCCGGTTACAAGCCGAACGCCGCAGCCACCAACATTGGCTCCGCCATCTTTGCCAATAAGCCCGGCGATGGCTCCGCACGTGAGCAGGCGGCTTCCTGCCAGCGCGTGCTGGGCGGCGCGGCCAACTTTGCCAAGGAGTATGCAACCAAGCGCTACCGCTCCAACTGCATCAACTGGGGCATGTTGCCCTTCCTGGTGGAGGACCCCAGCGTGTTTGAACTGGGCGACTGCATCTACCTGCCCGGCGTGCGCAAGGCTCTGCTGGAAGCTGCCGATACCATGCCCGCCGTGGCTGTTAAGCCCGATGGCAGTGTAAAGGAGTTCACCGTAAAGCTTGGTGCCCTGACCGATGCCGAGCGCCAGATCCTGGCCGATGGCTGCCTGATCAACTACTACAAAAATAACTGATTGATTTAATGTTTCAAAACGCCTCCCGGCGGACCGTGGGTCCAGGCCGGGAGGCGTTTTTCGCTTGGAAAAAGCGTTGAGTTAAAAAAATAGTAAATCATTGTGGTGGACCGCGGCACAAACATGCCGCTCAAAAATATTAGGCGATTGAGCCTTTTGAAATGTGAGACGAACAATGAAAAAATTGTAGGGCGCGATGCCCTCATCGCGCCGCAGAGAAACGTAAAGCAGTTGACGCAAACCCGCAAATCATCTGTAGGGGGACGATGACGAGCATCGTCCCGTGGCGGTTTGCCCAATGCGGGACCATTGAAAAAAGTATTGCCTATTTAGGTTGGCGGGCGCACAATGTGTGCTCCTACGGGTGAGATGCCAATAAATGCCCGACATAACACATAAAAACTGCAATATAAAAATCACCCGCATACCGCTCCACCACCCCGCATATAAAATCCATAATAAACCCAACCCTATCTCCAATTCCTAAGGCAATACCGCATAATTCTAAGTGCCGATACGGCGAGCGAGGTGCGGCAGATGCTAAGCCAAAAGCGCAGATAATACTGGATGTCTTATCGAGCATTTTGGCAACGCAGATGCCGTGCCGCAGCCGCCGGAGCGGTGCTTAAGCCGTCAGGTGGGAATTGTGCGGTGTTGCCCTAATTCCTCATTGCTAATTTCTAATTGCTTGCGCCCAACTCCGAACTCCTCCCTCCTAACTAAAACTGGGGTGTTCATTATGCTTCTTCCTCTCCTCATGACAACCATCGCCGGTCTGTCCACTGGTCTGGGCGGGCTGATTGCGGCGCTGTTCCGGCCAACGCCAAGGCTGATGGCGTTCTGCGGCGGCTTTGCCGGGGCGGTTATGCTGACCGTCAGTTTGGCGGACCTGGCTCCGGCGCTGCTGGATTTTTACGGGGCGCTGCTTTCACCCTTTGGCTGTGGGGCTGCGGCTGCGGCACTGCTGCTGGGTGGTATGCTGGCAGCCTGGCTGTTGGCCTGTGCTCTGCCGGACGAGGATACACTGGCCGACCGTTTTGGCTCCCGCACCCAGGGCTCTGCCATGCGGGCTGCGCTGGTAACGGGGGCAGCCCTGCTGTTGCATAACCTGCCGGAGGGCATCCTGACCCTGCTGACCAACGTCTCGGACCCGCAGCTGGGGGCGCGCACGGCACTGGCGATTGCCCTGCACAATATCCCGGAGGGATTGGCTGTTGCGGTGCCTTTTGCCTGCGCCACCGGCAGCCGGGCCAAGGGTGCCGTGGCTGCGCTGGTATCCGGCCTTGCGGAACCGGCGGGGGCCGTTTTGGCGGCACTGGTGTTGGCCCCACTGTTGACGCCGGGACTTTTGAACGGCATTGTGGCTGTGGTGGCGGGCATTATGCTGTGGGTGGCGGCTGCCCAGCTGCTGCCCGCGGCGTTTGAACCGGCATGGCGCAAAATGGGGGTGACAGGCTTTTGCGTGGGGGTGCTGATGATGATTCTTGGCATTGCAGCGTTGGCTTGATTGTGGTATACTATAACCTGTATTTGTCTGGGGTGCAAATAGTGCCTGGAAACCATGCAGGGGAGGGAAAATATCCATGCCATACCGCCGCAGCTGCGCCGCGTGCGCACTGGCAGCCGCGCTGCTGCTTTCCGGCTGTTCTGCCGTAACCGGCAGCGATGTGGAATCCCTGCTGCGCGCGCCGCAGGCTTCCGGCGAGACGAGCGCCGTACAAAAGGCGCTCAACAGCGCCCTTGGTGTAACCGCGACCCTGAAATACCCTGCCAGCGGCGATTTTCTTTCCCCTCTTTTGTTTGGCGATTGGGATGGTGACGGCCAGGATGAAGCCGCCGTGCTGTACACGCTGGATGCCTCTGCGGGCAATGTGTACCTGGCTATTCTGGAACCGACCGAGGAAAACGGCTGGCGGGTGACGCAGACGGCAGAAGGGCTTTCCAGCGAGGTGGAAAGCGTGAACACCGCCCATCTGCGGGATGAAAATTCCTTGCAGATCCTTGTCGGCTATGCCAGCGCCCAGGGCGACCGTTATATGGTGGTGTATCTGTACACCGAGGATGGCCTGCAGATCATCATCAAGCAGGCATACACCGAAATGATCCTTGCCAACCTGACGGGCGGAGAGGGCACCCAGGATTTGGTATTGGCCCTGCCTGCTGAGCAGGAGGGCGGCGGCCTGAACCTGCAGCTGCTGACCAACACCGAGGATGGCTTCCGCTCCGCCCAGACCCTTGCGATTGGGGATTACAGCGGCTGTGCGGCCCTGCACGCGGGCATTGGTGCGGACGATGGCAACTATCTGGTGGTGGATGGCTGGACCGGTGCTTCCGGCACCAGCCTGGCAAGCTCTATTGTAGTGTATGACCCGGAAACCCGATTTTTGCAGACCTACCGCCCGGCGGGCGTGGCCAACCTGACTAAAGCGACCCTGCGGTATGACGCCGCACTGGTCAGCACCGATCTGGACGGCAACGGAACGATCGAGATTCCCACGATGATCGATGACGGCGGCAAGATTTCCACCGGAATGGACAAGCGGCTGCGCTTTATCCTGTGGCGGGATTTTGCCGCGGCGGATGAGACCGGCAGTCACTTTGGTGTGTATGACAGCGAGTACAGCTTCTTTCTGGCGCTGCCGGAATCCATGCACGGCTCGGTGCTGCTGCGCACCAACCGGGATGGCAGCGGCTGGATGGTGTGCAACCGCGAGGGTACCACAGTTTATTGCGAACTGCGCCTGACCGACCCCGCCAAAGAAACCCAAACCCCGGACATCGACGGGGAACAGACCGAAGCCGGGGAGTACTGCCGCATTGCCAACATTGGCAGCCAGCAGCTGCAGGCCCGCGTGGTGACCCCGTATTATGGCCTGAGTATTGACGATATCATCCACGGAACAACCGTGTTCCGTTAAAAAAACTAAAAATATACGGTAAAACGCGCATGTCTATCTGCGGGCGGTGCGCCATAACAATCAGGCGGCGGGAAACAGAATCCCGACCGGGAAAGGAAAAACAATGAAACGTATTCTGGTCGTAGAAGACGAAGCCAGCATCCGCGAACTTGTGGCACTGAACCTGAAAATGACAGGCTGGGAAGTATTGGAAGCCCCCAGCGCGGAACGTGCGCTGGAGTTGATCCAGAAAAATCCCCCCTGCGATGTAGCGCTGCTGGATATCATGCTGCCGGGCATGGATGGGTTTTCGCTGTGCGAAACCATCCGCCACGGCGACCCGTACATCGGTATTATTATGGCGTCCGCCAAAGGGCAGGAGAGCGATAAGATCCGCGGCCTTTCCATCGGCGCGGATGATTACATCACCAAGCCGTTCTCGGTGTCGGAGCTGATGGCCCGCGTGGAAGCGCTGGCCCGCCGAGTGCGCCGCAGCGCCACTGCGGACGATGAACAGGCAGGCTCCGAGCCGGATCAGCTGGTCAGCGGCCCCTTTGTGCTGGATGAAAAAAGCCGCGTGCTGTACAAATCCGGCAAGCCCATTGACCTGACCCAGGTGGAATTTCAGATCATGGAGCTGTTTTTCCGCAACCCCGGCACTGCCCTGGTGCGCGAAAAGATCCTGGAAGGCGTTTGGGGCAAGGGGTATTTCGGCGATGTCAAGATCGTGGATGTCAACATCCGCCGCCTGCGCATGAAAGTGGAAGATGAACCCAGCAGCCCCCAGCACATTTTGACCGTCTGGGGTTATGGCTACCGCTGGAACGCATAATTACCGCATTTTTATGGAAAGGGGGCTGCCGCCTGTGCAGAGCATTACCCGCCGCTGGCTGCGCGGCAGCCTGCTGATTACCATTTGCATCCTGGCTGCGGCGCTGGGGCTGTTTTTGTATTACAGCCACCAGAATTTGTACGGCGGGGTGCAGCGTGCCATGCAGGCGCGGTTTTCCACCGTGGAGGGACGTTTGCAGGCAACCGGCACCGCCGGCAGCAGCCAGGCAACGTCTGAAAGCCGCAGCCAGTCCCTGCGCCGCACGGTGGAACAGTTTGATGAAAAAGATAAGTTCGAGTTCATGCTGTTGGATTCCTCCGGCGTGGTGCTGGCAACCTCCAGCGGCACCATGAACAAGAATCTGCTGAGCGAGGGCAGGGATTTTTATCAGGCTGTCACCGGCTCCACCGGCAGCGGCATGGTCACTTTCCGCACAGCGGACGGCGAACACGTGATGGCTGTTACCAGCCTGGTGCCTTATGCGGCGGGCAATGTGACGGCCATGCGCCTTGTTACCAGCCTGACGCTGGTGGACCGCCAGTGGTACAGCACGCTGATGGTTTCGTTCGGCGTGGCGGCGGTGGTGCTGGGGTTTGCGGTATTCAGCGGCCTGTTTTTTATCCGCACCATTGTGCGGCCGCTGGGCCAGGTGGAAGCCACCGCCAATCGCATTGCCCACGGCGATTTGACCACCCGCCTGCCGGATGCCCCGTATGACGATGAGATCGGCCGCCTGTGCAAAGCCATCAACCAGATGGCCGAGGACCTGACAAAAACGGAACGGATGAAAAACGAGTTCATCTCCTCTGTCAGCCACGAACTGCGCACTCCGCTGACCAGCATCAAAGGCTGGGTGGAAACCATCGCCAACATCCGTGACCCCGATGACGAAAACTACCGCAAGGGTATTACCATTATCCGCAGTGAGACCGACCGCCTGTATGATATGGTGGAGGAACTGCTGGATTTTTCCCGCCTGCAAAACGGCATCAAGCTGAACTGCGAGGTGCTGGATTTTGTGGCCGAAGCCACCGACGCTGCCCTGTTTGTGGAAGCCCGCATCCGGCAGGAGGGGCTGCACCTTGTGTATGACGAACCGCCGGAGCCGTATCCCGTTTGGGCAGACCCCGCCCGCCTGCGCCAGGTGTTTGTCAACGTATTTGATAACGCCATCAAATATTCGCCGCCGGAAGGAACCATTTTCTTTACCCTGACCCGCACCGCCACCACCGTAACGGCCAGCATCCGGGACCAGGGCCGCGGCATTGCGCCGGATGACCTGCAAAACGTAAAGATGAAATTCTTCAAAGCCAAAAACGCCGTGCGTGGTTCCGGCATCGGCCTGGCGGTGGTGGATGAGATCACCAAAGCACTGGGCGGTACGGCGGATATCACCTCAACGTTGGGGCAGGGTACCACCGTTACCATCACCCTGCCCATCTACCACGCTGGGCAGGAACATCTGCACGCGCCGATTTGACCGCAAAAATAAAGGAGAACCCATGCCGCAAGAACAACGTCCAACTGAAAAATTCCGTACCTCTGTGGGCGGCCAGGCCCTGATGGAGGGCATTATGATGCGCGGCCCTGAAAAAATCTGCTGTGCGGTACGCCGCCCGGACGGCACGATTGATCTGAGCTATTCCGATGTGACCACCCACTGGTACAATAAAGTTCCCCTGGTGCGCGGAGTGTGTAATATGGTGGAAAACCTGATGAACGGGTACAAATACCTGATGCACTCCGCCGATATTGCCATGACGGAAGAGGAAAAAGAGGAAGAAAAGCAGAACGAGAGCAAGCTGGACCGCTGGCTGGACGAACACGCCGGCCCCAAGGTACAAAGTGCGCTGATGACCCTTTCCGCCTGCGCAGGTGTAGTGCTGGCAATTTTTCTGTTTACTTTTCTGCCTACGTTCCTGACTGGGCTGGTGGCAAAAGTGATCCCCATGGGGCGCTGGCCGCGGGTCATCTTGGAAGCAGTGCTCAAGCTGGCAATCTTTTTGGGTTACATGTTCCTCTGCACCCGCATGAAGGAAATCCACCGCATGTTCCAGTACCATGGGGCTGAGCACAAAACGATTGCCTGCTATGAGGCAGGTGAGGAATTGACGGTTGCTAACATCCGCAGACATACGCGGTTCCACCCCCGCTGCGGCACCAGTTTTTTGATTCTGGTCATTCTGGTCAGCATTGTGCTGTATGCGGTACTGCCGTGGAGCGGTACCATGCTGCGCGTGCTGTACAAGCTGGCCATGCTGCCGCTGCTGGTGGGCATCTGTTATGAGATTTTGAAGTGGGCAGGGCGTTCCAACTCGCTGCTGGCACGGGCTGTTTCGGTGCCGGGGCTTTGGCTGCAGCACCTGACGACCTTTGAGCCGGAAGATGACATGATTGAAGTGGCCATCGCCGCCGTTACCCCCGTACTGCCCAAAAAGCCGGAGGACGGCCAATGGTAACGCCGCTTGCCCCACAGCAGCTGGCGGGCATTCTGCCGCGCCAGGCTGTGCGCATGGTGCAGGATGCTCTGCAGGCCGCAGGCTGCCCCGATGCTGATTACGACGCCCGCGAACTGCTGCGCATTGCCGCTGGAAAAGATCCGCGCTTGCTGTTTGACCCGCTTACCCGGCCGCAGGCTGAGTGCCTGGCGGAACTGGCGGCTCAGCGCATGCAGCGGGTGCCGCTGCAATACCTGGCAGGGGAGTGGGACTTTCTGGGGTTGACCTTCAAAGTCGGCCCCGGTGTGCTCTGCCCCCGCGCAGACAGCGAGGTGGTGTGCGAAACTGCCATTGAGCTGTTGCAGCAGATGGGAAAACCTGAGCCCCGGGTGCTGGACCTGTGCGCCGGAACTGGCTGCCTGGGCATTGGTATCCGCCATTTTGTGCCAAGTGCCAGCGTGACCTGCGTGGAAAAAAGCCCGCAGGCGCTGCAATACCTGCAAGCCAACGTACATGGCACCGGTGTGCAGGCAAAGGCAGCGGATGTGCTGCAATACTGGCGAGAGCTTATGCCCCAAAGCGTGCAGCTGATCATCTCCAACCCGCCGTACCTGACCGGGGCAGAGATGCAGGCCCTGATGCCGGAGACCGCCCACGAGCCAGCTATGGCGCTGGACGGAGGAACGGATGGGTTGGATTTTTACCGCGCCATTGCCGCCCACTACCGTGATATTGTCTGCCCCGGTGGGTGGCTGGTGTTTGAGATTGGCTGTGCCCAGCGGGCGGATGTGATGGAGATATGCCGCCAAAACGGCTGGCAGCAAGTGCAGGCAAGGAAGGATTACGGCGGCAACGACCGTGTGGTGTACGCCCAACGGGTGAAATACATCTGATTTTCAACGTTTTGCAGCTGAAATGTGGAAAATGCGAAGAAAATTTTGAAAAGATGACAACAAATGGTTGTAATTCGTGCCGCGATTGGTTATAATAATACCTGATAAACGCAGGACGACCATTTGGATAGCGGCGCACCTGCCGTACAAAATAAAAACAGCACCGCAGTTGCCTGTGGCGCATATGGGATACAACGCACGATCGCTCAGATAAGGAGATATAAACTTATGGCAGCAAAAAAGGAAAGTTCATCCAAGCAGCTCCCCACCGGCCCGGCAGGGGATAAAAAGGCAGCGCTGGAGACGGCACTGGCCCAGATCGAAAAGCAGTTTGGCAAAGGCGCCGTGATGAAGCTTGGGACCAACGTTGCCATGCAGGTGGATGCCATTTCCACCGGCAGCCTGGGGCTGGACCTGGCGCTGGGCATCGGCGGCCTGCCACGCGGACGCATCATTGAGGTATATGGGCCGGAATCTTCCGGTAAAACCACCCTGGCCCTGCATGTTCTGGCTGAAGCCCAGAAGCTGGGCGGCGAGGTTGCCTTTATCGACGTTGAGCACGCCTTGGATCCCACCTATGCCCGCGCCCTTGGCGTTGACATTGACAGCCTGCTGGTCAGCCAGCCGGATACCGGCGAGCAGGCCATGGAAATCTGCGAAGCTCTGGTACGCTCCGGCGCGATTGACGCTATTGTTGTGGACTCTGTTGCTGCCATGGTGCCCAAAGCCGAAATTGAAGGCGAAATGGGCGATTCCCACGTTGGCCTGCAGGCCCGCCTGATGAGCCAGGCTCTGCGTAAGCTGACCGGCATCATCGGCAAAACAAACACCGTCTGCATCTTTATTAACCAGCTGCGCGAAAAAGTCGGTGTGATGTACGGCAACCCTGAAGTGACCACCGGCGGCCGCGCCCTGAAATATTATTCCTCTGTACGTATTGATGTGCGCCGCATTGAGGGCCTGAAGGACGCCAGCGGTTCCTTTATCGGCAACCGTACCCGCGCCAAGATCGTCAAGAACAAAGTGGCACCCCCGTTCCGTGAGGCCGAGTTTGACATCATGTTCGGCGAGGGAATCTCCAAACTGGGCGAAATGATCGATCTGGGTGCTAAGCTGGGCATTGTGCAAAAGAGCGGCGCATGGTTCAACTATGGCGATATCCGCCTGGGCCAGGGCCGCGATAACGCCAAGCTCTACCTGAAAGAACACCCTGATGTGGCTGCTGAGATTGAAAAGCAGGTACGCGAAAATGCGGACCGTCTGCTGGCGGCCGGCAAAAAGGGAACCGTGAAGCCGCTGGAGAAGCCGGCTGTTACCCCCGTTGCTGCTGAAGATGCCCCTGCCGCTCCCATGGCGGATGCACCCAAGACCACCGGCAGCGAGATGGACCTCGATATCATGGTTGACGAATAAGCGATGCCGAAGCTGACACAGGTAAAAGAAACAAAAAGAGGCCGCTATGCGCTGTTCTTTGACGGCGAGTTTGCCTTTTCGCTGGACGAGGACACCTTTGCCATGGCGGGGCTGCATACCGGGGATGAGCTGGAAGAATGGCAGATCCATGACCTACAGACCAAAAGCGACACCCGCAAGGCTGTGGATAAAGCCATGGACCTGCTGGCCCTGCGGGACCATGCAGCCGGGGAGCTTTATCAAAAGCTCTGCCGCAGCTTTGACCCCCACAGCGCTGCCGCCGCCGTGGCAAAAATGCAGGAGCTGAACCTGCTGGATGACGCCGGTTTTGCCCGCCGCCGTGCGGCGGAGCTGCTGCGCAAGCGCAAGAGCCGCCGTGCAATTCTGGATGATCTGCACGCCAAAGGCATTGACCGCGGCGTGGCCGCCGAAGCGGTGGAAGCTCTGTTTGCCCAAAGCGAGGAGGACGAGGAGGAAAACCCGGAGCTGGCCAATGCCCGCGCACTGGTGGAACGCCACTATGCCGCAAAGCTGGCACAGGGCAAATGGCAGCAGGTAGCTGCCGCTTTAGCACGGCGCGGGTTCTCCCACAGCGTGATCCGCCAGGCATTGGCAGATGCCGAGACAGAAGAAACCGAAGCGTAACACAAAAAAGTACACACCGCAGGGGCAAAAAATGCTCCTGCGGCATTGTGGTATCAATGCACCGAACGGATAGCTTTGCCTGAATTTTGCCCAAGCAAGCGGCAGAGCCCAACATAACATACTGAAAAGAGAGACAGGAACAACCATACATGAATATTGCAATTATTTCCCTTGGATGCCCCAAAAACCAGGTCGATGCTGATGTATTCTGCCACGCGCTGATCAAGGCGGGCCACCAGACGGTTGCGGACCCCGAACAGGCGGACATTATTATTGTCAACACCTGCGGCTTTATCCAGTCCGCTAAAGAGGAAGCCATTGAAAACATTTTGATGGCCTGCCAGTATAAGCAGCAGAACCCCAACCTGAAGGTGATCGTGACCGGCTGCCTGGCAGAGCGCTATAAAACCCAGATTGTGAGCGAAATGCCGGAAGTGGACGCCGTTGTGGGCATTGGCTCCAACGCCGCTCTGCCCGCCATTGTGGAGCGTCTGACCGCCAACGGCGCGGGCCAAGTGGAAAGCTATGGCCCCAAATGCGATATGGAGCTGGGCGGTGCCCGTGTTATCAGCACGCCGCGCCACTATGCTTACCTGAAAATTGCCGAAGGCTGCAACAACCGCTGCCATTACTGCGCCATCCCGCTCATCCGCGGCCCGCTGCGCAGCCGCCCCATTGACGACTGTGTTGCCGAAGCTCGCTGGCTGGCCGGGGAGGGCGTGAAAGAGCTGATCCTGGTGGCGCAGGACCCCACCGCTTACGGCGAGGACTGGGGCAAACCCGGCGCAGTTTGCGAATTGTTGGATAAGCTGAACGCCATTGAGGGTATCCACTGGATCCGTGTGCTGTACGCCTACCCGGAGCGTATCTCCGATGAATTCATCGCAGCCCTTGTGCGCAACAATAAGGTTGTGCCGTATCTCGATCTGCCCATCCAGCACTGCGATGACGAGGTGCTGAAAAACATGAACCGCCGCGGCGGCCGCAAAGAAATTGAGGATGCCATCCGCCGCCTGCGCGCGGCCATCCCCAACATCACGCTGCGCACCACCCTGATTGCAGGTTTCCCTGGTGAGACCGAGGAACAGTACAGCGAGCTGTGCGACTTTGTCAAAACCGTCAAGTTTGACCGCCTGGGCTGCTTTGCCTATTCCGCCGAGGAAAACACCGTGGCCGCCAAGATGGACAACCAGATTGACGAGGAAGTCAAGCAGCGCCGCGCAGACCACATTATGGAGGTGCAGGCCGAGATCAGCGCGGAAAAGGAAGCAGAAAAGGTCGGCAAGACCTATGAGTGCATCTGCGATGGCGTGGACGATGAAACCGGCATGTACCTGCTGCGCTCCGCAGCAGACTGCCCGGAAATTGATGGCAGCATCATGACCCCGGCAGATACCCCGCTGGAAGCCGGCGTGTTCTATAACGTTACCATCACCGATGCCGATACTTATGATCTTTATGGTTATGCGGAAAGCAAAGTGGAGGAATAAACCATGAATCTGCCTAACAAATTAACGATGATGCGTGTCATCATGGTGCCGTTTTTTATGGTATTTGCTGCCATGAGCCATATGGGCACGCTCCGGTTCAACGCAACGTATGCCTTGATAGCGGGCATTCTGTTTGCTGTGGCCAGCTTTACGGATTTCCTGGATGGCTACCTGGCCCGCAAGAACCACCTGGTAACGGACTTTGGCAAGTTTATGGACCCGCTGGCTGATAAAATGCTCACCACCGCCGCCATTATTTATATGGTGGTGGACGATGTCTGCTCCCCCGTGGTGCTGGCCATCATCATGTTCCGCGAGTTTGCTGTGGCCGGTGTGCGCATGATTGCGGCAGAGTCCGGTACCGTCATTGCCGCAAACATGTGGGGCAAGGTCAAAACCGTGCTGCAGATGGTCACCATCATCTTCTATTACTTTGCCATGGCGCTCGCCCCGGCGGACGGCGTTGGGGTTATCAGCTTTACCACCCAGGTGCTGTGCTGGGCCGTTGCTGCCGTTACCGCACTTTCCGGCTGCATCTACCTGTGGCAGAATCGTTCCTGCTTTATGCAGGCAAAATGATGCTGCCCCCTTGCAACCGCTTATCAGGGCGGCTATAATAAATCTGAACGGTTTGCAGGTTTAGCCGCGCCGTACCAGCAAAGTTGGGAAAGGAAGTTCCTGTCCATGCAGATTTTTAATACCATGACCCGCAAAAAGGAAGATTTTATCCCGCAGGAGCCAGGCGTTTATCGCATTTACGTCTGCGGCCCTACGGTGTATAACTATATCCATATCGGCAATGCGCGCCCCATGATCGTGTTTGACACGCTGCGCCGCTATCTGGAGTACCTTGGCAACAAGGTGCTGTATGTCTCCAATATCACCGATATTGACGATAAACTGATCAAAAAAGGCCAGGCGGACGGCACCACCATGCAGGAGGTTGCCCGCAAGTTCGAGGCCGAGTACATCAAAGATTCCGAGGGCCTGAACGTTAAGACCCCCACCGTGCGCCCCCGCGCAACCGAGCATATCGGTGAGATCATCAAGATCGTCAAGGACCTGGTCGAATCCGGACATGCTTACGTTGCCCACAACGGCGATGTCTACTTCCGCGTTAAGTCTGATCCCGGTTACGGCAAGCTGAGCCACCTGAACCTGGACGACCTGGAAAGCGGCAACCGCGAACTGCGCAGCCAGATGGATGACGACCTGAAAGAAGACCCCGCAGATTTTGCTGTCTGGAAGGCCGCCAAGCCGGGTGAGCCTTCCTGGAACAGCCCCTGGGGCCAGGGCCGTCCGGGCTGGCACATTGAGTGCAGCGCCATGGCCCGTAAGCACCTGGGCAAGACCATCGACCTGCATGCAGGCGGCCAGGACCTGATTTTCCCCCATCACGAAAACGAGATTGCACAGTCGGAGTGCGCCAACGGCTGCACCTTCAGCCATTACTGGATGCACAACGGCTTTTTGAACATCAACAACCAGAAGATGTCCAAGAGCGCCAACAACTTCTTTACCGTGCGTGAAATTGCCGATAAGTACGGCTATGAGCCGATCCGTTATTTTATGCTCACCGCTGGTTACCGCATGCCGCTGAACTATACGGTGGACCTGATCGAGAGCTGCAAGAACAGCCTGGAGCGCCTGTACACCTGCCGCGATAACCTGGATTTTGCCATCCGCAATGCCCATGGCACTGACACTGCCCTGACTGAAAAGTGCGAAGAAGCACGCAAAAAGTTCAAGACCGCCATGGATGACGACCTGAACACCCCCGATGCTCTGGCCGCCATTTTTGAGTTCGTCAAGGATATTAACACCATGTCCGATGTTGCCGATAAGGCTACGTTGGAAAAGGCCGCCGCCACGTTTGACGAGCTGACCGGTGTGCTGGGCCTGATGTACAACCGCAAGGCCGAGGAAGCCCCCGACGAAGTGAAGCAGCTGGTGGAAGAGCGCGCCGCAGCCAAAAAGGCCAAGGACTTTGCCCGCGCCGATGCTCTGCGCGCCAAAATCACTGAGCTGGGCTGGAATGTGATGGACACCGCCAAGGGCCCGCAGCTGACCAAGCTATAATTATTACTGCACAATCACGGCAAAACAAAGGAATTGGAAACAGGGAAGCATCTGCCTCTGCTTCCAGTTCCTTATTTTATTGCAGCGGCAAATACGCTGCATTATCTGGAGAGTTCAGAATGACAAATACCAGAACCAAACAGGAAGAGCGAACGCTGTATATTATATTGGCCGCAGCGCTTGCCGCGCGCCTGCTGCTGGCCCTTGTTACTGAAGGCTACACCTATGATATGAGCTGCTTTGTGGCCTGGGGGGATAAGCTGGCCAGCGAAGGTCCCGCGGCCTTTTACAGCGCCGATTATTTTGCGGACTACCCGCCCGGCTACATCCTTGTGCTGGGGCTGGTCAGCCTGGTGCGCAAGGTGCTCCAACTGAGCTATGAATCCCGCTGGACCTATTTTTTGCTGGCACTGATCCCCGCAATCTGTGATTGTGCCGCCGTGGTGCTGCTGGACCATATCAGCCGCCGGTATATGGGGCAGGGCAGGGCACAGCGCTGCCTGGTGCTGTTTGCGGCGTTCTGCCCGCTGACCTTGTTTGATACCGGCATCTGGAAGCAGATCGATGGGGCTTTTGCGCTGCCGCTGCTGCTCTGCTTCTGGTTGCTGGAAGAGCGCCGCTACCTGCTCGCTGCGGTGCTGTATGGCGTGGCGCTGGCCATCAAGCCGCAGGCACTGTTGGCTGGGCCGGTGCTGGCCGTCTGCTTTTTGGTGGCTATTGCGGATGCCGTGCGGGATGGCAAAAGCCCGCTGAAATCGGTCGGCCAGATTTTTGGCGGTGCTGCGCTGGCTTTGCTGCCGCCGCTGCTGGCGGGCCTGCCGTTTTACGGGGCAAAAAATCTGGTGCCGTCCTTGATCGATAAGTACATCACCACGGCGTCTGGCTACCAGTATGCCACCATCAATGCGTTCAACTGGTTTGCAGCGCTGGGCGGCAACTGGCAGGCGCTGGATGCTTGCCCGGTGTTTAACCTGAGCTGGAAAGTGCTGGGCATTTTCAACATCGCTGTTATCACGGTGCTGCTTGTGGTGCTGGCGGTCATCAGCTGGCGGGCGGGGCGGTTTTCCCCGCTGCTGCTGGCAGCGTTTTACACGGTGGGGATTTTTACCTTTGCCCATTGCATGCACGAGCGTTACCTGGTGCTGGGCATGCTGCTGGTACTGCTTGCTGCGGCGCGCTGGAATGACATCCGTCTGTATGGCGCCGGGTTTGGTCTGTCGATAACGGGCTTCTTGAACCTGGAAACTGTGTATACCCTGGTAGGCAGCGATGACGAGTGGCTCAGCAGCGATACCAGCCGCGAGTTTGCCATGGCAGTCGGCTTTGCCGAAACGGCAGCCTTTGTGCTGCTGGCTTTCACCGCGTGGGCCATCTGCCGCCATGGAGCGATTTCTCCACTGGCAAAAGTGGAAACCATCGAAAAAGATAAAACAAAAACAGTGCAGAAAAAGCTGGAACTGTGCACCCTGCGCATTGATCCGCAGCCTGCCTGGACGGCTAAAGAGAAGAAAGCCTTGGCAACGCTGACGTTGATCGTTGCTGTGGTGAGCTTTGCCTACCTTGGCAGCATGAAAGCACCGCAGAACCCTGTGGATGCTACGGACAGCACGGCAACCATCGACTTTACCCCGCAGCAGGACGCGGTGGAAATCTGGGTGTACCCCGGCATTTCCACCGGCGGCAGCCTGCGCATCACGGATGCAGCGGGCAATGAGCTGTACCAGAAGGAACTGAGCTATGCAACGCCGTTCTGCTGGACCAAAACGGCCATCACGGCTCCGGCAGGGCAGACCCTGACCGCAACGATTGAAAATGCGCAGATGTTTGAACTGGCCCTGCGGGATGCCACCGGTGCGCTGGTGCCGGTAACGGGCGGCGATGCCCTGTTTGATGAGCAGAGCGAAGTGCCAGATACCATCAGCCAGCTGAACAGCATGTATTTCGATGAAATCTATCATGGCCGTACTGGGTACGAAATGCTGCACCGCATGACGGCATACGAAACCACCCACCCGCCGCTGGGCAAAGATTTTATCATGCTGGGCATTGCTATTTTTGGAATGACAGCCTTTGGCTGGCGCTGTGCCGGAACGCTGTTCGGCGTGATGCTGGTGCCGCTGATGTGGTGCTTTGCCCGCCGTCTGACCCACAAACGCTGGGCCGGGGCCATGGCAGGTGCGCTGATTGCCGCTGGGTTCATGCGATTTTCCCAAAGCCGCATTGCCACAATCGATATTTACGGTACGTTCTTTATCCTGTTAGGCGCATATTTTATGGTATGGTATTGCCAGAGCGTGCTGCAAAACGGCGTAGACGGCTCGCTGCTGCCCATGGCGCTGGGCGGCGTGGCATTTGGGCTTGGGTGTGCATCCAAGTGGACCGGAATTTATGCCGGGGCAGGGCTTGCGGTATTGTACCTGGGTGTGCTGTATGCCCGCTGGAAGCAAAAACAGCCGGGCTTCTGGAAAGAATTCCGGATGGCTGCTGTGGGCGGTGTGGCGTTTTACATCGTTGTGCCGTTCCTGATCTATCTTGCATCCTACCTGCCTTATTGGTGGAAAGACCCTACCTTTGGTTTGCGGGATTGGTGGGATTGCCAAACCTACATGTACTGGTACCATTCCACCCTGAAAGCAACCCACCCGTTTGAAAGCCGCTGGTACACCTGGCTGCTGGACCTGCGCCCAGTGTGGTATTACAAAAATTCTTACCTGGAAGCTGGGCTTCAGGGCAGCATTGCGGGTTTTTATAACCCGGTCATTTGCTGGGCGGGGCTGTTCTGCATTTTGCTGCTCCTGTGGCGCCAGGTTTCGGCTCGCGGCACGGCAAAGGGAGCGGGCGTTCTGATCTTGTACGCCAGCCAGCTGCTTTCCTGGATGCTGGTATCGCGCTGCACTTTCATGTACCATTACTTCCCCAGCTCGGTCTTTGCGTTGACGGCCATTGTGCTGGTTTTAACGCAGATGAAGCGGCAGGACCGCGCCAAAAAGATTGGCGCGGGGCTGTGCATTGCGGCGCTGGTGTGCTTTGCCTGGTTCTATCCCGTTCTGTCCGGCTTGCCCGTGCCGACCCTGTGGGCGCAGAGCACCAAGATTTTGCCGAGTTACGGGTTCTATTAAGGCAGTTACGGGGAGTCTTTTCGGCCTTTTTGAAAAAAGGCTTGGCGAAAAACTTTAATTATTTTCACGAATTACATTATAGGCAATACCGCATAATTCTAAGTGCCGATACGGCGAGCGAGGTGCGGCAGCTGCTAAGCCAAAAGCGCAGATAATACTGGATGTCTTATCGAGCATTTTGGCAACGCAGATGCCGTGCCGCAGCCGCCGAAGCGGTGCTTAAGCCGCTAGGCGGGAATTGTGCGGTGTTGCCTATATAAAATAAATGTGCGGCTCCGGGCGGTGAATGCAGCGGGGTCGCACATTTTTGTGTGCAGGAGAATTTGAAGAAAAAGCAATATTTTTAGAGTGCATCTCTAACCTGGCGCTCCGACTTGGCCGCCCTACTGACACGTTAGAAGATCCCCCAAACAAAAACCGCGCCCCAATCAGGGCGGCGGCCAATCAATATTCTATATGCGATAAGTACCGATCTTCACGCAAGGTAGAGGCTTACGCGGCAAAAATCAGGTTTCCGGCAGGTAGATATGGTGGGGCAAGCCCTCAACATAGATGGGGGTCAGCTCGGCCTGAATCAGCGGCATAGCATAAGCCAGGAACTCCGGCAGCATGGCAGTGTGGTCGGCGTTGACCCATTCCAGCGGAACTTTCTTTTCCAGGTTGGCAACCTCGCTGATGGGGTGCAGGCTGGTGGTACACTGGTACGGTGCGTTGGAAATGCGGTCCAGTGCGACCATTTCGCCGGTGTGGCCCTCAAAAGCGGCCTTGGCGGCAGCACCGCCCACCTGGTATGCCTCGGTGATATCGGTACGGCTGGTCAGGTGGCCAGCGCAGCGCTGCAGGGTGGAAAGCTCAATGCAGCGGGTCTTGGTGTCCAGACGGCGGGCAACGGTGTTGGCCAAAAAGCGTGCCGTGCCGGTCAGGGCTTTGTGGCCGAACGCGTCAACTGCGTGCACATCGTCGGCCAGCTCGCAGACATAGCGGCCATCAGCCAGTTTAACGCCTTCGGAAACAGCAATCACGATGGAAGGCTTTTCTTTCTGCATCCGCTCCACTTTTTCCACAAAGCGGTCTACATTAAAGGGAACTTCGGGCAGGCAGATCATATCCACACCCTCGCAGTCCTCACCCTTTGCCAGGGAGGCAGCGGCGGTCAGCCAGCCGGCATTGCGGCCCATAATCTCCACAATGGTAACGTACTTGGTGCCATATACGGTGGCATCGCGGATGATCTCCTTCATCACAACGCCAATGTACTTGGCGGCGCTGCCGTAACCGGGAGTATGGTCGGTCACCATCAGGTCATTGTCAATCGTCTTGGGAACGCCCATAAAGCGGATATCGCTGCCAATGTGGGCACCGTAATCAGCCAGCTTGCCGATGGTATCCATGCTGTCATTGCCGCCGATGTAGAAGAAATAGCCGATATCCAGCTCGCCCAGGATCTCGAACAGCTTCTGGTATACGGCTTCGCCCTCGGCGGTGTGCCAGTCGGGCAGCTTGTAGCGGCAGCTGCCCAGATAGCTGGACGGTGTGCGCTTGAGCAGCTCAATGTCCATGGCACTTTTCAACTTGTCATCCAGTACGCAGACGCGGCGCTCTAACAGGCCGGCCACGCCGTGCATCATGCCGTACACCTTACCTGCACCGCGGCGCTTGCAGCTTTCATAAACGCCGGCCAGGCTGGAATTGATGACTGAGGTGGGGCCGCCGGATTGACCGACGATCGCATTTTTTGCCATAAAATAATCTCCTTCTCTTCGGCAGTGCCGTGCGCACTGCTGTTTGTGTGCCGTGAGGCAGGCGGGCCGCCCTATGCACAATTATGTCATAATTAGTGTAACATTTTTTAATATGGGATACCATTGCAGGGGTTGACAAAAGTAAGAAAGAATATTTAGCACTATTTTTGTTCCGCTTGCCGGAACCTGCAAAGCGTTGCGCTTTCCGTATTGAGGAAAATCATTCCATACAGCGGAATTGCATAGCCTTGTGAAAGAAATAACTGCGAGAAAACGCCTAAAAACATTGCAAAAATTGCATATACGTGTAAAAATAACGAAAAACGGCAGGCGAAAAGAACACTTTTTGTACCGTAATAAGTGCAAAATTTGTATGTAGGCGGCAATAGACAGGCGCTTTTTATGTAAAGAGAAATTTCCGGAACAGAAAAGTGGAGAGTGAAGAAGAAACAATAAAGACCGGAGGAAAAGGTTCACAGAGATCCGAAGCCAACCATGATTTATATGGATCGGTTTGATTGAAAAGATAGCATGTCCCCAAAGTGAAAGAGGAAGGTTCCCAATAAGAAACAAAATATCCCGGAGTGGGAGCCGCCCACAGCAGGCGGCACACCGTTCCGGGATATTCTAAGGCAACACCGCACAATTCCCGCCTTGCGGCTTAAGCACCGCTCCGGCAGCTGCGGCACGGCATCTGCGTTGCCAAAATGCTCGATAAGACATCCAGTATTATCTGCGCTTTTGGCTTGGCATCTGCCGCACCTCGCTCGCCGTATCGGCACTTAGAATTATGCGGTATTGCCTTAATGTTATTTGATAAGATCCGGAAAAAACGCTCGCTTAGTTCTTTTCAACAATCAGCATACGCATGGCGTTCAGCACGGCAAGAATCATAACGCCAACGTCGGCAAAGACAGCCCACCACATATTGGCAATGCCAAAGGCTCCCAACAACAGGAAGATGGCTTTGACGGCAAGGGCGAATACAATGTTCTGGTACACAATGTGCATGCACTTGCGGGAAATCTTCATAGCCAGGCTGATCTTGGCCGGGTCGTCATCCATCAGAACAACGTCAGCGGCCTCAATAGCAGCGTCACTTCCCATGGCGCCCATCGCGATGCCGACATCGGCGCGCATCAACACGGGGGCGTCGTTGATGCCATCACCGGCAAAGGTCAGGATATCGTTCTTGCCCTTGGTGGCCAGCAGCTCTTCCACGCGGTTGACTTTATCGGCGGGCAGCAGCTGGGCATGGTATTCATCCAGCCCCAGTTGGCCGCTGATCTCGCTGGCAACGGCTTCACTGTCGCCAGTCAGCATGATGGTACGCACGCCCTGGGCTTTCAGGGCGGCAATGGCCTGCTTGGAGTGTTCCTTCACTTCGTCCGCGATCAGAACAGAGCCAAGGAACTGGCCGTCACGCGCCACATAAACCACAGTACCGGTGCCGGTATTTTTGGTGTAGGTAATCTTGCTGTCGTCCATCATGCGGGCGTTGCCTGCCAGCACCACATGGCCGTCCACCATAGTGCGGACACCGTGGCCAGCAATTTCCTGAGCATCGGTCGCACGGCGGGCATCCAGCTCGCCGCAGGCTTCGCGCAGACTCTTGCTGATGGGATGGCTGGAAAAGCTTTCGGCCAAAGCAGCCTGTTCCAGCAACTCTTTTTCAGTGCAGCCGTTGGCCGGGCTGACCTGGCTGACGGCAAAAACGCCCTTGGTCAGGGTGCCGGTTTTATCAAACACAGCAATGGAGGTGTTGGCAAGTGCTTCCAGATAGTTACCGCCCTTGATGAGGATGCCGCAGCGGGAAGCGCCGCCGATGCCGCCGAAGAAGCTCAGAGGAATGCTGATGACCAGCGCGCAGGGGCAGCTGATAACCAGGAAGGTGAGCGCACGGCTGATCCAGGTCAGCCAGCCGCCGCCCAGCACCAGCGGTGGTAAAATGGCAAGTACCAAAGCGCCGATGCAGACGGCGGGGGTGTAATAATGGGCAAACTTGGTAATAAAGTTTTCAGCGCGGGCCTTTTTCAGGCTGGAATTTTCCACCATGTCCAGGATCTTGGCAACGGTGGATTCACCGTACAGCTTGGTGGTGCGCAGCTTCAGCAGGCCGTCGCCGTTCACGCAGCCGCTGATGATCTCGCTGCCGGGATGCACAAAGCGAGGCTTGCTTTCGCCGGTAAGGGCGGCGGTGTTCAGCGTGCTTTCGCCAGAAATGACCTCGCCGTCAATGGGAACTTTCTCGCCGGGGCGCACGACCAGCACAGAGCCGATGGGCACATCGTCGGGATCAACGGTACTTACCGTGCCGTCGGCAGTTTCCAGGTTGGCGCTGTCGGGGCGGATATCCATCAAATCGCTGATGCTCTTGCGGCTTTTGCCGACGGCGTAACTCTGGAACAGTTCGCCAATCTGGTAGAACAGCATAACGGCAACGCTCTCACTGAACTCACCCAGGCAGAGCGCTCCCACAGTGGCAACGGCCATCAAAAAGTTTTCGTCAAAAACTTCGCCGTGAACAATGCCCAGCACAGCTTTGCGCAGCACATCGTGGCCAATGATGAAGTACGGCACCAGGAAGAGCACCAGCTCCAGATACCAGGGTATAGCCACCAGTTTGGAAGCCAGAATAATGGCCAGATACAGCACCGCTGAAATAATGATACGTTTCAGCGTCTTTTTCTGCTTCTTTGTCATAAGATAAGACCTCTCTTTTGGGTATTCGTCTGGAAAAAAGGGGCAAAAATAAGGGCGGTTGGAAACCGCCCTGAGCGTGTCACAAAAGCTCCACGCTACAAAGGTGGGGTTCGCCGCAGTGTGGTTGCGCCACGCTCCTGCACCCCTCCTTTGGAACCACCCTGCCGCAAAGAAGCATGTTCTCATGCCTGGACGGCACTCGGACCTGCTTTTTTGCTTGCAAGGTATTCCAAGCGTCGGCACATGTCCGCCGCTTGGAATGGATTCCGAAACTTTCAGGCGGTTGGAAACCGTCCGAAAATGCTGATGCAAGGAGCTTACAGCTCGATCTCAAAGTCCGGCTCAACACGCTTGGCGGTCTTAACAACATCCTTCAGCACGGCATCGAACTTATTATCATCGACATCCAGAACCATCTTTTGGGCCATAAAGCTGACGGAAGCGCTGTTCACGCCGGGCAGCTTTTTAACGGCATCTTCAATTTTGGCGGCGCAGTTTGCACAATCAACTTCGATTTTGAATTTCTTCTGCATGATAATATCTCCTTTGGTTTTATGATCAATATTTTTTGAAAAATAAGGGGCAACAAGAGTTGGGGGCGTTTTATTCCTCCACATGCTCCATGCCAAGCGCAATCATGCTGCGCACATGATCATCATCCAGGGAATAGAACACCGTTTTTCCGTCCCGCCGGAACTTGACCAGCTTGCTGGCTTTCAGCAGCCGCAGCTGGTGGCTGACGGCGCTTTGGGAAACATCCAGCAGCTGGGCCAAATCGCCTACGCACAGCTCACTCTCAAACAGCGCGTACAGGATCTTGATGCGGGTGGTATCCCCAAACACACGGAACAGTTCCGAAAGGTCATACAGAACCTCGTCGTCCGGCAGATCGCTGCGCAGCCTGGCAACGATATCCGGCTCACCGTGGCAGTCTGGGTCACATACCGGAACATCAGGCAGGGCGTTGGCTAAGCCATCCGGTGCTGTGGCGGGCTGCGGGAACTTTTTGGTATCAGGCATTGGGAGTATCACCTCGGTATCAAACATTTTATCATATGAATGATTGCTCATATGTTAACATTATAATACTGCCAACAGGGGCGTTTGTCAATAAGGGAAGGCAAAAAATATCGGGAAATTTTTTATGGAAGGAGAGGGGCCGGGGGTGGGGGATGAGAAAGAATAATGAATAAATAATAAAGAATCATGTCGGTGGGCCGCGGCGCAAATACTCTCCTGCAAAATGAGTCAACCGTGAGCATGGAAACCTCCGAAACAACAAAAAAGCCGCGCGTCCCACCCCCATACAAGGGGCAAAACGCGCGGCACAAATTTATTTTGTTGGTGCTATATTAGGGCAACACCGCACAATTCCCGCCTTGCGGCTTAAGCACCGCTCCGGCAGCTGCGGCACGGCATCTGCGTTGCCAAAATGCTCGATAATGTCGGGTTGCGGTACCCGCATCGTGCTTCGGGGGCAAAAGCCCCTCGCACTCTGCGACCGCTGCCCCTGCTTCGGTTCGCTGTTTCCGCCACTGGCGGCGCTCACCTTTGCAGCATCCAGTATTATCTGCGCTTTTGGCTTAGCATCTGCCGCACCTCGCTCGCCGTATCGGCACTTAGAATTATGCGGTATTGCCTTAGGTAAAGCAAACAGGCGTAACTCTGCCCAGCCGATTACTTCTCATCCTCATCCCACGTGCGGTCACTGATGATGTAGCGGGGGCGGCGCTTGGTTTCCATGTAGATCTTGCCGATGTACTCGCCGATCACGCCCAGGCAGATCAGCTGTACGCCGGAAACAAAGCAGATGATGCTGGTCATGCTGGCCCATCCGGATACGGTGGCACCCAGCAGCGCTTCCACAATGGCCCAGATCACGCCGATAAAGCTGATGAGCGCCACAATAACGCCAAACCCGGTAATGAACCGGATGGGCTTGACGGAAAGGCTGGTGATGCCGTCAAACGCAAGGGACAGCATTTTGGACAGGGGATAGTGGCTTTCACCCGCAATGCGCTCGTGGCGCTCGTAAGCAACGCTGGTGGATTTAAAGCCCACCAGCGGCACCATGCCGCGCAGGAACAGGTTGACCTCCTTGAAATTGGCAAACTCATGCAGCACGCGGGCGCTCATCAGGCGGTAGTCCGCGTGGTTGTAAACAACCTCGGCCCCCATGGCGTTCAGCAGCTTGTAGAAGCTTTCTGCCGTAAAGCGCTTGAAGAAGGTATCCGTATCGCGCTTGGAGCGCACGCCGTACACAACTTCGCAGCCATCGTTCACATAGGCATCTACCATGGCGTCCATGGCGTTGATATCGTCCTGACCGTCGCAGTCAATGGAGATGGTGATATCGCACTTGTCCTTGGCTTCCATCAAACCGGCCAGCACTGCGTTCTGGTGACCGCGGTTGCGGCTCTGGCTGATGCCGATGTAGTGCTTGTCGCTCTTGGCCAGGTCGCAGATGATGGACCAGGTTTTGTCCTTGGAGCCATCGTTGACAAACAGCACGCGGCTGTCATCGCTGATTTTACCGGCGGCAACCAGGTCGGTGATCTTTTTCAAAAACAGCTTGCTGGTAATGGGCAGGACCTCCTGCTCGTTATAGCAGGGGATCACGATGTACAGGATTGGATTTTCGCGGGTAGCCTTCATGGTTTACAGCACCTCTTTTTTGCTTTTTCTGCTGCGCCGCCCGGCCAGCAGGTAAATTGCCGTCAGCAGAATGCTAATGGCGCTGACCCCGATCCCGCGCCAGAGCGGGGTGGGGGAGTAGTGGAAACGAATACAGTTTTTACCGGCATTCACCTTGACGGCCATCAGGCCGTTGATGTTCAGGATCTCTGCAGATTCGCCGTTGACCGTGGCGCTCCACGCCTTGTCATAGGGAACACTGAAAAACGCGTACTGCTCGCTGCCGGATGTGATTTCGGAATAAAAATAGTCTGTGCCATAATCAAACACATCGGTGCAGGCTTCGCGGCGCTTGTCCATGTCGGCAAACTTGTTCTCCTGGCTGATCTCGCCATCCAGCGCGGCATCATAGTGGCGCAGCGTGGCGGAAACAGTGGCTTCGTCCTCGTCCGCCACCACAAGGGTTTTCAGCATGGCATGGGCGCGCTCGGCGGGGTCAATCTCGTCAAACTCACTGCGGGTCATGTAGGTATCATAGCAGAAGCCGATGGGCAGGGCGTGGGAATCCTGATAGACGTTGATCTGCTCGTGACCGTTGGAAAAACTGGTGTAGATTTCATCCGGCCAGTCGGAGTTGTTGCGGATATAATACCCAACGGAAAGCAGTTCGTTGGTGCCCTCCGGCCCGGCGGGGGTGATGGCGTGGCGCTCGTCCCCTAGGGCATCATACAGTGTAAAGATGGAGGGGGAAAGCGTGCTCAAAAAGGAGGTACGGTCCGGCAGGTAAGCCGCCATGCCGCGGTTGGAATACGGCTCCCAGAAATAATAGCGGTAGGGCAGGGCATCCGTCAGACCGTCGCCGCTGTGGATGACATTATCATAAATTTCTGTGGTGGTCAGGCCGATCGTCTGGGTGTAGGCACGCTGATAGGTGCCCACGGTAAAACCAGTGGTCAGTGCAGCAACCAGAGCAGTGCAGGCCGTCAGGGCAGCCATGGGGCGGCGCAGGCGCAGCCGCCGCACCCCGCCCAGGGCAGCAAACAGCAGAACCACGCCGCCGATGGCAATCAATGTCAACACAACCAGCCAGTATTTGCGGTACACTATGGTATCGCGCTTGACGTACAGATACAGCGTGATAGCGGCGATGATTGCAGCCGAAATACCGCAGCCCGCACGCCAAGGGTAGTCCTGCAGATGGTCCAGCACTTTGATGGTGGCCAGCACCAGCAGGAACACCAGCATGTAATACCAGCGGCGGTACGGCTCGCTGGTGAACATGACGAACAGACTGTTGCTGACCGGGCTGGCTGCTACAAGGAACAGCCCCACCAGCAGCACATGCAGCCAGTCCCACTTCCAGCGCAGCAGATAAGCCAGAACCAGGCAGACGCCTACCAAGGGCAGGTACGCCGCGATGGAATACCAGTTATCATGCACCACAGCGGAAAAATTGAACATATTCTCCGCCGGGAAGAAGAGCGCCCGCAGCATTTGCAGGTAATTGGGCCAGTCAAAGGTCAGTTGGCTCAAGCTGATGTGATCCGATACGCGGGGATTATTGAGCACCGCCGCAATGGAGGGGATGAACAGTACCCCCGCCATGCCGACGCCCAGACAGCCTTCCAGGATGCAGGCCGGAATTTTGCGGGCATTTTTGCGCAGATCCGCCCCGGGGCGTGCGTCCTCACCGCCAAAAAGATACCGCGTAATATAGTAAAACACCAGGAAGAAAACTTCCCCGATAAAGAAGTAATAGTTGACCAGCGCGTTGATGGCAACGGCAAACAGGAACGGAGCTTTTTTGCCCTCCTGCATGCGTTTGTCCAGCCCCAGCATCAAAAGCGGGAACAGGGCAATCACATCATGGAAGTGATAGAACACCACGTTGATGCAGGAAAAACCGGAAAATGCATACAACACACTGCCAAGCAGGGCGCTTTTCTCGCTGGCACTGCGGCGGAAGTAGGCAAACGAGATCAGCCCGGCAACAGCATATTTGAGCATATAGATCCAGCCGACCAGATAGGGAAACGCGCTGGCGGGGAAGAGAAAGCTCAGCCAGAAAAACGGGCTGCCAAGGGTGTAAAAGCTGAACGAGGATACAAAGTCCGAACCAATATCAATGCGCCAGTTCCACAGTACCTCGCCGCTTTTGATGGCGTTGTTGCACAGCATGTTGTAGGAGAGCTGTTCTGCGTCAAAATCCGCCGCAATCAACAGCAGGCCGCCGTCCCGTATCATGTAAGGCAGCAGTGCAGCCGCGGCAATGGCAAAGTTCAGCACAAAAGCCAGCAGCAGCCACCGGCGCGGGAAACGGTTTTGCAGTGTTTGTTTCATGTAGCAGCCTCGCGGCATCAGCCCTGACCGTTAGAAAGTTCGATCCCGCGGGTGGGCATGTTTGCCATATTGTTCAGGGTAGAGTTGTATTTTTCACTCAGGGATTCCATAGCCCAGTCAGTGCAGTCCATAAAGGTATTGTCAAAAATATCATTCATGAACGCATCTTCGCCCATAAACACCCCGGCGTAATGCCCGCCGGAAATGGTGTTGCGGGCAATGATGTTCTCATAGCAGGGGGTAAAATCCAGGCCCTGCACGGCTTCGTCCGCGTTCAGGTCAGTGCTGAGCTCAATACCAAAGAAGTGGAAGGTATCGCTGGCACCCCGGTTGTTGTCAATGATCTGGTTGCACAGAATGGTGTTGCTGAACGCCGAGCGCACAGCCTTGATGCCGGAACCGTAATTGTCCCGCACAATGTTGCCGTAAATGGTGTTGTAGGCGGTGTTATCCAGCGAGATGCCGGGCAGCTTGGCGGGGGAGGAACCATCCGCCATGCGGCCCTGATCCAGAATAAAGTCAGCTTCCAGATCCTCATCACTCATGCGGTTGCGGCCGCCGTTCTGGCGGATCTCACATCCGGTAATGTAGTTGCCGAAGGAGCCGTAATCCAGGCACATGCCCTCTTTTTCGTTCTTGTAGATCGTGTTCTCTACATAATAGTTCAGGTAGCCGCTTTCCGAATAAATGCCGGAGGAATGGTTCTGCGCAACCGTGTTGCCGCGCACAACCAGCTGATGGGGAGACTGTAAAATATCGTACAGCATTTCATCCGGGAACGGATTGTAGGCGGTCTCAATGTCCTCAATGGGCATGGAGCAGAGCACCAGCCCGGCGGTCAGGTTGCGGGCACCAGAGTTATTTTCAATGCGGTTGCCCTCGATCACGCCATTGCTGATCTCGCCGTTCAGGAAGATGGCACCATTCTGGTTTTCATGGATGCTGTTATTGACCAGTGCAAAGCCGGTGTTCTCCCCCATAACGCAAAGGCCCTTGAGGGAAACATTGCTGATGTCAAGGGCAGCCAGATAGAAACTGCGGGAATTCTTGACATACACACCGTAATTGCACCCGCCGTTGATGACAAAGCCGGTCACGGCGGTATTTTCCGCCTGGTCCAGAACAATGGCTTTGTCCAGCGTTTCATTGCCGGGGGTCAGCACTGCGCCGTTGCCGTGCAGGATCGTACCAGTGGGTACCACCAGGGTGGCATCCATCACCAGAGCAGGGGAGATGACCTCCACCGTGCTGCCGGGGTTGGCTGCCAGAAAGTCATTCAGTTCTGCCAGGCTGGAACCGGTAAAATTCACAGCCTGGGCGGTTTCGGCGGTGGCCAGGGGGGCCAGCCGGGTCATGACAGAGTTGTACAGGTTTTTCCAGTTGGCCTCCGGGGTATCAAAGGTGGCAGGGTCAATACCGAGGGTCTGAATGCGCTGGATGACCTGCAAAGGGGCAATCAGGCTTTCGGTATCGGACTGGGTCATCCGCTCCAAAGCGGGCAGGGCATAGCGCTCGGTCAGGCTCTGGCTGTCGGTATCCAGCAGGGAAACATATTCCTCTGCGCCGGGATCCGCAAAATCCACAACCTGCCCGGTACCGGCCAGCACGCAGCTGATGGGCTCCGGCTCAGCGGTAGCCTGTGGTTCTGCGCTGGGGGCCAGGCTGAAAATCACATGCGGGGCAGGGGTCAGCTTGACCCCGACCACGCCGATCACGGTGGCAGCAGCAATGCCCGCAATGGTAAGAACAAACGAATTTGCCTTTTTTTTGGCCATAAGTGTAAGATTCCTTTCCAGGGAAAACCGGGGATAGGCCCGGTAAAATTATTTGTCCAGGTTCAGATACTTTTTCCAGAAGTCCAGACTGCGCACTTCGCCGCAGCGCTCGCGGTAGCTCTGGGCGGCAGCGTCAAACTGGGCGTCGATCTCCTTCATGCAGGCTTTCATCTCGCGCACGCAGCGGCTGTATTCTTCCTTGCTGCGCTCGGTCACAAAGCCTTTCTGGGAGTTGGAATCATAGTTCAGCACCTTCTGCACGCGGTAAGCATTGTAGGCGGTCATGTGCATCATGCTCACAACGGTGTTTTCGCGGGTGGGGGGCACCAGCCAGCCGTTGCGGGTCAGCTTGACCTTGAGTTCCTTCAGCTTGCCCTTGTTTTTTTCTTCCTCTTTGGTGGCGTACAGGTAGCGGGAATAATCAAACGGAACATCCAGCTGGTCCACCGGCTGGGCCTTGTAGCCATATGCCATAATCTCTTTGTGCAGGGCTTCGGCATCGGTCTGTTCCAGCCAGTCAATGCCTTTCAAAAAGTCGCGCACGCCGCGGATCAGCAGGTCAGCATTCTTATAGCGGTAGCGGTTCACTTCGCCCATCACCTGGCTGCGCAGGTCGGCTTTCAGGGCGTTGGCATCATAGCTGGGGCAGTGCATGCTGTTGTCAATGCACTGGTTGCGCAGGATGTAGTAGTACATCGAGGAAGAATACTTGCTCTCAAACGGCTCATGCCATACGCAGATGCCGTTCAGGGTGACCAGGCGTTTGCAGTTGCGTAGGCCGTATTCAATGTCATCGCCGCGGATAAAGATGGGCATGGGCAGGTTGTCCGGCCGCACAACGGCAATGGGGATGCAGCAGTACCACCAGGCGTTATACTCATGGCGTTCTTCCAGCTCATTGGCAACGCACAGGTCAACCTTGGTCAGATCAAAGTTGGCTTTGTGGCTGATCAACTGGCCCTGGTTCCAGGCGGCGCCGTTTTCTACCTGAATGTTAGGGCGGTCCAGCCGCAGCATGGCACCGCCGACAAATACATCCGCATATTCCGGCTTGCGCAGGCTCAGCAGGGTGTAGGTGCGCAGCAGCACATCGGTATCCAGCACAATGTCATCATCCATGACCAGTACATGGGTAACGCCTGCGCCATTTTCGTTGGCTTTCAGGATCTCGATCATGCCGCGGGTAAAGCCGCCGGCACCGCCCACATTGGCGTTGGGCACAACATGCACGGTATCGCTATTCAGCTTATCGTAATCCAGCGTCTGGCCGTTATCGGAAACAAACACTTCCAGGTGGTTGTGCAGCGGGCTGGCGGCGTTTTCCAAAATATCGCTGCGCATGCGGGCAATGTTGCCCATAACGAACGGCTCCCGGCGGAAGGTGCAGATATCCACGCCGATTTTGACGGGCTGCACATCCTTTTCAGCGGCATCGCACTCATAAGCGCCGCCGCAATAGGCGGCATTGCCGCTCAGGGCCTGCAGCTCAAAAAACAGCATGCCGTCAGCGCCCTTGGGAAAATCGAAGCAGAATTCCTGCACGGAATCCGCCTGCACTACTTTTTCGGCCAGCACGGCGCGCACGCTCTGGCTGTTGATGAAATGGCGGCTGCACAGTACAACGCGCAGCTTTCCGCTCAGTTTCAGCCGCAGCGAAAAATTCTGCGCGGCGGTGTAGCGGCGCCATTTGTCTGCGCTGACGCTGTTAAAGTAGGTATCAAAGCAGACTCGTTCGCCCTGCTCAATGCGCAGGATATCCCCCTCATCGCGGAAGCTGGGGGCTTTCATACGGTAATACAGTCGGTCCTCGGTGCATATGCCCACGCGGGGCCAAAGCAGCTTTTGCAGCAGCATACGGTATTCTCCTTTCACGTTTTGCCTTATCATATCCGGCAAAGTATTCAAGTATCCGGCACAGCATTATAAAATGCCGCCGTTGGATTGTTTTCCGCGCGCCCATGCGCTCAATGTGCGGTAGGGCAGGTAACGCCCGGCACGCAGCAGACGGGTGTTTTTGTTGGTCATTATGGCAGCGATGTGTGGGTAAGTCTGGCACAGCATCTCGTCATACCGGCGCAGGGCCAGGCCGGTTTCACGGTCGGGGGGAAAGCGCAGGTACAGCTCAATCAGGTACTGCGCCACATCCCGCGCCCGCTGCACCAGCAGCAGGTCCCGCCCGGCGGGGGCAGGCTGTGCGGCCAGCGGTTCGGCAGCATCCAACAGAATGCGCGCTACGCGGATGTAATCCTGCGTGTGGGCGCGGTAGCTGGCCATGCTCACGCTCTGGCCATCCCGCCCCAGGCGGTACTGGTACAGAACCACCGGCACAAAGCAGATGGTCTGCGCCGCAGCCATGCCAACAAACGTATAGCCCATATCCGTGTAGCTGCAATGCTCCGGCATGGGGCGCCATGCGGCGCGCAGAGTGTTAGTGCAGAGGGTCAGCGCGTGCATCTCCATGCACAAATCAGGTGTGGCCTGCTGCACTTCACCCACAGCATACACACGGTTTGTATCAAATTTGCAGCAGACATCAAAGGCCTTTCCGCTGCCGTTTTCCTGCACGGTGCGGTAGTTGGTGTATACCGCATCCGCCGTGCAGTTTTGCAGGCGGCGCAAAAGGGTCTGCAAAGCATTGGTGTCAAACCAGTCATCGCAGTCCAGCGTGCGAAAGTACCGCCCAGAGGCCAGCTCTACCGCGGTATTCAGCGTGGAGCCGTACCCGCCGTTCACCTTGCTCACCAGCCGGAAACTGCCGGGGTGTGCCTGCACAAAGGCCTGCGCCAGCGCGGCGGTGCCATCGGTGGAGCCATCATCAATAATGATCACATCCAGCAGCGCCTGCAGGCTTTCATCCGCCACCAGGCAGGATGAAAGCGCTTTTTGCAGCGTGGCAGCGCCGTTATAGGCGGCAACCGAAACCGTCAGCAGCTTTTCCATCAGGTTTCACCGGCCTCCATAGCGCGCACATAGTCCGCGCAGACTTCACACGATGGCCCATCCCCGCGCAGAACACCGTGATCCAGCCAGATGGAGCGCTGGCACAGCTGCTGCACCTGGTTGATATCATGGCTGACGAACAGCAGCGTGGTGCCGTTGGAAAGCATCTCTTCCATGCGGCGGTGGCATTTCTGCTGGAACATAAAGTCGCCAACGGCCAGCACTTCGTCACAAACCAGAATGTCGGCCTGTACTTCAGTGGCAATGGAAAAGCCCAAACGAGCGATCATGCCGCTGGAAAAGTTTTTGACCGGAACATCCACAAAATCTTTCAGCTCCGAAAATTCAATGATGCGGTCAAAATGCTCCATCATATAGTCCCGGTCGTGGCCAAGCACCGCGCCGTTCAGGAAAATGTTTTCCCGCGCGGTCAGATCCATGTCAAAACCGGCGCCCAGCTCGATCATGGGGGCAATTTCGCCGTTGACGGCAACGCTGCCGCCGGAGGGGTACATCACGCCGGAAATCACTTTCAGCATGGTGCTTTTGCCGCTGCCGTTGCGCCCGATCAGCGCCAGGGATTCGCCGCGCTTCATGCTGAAAGAAACATGTTTCAGTGCGTAAAATTCGTTAAAAAACAGCTTGTGGGTCAGCAGTTTTACGGTGTATTCTTTCAGGGTCTCAGTTTTTTCCTGCGCAAGGTTAAAGCGCATGGAAACGTCATTGACTTTAATAATCTCGTCCATACGTTACCTCACGTCAGATATACAGGATAAAGTTCTTTTGCAGCTTGCGGAACACCAACAGGCCAATAGCCATAGAGGCAACGGCGCAAAAAATGCAGGCAATCCAGGTGTTGGGGCCGGGAATGTTGCCGTACATCATCAGGTTGCGGAACAGGTTGATGTAGTGGTACAGCGGGTTCAGCTTCATCAGTTTCTGCAGGGTTTCCGGCAGGGCGGTGATGGGGTAGAACAGCGGGGTGGCGTACATCCAACCCATGGTAAGGATACTGTACAGGTGCATCATATCACGGAAATACACCGCCAGCGCGGAAAGCAGCAGCCCCAGCCCGCAGCTGAAAAAGAAGAGCAGCACCAGCGGCAGCCAGCTCAAAAAGATGGTCCAATAGAAGGTGGCACGGGTAAAGATCATGACCAGCAGAACCGCACCAAAGCTGAACAGCATGGTGACAAAGCGGGAAACCGCCTGGCTGATGGGGAAGATGAACTTGGGAATGTACACCTTTTTGATCAGCGGGGCGTTCTGGATAACAGAAGTCAGGCCCATGCTGGTGGTCTCATTGAAAAAGGTAAACAGGGTGTTGCCGCAGATCAGGTAAAGCGGGAAGTTTGGGATATCGTTGCGGAACATGTACGAAAAGATGATGCTTTGCAGCAGCATCATCAGCAGCGGGTTCAAAATGCTCCAGATGTAACCCAGAAAGCTGCGGCGGTATTTGACTTTCAGATCGCGGCTGACAAGTTCATGGATCAGCGGTTGGTATTTTTTCAGGTGGGTCCAGGCGCGCTGCGCGGAGACCTGCATTGTTTCGGCCATGTTTGGCTCCCTCCAGATTTATGGCCCGCATAAAACGTCAGAACGTTGTTTTGTGCGGCACTTGTATCAACACCCCGCGCGGCAGCCGCCGCCAGGGCACAGTTTCTACTATTATACAATAAAAGACATTAAAATGCAATTCGAACCGGGCGGCAAAAAATCATGGGTGTGCGATGTTTTTTGCCGCCCGGTACCGCCCTTTTTGTGCAACAGTGAAAAGGAACGCAAAATATGAGCGCAGTTTGTGTAAAAATCGTTGAAACCGGGACGAAAATACGGTACAATAAATATGACATAACAAACCCTGCGGCGGGCCATGACCTGGTTTTGCCCGTGGGGCCAGAAATGAGAGGTAGATGTTATGGAACATTTTAACCCCCTGCTCCTGCATAACGACAGCCCGGCTAAATTTATTACGATTGGTGAGGTCATGCTGCGCCTGACCCCGCCGAACTATGAAAAGATCCGTATGGCTTCCAACTTTGAAGCCAGCTATGGAGGCAGCGAGGCCAACATTGCCCTGGCTCTTGCCAACCTGGGTGTGGACAGCACGTTTTTCAGCGTGGTGCCCAACAACTCTTTGGGCAAAAGTGCGGTGCGCTGGCTGCGCTCCAATGATGTGCACTGCACCCCGATGATCCTTTCCACCCCGGAGGAAACCCCGACCCACCGTCTGGGCACCTATTACCTGGAAACCGGTTACGGCATCCGCCCCAGCAAGGTTACTTACGACCGCAAGCACTCCGCTTTTACTGAGTATGACCTTTCCAAAGTGGATCTGGACGCCCTGCTGGACGGCTTTGACTGGCTGCATCTTTCCGGCATTACCCCGGCTTTGGGCCAGAACTGCGCCGATTTTGTGATGGCCTGCCTGAAAAAAGCCAAGGAAAAGGGCCTGACCGTCAGCTTTGACGGCAACTTCCGCTCCACCCTGTGGACTTGGGAAGAAGCCCGTGACTACTGCACCAAGTGCCTGCCCTATGTGGATGTTCTGTTTGGCATTGAGCCTTACCACCTGTGGAAAGACGATGCCGACCACGCCCAGGGCGACTGGAAAGACGGCGTGCCCCTACAGCCCAGCTATGAACAGCAGGATGAGATCTTCCAGCGCTTTGTGGAGCGTTACCCCAACATCAAGTGCATTGCCCGCCATGTGCGTTATGCCCATTCCGGCTCCGAGAACAGCCTGAAAGCCTTTATGTGGTATGAGGACCATACCTTTGAAAGCAAGCTGTTTACCTTTAATATTCTGGACCGTGTAGGCGGCGGCGATGCATTTGCCAGCGGCCTGATTTACGCCATGCTGCACAACTACAAGCCAATGGATATGGTCAACTTTGCGGTGGCAAGCTCCGCCATCAAGCACACCATCCATGGCGATGCCAACATCACCGATGATGTTTCCACCATCCGCAACCTGATGGACATGAATTACGATATCAAGCGCTGAGAATAAGTTTGTTTTCAGCAGTGCCCCAAAACGGTGCAGCAGGCTGCGGCTTTGCTGCACCGTTTTTGTATGGGGGTAAGATTGGTTTAGAACCGTTTAAGAATGTACAAACCTTGCATCCCGTGTTATAATAATGCCGGATCAGTAAATGAAAAAGGTGGGTAGATTATGGAACAAAACACCGTTCAAAAACCGGATTGCGCCGCCATTACGGCGCAGGCACGCCAGGCAGCGGAAGAACTGCTGGCGGCTGCACACCTGCGCGCCGGGGATATTTTTGTGGTCGGCTGCTCTTCCAGCGAGATCGTTGGCGGGCATATTGGCAAGGACAGCAGCATGGAAGCCGCCGCGGCTGTGCTGGCGGGTATTCTGCCGGTGCTCAAAGCGCAGGGCGTCTATCTGGCGGCCCAGTGCTGCGAACACCTGAATCGCGCCATTGTCATCGAGCAGGAAGCTGCCGAAAAGTATGGTTATGAACAGGTGAACGCCGTGCCGCAGCCCCATGCGGGCGGCAGCTGGGCAACCAACTGCTGGCAGGCGTTTGAACATCCGGTTCTGGTGGAGGAAGTGCGTGCCGCTGCCGGAATTGATATTGGCGGTACGCTGATTGGCATGCACTTAAAGCGCGTGGCCGTGCCGGTGCGCCTGACCATCAAGCAGATCGGCGCTGCGCCCATCATCTGCGCCCGCACCCGCCCCAAATACATCGGCGGCAGCCGCGCCGTTTACCAGGAGATGTGAACCATGCTGACACAGGAACAACTGACAATGATGGCCGAAAATGTGGCCCGCATCCGTGAAAATATGGCCATCGCCGCCCGTGAAGCCGGCCGCGACCCGGCAGATATTTTGCTGTGCGCCGCCTGCAAGACCCGCACCGTGGAAGAGGTGATTGCCAGTGCCGCTCTGCCCATTGACCTGTTTGGCGAAAACCATGTGCAGGAACTGGTGGAAAAGACCGACGCCAACGCTTATTGCGGTAAGCCGGGGCATTTTATCGGCCATTTGCAGACCAACAAGGTCAACAAAGTGGTGGGCCGTGCTGCTTTGATTGAAAGCGTGGACAGCGAGCACCTGCTGCAAAAGGTGGAGCGCGCCGCTGCCGCCGCAAACCTGACCCAGGAAATTTTGATCGAGATCAACATCGGCGGGGAAGAGAGCAAGTCTGGCGTTTCTGCCGAAAGCCTGTGGCCCCTGCTGGATATGGCAGCCGCACAGCCGCATATCCGCCTGCGCGGCCTGATGGCCATCCCGCCGGCAGCTGCAACCCCGGATGAGACCCGCGCGTTCTTTGCCCAAATGCGGGAACTGCTGGCAAAAGCTGCTGACCGCCATTATGAGAACGCCAAAATGGATATCCTTTCCATGGGCATGAGCGGGGATTACCCCGATGCCATCCGCGAGGGTGCCACCATTGTGCGCATCGGCACCGCCATTTACGGCGCACGCGATTACAGCAAAAAGGCATAAGGCATTCCAGGAACCCATACCTGCACGTTGACAGCTGCAAGGTGAATAGGTAAAGCAACAGCCCGGAACTACCGCAAATGCAGGCGGCAGTTCCGGGCTGTTTTGTTAAGCGGTGGTGGGGGCGTGGGCCTCAAAAGTCTCCACCGGAGACTTTTGTGCGCGGCTTAGCCGTGCCGCCCTGTTCGACCCCCGTGACCATACCAAAAAAAGACCCCAAAAAGCTCTGCGCCTTTTGGGGTCTTATATCAGTGCCGGTGGTGGGGGTCGAACCCACACGGTGTCACCACCAACGGATTTTGAGTCCGTCTCGTCTGCCAATTCCAACACACCGGCTCATATGTTGCTTGTATAGTATACTACAGGCCTGTCAAAAAATCAAGATTTATTTTGCGTTGATTTTTACGGCAATACCACATAATTCTAAGTGCCGATACGGCGAGCGAGGTGCGGCAGATGCTAAGCCAAAAGCGCAGATAATACTGGATGCTGCTAAGGTGAGCGCCGCCAGTGGCGGAAACAGCGAACCGAAGCAGGGGCAGCGGTCGCAGAGTGCGAGGGGCTTTTGCCCCCGAAGCACGATGCGGGTACCGCAACCCGACATTGTCGAGCATTTTGGCAACGCAGATGCCGTGCCGCAGCCGCCGAAGCGGTGCTTAAGCCGCTAGGCGGGAATTGTGCGGTGTTGCCTTACGCCTCAAATACGCTCAAAATCCACCCTTGACATTCCCCGCATTATTGGGCTCAGCTTTTTCTCAGCGGTGTTTTCCCTTATCACGCCGGTATTTTTCCAGGCAATCGGTGCGGCAAAGGTCAGCGTGGCAATCTCTGTTATGCGGGAAATCATCTGCCTGATCCCCATTTTCTGGCTGTTGTCCCGTCTGGGACTGGGGTGGACCTGGTGGGCGTTCCCGCTTTCCGAAACCATCTCCGGTGAGTTTGGTCTGGTTTTGTATCTGCGCCAGATCCACCGTTGGCCGGATGTGTAAAAAGTCAGGCTGCTGAAAAAAATTGCGCGGCGGCAAAACCCCCTTGACATCCCGGTATTAATATTGCATAATGAAACCAGCAAAAGGGAGTAGCGGACGCGCAGCGCCTGCAAGTTACGTCAAGACGGCTGACAGCCCGTAATTTGTATGAAATAACGCAAGACTTTTGCCGAGCATGGGTGTAGTACCCCTGCGCGGCGGAAGTCTTTTTCTTTTTGCTGTTTGTATTAAGATTGCATTAAAATAAGGAGGGCTATGGATGCAAGAACTGTTTGGAAATCTATGGAACCTGCAATGGCAGCAGGTGGTTATGTGGGGGATCGGCGGCCTGTTGATCTGGCTGGCGATCAAAAAGGAGATGGAGCCATCCCTGCTGCTGCCAATGGGCTTTGGGGCCATTCTCGTCAACCTGCCGCTGTCCGGTGCTGTTACCCAGGTGCTGTCCACCGGCACCGAGGTCGGCCCGCTGGATGTGCTGTTTGATGCTGGCATTGCCAACGAACTGTTCCCGTTGCTGCTGTTTGTGGGCATTGGTGCAATGATTGATTTTACACCGCTGCTTTCTAACCCCAAGCTGATGATTTTTGGGGCGGCGGCGCAGTTTGGCATCTTTTTCACGCTGGGGGCTGCGACTTTGATGGGCTTTGAACTCAAAGATGCCGCCTCCATTGCCGTGATCGGTGCGGCGGACGGGCCGACCTCCATCTTTGTGGCGAACTTTCTGGAATCCAACTATCTGGGGGCCATCATTGTGGCGGCGTATTCTTACATGGCGCTGGTGCCCATCATCCAGCCGCCGGTCATCCGGCTTGTGACGACCAAAAAAGAGCGCCTGATCCGCATGCCATATGCCGAAAAGCAAGTCAGCAAAACGGCAAAAATCCTGTTCCCCATCATTATTACCATGGTGGCTGGGCTGTTTGTGCCGCGCAGTGTGGCGCTGGTTGGCTTTTTGATGTTCGGCAACCTCATCCGGGAATGTGGTGTGCTGGACAGCCTGTCCGAAACCGCACAAAAGGTACTGGCAAACCTCATTACCCTGCTGCTGGGGCTGACGGTGGCATCCAAAATGCAGGCAGAGTATTTTTTGAATCGGCAGACCCTGATGATTTTGGCGCTGGGGCTGGTGGCCTTTGTGTTCGATACCATCGGCGGCGTGCTGGTGGCCAAGGTATATAACCTGTTTGCCAAACAAAAAATCAACCCCATGATCGGTGCAGCGGGCATTTCGGCATTCCCGATGTCGGCCCGTGTGGTGAACAAGATGGGCCTGCAGGAAGACAATCAGAACTTTTTGCTGATGCACGCCGTTGGGGTGAATGTATCCGGTCAGATCGCGTCCGTGATTGCGGGCGGTATGATTCTGACATTGTTTGCCTAAGGTGTATCTGAAAACAAAGAAAATGACGGATATTTTCGACTTTTCAGATACACTCTAAACAAAAGGGGAGAACAAGATGAATTTAACACTGTTTATGCAGGTGCTGCCCAAAGCGGGCCTTGGCTGGCTGGGTGTTTTTGCGGTAACAATTATCATTGTGGCGGCGGTGGAGCTGCTGGAGCATTTTACAAACCGAAAAAAGTAAAGGCAATACCGCATAATTCTAAGTGCCGATACGGCGAGCGAGGTGCGGCAGATGCCAAGCCAAAAGCGCAGATAATACTGGATGCTGCAAAGGTGAGCGCCGCCAGTGGCGGAAACAGCGAACCGAAGCAGGGGCAGCGGTCGCAGAGTGCGAGGGGCTTTTGCCCCCGAAGCACGATGCAGGTACCGCAACCCGACATTATCGAGCATTTTGGCAACGCAGATGCCGTGCCGCAGCTGCCGGAGCGGTGCTTAAGCCGCAAGGCGGGAATTGTGCGGTGTTGCCTAAAGTGTCCGATTTGCCGAACAACTCTGAAACCGTTTCCATTGGCGGAGATCTGCCGACGATGGGGGTTCTTAAAGGAAGGTAGAAGCATGGCGCAGCCACAGTGCGGCAAATCCCTCTCTTGAGGAAGGGATTATTTAACGTACAGGGCAAAATTTTATTGACAAACGCGGCGTTAAACGGTAAAATAAGAACAATCGCATTTATCCAGGGAGGAAAGTAGCCATGCCGCAGCAGATGGATGACGAGCTGCTGCAGCAGGCACAGGCTGGGGAGGAAAGCGCTATTGCCGCGCTGATCACCGCCATGATGCCTGCCATACGCAAAGGCGCCGCTGCCGTTGCAGCACCCGGCCTTGACTTTGACGATGCGGTGCAGGAAGGGCTGATTGGCCTGTTCCATGCCGTGCGCAGCTACCGGGCGGATAAAAAAGTCCCCTTTACCGCGTATGCCGCAGCCTGTATTGCCAACGCACAGCAGGATGCCCGCCGCAGTGCCACCCGCAAAAAGCATGCTCCGCTGAACAACAGTGTGCCCCTGCCGGAAAATTCTGCCGCGCCGGGGCCGGAAGAGCTTGCCATTGCCAACGAGCGCTGCGCCGCCGTGCTGGAACGCATCAACACGCAGCTTTCGCCCCTGGAACGCGGCAGTCTGCTTGCCAGTTTGGAGGGGCACACCGCCGCCCAGACAGCCCAACTGCTGCACTGCACCCCCAAAGCGGTGGAAAACGCCCTGATGCGCGCCCGCAAAAAGCTGCGCAGTGATGAAGTGCGAGAATGAATTTGGATTCAGGCGTTTGGCCTGGACATATAAACAATGCCCCCAGTAGCTTAGCAATCAGTTCATTGGTGACCCCAAGCGTTGGTTGAAATTCTTCCGCGGGCAAGTAAACAAAGAGGAGATACCCACTATGTACGAAGACAAGACTTTGGTATGCAAAGATTGCGGCAAAGAGTTCGTTTGGACCGCCGGTGAGCAGGAGTTCTACGCAAGCCGTGGTTTCGAGAACCAGCCCCAGCGCTGCAAGGCATGCCGCGATGCCCGCAAGAACGCTACCCGTGGTGAGCGCCAGATGTTCGACGCCGTTTGCGCAAGCTGCGGCAAGACTTGCAAGGTGCCCTTCCAGCCGCGCGAAGACCGTCCGGTCTACTGCAGCGAGTGCTTCGCTAAGATGAAGCAGAACTGATTGTAACTGATTTGTTCTAAAAAGCAGCCTTTCCCGCAAGGGAGGGGCTGCTTTTTTTGTGTTTATAGAGCTTAAAGTAAATAACACTATTGACAATTATTATCCTTAATGCTATTATATACATATAATAAACGCTATGGTTGAAACAAAATAGTTAAAATGCAACAAACTGACTTAGAAAGGAGCAAGACATGACTAAAAAGACATTAAGTAGGTGTTTAACAACAATCGGCATGTTGGCTTTTGCAATTAGTATGGCGTTGCCGGCGGCTGCTCTAGAAGACAGAGCATTACCAACTTATCCATGTCCAAAATGTGGAACGACAATGACGACTTCGGTTGAAACTGGGTATGAATTTTTTACAACGCCATGTATCCATGGAAATGTAAATGCGCGAGATCAAAAATGCTTTGAGGTTAGTTATACCTATGCAGATTGCCCGGAATGCGGAACGCGTTCGATGATGAATCGTAACCAGATAAGAGATTTGGGTTGGACATGCCTGAAATAAGCAGAGGGGAGATGACAATAATGAAACGAAGATGGATAGTAATTATTTTTACTATTTGCTTTGGAATGGGAATGCTTTTGCCTGTTCATGCACAAGAAAAAGACAAAATTTGGGCCGGGACAAATAGCAAAATTGAAAAAATAGAAGAAGCACTTTATAAAGATTTTGATGATGATGTAAAAGAATATCAGAGTGGACATTCGAATGACGTAGCAGAACAAGTTGCGGGACAATGTATACAGTGCGGAAGTTTTGACATTAGGTACAAAACTCAAAACTCCTATTATGCACGTACAGCAGCATGTATGCATGGATATCATGCTGGACATGACGTAGTGAAGCAAGATATTTTGGTAAGATACGTAGAATGTCAGGTGTGTAGGTATCAGGAACATATAAGCAACACAAAGATTGGAGAACCATATATTGAATGCTATGGATTTAATTAGTATATGAGGGAATAAAGAAAGAGCATAAAATCAATGAAGAAAAGACTGTTGTTGATTTGTGGGATTCTTATACTTGTAGCAGTGATTGCTTTGGAAGCAACAAATGCAATGAACAAAGGTTCCACAAATACAGAAGAGGTCATAAGTAAACCTAATAAAATGGCAGAACCAGCACAAAGCACGGCGGAATCGGCGTTGCCGGAACCAGTGCTGCAGGGGAGAAAGGTCAATATGGATGATGCAATGTGGGAAGATGCAATCAACGAATTAGATGAATACATCGACCAACAGATTGGAGGAAATTAAAAGAATAGGATCGTGTGCCGGGTCTGGCGCGGCGCTGTTTTGTGTGCGGCGCGAACCAGAACCCGGCCTTTTGACATATTGCCCAAAAGTTGACACAAAAATACAAAAAATCCTTCTTGGTGCAACATTTCGTGTTGTGTTGACACCATTGTCCCGGCATGGTACAATAATTAAAATCATATGTGAAAGGGTGAACTGTGCCATGGTATCCATCCGCGAAGGCTTGTCCTGCTGCGATAAAACCCACGGTGCAGTGTTTCTTCCCCACGCTGTATCAGGTGCTTCTTTTTGACTTTTCCTCTTTTGGGGAAAAGTTATTTTTTTGCCTGCGCGGCTATCGCCGCGCAATCGCGCGAAGCGCGGTGCAAAAACAGCCGGAGCGCAGAGCGCTGCGCCCGCAGGCGCGTTTCGGAGCGCAACCGCCGCAGGCGGCACTTGGCGCGGAGATAGGATGTTCCTCTGTTCACCCGCCGCCGAACAGGCGGCGAATGGGTGGAGGTAGCAACCCTGCCCACCACCAACAAGCTATCGCTACGCCGTGCAAAGTTGGCACTTAACGTGAGGATAGGCTGTTCCTGCCGCGCCCACAACCACCACAAATTCTCACACAGAATCTTGCAACCCCACACCAAAAGGAGGGCCAGCCATGCTGATTAAAAATGCACGGGACTACGAGGGCCGCATCTGCGATTATCTGATCGCGGACGGCAAAATTAGAGCAATCGGAACCGACCTGCCGGAAGCGGGCGAGGTGATCAATGCAAAAGGGCTGACCATTCTGCCCGCGTTTATTGATACCCACTGCCATTGGCGTACCCCCGGCTTTGAATATAAAGAGGATATTGCCACCGGCTCTGCGGCTGCAGCGGCAGGCGGATATACTTTCGTCAACCTGATGCCCAACACCAAGCCGGTCTGCTCTTCGGCAGAGATCGTGCATGAGGTGGAGGAGAAAGCGCGCGAGATTGGCCTGTGTGATGCCAACCAGACCGTTTCCATTACCAAAAACTTTGACGGCCACACCATTGACCATCTGCTGGATCTGCCGGATGATATCAAGTTTATCACCGAGGACGGCAACGGCGTGATGAATAACGCCACGATGGCTCGCGTGTTTGCTGTGGCAGCCGAGCGCGGTCTGACCGTGATGTCCCACGCAGAGGACCGCGAGATCAGCCCGTGGGATTACCGCCTGGCCGAAAACATTGAGACGGTGCGCAACTGCCACCTGGCCGAATATTACGGCACCCGCCTGCATATGTGCCATGTTTCCACCAAAGAATCTGTGGATATGGTGCGCCAGAGCCGCCGCCGCGGTGCAATGGTCAGCTGCGAAGTGACCCCGCACCACCTGTGGTTCGATGATTCCCGCCTGCAGTATAAGGTCAACCCACCCATCCGCAAGGCGGACGATGTGGCCGCACTGGTGACGGCAATTAAGGATGGCACAGTCAGCTGCATCGGCACCGACCATGCCCCCCACAGCGCCGAGGATAAGGCCAAGGGCGCTGCCGGTATGGTTGGGCTGGAAACCGCCTTTGCCGTGTGCTACACCAAATTGTGCCGCATGGAGGGCTTGCCGCTGGAAATGCTGAGCTTTTTGATGAGCTCCGGCCCCGCTCAGGTGCTTGGCCTGGATGAGCATAAGGGCCGCCTGGTGCCCGGCTTTGATGCCGATATTGTTCTGGTGGATACCGACCACATGTTTACCGTACATGCGGACGAGCTGCACAGTAAGAGCAAAAACTGCCCCTATGACGGCGAAAGCTTCTATGGCCAGGTCATGATGACCATCAAGGGCGGCAAAGTGACCTACCAGAAAGATAAACAGTAACCCGCAGAAAAGTTAGAACGAGCTTTTTTGATACAGAAAACGGAGGAACAGCAATGACCAACATGGATAAACTGTATGCCAGCGTGGCAGCCAACGGCCCGGTGTGCGTGGGTCTGGATACCGAGTTCAGCTACCTGCCCGCCGATGTGGTGGACTACACCAAGACTGCCGGTGAAAATGTGGTGGAATTCAACCGCCGCATTATTGAAGCCACCAAGGCTTCCGCAGGCTGCTACAAGGTTCAGATCGCTTATTATGAATCCCTTGGTCTGGATGGCATGCGCGCTTACGCCGAAACCCTGAAGATGGTGCGCGCCACCGGCCTGCCGGTCATTGCCGATATCAAGCGCGGCGATATTGCCAAAACCGCCGAGATGTACGCCAAGGCACACTTTACCGGCGACTTTGAGGCTGATATTATCACGCTGGCCCCCTATATGGGCCTGGATTCCATCAGCCCCTACCTGCCGTACTGCAAGGAACAGGGCAAGGGCCTGTTTGTACTGTGCCGCACCTCCAACCCCGGCGCAAAAGATTTTGAGTATAAAAAGCTGGAGGACGGCCGCCATGTGTACGACCTGGTGGGCGACAGCCTGAGCGAGCTGGGCAGGGATTACATCGGCGAATCTGGTTATTCCAGCATCGGTCTGGTCATCGGCGGCACCCATACCGAGGAAGCAACCGCCATCCGCGCTGCTTACCCCCAGACCTTCTTCCTGATCCCCGGCTACGGCGCACAGGGCGGCAAAGCTGCCGATATTGCCCAGTATATGAACAACAGCAACGGCGGTGTGGTCAACTCCAGCCGCGGCATCCTGCTGGCTTACAAAAAGCAGCCCGGCGTTGCCTTTGATGAAGCTGCTTATAATGAATGCGTGCGAATGAAGGAGGATATCCAGGGTGAATGCAACAAGCTGTAAGGTAACGGTCCTGCGCCAGAGTACCGTTGCAGCGGATATCCGCTGCCTGACGGTGCAGTGGCCGGATGCCAGCCGCCCGGCCAAGGCGGGGCAGTTCTTTATGCTGCGCGCCTGGGCTGCCAACGAAACGCCCATCCTGTCCCGCCCCATCAGCGTGCATGATTTTGACGCCGCGACCGGCGCACTGACTTTCCTGTATCAGGTCAAGGGTGAGGGAACCCAGAAGCTGGCCGCCCTGAAAGAGGGCGACACCCTGACGGTGACCGGCCCATGCGGCAACGGATTTGATGTGGCCGCGATCGCCCGGGCGGCAGGCGGCAAAAACGGCAAGATCGCTGTTGTGGGCGGCGGTATTGGCACCGCGCCGCTGCTGCAGCTCTGCAAGGAGCTGGCTGCGGCGGGCTGCAAGCCGGAACTGTACTGCGGCTTCCGTGATGAGCCCTATGGGTTGGAAGCTTTCCTGCCTTACTGCGCCGCCATCAGCATTGCAACGGATTCCGGCGCGGTGGGTTACCACGGCCTGGTAACCGGCATCCTGCACCCGGAACAGTTCGCCATGGTGCTGACCTGCGGCCCCATGGTGATGATGCGCGGCGTATACCAGCTGTGCGCCCAGAGCGGCACGCCCTGCGTGGCCAGCCTGGAACGCAAGATGGCCTGCGGCCTTGGTGCCTGCCTGGGCTGCACCTGCCGCACCAAGGTGGGGGCCAAGACCGTATGTAAAGACGGCCCCGTGTTCAAAGCTGAGGAGGTGTTTGACTGATGGCAGACCTTCGCGTAAATCTGTTTGGCAAGCAGCTGGCCGGCCCGGTCATTGCCGCTTCCGGCACCTTTGGTTTCGGCCCGGAATATGCAGGCATTGAGGACCTGCGCGTGCTGGGCGGCATTTCCGGCAAAGGCCTGACGTTGAACGGTCAGCCCGGCAACGACGGCGAGCGCCTGCTGGAAACTCCCTCCGGCCTGATGAACTCCATCGGCCTGCAGAACCCCGGCGTGCAGCACTTTATTGAAAACGAGCTGCCCGCCATGAAAACCTGCGGCACCTCCGTCTGGGTCAACCTGGGCGGCCATACCATTGAGGAAAACGTGGAGGGCGTGCAGAAGCTGTGCGCCGCAGGCATTGATGTGCTGGAACTGAACATCAGCTGCCCTAACGTCAAGCAGGGCGGCCTGGCGTTCGGCATCCGTGCCAAGGACGCCGAAGAGGTGGTTTCCGCTGTGCGCAAAGTGTGCACTGTGCCGCTGGTGGTCAAGCTCAGCCCACAGGCAGAGAGCATCCCCGATATGTGCAAGGCCGTGGAAGCTGCCGGTGCCGATGGCATCAGCCTGTGCAATACCTTCCAGGCCTGCGCCATTGATCTGGAAAAGCGCCGCCCGGTGTTCAACAACACCTTTGCCGGGCTTTCCGGCCCGGCCATCCGCCCCATTGCACTGCGCATGGTGTGGCAGGCTGTGGGGGCCGTCAATATCCCGGTCATCGGGCTGGGCGGCATTCTGACCGGCCGCGATGCGCTGGAGTTCATCATGGCCGGTGCAGCCGCCGTTCAGGTGGGTACCGCAAACTTCCTGGACCCGAAAGCCTGCACTCGCATTACTGCCGAGATTGGGGAATGGATGGACGCCCACGGCGTGAAAACGCTGGATGAGATCCGCGGGTGCGCGAGAGGATAAGCGGGTTAAAGAACAGAGAATAAAGAATAATGAAAAAATGGTGGAGTGCGCACCGCGCGGCGGTCCACCGCAAGGATTCTTTATTATTTATTCATTATTTTCTGAATTTGCCTGTATAAACATTCAAGATGTTGCAATTTTATGCAACTTGTGGTATAGTAAAACAGCTTTTATAAACGGAGGAAAGTATCATGGCAAGAGAATCGATCGAAGTTTTGAAGGAATGTGAAGCATTTTTGGAGGGGCACTTCCTCCTTTCGTCCGGCCGTCATTCCGGCGCATACTGCCAGATGGCCTATCTGCAGCAGTACCCGGATAAGTGTGCCGAGGTTATGGCTCATGTGGCAGAAAAGCTAAAGGATACTGATGTTGACGTTATCGTTGGCCCTGCCATGGGCGGCATTGTGTATGCTTACGAGCTGGGCCGCCAGCTGGGCAAGCGCGCCATCTTTACCGAGCGCGTGGATAACGTGATGACTCTCAAGCGCTTTGCCATCCATCCGGGCGAGCGCTGCATCATCGCCGAGGATGTTGTGACCACCGGTGTTTCCAGCCTGGAAACCAAGCGCGTCATCGAAGAAGCCGGCGGTATCTGCCTGGGCATCACCTGCGTGGTGGACCGTACCCGCCCCGAAGCTCCGTCCCCGATCCCCATCCTGGCCAGTGCCCTGAAGCTGGATCTGCCCAACTATGCTCCCGAAGAATGCCCCATCTGCAAGGAGGGCAAGTTGCCCCTGGTCCACCTGGGCAGCCGCAAAATGAAGGAAGCAGCAAAGCAGACGCTGTAAAAGAGTTAGGAGTTATTGCGTGGGAGATAGGCTCTGCGCGGACGGAAACGGCCTTGGCTGTTTCAAAAGGCGGGCGCACGGTGTGCGCCCGACCATAAACTCCTAACTCCTCACTCCTACTTCCTAAGGCAATACCGCACAATTCCCGCCTAACGGCTCAAGCACCGCTCCGGCGGCTGCGGCACGGCATCTGCGTTGCCAAAATGCTCGATAAGACATCCAGTATTATCTGCGCTTTTGGCTTAGCATCTGCCGCACCTCGCTCGCCGTATCGGCACTTAGAATTATGCGGTATTGCCCTAACTCTAACCGGAACCGGATTTCGATACAACAAAGGATTGCGAGGCAAAACATGCAGGCATATCTGATTTTGGCAAATGGCCGGATCTTAAAGGGCAAAAGCCTGGGCTGCCAGGGCACTACCGTGGGCGAAGTTGTGTTTGCCACCGGTATGGTCGGGTTTGAAGAAACGCTGACCGACCCCAGCTACTATGGCCAGATCATTACCCAGACCTACCCGCTGATCGGCAACTACGGCATGAACAGCGAAGACAAAGAGAGCGGCAAGATCTGGGCAAAGGGTTACATCGTGCGCGAAGCATGCACGACCCCTTCCAACTTCCGCAGCGAGGAAACGCTGGATACTTTCCTGAAAGAAAACGGCATTATCGGCATTGAGGGCATTGATACCCGCAGCTTGACCCGCATCCTGCGCGAAAGCGGCGTTATGAACGGTGCCATTACCACCGAGTTTGACCCCGAAACCGAGCCGGAAAAGCTGGCTGCCCTGATGCCCATCATTAAGGCTTATGCCGTGACCGGCGCGGTGGATGCCGTGACCTGCACCGAGCCGCAGTGCTTTGCCCCCACTGCCGGTGTGGCGGAGGGCGAAGAACCGCTGCACATTGCCCTGCTGGACCTTGGCTGCAAAAAGAACATTGTGCGCTGCCTGTGTAAGCGCGGCTGCCGTGTAACGGTGCTGCCTGCTTCTACCACCCCGGCAGAGCTCAAAGCCCTTGCGCCGGATGGCCTGATGCTTTCCAACGGCCCCGGTGACCCGGCAGAAAACGTGCAGGTCATCGCCAATATCCGCGATATGCTGGATACCGGCATCCCAGCTTTCGGCATCTGCCTGGGCCACCAGCTGACCGCCCTGGCTGCAGGCGCCAAAACCTGCAAAATGAAGTATGGCCACCGCGGCGCCAACCAGCCTGTGACCGACTTTGCGCTGGAACGTACCTTTATTACAAGCCAGAACCACGGTTATGCGGTTCTGGGCGATACTTTGCCCGCAGGTACCGGCCGCGTCAGCCATGTGAACGCCAACGATAAAACCTGTGAGGGAATTGAATACCTGCAGTGGAACTGCTTTACGGTGCAGTTCCACCCCGAAGCAAACGGCGGCCCCAAGGATACCGAGTTCCTGTTTGACCGCTTTTTGCAAAATGTCCGCCGCATCAACCGCGTGAAAGGGGGCCGTTGAGATGCCGAAAGATCCTAGAATCAAAAAGGTGCTGGTTATCGGTTCCGGCCCTATCATCATCGGTCAGGCTGCCGAGTTTGACTACTCCGGCACGCAGGCCTGCCGTGCTCTGAAATCCGAGGGCATTGAGACCGTGCTGGTCAACTCCAACCCGGCCACCATCATGACGGACCCGGATATTGCGGATCATGTTTATATTGAGCCGCTGACCGCCGAAGTTGTGGAACGCATTATTGAAAAGGAAAAGCCGGACGCCATTCTGCCCAATCTGGGCGGCCAGATGGGCCTGAACCTTTCCATGGAACTGGCCCGCAGCGGCTTTTTGGACCGCAGCGGCGTGCGCCTGCTGGCCTGCAAGCCGGACACCATTGACCGTGCCGAGGACCGCCAGCTGTTTAAGGATACCATGGAAAAGCTGAACCAGCCCTGCATTCCCTCCAAGGTGGTGGAGGACCTGGATTCCGCCATGGCGTTTGCCGATGTTATCGGCTATCCCGTTATCGTGCGCCCGGCTTTCACCATGGGCGGTACCGGCGGCGGTATCTGCGAAAACCCTGAAAAGCTGCACGAGATCGCAACCAATGGCCTGCGTCTTTCCCCCATCCATCAGATCCTTGTGGAAAAGTGTATCGCCGGTTGGAAAGAGATCGAATACGAAGTGATGCGTGACCACAAGGGCAATGTGATCACCGTATGTAACATGGAAAACCTGGACCCTGTCGGCGTGCATACCGGTGACTCCATCGTTGTGGCACCCAGCCAGACTCTGTCCGATAAGGAATACCAGATGCTGCGTACCGCCGCGCTGGATATCATCACCGAGCTGGGCATTGAGGGCGGCTGCAACTGCCAGTTTGCCCTCAAGCCGGACAGCTTTGAGTATGCGGTCATCGAGGTCAACCCCCGTGTGTCCCGCTCCTCGGCGCTGGCCTCCAAGGCAACCGGCTATCCCATCGCCAAGGTGGCAACCAAGATTGCCCTGGGCTACACGCTGGACGAGATCACCAACGATGTGACCGGCGAAACCTGCGCCTGCTTTGAGCCTGCGCTGGACTATGTGGTCGTCAAATACCCCAAATGGCCGTTTGATAAGTTCGTTTACGCCGATAAGAGTCTGGGAACCCAGATGATGGCCACCGGCGAAGTGATGGCCATTGGCAACAACTTTGAACACGCCATGATGAAGGCAGTCAGCTCCATTGAGCTGGGCATGGACACCCTGACCCTGTCCGACTTTGAAAAGCTGACTACCGAGGAAGTCATTGAGCACCTGCATGTACAGGACTCCGAGCGCGCTTTCTGCGTATACGAAGCCCTCAAGCGCGGTGTGCCGCACCAGACCATCTATGACATCACCAAGATCGACTGGTGGTTCCTGGATAAGATGCAGCACCTGGCGAACCTGGAGCTGGGCCTGAAAAACGGCCCCCTGACCCGCGAAAAGTATCTGGAGGCCAAGCATTACGGCTTCCTGGATAAAACCATCCTGCGCCTGTCCGGTGCCGAAAAGCTGCCGATGGACAACTATGTCTGCGGCTTCAAGATGGTCGATACCTGCGCTGCCGAGTTTGCCGCCAAGACCCCGTACTTCTACTCCACCTGCGATAAGGAGAACGAGGCCGAGCAGTTCATCAATGCCCATAAGACCGACAAAAAGAAGATCCTCGTCTTTGGCTCCGGCCCCATCCGCATCGGCCAGGGCATCGAGTTCGACTACTGCTCTGTCCACGCAGTCTGGACGCTGAAAAAGCACGGCTGCGAGGCCATTCTGGTCAACAACAACCCCGAAACGGTTTCCACCGATTTTGATACCGGTGACCGCCTGTACTTTGACCCGCTGAACCCCGAAAGCGTTGACCATATTATCGCTGCCGAAAAGCCGGACGGCTGCCTGGTGCAGTTCGGCGGCCAGACGGCCATCAAGCTGGCAAAGCATATGGATGAGATCGGCCTGCCCATTTACGGCACCCCGGCCGATGCCATTGATGAAGCCGAGGACCGCGAACGCTTTGATGAGCTGTTGGAACGCTGCGGCATTCCCCGCCCGGCGGGCCGCACCGTCTTTACCCTGGACGAAGCCCTGCAGGCTGCCCAGGAGGTCGGCTACCCCGTTCTGATGCGTCCGTCTTACGTTCTGGGCGGCCAGAATATGATTGTGGCCTATAACTCCAGCGATGTCATCGAGTATATGGGCGTTATCACCAAGCATGTGGACATGAGCCACCCGGTGCTGATGGATAAGTACATCTACGGCACCGAATGTGAAGTTGACGCCATCTGCGACGGCACCGATTACCTGGTGCCCGGCATCATGGAGCAGATCGAGCGCACCGGCGTGCATTCCGGCGACTCCATCTGTGTCTACCCGCCGTATAATTTCCCGCAGGATGTGATTGATACCCTGGTGGATTACACCGGCCGCTTTGCCCGCGAGCTGAAGGTTGTGGGCCTGGTCAATGTGCAGTACGCTGTGCAGGACGGCAAGGTTTACGTCATCGAGGTCAACCCGCGTTCTTCCCGTACTGTGCCGTATATCTCCAAGGTCACCGGTGTGCCCATGGTCGATCTGGCCGTGCGCTGCACCCTGGGCGAAAAGCTGAAAGATATGGGGTACGGCACCGGCCTGTGGCGCAACGGCAAGAGCCCCTATGTGGCTGTTAAAGTACCCGTCTACAGCTTCCTGAAGCTGCACGGTGTGGATACCATGCTGGGACCCGAAATGAAGTCCACCGGCGAAGTTTTGGGCATTGCTCCCAACATGCACGAAGCGTTGATCAAGGGCTTGGTTGCCGCCGGTTACCAGTTCAAGACCCCCGGCCCCGGTTCCTGCGTAATTATCTCGGTCAAGGATTCCGACAAGAAAGAAGCTGCCGAGCTGGCCTGGAAGCTGCATGACTACGGCTATAAGATCTATGGCACCCCCGGCACGGCACGCTACCTGAACAGCCAGATGGTGCCCTGCAGCACCGTGCGCCAGATGAGCGAAGAACGCCCGAATGTGCTGGATCTGCTGGAAAGCGGTCTGGTGGATTACATCATCTCCACCAGCCCCCATGGCCGTGACCCGCACCGCGATTCCGTCAAGTTCCGCCGCAAGGCAACCGAACTGTCCATCCCGTGCATCACGGCGCTGGATACCGCCCGCATTCTGGTGAATGCCCTGCGCAGCGACCATGACATCAGCGGCATGGAGCTGGTGGATATCGCCACCCTGCACCGCGATGCCGCCAACGGCAAATAACCAAGGGTAAAACAGAAAAACAACCTGGGGCAGCAAAGCCCGGCAGCCGTTGTGCTGCGGGGAGCTTTGCTGCCCTGTTTTTGTGCCGTACAGCAAATGTTTTGCGGCGGTGCCCGTGCGCTATGCACGCGTTCCCGAAAGAAACGCGGGATTGTTGCATCTTTTTGTGAGATATGCCAATTTTTGATTTTTTGGGCTAGGTTTTGGCAGAATCACTTGATTCTGCGCGAAATTTTCCTTATAATAATCAGCGTACTAAAACGTGGGGCAGTTACTTGCCTGATGATGAAATATATGCTTAGGGAGATAACGAGTTATGACCAGATCACAGTTGATTACCAAAGTTGCAAACGATACCGGCATTTCTGCCGTTGAAGTTGAAAAGATCATGGACGGCATTTTCGGCACCATCGGCGATGTGCTGAAGGCTGGTGATAAGGTTACCATTGCAGGCTTTGGCCGCTTTGAAATGCGCGAACGCCAGACCAAGAACTTCACCAATCCCAAGACCAAGGTCACCAGCCAGCTGGAACCCACCGCTATCCCTGGCTTTAAGGCAAGCGGCCGCCTGAAGGAAAAGGTTGGCAAGTAATTGCTGAACAGCAGAACATAAACAAAATCAACCGCTCCGGTTTGCCATGCATGGCTGACCGGGGCGGTTTTTAGTTAGGCGTTAGGAAGTAAGAGGGAGGAGTTGATGAGGGCGGCGGTGGGGGAGAGGGCGGGACGAAAAATTAGAAATTAGGAATGAGAAATTAGGAATTTTGGGGGAGGGTGCTGGTTGTGAAGTATGTGCTGAACAATAAAAGTGGCTGCAGGGCGGGATGCCCTCATTCCGCCGGGGTGGAATTTTGCCGATTGTGACAAACGCTGCAAATGATTTGTAGGGGACGATGTTCGCATCGTTCCGCGGGCTTTGGCTTTGCTGCAAACGATAAAAAGTGTGATGTGCCCTGCCATTTCCTGTAGGGCGGGGTCACCTGACCCCGCCGTGGCCTTGCAGTGTTTCTCATGCAAAATTTATGATATGCGAATAAATTATTTGTAAGGAGCGGCGTCCTCGACGCCCGGAAGGACGTAAAAATATTGCACATTTGTTGGCGATAACGTGGTAGGGAGGCCATCTCCGGCCTAAGAGCCGGGGCATTGCCCCGGTTGGCCTCCGAAACGCGCCTGCGGGCACAGAGCCCCCTGGCCGCCGGATGGGGAAGCGCATGTTCAGGCTCTGCGCGTGGAACCACCCTTCAGTCACCTGCGGTGACGGTTCCCCTCGGAAGGGAGCCAAAGGCATTGCGGAATATGTACCGCAAGGCCCCGGAACGGTCAAGAACGTTCCCTACAGAATATTTTATAATGGGCAATCAACCGGTTGAGCGTGGTCACCTGACCACGCCACCATCCCCATATAAAACCCTCAAACATATGCGCATCGTTCCCAATTTTATAGTCTACCCCCACCCTACACAAAAAATCAGCAAAAACTATTGCAATCTGCATAAAGTGCGGTATACTAAAGCAGTAAAATAATATTTACGCAGAGTAGAAACCCGCGCGTTAGGCAAAGCGGCAATGGCGCCGCTTTGCCGCAGTGCCTGACCAACGGGGAGTTGTGGCAGGACGAAGATGCAGGGCAGGGGAGTGCAATGTGCACGCCGCTGCCGGCACGCGGTGCTGGTTTCGCATCCCACTGCTGCATAAAGGTGTGCAACGGCGGGTGTGGTTGCACACCTGCCCTTTACCCTCCCTTGTGCGGCAACACGCACGATGGAGGTATTTTATTATGCAAAAATCCGTTCAAGTCCGTACCCCGCTGTATGCCGCGGCCTATTGGCAGCAGGCCGCCGATGAGTTTAAGAACATCCGCGTTCTGGCTTTTGCCGGTATGGTCACGGCGCTGGCCATTATTCTGGAAAGCTTCCCCATCTATCTGCTGGGCCAGAGCCTGAAGATCTATTTCAGCTTTGTGGTGGTTTCGCTGGGGTGCGCCTGTTATGGCCCGCTGGTGGGCATGGGCGTTGGTGCGGTCATTGATACGCTGGGCTTTCTGCTTTCCAGCTATGGCGAGCCGTATTTCCCCGGCTATCTGATTACGGCCATGTTGTCCGGCCTGATTTACGGCGTTATGCTCTACCAGCGCAAACCCACCATCCCGCGCCTGATCGTGACCCGTCTGCTGATCAATTACGGCAGCAATGTGCTGCTGGGCAGTGTGTGGAAAGCTATGTTGTATGGCAAGGGTTACCTGTATTACCTGAGCACCGGCATGGTCAAAAACACCATCATGATCCCCATTGAAGTTGCCTTGATGTGGCTGGCCCTGAACGCGGCAGAAAAACACGGCCTGGACCGCCGCTACCTTCATCAGCGCTGATGAAGCGCGGATTTTTTGTTCAAAAGTCATACTTTGATACGAAAAGATTGTGCGTTTTGCTGGCAGAACGCAGCCGAAATTTGAAAATTGTTCCGTAATTTACAAACTTTTAACAACGTATTCACAAAGCATTGAAAAATGTCCCCGCCGCGTATACAATAACATATGTGAAAAGAATGTGTCGGATTTCCTGCAAGCATGCAGCAAAACGGCGCATTTTTGGTTTCAGGACCGTGGCTCCGGCTGGCAGCTGCCGCCGGGCCAGACGTAAAAAGAAAAGGAGCACTTACACATGAAAAAATTATTGGGTATTGTGTTGTCCGCAGCTATGCTGCTCAGCATGGCCGCCTGCGGCAGCACTGCTGCATCCAGCGCTGCATCCAGCGCAGCAGCAGATTCTACCGCTGACGCTGCCACTGCTACCGATGCAGCTGCCAGCGACCTGAAGGTTGGCGTTATCACGATTGGCGACGAGACGGAAGGCTACACTGCTGCGCATATCAACGGCATCAAGGCTGCTGCACAGAAGCTTGGCATGAGCGATAGCCAGATCGTTTGGAAGTACAAGGTTCCCGAAGGTGCTGAGTGCTCTGACGCTGCAGAAGACCTGGTTGGCCAGGGCTGCAACCTTGTTGTTTCCAACTCTTACGGCCACCAGACCTATATCGTAGAAGAAGCTGAAAAGTATCCCGATGTCACTTTTGTTTCCATGACCGGTGATTTTGCTGCCCTGACTGGCCTGGATAACTTCAAGAACGCTTTCACCAATGTTTATGAGAGCCGCTATGTTGCCGGTGTTGTTGCCGGTATGAAGCTGCAGGAACTGGTTGAGTCCGGCACCCTGACCCCGGAGACCCAGCCCAACAGCTTTACCGCTGACGGCAAGGTCAAGATCGGCTATGTCGGCGCTTACAACTATGCTGAGGTTGTTTCCGGCTACACTGCATTCTTCCTGGGCGTGCAGAGCGTTTACCCCAATGTTGCCATGGAAGTTATGTACACCAACTCCTGGTTCGATATCGACAAGGAAGGCGCTGCTGCCGAAGCTCTGATTGCAAACGGCAGCGTGATCATTGGTCAGCATGCTGACTCCACCGGCGCTCCCGCTGCCACCCAGAAGCAGAAGGATGCCGGCAAGATCTGCTACTCTGTCGGTTACAACATCGACATGCTGGAGACCGCTCCCACCGCTGCCCTGACCTCCGCCACCAACGTTTGGGAAGTTTACTATGAATACCTGTTCAAGAGCATGATGGACGGTGAAAACCCGGCTACCAACTGGTCCGAGGGTTACAACGAAGGCGCTGTTGCCATCACTGATCTTGGCCCCGAAGTTGCCGAAGGCACTGCCGAGAAGGTTGCCGAAGTGGAAGCAGCCCTGAAAGATGGCAGCCTGCATGTGTTTGATACCAGCAAGTTCACCGTCAACGGTGAGACTGTTACCACCGCTCCCATCGACCTGACTTTCTATGATTACTCCACCGGCACCCCGGTTGCTGTGTACCAGGGCGATACCGAGGAAGCCATCACCGATGGTTACTTCTCTGAATCCACCCTGCGCAGCGCTCCGTATTTCTCCCTGCGCATTGACGGCATTACCGAGGATGCAGACCCGGTTGCCTGATCCCACAAACTGAACTGACATGGAGGGAAGCTCTGCCTGTTACTGAACAGAGCTTCCCTCTATTGGTGTTTACGGCACCGCATGATGGATTTTTACAGAGAGGAGCATTCCCATGCCGCAGACTGAGTACGCCATCCAGCTGGAACATGTAACCAAAACTTTTGGCCCGGTCATTGCAAACCATGATGTTACCATGAATATCCGCCGCGGGGAGATTTTGTCCCTGCTGGGCGAGAACGGCTCCGGCAAAACAACCCTGATGAATATGATCGCCGGTATCTATTACCCGGACGGCGGGCAGATCATCGTCAACGGCCAGCCGGCAGATATCCGTTCCCCGCGCGATGCCCTTGCCCTTGGCATTGGCATGATTCACCAGCACTTCAAACTGGTGGATGTGTTTACCGCCGTGGAAAACATTGCCCTGAGCATGGACAAAGGCGAAAAATTTGACCTGCGCCGCGTGCGGGACAAAGCCCGTGCGATTTGCGAAAAATACCAGTTTGCGCTGGATCTGGACCAGAAAGTGTACGAGATGAGCGTGAGCCAGAAGCAGACGCTGGAAATCGTAAAGGTGCTGTTCCGTGGTGCAGATATCCTGATCCTGGACGAACCCACCGCCGTGCTGACCCCGCAGGAAACCGAAAAGCTGTTTGCCGTGATGCGCAACATGAAGGCGGACGGCAAGGCCGTGGTCATCATTACCCACAAGCTGCATGAGGTGCTTTCGGTTTCGGACCGCGTGGCAATTTTGCGCAAGGGCGAATACGTTGGCACGGTGGAAACCGCCACCGCAACGGAATCCAGCCTGACTGAGATGATGGTGGGCCAGAAGGTGGAGCTGAACATCAACCGCACCACGCCGCAGGACCCCACCCGGCGTTTGGCTATCAGCCACCTTTCGGTGCGCAGCCCCGAAGGTACCAACGTGCTGGACGATGTGAGCTTTGATGTGTATGGTGGCGAGATTTTGGGCATTGCCGGTATTTCCGGCAACGGCCAGAAAGAACTGCTGGAAGCCATTGCCGGTTTGCAGCATACCGAATCCGGCTCCGACGTTAAGTTTTTTGCCCCCGGCGAAGAGGACAAGCCGATGGAGCTGCTGGGCAAGAGTCCCAAGGACATCCGCGATGCCGGTGTACACCTGAGCTTTGTGCCGGAGGACCGCTTGGGCATGGGCCTGGTTGGCACCATGGGCATGACGGACAACATGATGCTGAAAAGCTATGGCGAAGGCCGCTCCCCGCTGGTGGACCACCGTGCTCCGCGTGAACTGGCCGAAAAGATCCGCAAGGAGCTTGGCGTGGTTACCCCCGGCCTGAACACCCCCGTTTCCCGCCTGTCCGGCGGCAATGTGCAAAAGGTGCTGGTTGGCCGCGAGCTGGCGGCTTCGCCCATTGTGCTGATGACGGCTTACGCCGTGCGCGGCCTGGACATCAATACATCCTACACCATTTACAACCTGCTGAATGAGCAGAAAGAAAAAGGTGTTGCCGTGATTTACGTCGGCGAGGACCTGGACGTTCTGCTGGAGCTGTGTGACCGCATTCTGGTGCTGTGCGGCGGCAAAGCCAACGGCATGCTAGATGCCCGCACCACCACCAAGGAAGAAGTTGGCCTGCGCATGACCAACCTTGTACAAAAGGAGGGCAAATGATGAGCAAAACTGCAGCTGAACCGCTTGTGCGTATCTCCAAGCGGGAGGGTACCACCTTTGTGCAAAAAGTGCTGGTGCGTGCCATTGCTATCCTGCTGGCACTTGTTGTGGATGCGTTCTTCATCTTTTTTGTTACCGGCCTGAACCCCATCAGCGTGTACGGCGTTATGTGGAACGGCACGTTTATGAACACCACCCGTTTCTCTTGGGCGCTGCGTGATCTTTCCAGCCTGCTGTGCATTGCCATTGCACTGGCTCCCGCCTTTAAGATGCGCTTTTGGAATATCGGCGGCGAAGGCCAGGTACTGATCGGCGGCCTGGTCGCGGCGCTCGTCATGGTGTATTTTGGCAGCAGCCTGCCCGCACCGCTGCTGTTTGCCGCCATGGTCATCGGCAGTGTGCTGGCCGGTGCCATCTGGGCCTTTGTTCCGGCCTGGTTCAAATCCCGCTGGAACACCAACGAAACGCTGTTCACCCTGATGATGAACTACGTTGCCACCAGCATTGTGGCCTGCATGACGAATATCATGCGCGGCCAGGCATCCAGCCTGGGCACCCTGAACAAAGCCACCAAGGCTGGCTGGCTGCCCGTGATCAACGGCCAGCGCTACACCATCAATATTATTGTGGTGCTGGTGCTGACCTTTGCGATGTACGCTTACCTCAAATACTCCAAGCAGGGGTACGAGATCAGCGTTGTGGGCGAGAGTGAAAACACCGCCCGCTATGCCGGCATCAATGTCAGCCGCGTGATGATCCGTACTATGCTGCTGTCCGGTGCCATCTGCGGCCTGTGCGGCTTTTTGGTTGTGGCCGGTAAGGACCAAACGATCTCCACTACCTCGGCAGGCGGCAACGGCTTCACCGCCATTATTGTGGCCTGGCTGGCAAAGTTCAACACCTTCTATATGATGCTGATTTCTTTCCTGCTGATCTTCCTGGACCGCGGCGCTTCGGAAATTGCTTCTGCTTATTCCCTGAACGAATATGCAGCGGATATCATCACCGGCATTATCCTGTTCTTTATCCTGGGCAGCGAATTTTTCATCAACTACCGCCTGGTCTGGCGCGGCCATCATGATGGTAAGGAGGGCAAGTAAGTATGAGCAGTCTGATTGCATGGATCCTGCGTGCCATCCCGTTTGGCACCATCATTATGTACGGCGCTTTGGGCGAGACCCTGACGGAAAAATCTGGCAACCTGAACCTGGGTGTTCCCGGTATCATGTACCTGGGCGGCTTTGCCGGTTTTGCCAGCGCTTATTATTACGAAAAACTCAGCGCCAACCCCAGCGCCTTTGTCTGCGTAATTCTGGCCCTGCTGTGCGCCCTGATCGCATCCGCCCTGGGCGGTCTGATTTACGCCTTCCTGACCATCACCCTGCGTGCAAACCAGAACGTGACCGGCCTTGCGCTGACCACCTTTGGCATGGGTGTGGCAAACTTTTTTGGTGTGTTTATCCTGAACGGTGCCAGCTACACCGCGGCACCGCTAGCTTATAAAGCATTCAGCGCCATGATTCCGGTGCTTTCCGGCCTTGGCGTTGTAGGCAAGGTGCTTTTCTCTTACGGCTTTTTGGCTTATGCGGCCATTGTGCTGGCAGTTGTGCTGCACTGGTTCTTTACCCGCACCCGCGCGGGCCTGAACCTGCGCGCGGTTGGCGAAAACCCCGCCACTGCCGATGCCGCCGGCATTAACGTTACACTGTATAAATATGTGGCTACCTGCACGGGTGCTGCCATCTGTGGTGTGGGTGGTTTGTATTATGTTCTGGATTATAACCAGGGCATCTGGGCAACCACCGGCCAGATCGAAGCCTTGGGCTGGCTGGCTGTAGCGCTGGTCATCTTTACCACCTGGAAGCCGCTGAACGCCATTTGGGGCGCTTACCTGTTTGGCGTGCTGTACTGGCTGTATCAGTTCCTGCCCAGCCTGCTTGGCATTACCGTTGCCAGCTACATGACCGATCTGATCCAAATGCTGCCCTATGTGGTTACCATTGTGGTGCTAATCGTGGTCAGCCTGCGCAAAAAGAAGGAAAACCAGCCCCCGGAGCATCTGGGCCTTTCCTACTTCCGCGAGGAGCGGTAAAAAATATTTTTGCAGAATTCGCAAAAAATTGCTCATTTTGCATCAAAGCCTCGTTTCCTATTGGAAATGGGGCTTTTTTGTTTTTTGGGGAAGGGCAGGGGGATTGGCGGATTTCGGAGAGTGATATCCGGCATGGCCCATCACACATTTTTAAGGCAATACCGCATAATTCTAAGTGCCGCAGCTGCCGGAGCGGTGCTTAAGCCGCAAGGCGGGAATTGTGCGGTGTTGCCTAAAGCCCAAATCCCGCAATACCCAGCTTTTTGCCGTGGAACTTCACAGTATTTCCATGCTTTTAACACATTTGGCAGGTACACTAAAATGCAGCAAAATCCATAGTCCAGAAATTTTTTATAAAGAAAATAGAGAGGCAGGAAACCCGGATGGAAGAAAACGAGATTACATCCCCCTTTGTGGAGGATGCCACCACCCCCGATATGGGCAGCACGCAGCCCACGGCCCCGGCCCCCAAACGCAAAAACTGGTTCCGCCGCCACACCAAGCTGTGCGTGGCGGTTGTCATTCTGGCGGTGGTTGCCGCTGTTGTGGGCAGCCAGCTGCGTAAAAGCAAAGCGGCCGCAGGCGCTTCGGCAGACTATCAGTATGTGCGCACCACGACCCTGAAAACCACCAGCCTGAATGACTCCGTTACCGTGAACGGCACGGTGAAATCCGGCGATGAAGCCAGCGTTACCGTGGCAGATTCCGCCAAAACCTACAAGGTTGCCACCGTCAATGTGGAGGTGGGTGATACTGTGCAGGAAGGCGATGTGATCGCCACGCTGGACACCACCGACCTTGAAAAGCAGATCGAAAACGCAGAGCAAAGCTACAACGATACCCTGCAGCAGGCCCAGACCAGCTATGACCGCGCGGTGGATGAATATAACACCGCAGTGGTGCAGCATGAGAATAACCTGATCGACCTGCAGGCCAAGATTGATGATGCGGACAAGAACCTGTCCGATGCACAGGATGCACTGGAAACCGCAAAGAGCAGCCGCGATTCCGCCCAGAGCGCCTATGATTCTGCCTGCAGCAGTTACGATACCATCAAGGCGGCGTATGATAATGCCGCTGCCAGCATCAGCACCTTTACCGATGCCGTCAACGCGGCGGCCAACACCCAGAACGATGCCATCAGCCGGGTAAACAGCGCCATCGCTGCCTACAACGCCGACCCCAGCGAGGCCAACCAGGCGGCCATGAATGAGGCAAACAATGCCCTGAGCGCTGCCCAGGCAGCCTATCAGCAGGCACAGAATGACCTGGCTAACGCGCAAAACAGCTGTTCCGTCACGGAGCTGGGGTTGTATGGCTTTACCGCCATTCAGCAGTCTTTGAACAGCGCGGAACAGACCAAAACCAGCGCCCAGAATGCCCTGACCAGTGCCCAGAACGCAGTGGAAACGGCCCAGAACCAGATTGAAACCTGCGAAAGCCAGCAGAAATCCGCTCATGACAGCTATGACCAGGAAAAGAACTATTCCACCATCAAGGCCAAGGCGCAGAGCGTGGAAGACGCCAAAACCAAGCTGGAACAGGCCAAGCGCACCCCCGATACTTTGACCACCCTGAAAGACACCCTGGCCAACTGCACCCTGACGGCCACCATGTCCGGTACCATCACGGCGCTGGATGCAACGGTCGGTTCTGTCTGCACCGGCACCGTGGCAACCATTCAGAACACCGATGCCCTTGTGGTGGAAGTTACGATCCCCTCCAATGATGTGCCGGGCCTGACCACCGGCATGAGCTGCAATATTACCAGCGATGCCACCGGCGATGATGTGATCGCCGGTACCCTGACCCAGATCGACCCCGTTGCCAATGATTCCGGCACGTTCGGCGCAAAGGTGCGTGTGAACGGCGATGCAGACGACCTGCTGATCGGCATCCAGGCCAAGGTGGAAATTGTCAAGAACGCGACCGACGGCGTGTTTACCGTGCCCATTGATGCCGTTGGCACCAAAGAGGACGGCACCCAGTATGTGTTGCGCAAAACCGGCGGCGAAGGCACCGATATGACCTTTGAGGAAGTGACCGTGACCACCGGCGATGCCAACGATTATTATACCGTGATTTCCGGCGATGACCTGAAGGAAGGCGATGTGATCCGCTCCAGCGCCGACCTGACCCAGGGCATTGTGACCGGCAGCAGTGATGATAGCGCCGACTTCTTCTTCACTGCCGGCGGTGATGAACCGATTGGCGGTGCGGACGCCCCGGCGGGCGGCCCCGGCGGCGACATGGGCGGCGGCCCGGCCGGTGGACCGGGAGGTAACTGATATGCCGCAGAATAAACAGGCGTTTGTCAATGCCATTGTGCAAAGCCTTGGGACGGGGCAGCCCAACCGCCGCCCGCTGATTGCCATGCGCGGCATCCGCAAAAGTTACTATATCGGCCAGCCGAACGAGTTGGAAATCCTGCACGGCATTGATTTGACTGTGTGGCCGGGGGAGTTCGTTGCGATTGTGGGTGAATCCGGCTCCGGCAAAAGTACCCTGATGAATATTATCGGCGTGCTGGACAAGCCGACCTCTGGCGAGTATACGCTGGACGGGGTGGATATCCATAAAGCAGACGATGACGAACTGGCGGGCATCCGCAACAATAAAATCGGCTTTGTGTTCCAGACCTATAACCTCATCGGCCGCCAGAGCGCGCTGAAAAACGTGGAGTTGCCCATGCTGTATGCCGGCATTCCCGGCGGCGAGCGTACCCGCCGCGCCAAGGAGTGGCTGGACCGCGTGGGAATGGGCGAGCGTGCCCGCCACCAGCCCAACGAGCTTTCCGGCGGCCAGAAACAGCGCGTTGCCATTGCTCGCGCCATGGTCAACGACCCGGCGCTGATCCTGGCAGACGAGCCCACAGGCGCACTGGACAGCGAAACCTCCCGCGTGGTGATGGACCTGTTCCATGAAATGCACGAAAAATACCACAAAACCATTGTGCTCATTACCCACAACCCCGCGCTGGCCGAGGAATGCCAGCGGGTGCTGACACTGCACGATGGCCGCATTATTGCCGAACGGAAGGGGAGTGGTGTGCGTGGCGCTCTTTGAATACCTTTCCATGGCGTTTGCCAGCATCAAAAGCAACAAAATGCGCAGCCTGCTCACCATGCTGGGCATTATTATCGGCATTGCGGCGGTTATCGCCATCGAAACCGTCGGCAACAGCCTATCCAGTTCGGTCAGCGACAGCATGTCCGGCACCGGTGCCAGCTCCATCACGGTATCGCTGACCCAGAAAAGCAGCAGCAACAGCGGCTCTTCCAGCGGCGGTGTGCGGCTGCGGCTCTTCAAAAATTCCAGCCCGGATGATAAAGACCTTATCACGGATACGATGATCGAGGAATTTACCGAAACGTTCCCCGACAAGATCAACTACATTGAAAAAACGCAGCAGGTGGGCAGCGCCACCATTGGCAAGGTGAACGAACCCGATACCACCATCACGGCAACGGTTTCCGGCGTCAACCAGGAAGCGCTGCAAAGCAAGGAGAGCGATACCCCCATCCTGGCGGGCCGCTGGCTGGATGATACCCGCGATGCCGGGCGCTATGTCTGCGTGGTATCCGAAAAATTTGTGCAGCAGGCTGTCGGCGGCAGCAACGCTGATGCGCTGGGCCAGAAAATCACCCTGACCATCAACAAAATGCCGTATACGTTTTATATCAGCGGCGTTTATAAGTATGTAGAAGATTCTTACGCCAGCATGTTTGGCTCTACCAGCGATGACGATATCCAGACCGAAATCTATATCCCGCTGGATGTGGCCCGCAGCATTGCCGGGGCGGGGGATGGCTACCAGAGCATTACCGTTGTGGCATCCAGCGGCACCAATGTGACCGCCTTTGTGGATGTGGTGGGCGATTATTTCGCCAGTTACTATACCCGCAACGACAGCTGGACCGTCAGTGCGTCCAGCATTTCCAGCCTGCTGGAAAGCATGACCGAAATCCTGAACCAGATCTCGCTGGCCATCTCCGCCATTGCGGCCATCTCGCTGTTGGTGGGAGGTATCGGCGTCATGAACATCATGACGGTTTCGGTCACCGAGCGTACCCGTGAGATCGGCACCCGCAAGGCGCTGGGCGCAACCAACACGGCCATTTTGACCCAGTTCATTATTGAATCCATTGTGCTGTGCGCTATTGGCGGCGTCATCGGTGTGGGGCTGGGCATCGGCCTTGGTTCTGTGCTCAGCCAGGTCATGGGCTATTCGGCCAGACCCAGCGTGGCGGCCATCATCATTGCCGTGGCGTTCAGCATGGCCATCGGCGTGTTCTTTGGCTATTACCCCGCCAAAAAGGCCGCCAAGATGGACCCCATCGACGCCCTGCGGTACGAATAAGGGTACCGTTTGTTATTTGCTTATCAGCACAAAATTGAACCGCATACAGCAAAAATGCTCCCGTTGCACGGGGGCATTTTTTGTGGTATACTTCTGTCTGAATGATAAAAATGGGGTAGTTTTTGCCCTGGAGTGTATCTGAAAAGTCAAAAGTACAGTCTGTTTCGGCAGTTACAGCCGGATTTTGCGCTTGCAAAATGCGGCATCTTCTTTTCTTTCAGATACACACCTTAGAGCGGAGAGGAAAGAAGGAAGGTCTGACAATGCAGACACAACAAAAACTATTTACCAACCGTATGCTGCTAACACTATTATGGCCGCTGGTGGTGGAGCAGGCGCTGAACGTGCTGGTGGGCATGTCCGATACCGTGATGGTATCCAGCGTAGGCGAAGCCGCCATTTCCGGTGTTTCGCTGGTGGATATGATCAACTACCTGATCCTGAATATTTTTGCCGCGCTGGCCACCGGCGGCGCGGTTATCACCAGCCAGTTCCTGGGAGCCAAAAAGCCGGGAGAAGCCTCCCGCAGCGCGGGGCAGCTGGTTACTTTAAGCTCTATCCTGGGTACGGCTGTCATGGCGCTCTGCCTGCTGCTGCGCGGGCCCATGCTGCGGCTGTTCTTTGGCAGCATTGCGGACGATGTGTTCCAGGCAGCCATGATCTACTTTACCATCACGGCAATCTCTTACCCGTTTTTGGCGCTGTACAACGCGGGCGCGGCCATCTTCCGCTCCGTCGGCAACAGCGAGGTATCCATGCGGGTATCCGTTATCATGAACATTACCAATATTGTGGGCAATGCGTTCTGCATCTTTGTGCTGCGCATGGGGGTTGCCGGTGTTGCGGTGCCCACGCTGGTTTCCCGCGTGCTGGGCGCTGTCATCATCCTGAAACTGACCACCCGGCATGATAATGTCGCCCGCGTTACCTGGGATGGCGTCAAGCACCTGCAGCCCCAGATGGCAAAGAACATTTTGTATATCGGCATCCCCTCCGCGCTGGAAAACAGCCTGTTCCAGCTGGGGCGTGTGCTGGTCGTCAGTATGATCTCTTTGTTCGGCACGGTGCATATTTCCGCCAATGCGGTGGCCAACAACCTGGACGGCATGGGCTGCATTGTGGGCCAGGCCATCGGCCTTGCCATGATCACTGTGGTGGGGCGCTGTGTGGGCGCCCAACAGCTGGACCAGGCCAGCTACTTTACCAAAAAGCTGCTGCTGTGGGATTACATTGCCCAGGGCGCTACCAATGCCCTGATTTTGATCTTCCTGAACCCGCTGCTCAGCGTGTACACCCTTTCGGATGAAACCCGCCACCTGGCCTGGCTGCTGGTTATGATCCATGCGGGCAGCGCCATCTTCCTGTGGCCGGCGGGCTTTGTTCTGCCCAACGCCCTGCGTGCAGCCAATGATGTGCGCTTTACCATGCTTACTTCCATTCTGTCCATGGGAATCTGGCGTCTGGCGTTCTCTTACATCCTGTGCGTTCAGATGGGTATGGGTGCTGTCGGCGTTTGGATCGCCATGGTGGTGGACTGGGTGTGCCGCGTGACCTGCTTTGTGGTCCGCTTTGTATCTGGTGCGTGGAAGAAAAAATGTGTGGCAAAATAACAGGAGGAACCCCCGATGAAGCTTATCAGTTGGAATGTGAACGGCCTGCGTGCCTGCCTGAAAAAAGGCTTTGAGGATACTTTCAACCAGCTGGATGCGGATGTGTTCTGCATTCAGGAAACCAAAATGCAGCCCGGCCAGGCGGATTTTGCCCCCGAAGGCTATACCGAATACATCAACAGCGCTGAGAAAAAGGGCTATTCCGGCACGCTGATCTATACCCGCGTAAAGCCCCTGAACGCCTGGAACGGCATTGGGGTGGAAGCCCACAGCCACGAAGGCCGTGCCATCACACTGGAATTTGAGGATTACTACCTCGTCAATGTCTATGTACCCAACTCCCAAAACGAGCTGGCCCGCATTGACTACCGCATGCAGTGGGAGGACGACTTGCGCGCCTACCTGAAAGACCTGGACAGCAAAAAGCCGGTGATCCTGTGCGGAGATTTGAACGTGGCCCATGAGGATATTGACCTGAAGAATCCCGGCCCCAACCGCGGTGCTGCGGGCTTTTCGGACCAGGAGCGCGGCAAGCTGAACGAGCTGCTGGCCGCTGGCTTTACCGATAGCTTCCGCTACCTGTACCCTGATGCCACCGGCATGTACAGCTGGTGGAGCATGCGGTTCCGCGCAAGAGAGAGGAACGCAGGCTGGCGCATTGACTATTTCCTAGTATCGGACCGGCTGGCCCCACAGATCAAAAAGGCCGAGATTTTGATGGATGTGCAGGGCAGCGACCATTGCCCGGTGCTGCTGGAACTGTAAAGCTGCAAAACGTCCAAGAAATATTCGGTGTGTCGAAAAAAACTGTGCCTTTCTTTTGCAGAGTATGTGGGTATAAAACATGTAGGGGACGATGCTTCGCATCGTCCCGCATGTCGGACCTTGCCATATATTCCATCACATCATTCTCCGCAAGGCATCGGGCGCACAATGCGCCCCCTATGAAGACCTTTTCGACAATCTGAAATTTTCATAATTTTTTCAAAAATATCTGCTCCCGTTGCAAAATACCGGGAGCATTTTTCGTATTAGTATACAGAAGCGCTTCCAACAAAGAAAGCGCGCCGGCAGATGAATGCGAAAGGAGGTGTGGGGCACTGAACCAAACAGATTTTACCCAGCTGATGCAGCAATACCAAAAACTGGTTTATACCGTTTGTTTGCAGTTTGTCCACAACCCCCACACCGCCGAGGATCTGACCCAGGATACCTTCCTTTCGGCATGGTCGTCCATTGACCGGTGCGAGCCCCAATACTATAAGCAATGGCTGGTGCGTGTGGCGGCCAACAAATGCAAGGACCACCTGAAAAGCTCCTGGGCGCGCAGGGTGGAGGCACAATCCGACGAAACGATGCCGGAACCACGCGGCACACCGCCGCCCGGCAGCGGCCTGCAAAGCGCAGAGCCGGACCCGCAGGATGAATTTATGCGCCAGACCGATGCCGCAGAGCTGGAAACGATGGTGCGCACCCTGCGCGAACCCTATGGCCGGGCCGCGGCCATGTATCTGCTGGACGGGCTGCCCGTGGCGGCCATAGCCCAAAAGCTGGGCCGCCCGGCACCCACTGTTCAGAACCAGCTGTTCCGCGCAAAAGCGATCCTGCGCAAACAGATCATGGAAAGGAGGCAGGAATAATGGAACAGGCAATGTTTCCGCAAAACGAAAATAACACCCCCTTTGATAACGAAGCCCTGTTTGATGCTGAAGGCCACCTGACGGATGAGGGGCTGCACGCCCTGCAGGAGGGCCGCCTGGATGAACTGGGCAGCCTGGAGGCCGCAGAGCACCTGACCTTCTGTGATTACTGCCTTGCCCGCTATACCGCCCTGATTGAATTGGCCCCCGAAAAGCTGAAACAGCCCATGCGGGACCTGATCCCCCAGGTGCAGGCCCTGATGCGGCTGCGCAGCTTCCGCATTATGACAAACCGCTATGTTTCCACGGCTGCCGCCGTAATGCTGGCCTTTGCGCTGTGGCGGTTCGGGTTCTTTGGCGGCGTTGGTACGGTGCAAAAGCCCGTGCAGCAGCTGCCGGACGTTACCCCCAGAGTGACGGTAAGCCAGTCGCTTGGCGGTATGTTTGACAGCATGAGCAGCGGCCTGAGCAATATGTTCGACGGAATGCAGCTTACCATCAACAGTGGGCTGGCCCAGCTGGCCGACCCGGTTGTGCCCCACAGCAACCCCACCAATAACGGCGGCAGCCCCGCCCACGGAGAGTGATACACTATGAAGAAAAACGCATTTTTGACCTTTATTTTTGCCTGCATCCCCGGCGCAGGGCAGATGTATTACGGGTATATGAAGCGCGGTACCTCGCTGCTGGTCTACTTCTGCCTGTTCATCATGCTGGGCGCCATCATTTCCCCGCTGGTGGTGGGCGTTGCCGTGGTGTATATGTTCAGCTTTTTTGACACCTATGACCTTATCCGCTACCTGGTAGCGGGGGACCCCAAGCCGGATGAATTCCTGCTCCCGCCGGATTGGCAGAATCAGCTCGGCGGTGCCAAAGCTAAAATGACCCCCAAAATGAACAAGATCATTGGCTGGTGCCTGCTGCTTACGGGCGTTTATGTGATGTATGACAGCGTGGTATGGCCGATCGTGAGCAATATTCTGCAACAGCTGGGCGTTTACTGGGATATAATCTATACCCTCAACAACGCAATCCCTTCCGTTGTGGTGGCGGTGCTGCTGATCGTCTTTGGCGGCCGCCTGCTGGGCTTTGGCAAACATGCCCACCACAACGATACCGACGACCTGCCCCCGTACCAGGGCTGAACCGGCAAAGCAAGCAAATTTGAAAAGAAAATTGAAAAGAAAATTGAAAAGAAAGTGTAGGGCAGGGTGCAGCACAGCACCCCGCCTGGTAACCTGCGGCCATTTGGAATAAAAACAGCGCCGCCCGATAGCCTGACAATGATTCAACAGACAAAAGAGAAAATGGTGATTAACTATGGAAAACAATTTTAACCAGAATATCCCTGTGCCGGAGGAACCGACCCAGGATACCTGCCAGGATGCCAGCCAGGAAACCACCGCGCAGGCCGCGCCCGAAACGGCCCCCAAACCCCCGGTCAAAGTGCGGCGGGTGGGTACCTTCAGCCTTGGCCTGATGCTGGTTGCCATCGGTGCCATCCAACTGGCCCGGATTTTTATGCCGAATGTCAATGTGCTCAGCGTGGTAAAGTATGCCCCGGTGGTGCTGATCGTTCTGGGCATTGAGGTGCTGATTTACGCCGCACGCCCCGATGTAAAGATTAAGTATGATGGTATTTCCATCTTCCTCTGCATTATCATCATGCTTACGGCGGGGGCTTCCGGCGCAGTGGCCGCGGTAGTCCAGGCATTCACCCCCGAAAATGTGACCAAGCGTGTTACCACGGAGGAGCAGTACAGGCAGACCATTCAGGAAGCGCTGAACAACATCCCCAATGCCCACGATTTTGTGCATGATTATTCCATCGATGTCGGCAGCGAGCGCTGGTTTATGGATATGCCGGTGGGTACGATGCACGCAACGGTGTACCTGACCATGAATTACGGTGCCCAGACCACCGCCGAAGAATTTGTGCGCGACTGCATGAAGGTAATGGATGCGGTAAATTCCACGGATATCCCGGTAGAATACTATCGCTTTGATGTGGACCAGAGCAACCTGACCGATGGCGAAGTGTGGAGCGTATGGCTGGATGAGTGGGAAATGCACGGCAACCTGCAAAACATTGTGGCCAATGTTGATACCATGTACTATGTGGACGGCGATGCCTACACCAGCCTGGATGATGTGCCCAAAAAGGACGACGATGAACTGTTGAACCGCTACATGGCCGCCTTTGGCACCAACCCGCTGACCGATTACCAAAATGAATACGGCACCGTTGAATTTGGTGATAAGCTGGAAGAGTACATGCAGAACCGCGTGGAAAACGAAGCCGGCCAGGACCTGACGGACACGGACAACGCTGGGAAAACCGCAGCCAGTGAGGAAACACCCGCAGCGCAGGACGATGTGACGATGGAAGCCACTGAACCCGCAGCGGGCGCTGCGGAAGCTGCCTCTGAAAATGCAAACTGACATTTGAACAAAAATAATATATTTGTGCAATTTCGTTAAAAACGACGGAAAAGTTGACCAGATTTTTACGCCCCGCATACGCGGGGCTTGTTGTTTTTGCCCGCCTGAAATGCTACAATACCAATAAGGGCAATTTTGCCCTGTAAATGCGGCCTGCCCGGCGGCGGGATGCAAAATCAGGAGGTACCCCATGCACATCCTTAAAGGCTATACCAAGCAGGAAATCAGTTGGATGATGTACGACTGGGCCAACAGCGCCCATTCCGTTATCATTGTAACGCTGCTCCCCATCTTTTTTGACACGGTTGCGGGCTATACGGCGGACAGTGTTTCCAGCATGTCCACCTGGGGCTATGCAACCAGCATCGCCATGCTGATCGTGGCGCTGGCCGCTCCGTTCCTGGGCGTGTTTGGCGATATCCGCGGTATGCGCAAAAAGCTGTTCAGCTTTTTCATGCTGCTGGGCGTTGCAGCCTGCGCGGGCATGGCGTTTACGCCTGGGATGGATTTTACCTCCGGCCCGGTGGCAGCAGGCAAGGTGGCCAGCCTGATCCTGGTTCTGTACATCGTCAGCGTCATTGGTTTTGATGCTTCCGCCATCTATTACGATGCCTTTTTGACCGATGTTACCATCGAGGACCGCATGGATAAAGTTTCCACCATGGGGTACGGCCTGGGTTACATCGGCGGCTCCACCATTCCGCTGCTTATTTTTCTGATCATGAACCTGGTTGGCGTGCCCATGCTGACCTGCCTGGCATTTGTGTTTGGCCTGACCGCTGTGTGGTGGCTGGCGTTCAGCTTGCCTCTGCTGAAAAACTGCGAGCAGACCTCTGGCAAGCCGTATGAAAAGGGCGATGTTGCCCGCAGCATTAAGGGCGTTGGTACTACCATCAAGGAGATCATTGCCAACAAGCCGATGCTGATCTATATTCTTTCGTATTTCTTCTATATTGACGGCGTGCACACCGTCATCAGCATGGCAACCACCTATGGCACCAACCTGGGGCTGGATTCCACAGGCATGATGCTGGCGTTGCTGCTGGTGCAGATTCTGGGCCTGCCGTTCTGCCTGCTTTACATCAAGTGCAGCGAAAAGTTCGGTGCCCGTACCATGGTGGGCTTTGGCATCTGCGTGTATATGTTCATCTGCATCTTTGCGTTCTTTATGAACAGCCTGTGGCAGTTCTGGGTGCTGGCTGTGCTGTGCGCCACCAGCCAGGGCGGCATTCAGGCGCTGTCCCGCTCCATGTACGGCAAGCTGATCCCGGATAAGGACCGCTCCGGCGAGTTCTTCGGCTTCTTCGATATCTTTGGCAAGTTCAGCTCCATCATGGGCCCGGCTTTGGTCGGCGTTGTCAGCAGTGTGGTGGCAAATGGAATGCTGGGGGCCCAGGGGCTGACCGCTCAGACCGCAACAGCGGAGCAGATCAATGCTATCAACGCCCAGTCCAGCCATTACGGCATTTTGTCCATCATTATTATCATCATTGTGGGCGCGGTGCTGTACTTCGGCTTTTTGCCCAAAGCAGAGCACGCCAAGCAGTAAATTTGACAAGATATTCGATTCGCATTACAATATAGGGGTATATTCTGTTCAGGTACACCTGGGGAATATACCCCTTTTTAAGGTATATCTGAAAACAAAGAAAATGACGGATATTTCGCAAACACAGACAGGATTTAAGGCAAAGAGCCGCAGGAATTCTTTGTGGATTCCAAGAGTTTTTAAGGCAACACCGCACAATTCCCGCCTTGCGGCTTAAGCACCGCTCCGGCAGCTGCGGCACGGCATCTGCGTTGCCAAAATGCTCGATAAGACATCCAGTATTATCTGCGCTTTTGGCTTGGCATCTGCCGCACCTCGCTCGCCGTATCGGCACTTAGAATTATGCGGTATTGCCTTAACGCAAAATCCCGCTGCGTTTGTAGAAGCAGAATATATTTTCGACGTTTCAGAGACACCTTAGGGCTATCTCAAAAGGAAGTGACCCCCCTATGCCGGAAGGCTACACCCATGTGCGTACCGCCCAAAAGGCCGCGCATGCCATCCATTATAAATTGCAATGCCCCGCAGCGTTTGCCGCCGGTGCCAATGGGCCGGACAGCTTTTTCTGCTATGAAGTGTGGAAAAAGGGCCAAAACCGCACCTATAACCTGCCGCTGCTTGGCAACCGTATGCACGAGGATAAGACCGGCGCCTTTCTGCTGGCCCTGCTGCACCACACCCACACCCAGGCGCAGATCGAGTATACGCTGGGCTTTTTGTGCCACTATGCGGCGGATACCGTTATGCACCCTTACGTTGTGTTCGTCAGCAGCCCCGGCCAGCCCTACGGCATGAAAGGCGGCCACGGCTACTTTGAAATTGCGCTGGATTCCACCCTGCATGCCGAGGATACCGGCGTTTCGGAGGTCCCGGCGGATGATTCCAGCCCGGTGCCGATCGGGCAGGACCTGGCGGAAATTGCCGCATTGCTGCACCAGTGTATTCTGGAGGTATATGGGCAGGATATCAGCGTGGAAGCCCTGGCGGACAGCTTTTATTACACCTACCGCCTGCGCCGCCTTTTCACCAGCCGCCACGGCGTGCGGCGGGCGTTCTATTGGGTGCTGGAGCTGTTTTTTGGCGGGCGCGGGTTCATCACCGGGCATGTATCCCCGGCACACCTCAAGCTGAACCTGCCGGAGGATTGGACTGACCCCGCCACCGGCGAAGAGCGCCACGGCGGTGCCTTTGCCCTGCTGAAGGATGCCCAGCACCGCTGCGAGCTGTTTATGACGGCCACCCTTGGCCACTGGATGGGCAAGCTGGACGAGGAAATTCTGGAAAAGACCCTTGGCAGCATGAGCTACATCACCGGTACCGAAACCGAGCAAAGCAAAAGCCAACAAGCGCCGGATGCGGAACAGGCAGGCGAAACCGCCTGACATCCCCGCGCCCGACCTTTGCGGATAAATTATTACAACACGAAAGGAACTAACACCTATGGTTCGTATTACGATGCAGAACGGCAAAACTATTGACATTGAACTGGATGCTACCGCAGCACCGATCACCTGTGAAAACTTTTTGAAACTGGTCAATCAGGGCTTTTATAACGGCCTGACCTTCCACCGCGTCATCCCCGGCTTTATGATCCAGGGCGGCGACCCGTCCGGCAACGGCACCGGCGGCCCCGGCTGGCACATCAAGGGCGAGTTCCTGCAGAACGGCGTGAACAACCCCATCAAGCACACCCGCGGCGTGATCAGCATGGCCCGCGCTATGGACCCCAACTCTGCCGGCAGCCAGTTCTTCATCATGCACCAGGATGCTCCGCATCTGGATGGCCAGTATGCTGCATTTGGCCATGTTGTCAGCGGCATGGACGCTGTGGATGAAATTGCCGCAGCTGCCACTGACTGGAACGATAAGCCCCGCACCCCGGTCGTGATGGAAAAGGTCGAAGTTATCGGCTGACATCCTGCCGTAAAATTGTAACAAAAAGCGCATGTGTTGTTCCCGAACCGGGAAAGATGCACATGCGCTTTTGCGTTATGGATAACCGTTTTTCAAAAACAGCAGGGGAGCCGCTTACCCAAAGATGGAGCCCACGTTGCCTAGGAAAGATGCCACGCTGTTCAACTGCTGCTGCAGCTGGGCCACTGCGTCCATGGTGGCGGGCAGCTTGGCCATCACATCGTTCAGGGCGTCCACGTCGATCTGGCTCAGCTTATCGGCAATGTCGGGCAGGGTCTGCATCATGCTGTCCAGCTGTTCGGTGTCCAGCTTGGCAAGGCTGTCCTGCAAGGTGCCGGCAATCTCGTTCACCTGGGCGCAGGTGGTGATCACCTGGTTATACGCCGTGTTGAACCGCAGCAGCAACCCGCCCATAATCAGGCAGAGCACCACCACAATGGCAATAGCGGCCCACAGCAGCCGCTTTTGGCTGCGTAGCAGGGCGCGGTTTTGCTGATCCTGCAATTCCAGCTGCGCTTCCACGCGGTCCAGCTGGTGCTTCAGGTCCAGGGCGTCCACCTTGCCGTCACCGGTTTCATCGTCAGTGGCATTCAGGGCGGCCACTTTGGTGTTCAGGGCATCGTCCATCTGTTTGTTCAGCTTTTCCATGGGGCAAAACTCCTCTCTTGTGTGGGCTGCATGCGGCATGCTTTGGTTACTGTGGGGCTTTCATCTCAAACCAAAAGGTGGAACCTTTGCCGACCGTACTGTTTACCCCAAAGGGGAAATCATGCTGCTGCAAAATGGCCTTGGTGATGGAAAGCCCCAACCCGGTACCGGTCTTGCCGGCATCCTGGCGGGCGCGATAGTAGCGGTCGAACAGGTGCGGCAGTTCCTCCGGCGGGATGCCGGGGCCGTGGTCCTCCACTTCCACCCGGCAACCGCCGTTTGGCATGGGGATGGCCCGCAGCACAAACACACCGTCCGCACCCATATGGTGGGTGGCGTTGCCCAACAGGTTGTGCAGCACCCGTTCCATCATGGCGGGGTCGGCGCGTACCATGCATTCCTTGTTGGCTTCCAGCTGCAGCGTCCAGCCATTCTGCTCGCACACGGCGTCATAGCGGCCCGCGACCTCAAAGCAAAGCTGGCTCATGTCAAAATCAACGGGGTTAAGCTTTTCTGCACCGCTGGAAACTTTGCTCAGCTCCATCACGCTGTTTACCAGCGCGCTCAGGCGGTCAGTTTCGTCCACAATAATGCTGCACTGTTCGGTGCGCTTGGCCTTGTCATCGCCGGTAATATCGCGCACCGTTTCGGCATAGCCCTTAATCAGGGTCAGCGGGGTGCGCAGGTCATGGCTGACATTAGCCAGGATATCTTTTTCCAGCTGGGCGGAGCGTTTGACTTCCTGCGCCATGTGGTTGAACTCCCGCCCCAGCAGGCCCAGCTCATCATTGCGGACTACTGGCACCTGAACATCATAGTTGCCGTCGGCAATCTCGCGGGCACCCTCCGAAAGCTGGCGCATCGGGCGGGTGAACCACCGGCTGAACAGCGCCGCCACCAACAGGTTGAGCGCAATCAAAAAGATGGCAACCGGAATCAGCACACTGCGCATGACCTCGGCGGCTGTTTCAATCTGTGCCAGGCTGGCGGATACGATCACACCGTAACTGCCGTCTTTGGTCAGGCAGCCCATCAGCATCTGCCGGTTGCCGCCGGATTCAATAATTTTGTACAGCGAACCCTCATTGTACAGGGCATGGCGGGCCAGGATGGCGGTTCGGGTGTCTGGGGTATATACCGTCATGTTATCGCCGAAAGTGGCCATGCTGTTGTGTAAAATGCAGGGGTAAAGCCCCTCCAAAAACTGCACGCTGCGGCAGGTGTTATCGCTGATATCAATGCAGCAGTTGTCCACATTGATCACGCCGTTTTCCAGTGCGGTTTTCAGGTTGGACCAGAACGTTTCGTTCTGCAGCGTCAGGGAACCATAATCCCGGCTGGAAATCTGCCCCCCGGCGGAATCAATCATTCCGGCGATCACGCTGGATTCGCGTTCCAGCCGCTTTTGAATGTTGCGGTTGTACATGGGCTGCAGGCCATAGGTGATCAGCCCCCACACCAGCCCAAGGGTCAGCACAGTAATACCGCACAAAAACAGCATCAGCTGGCCCTGCACCCCCAGCGCCCAGCCATGGGTGTGCGGTGCGCTGCCCGGTTGCTTTGGTTTACGCAAAATCGCGGCCCCCTAACGTTACTGTGCGGTATCGGGGTCAAACTTGTACCCCACGCCCCACACGGTAACAATATAGCCGCGGCAGCTGCCAAGGTGGCTGCGCAACATTTTAACATGGGTATCTACCGTGCGGTCCTCGCCATAATAGTCATAGTTCCACACTTTTTGCAAAATTTTCTCGCGGGAAAGGGCAATGCCCTTGTTGTTGACCAGAAACACCAGCAGGTCAAACTCTTTGGGGGTCAGCGGGGCTTCCTGCCCGGCCACCTTAACGCTGTGGCTGGCGGTGTCGATCACCAGATTCCCAAAGGTATACACATTACCCTCGGCAACCGGGGCAGGCATGGTGCGGGCCAGTACGGCCTTCACGCGGGCAACCAGCTCCCGCGGGCTGAACGGCTTTACCACATAGTCATCCGCGCCGCCCTCCAGCCCGGCCAGTTTGTCATATTCTTCGCTGCGGGCGGTCAGCATGATCACCGGTGTCATGATCTTGCGGGTGCGCATCTCACGCAGGCAGGTCATGCCATCCATAAACGGCATCATAATATCAAGGATCACCAGGTCAATGCCGCCGTTTGCCAGCTCGGCCAGCGCCTGTGTGCCGTCCCCGGCTTCGGCACAGGTAAAGCCCGCGTACTGCAGGTGCTCGCGGATCAAATCCCGAATGCGCGGTTCATCGTCAACGATCAATACTCTTGCCATTTCTAATCCACCTCGTCTGGGCGCAAATCACCCTTGAGTTACTATTACTATACCATAATAACGGCGAACCGTGGAGAATTTGTGAAAACTTTTTAAGCTTTTTTCAAATTTTTATCCGCCACGGTCTATTACGCAAACTGTACCGCAATTTTGCTCCGCCAGCTCTTGCAAGCCTGCGGGCAATGCGCTACAATATGGATGCAATGCCCGGTACATATTTTACAACGTGCGCCGGATGAAAAAAGGAAGTTGATCGCATGTTCTGGTTGATTTTGCTGATTGTTGTGGCGGTACTGTGCGCGCTGGTGCTGTTTTTGGTGGCTCCCGCCGCTGGCCGCAAGGAGCTGCGCACCCCCTTTGCGGGCCGCAATTTTGCCCACCGCGGCTATTTTGGCAAGGATCAGCGCCCGCCGGAAAACAGCCTGCCCGCCTTTGCCGCCGCCGTGCAAAACGGATACGGCATAGAGATGGATGTGCAGTTCAGCAGCGACCGTAAGCTGCTGGTGTTCCATGATGATACCCTGACCCGCATGACCGGCACCAAAGGCTGGGTGCGGGATTACCCCTATGACCAGATATGCCAGATGCCGCTGAAAGGCAGCGCCGAGCACGCCCCGCTGTTCAGTGAGTTTTTGCAGACAGTGGACGGCAAAACCCCGCTGATTATCGAGATCAAGAGCCGCCATGAATATACCGGCGAATATCTGGACGACCTGTGCCACGCCACGCTGGATGGCCTGAAAGGCTACAACGGCCCCTATTGCATTGAAAGCTTTGACCCCCGCGTGGTCAAGCGCATCCGTAAATTTGCGCCGCAGGTACTGCGTGGCCAGCTGGTGGATAGTTACCGTGCTTACCGTAAGGAAGGCGCGAACCCCATCCATGCGTTTGTCATCAGCCACTGCTTTGGCAACTTTATGGCCCGGCCGGACTTTATTGCCTGGTGCCCGGACAAACAGAACTGGGCCGTGCGGCTGTGCGCCCGCCTTGGTGCCATGATGGTTATGTGGACCGCCCTGCCGGAGCATGACCAGGCCGCGCTGGAAAAACAGTACGATGCTGTCATCTTCCAGTGGTACCACCCGGAAGTCAAGTACAAATAAGAACCGCGGTTCTAAATACAGCAGCCCCCTCATATCGTTGCGTAAAAGCATTGCAACGTTTTTGAGGAGGCTGCATTTATGTTTTTATTTACAGTTACCAAACCTGGTCTGCGGCAGGCGGGGGCGCTTGCCCTTTGCGCTGTCTGCCTGGCTGGCACGGTTACGGCGGCGGTGCGCCTGGCGGGCAAAAGCGTGGCTGCCAGCGCTACAGTGCAAACCACAATTGAAAATACCCAGGATATCGGCACCTACTTTACCGGCTACGGTTTTGAGGTGGACTTGAGCACCGCCGCGGTGGACAAAGTGAAGATCCCCAAAAAGTGGGACGACAGCTTTACTGCCTTTAACCAGGTGGTGGGGGAAAGCGGCCTGACCCTGGCGGACTATAAGGGAAAAACGGTGGAAAAATGGACGATACTCTGCCCGGCGCGCTCAGATGGCGCAACAGACACCTACTGTGTGCTGCTGGTATATAAAGCAAAGCCGGTTGGCGCCTACCTGCTGGAAAAGCCCTCCGGCGAGGTGAGCGGCCTGATTACCGCGGCCCAAACCGCCGCCGAAGCCGAACAGCAGGCCGCCGAAACCAGCGCAGCCCTGCCGGACGAGGCAGATTATCCCAGCGAGTAAGCAGGAAAGCGAGATATCGTCAGCCCACCGGCATAAAGCGTGTGACTGCTTTGTGCCGGTGGGCCGTTTGGTTATGTGTTAGGGCAACACCGCACAATTCCCGCCTTTCGGCTTAAGCACCGCTCCGGCATCTGCCGCACCTCGCTCGCCGTATCGGCACTTAGAATTATGCGGTATTGCCTAAAATATTAAGCTTGCAGAACTTCGCGCTTTTTCCAACTGATAAAGCCGTACAGATCATTAAAAAAGAAAATGATAAAGTTGACGGCCACCGGAAGATACCCCGAATTTGTCAGCGAAGCCAGCAGCCACAGCACGATCAGCACCACATCATTGGCGGCATACCCTAAAGCATAATAGGATGACCGCAGCATGGTCAGTGCCGCCGCAAGGAAGCTAGTGATGACAGAGAGGGTGCTGAAAGCAAGATTTGGCGTGTCCAGTGCGGCCAAAATGCGGTAAAACAGCACCGTGACCACAACGCAGCTGGCCAGCAGCCCGGCAAACTGGCGCAGGTTCAACTTCTGGATGGCAACAGCATCGCCGCTCTCGGCAGGGTGCCGCAGCCAGGTGATGGCGGACCATACCGCCATGGGCAGCGCCATGCCCAGATAGGTGATCATCTCACCCCAGTAGCGGAACCGGAAGGAGATGATACCGTATAAAATACTGAACACGATCATCAGCACCTGCGCCCAAACGTTGCCTTTGGCCGCAAACACCAGGGAGGTAACGCCCACCAGCGCAGCAATCAGGGTGAGAGGGTCAAAGTTTGCTGCCAGAATATTGGAAACCAGCACAATAAAAAGCGAACAGAGCCAGAGCAGCCATTCCTTTTTGGTCAGGGTAGAAAACGGATTGTTCAATTTATACGCTCCTTTGATTCTTTTTGTTGGAGAAAGCAAAAATCAAAGGAATAATTCGGGGTCAAGGATCGGGACACCGCGGTCGGATAAAATTACCATATAAGCACCTGAGTGAAACGAGTGTTGAAAACGTAAAGTATATCTGAAAAAGCAGAACCAGAACAGATTATACCCTTTTCCAACCCCCTTGGCAATGGGCAAACGTTACGGGTGTTCGGCGGCATACTGCAAAAATTCCGGCGTTTTTGCCCAGTATTTGCAGCCCCAGTTTTCAAAGTTACATTCGTCCATGTAGTCGTTGCACTCATAGTCAATATAGTACAGTGTATCGCCCTGCAAAATGAAATTGGTGGGGAAATAGTCAATGTTGGTGTGCGCCGGGTACAGCAGGCGGCACATGGCCTGCACCTGGCGGAGGCAGGTTTCGGGCAGGGCATCTTTCAGCACAAGGGTATACACGGTTTCGCCAGCAATGTATTCTTTCACAATGCGTTCCGCTTTGGTGTCAACATCCAGCATACGCGGCATCGGAATGCCGATTTCCTGCAGGTGGTTGTAATCCCGCAGTTCGGCTTCGATCTTATTGCCAAACTGGTAATAGACGCAGGGTTCATGGTGAATCTGCTTAACCACGACCTGCTGCCCGTCCGCCATCTGCGCCAGGTAAGAATACCCGCCTTTGCCCTTGCCCAGCAGTTTGAGCAGAAAGTAGGCATTGCCATTTACCAAAACTGTTTCAGGCATAAAAGCACGCTCCTTGTGGGTTAATCATCAAAGAAAAACAGCTCTTCTACCGTGGTATGGAACACTTTTGCAATGTCCATTGCCAGCTTGAGGGAGGGATTGTATTTCCCTTTTTCCAGGTTCACAATGGTTTCGCGCCGGACACCGACCAGCTCGGCAAGGTCTGCCTGCTTAAGGCCCTTTGCTTCCCGGTATTCTTTCAGTTTGGTTGATAAGGCCATGTTCAAAGCCCTTTCTTATCCATAAGATAGAAGATGATCGTGCGCACCACCGAAATCAAAATCAGTGCGGCCATCAAGCCATAACCGATGATTTCTGTGGTAAGAACCATACGGCCGACAGCGCAGGTAAAGCCAATCACAATAAAAGCTGCCACGCTGATTTTTAAGCAGATGGCATCGCATCTCCGCAGGTTGGCTTCAGCCATTTCATCGGGGGATTCCTGCTTGTATTTTTTGACCCGGATGGCGCGGGAAACGAAATAATAAAAGCTGAAAGCAAAAATAACGTTTTGAACGGTCGTGTAATAATCTTTCCAGTCGTTCCGTGCCCACATCCAATAGTACATGGCAATCAGGATAGAAAAAATGATTTTATCAGCAACCAGTTCCCGTAATGACACCTTTTTCATGGTAAGCCCCTTTCTTTTATCTGCATCCATAAAGTGAGAAATTTCGCACGTGCTATGTGATGAATATATCACACGAAAGCTTCGGTGTCAATAGAAATGTGAGAAATTTATAACATTCTATGGAGTGAGGAAAGAGGAGTGGAAATCGGCCGAAACAGAGTCTTGCCGTTATTGTATCTGACAGCACGAGCTTTTTTGGGGGCTATACGGTTGCTTTGCTGGAAAATATAGTGGGTACGAAAGTGTGTACCTGCAAAAGAAAACACCGTAGATTCTAACGAACCTACGGTGTTTATTTTGGTGGAGGATGGGGGACTCGAACCCTCGACCTCTGCGATGTGAACGCAGCGCTCTAACCAGCTGAGCTAATCATCCATAACGAACAAGTAATATTATAGCCGGGAAATAGGTGTTTGTCAAGCGTTGGGCAGGGATTTTTTTGTAAAAAAGCCAAAGCGCGGGAACTGTGCGCAGCAAGGGCAAAGTTCAGGGCATAAATAAAATCAGGAATTATGGAGTGGGCGCTATATTTATTCATACAATCTCGTTTATAATAAAAAGACATTCCAATATTGTTGTAAAAACTGGGGGAGAGCGCTTTGTTAAAATTACAGTTGCCGCGCCCGGCAGGCAAACAGCCGGCCGCGGCCCAGCCACAGCCCGAACGCCCGCAGGTGCCGCTGCTGGAAACAGACCCAACCAAGGGCCTGACCGCGGAACAGGCAGCCCAGCGCATGGCGGCGGGGCTGGATAACCGTGCGGCGGCTTCGCCGACCCGGAGCGAAACCGAGATCATTCGGGATAATATTTTTACGTTTTTCAATCTGGTTTTTATCGTGCTGGCGCTTTGCCTGGCATTGGTGGGGTCCTTTGCGAACATGACCTTTTTGGGGGTTGTGATTGCCAATACCATCATTGGCACGGTGCAGCAGCTGCGCAGCAAGCATACGGTGGACCAGCTGACCCTTGTGGCGGCGCATAAGGTGCGCTGCCTGCGGGACGGAAAAAGCATTTTGCTGCCCAGCGAAGAGCTGGTGCGGGATGACATTGTGGAGTTTACCTCCGGCGAGCAGATCTGTGCAGACGCCGTTGTGTGCACCGGCAGCGCTCAGGCGAACGAAGCCCTGATTACCGGCGAAGCAGAGCCGGTGCCCAAGAACGTTGGCGATGTGCTGCGGTCCGGCAGCTTTCTGGTATCTGGCCGGTGCACCGTGCGCCTGACCCATGTGGGTGCCGAAAGCTATGCCAGCAAGCTGGCAACCGAAGCCCGCGAGGGCGGCCACAAGGTTGCCAAGGGCGAGATGATGCGCTCGCTGGATGGGCTGATCCGGGTGATCGGCATTGCGCTGATCCCGATGGGCGTGGTAATGTTCCTAAAGCAATATGTCAGCCTGGAACTACCGCTGCGGGATTCGGTGGAAGCTACGGTGGCGGCGCTGATCGGCATGATCCCCGAAGGGCTGTATCTGCTGACCAGTGTGGCCCTCGCCGTCAGTATGGTGCGGCTGGCGCAGCGCAAGGTACTGGCGCAGGATATGAATTGTATTGAAACGCTGGCCCGCGTGGATGTGCTGTGCGTGGACAAGACCGGTACCATTACCGAGGCCCGGATGGAAGCCGGGGAGCCGCTGCTGCTGGCCCCTGATGCCTGGCCGCAGGACAGGGTATACACCGTGCTGCATAGTATTTACGCGAGGACTGAACCGGATAACGATACCGCCCGCGCCATGGTACAGCGCTTTGGCAAACAGAACGGCACGCCTTGGCCGCGCCAAAGCGTGGTGCCGTTCAATTCCGCATATAAATGGAGCGCCGCGACCTTTGCCGAGGGCAGCTTTGTGGTGGGGGCACCGGAATTTGTGGCCGGTGCCCGCTATGCCGAGCTTGCTGCGCAGGTGGAGCCGCTTTTGGAAAAAGGCAGCCGCGTGCTGCTGTTGGCTCGCTGTGATGCTGAGCCGGACCCCAAGGTCGGGCTGGATGCTGACAAGCTGGAGTTTGTGGCCCTGCTGCCCGTTGCCAACCGCATCCGACCAGAAGCACCGGAAACGTTCCGCTACTTTGCCGAACAGGGCGTTGCCGTTAAGGTCATCTCCGGCGATAATCCCGTTGCCGTCAGCGAGGTGGCCCGCCAGGCGGGCATTGAGGGCGCAGAGCGTTATGTAGACGCCGCAACGCTGGATACCGACGAAAAAGTTGCCGAAGCCGTGCGCACCTGCACGGTGTTTGGCCGTGTAACCCCCGCCCAGAAGCGCAAATTCGTGAAAGCATTGCAAGCGGATGGCCACACCGTTGCGATGACGGGCGACGGCGTGAACGATGTGCTGGCCCTGAAGGATGCGGACTGCGGTATTGCCATGGCATCCGGTGCCCAGGCCGCCAGCCAGGTGGCCCAGCTGGTACTGCTGGAATCGGATTTTTCCGGCCTGCCTGCCGTTGTGGCGGAGGGCCGCCGCGTGATCAACAACATTCAGCGGTCGGCATCGCTGTTTTTGGTCAAGAATATTTTCTCGTTCCTGCTTACCTTTATCTCGCTGTTCATCACCATGCCGTATCCGCTGCAGCCGCTGCAGCTTTCGCTGCTGTCGATGGTCACCATCGGCATCCCGTCCTTTATTCTGGCGCTGGAGCCCAACCACGAGATGGTGCACGGCAAATTCATCCAGAATGTTCTGCGCGCGGCCCTGCCCGGCGGTTTGAGCGACCTGCTGCTCATTTTGGGTATCGAAGCCTTTGTGTTCGCATTTGAGCTGCCCATCGGCACCCTGACCACCCTGACAACGCTGCTGTTGCTGGCTGTTGGCATGGCGGTATTGTGGGATGTGTGCAAGCCGTTCACCGTGGCTCATGGTGTGCTGTGGGGCGGTATGCTGATTTTGGCCGGTGCAGCGATCGCGCTGCTGGGCGGGTTCCTCGGCCTGGAACGTCTGGATATGCGCGGTATGTTGGTTTTGATCGTCTTTTTGCTGCTTGTTGTGCAGACGCTGCATAGCATGGAGCGCGGCCTGACCGCCGTTGGCGATGCCGCTACGCTTGTGTGGAAGCGTCTGCCGCGAAAGAGCAAAGCGGAAGAAAACTACTGAATTTCCGCGCAGGAGCACAATAAATAAAAATGGCATGTACTGCTCACGCACAAGAGTGCAGTACATGCCATTTTTGGTTATCCGGGAAGCAGCTGTGAAGGGGGGGGCAGTTAAAAAAATTATACTTCCAAAATTTTTGCCAGTTTCCCCAAATCCGTATAATCCCCAATCACTGCATCCACACCCAGCGTTTCCAACTCGGCGGGCTTTTTCATGGAAGCAATGCCGACCACCTTTTTGGCTCCCGCGCGCTGGGCGGATTCAATGCCGGCACCGGAATCTTCAAAAATTACACAGGTTTCCGGTGCAACGCCAAGGCGCTGGGCGGCTTTCAGGTACAGATCCGGCGCAGGCTTGCCGGGCAGGATGCCGTCGTTGTAAATCACTTTGTCCAAATCAAACCAGCGGTCCAGCCCCAGCGTATCAAAAAAGAAACGGACATTGTTCCCGCAGGATGCTGTGGCAATCGTGCGGGGAATCTTATGCGCCGCAAGGAAATCCAAAAATTCCACCAGTCCGTCCGCCAGTTTGTAATCCGGGCTCTGGCGGCAGAGGGCGCGGTAAATCGTTTCCTCGGCTTCCTCTTCCTCGTCTGCTTCCTGTTGGGGAAAGGGGCGGCCAAAGAAATACTCCAAGGTGTCGCCTGTGTTGCGGCCGTGGATCCAGGTCTGGAACTCTTCCGGTGTAATGCGGCGGCCCAGTTTTTCCGTCATGTACTGCTGCCATGCTTTCTCCTGGAATGCTTCGTCAAAAAACATGGTGCCGTTAAAATCAAAAATAGCGTTAAGCATGCCAGGCTCCTTTCTGCATGGGGGTCAGCGCTTGCCGCCGCGCTTTAAGCGCTGGTCGGTGCCAAAAAACTTGAAGATCTGGCAGCTGCCCAAAATGCGGCTGGCTACTTTTTCGGTGTAGCGGGCTTCAAAAATGGAACTATCCACAATGTTGGAAGTGTAAATGGTGGGCCGGTGGCAGAGCATACGGGTGTTGATCAGCTCATACAATACGCTGATGGTCAGCTGGCTGATGTACTCGGTGCCCAGATCGTCCAGAATCAGCAGGTCGGCCTCCTTGCAGGCATCCAGCCAGGGGTCTTCGGCGGCACGGTCAAAGTGTTCGCGCCCCAGCTGAGCGGCCAGCGCGGCGGAGCTGGTGTACAGCACATCAAACCCGCGGTTCAAAACTGTGTCTGCAATGGCAAGTGCCATGTGGGTTTTTCCCAGCCCGGCACTGCCAATAAACATCAGGCCGCGGCTTTCCGGCGTAAAGCTGTTGGCGTACCGCTGGCAGTAGGCCAGCACTTTGCCCATGTAGTCCCGCGGGGTGCCACCCAGCTCCGGCTCCGGCTCGGCGGGGTAGCGGTCCAGTTCGAAGGTATCAAAGCTGCACAGGGCCAGCGGGCTTGCGGCGTTGATCTCCTCCCGCCGCAGGGTGCGGGCTGCTTCGGCCACGCAGCTGCAGGGACGGCCGTTCACCATGCCGGTATCCTTGCAGGTGGGGCAGGTGTAGTGCGGAACAAAACCCTCCGGCCCAAGGCCCAGCGTGGCATAAGCAGCTGTCAGGCGCTCGTCTGCCGCTTTCAGCGCTGCGGCTGCGGCGGTCTGGTCCGCGCCGCGGGCGGCAGCCAGCGTCAGGGTCAGCCCGGCGTGGGTGCGGGCGTCCTCGGCGGCGCGCAGCTCCGGGTGGGCAGCCAGCGCTGCGGCACGGTCACGCTCGGCTGCTGTTACGGCCTGCTGGCGGCGGGCCGCAATGTGGCGCAGTGCTTCGCGGAAGAGTTCATCTTTGGTGCGCATGGCTTATCCCTCCGTGTCATCGTCAAAAACATCATTCCAGTTGGTCTGGAACAAGTCGGTTTTGGGGGCGGCTGGCTTTGCCCCGGTGGTCAGAATGTTGCTGCCCGCCAGCTGGCCCTGACCGCGCACCGCCGATACCGTGGTTAGTCCCTGCGCGTACCAGGAGCGCAGAATGCCGTCCACATAGCGCACCGTGCGGTGATTGTCCGCCCGCAGCAGGGCTTCCTCAATCATGTCCGCGCCAAAACGCCAGTCCTCGTGCCAGCGGGCAATGGCCCCGCGCTCCCAGCGGCTGAGCTGCGCAGGGGCGATGCCAAACAGGGCGGCAGACTCGATGCACCAGCTTTCCCGCTGGGCCTGCTGCTTTAAGTAACGTTCGGCGTCCTCGCCGGTTTCCACCCCGGCATCCCGCCATTTCAAAAGTTCGCGGCTCAGCGCGCCAACGGTGCGGCGGCCCTGGCGGGCAACTTCGGCGCAGCAAAGCAGCACAACATCCGGCTGCCAGCCATCATTCAGATACAGGCTGACCAGCCGCTGCATCTCGGTTCGGCTGAGTGCCTTGCCGAATGCGGTCTGCGCTTCCTCGCATAGGACCGAAACATAAGGGTCGTTCAGGGTGGTCAGGTCGATGGCGGAAGCTTTCTGCATTTCGGTTTTGGGCAGGGGCGCATCCCGGTCACTGACCAGCAGCCCGGCACCGGCCCAATACTGCATGGCGCGCTTGGCGGCCTCAATGCTGGGCATGCCAAGATCCCGCGCCATGGTGCGGGGGTCGGTTCCGCCGCCGCCCAAAAGATACAACGCGGCGCGGATGGTATCGCCGTCTGCGCGGGCCAGGTGCGCGAACACCAGCCGCGGCACGGCAACACTTTCCCCATTTTGTTCCGCCAGCCTGTAACCCATGGCGTCAGATCCCCCTTTTACCCCAGTATAATATTAAATATTATACCATTGGCAGGGTAGGGTGTAAAGCGGCAAAACAAGACAGCAAAAACGCAAAAAATAGCAGTTCAACCAAATTACAGCCCGGCATTTTGTACGGAATTGCCACCAAAAAGCTCTTGCATATGGGGATGTTTTACAATAAAATAAAAGAAAGAGAGCGATTTATCGGTTGAAATGACAGAACAGGAGTGAGACACATGGCAATCAATATGGTCAAATTACCCACCCAAAAACAGGATCTTGTACTGCGCGTGGCAAAGGGGCACTTTGCCACAAGCCACAGCCATATCAATTATTACATTGACGTTACCATGCAAAAGACCCGCCTTTCCGAAGCGCGCGCCGTGGCACTGGAACTGGTCAGCTCTTATACCCACACCACCATCGTGGATACCATCCTCTGCCTGGACGGCACCGAGGTGATCGGCGCCTGCATGGCCAGCGAGTTGACCCGCGATGGCTATGTAAACATGAACGCCCACCAGACCATCTATGTGGTCACGCCGGAACACACCACCGGCAGCCAGTTGCTGTTCCGCGAAAATACCTCTCCCATGATCGCGGGCAAACATGTGCTGATCCTGGCAGCATCCGTTACCACCGGTTATACCGCGCAGGCTGCTGTGGAAGCGATCAATTATTACGGCGGCCAGGTAGTTGGCATTGGCGCAATCTTTGCCACCCAGACAGAGTGCGCAGGCTACCCCGTTACTTCCATCTTTAACCCCAACGACCTTGGCGATTACCAGAGCTATGATTCCCGCGACTGCCCATGGTGCAAACAGGGCAAACGCATTGACGCACTGGTCAACAGCTTTGGCTATTCCAGCCTGTAACATAAAAATATACAGCCTGTGGTGGAACTGCGCCTGCAATCCGCCGCAGGCTTTTGTGTTGCTAAAGGAAACAGAGCGGCACCCGGTAACATGGGTGCCGCTTTTGCTGTCACAAAATGTGGGGACGGCGTGTTAGAGAAGTGAAAGGCCTTTCTGAATAAAGGAAAAAGGAGGGAGAAGAGAATGTTCTCGGCAGATACCTTGCAGCAGGCATTGGTGCAGGATTATGGCCGCCTGTGTACATTGGCAAATAAAATTTTGCAGGACAGCCATCTGGCGCAGGATGCTGTGCAGGAAAGCTGGCTGCGGCTGAACCGGGCACGGCCCGATACGACCGATGCGGAAAAGCTGCGCCATTTGCTGCTGGTCACGGTGCGCCATACGGCCCTGAACATGCGGCGGAGCCGGCGGGCTGAACCGGCAGAAGATGCAGTATTTGCCGCCCTGCCGGATGCTGGCCCGCTGCCGCAGGAAAAGCTGGAACGTAGCGAGACCGTGCGCTGCCTGCTGGCGGCAATGCAGGCGCTGGAAGAAACCGACCGCGCCATCTTGCAGCTGCAATACGGGCAGGGCATGACCGGGGAACAAATTGCGGCAGCACTGGGGCTGCACGCCGCTACGGTGCGCCAGCGCAGCCGCCGCGCCCGGCAAAAGCTGAAACAATTACTGGAACAGGAGGGCCTGACCTTATGAAAGAACTATTGGATGAACTGCTGGTGCAGGCGTGCGCCGCCCAGCAGCAAACAGACTTGGCAGCGCTGGAACAGCTGGCACCAGCCAATGTGCCAATGCCATTTGTGCCGCAGGTGCGCCGCACACCCCGACGGCTGCTGAAAATAGTCATCATCGCTGCCGTTTGTGCAGTGCTGGCAACAACCGCCTATGCCTTTTGGCCAAGAGTTGCCGTGATCCTGGAGGGCAGCCGGGCATACCTTGCCGTGCAGGAAGCGCCGCAGACCGACATCCCCATGGAACAAATGCAGCTGACCTATGTTCCGGAAGGATGTACCGTAGCATGGGACGACAGCACCTATCAGAAATACGGCGTGTACTACTGCCTGATTGATAATGGCAAACAGGGCAGGGAACAGCAGCTGCTGGGGATTGCCCAAATGCCGCTGGAAAACAAAGTCAACATTCAGGGCCGCGGGCCGGATGATGCAATCACAGAGGAAGATGAAGAAAACATTGCACAGCAGTTCGTGCTTGTGGATGATATTGCAGCTTTGACGGCAGAAGAGATTCAGGAACGCAGCGTAGTGACATGGACAGCAGGGGACAGCTACTATGTGGCATCGGTGTACCGTTGGCAGGATAAAGCGGAAGTGGTGGAGATTTTGCAGGGGATACGGTAAGAACGGATGACTACACGCCCGCCGCACTGTAGGGCGGGGACACCCGACCCCGCCGGACCTGAGGCCGGACTATGCATTAAAAATATGGGAGAAACAAATAAATTATTTGTAGGGGGCGGCGCCCCGGACGGGCCTGAATCTTGCCGAACATATGCTCCGTAGTGCCAAACATCGCAAAGCATTTGTAGGGGACAATGCCCCGGACGGACATGAATTTTGGCGCACATTTTAAATGACATAATATTCTATTAAACTATTGCGCGGTAGGGCGGCCATCTCCGGCCTAAGAGCCGGGATTTTCAATCCCGGTTGGCCTCCGAAACGCGCCTGCGGGCGCAGAGCCCTCTGGCCGCCGGGTGGGAATAATAACCTGCATTTTTAGGCTCTGCGTGTGGAACTACTCTTCAATCCGCTGCGCGAACAGCTTCCCTCAAGGGAAGCCAAAATACGATTGCAATGTTGACGGTCACATTTATAGTTAAGGCAACACCGCACAATTCCCGCCTTGCGGCTTAAGCACCGCTCCGGCAGCTGCGGCACGGCATCTGCCCCGCCAAAATACTCGATAAGACATCCAGTATTATCTGCGCTTTTGGCCTAGCAGCTGCCGCACCTCGCTCGCTGTATCGGCACTTAGAATTATGCGGTATTGCCTTAAATCTGTCCTACGGTTCCGGAACGGTCAAGACCGTTCCCTACAGTGCACGATAAAAGCCCACCAATCTTGTTCCACTATCCCGCACCCCCCAAAAAAATTCTGAGCGGCGCGCCCGCGCCGCAGTCCACCACAATTATTCTTTATTATTTTTTCTTTCTTAATTAACCAAAAAATCCGCCCCCTTTTTTGCAAAAGGAGCGGATTTTTTAGCTTAGTTCAGTTTTAGGCGCTTGAGCTGGAATATAGGTGCAATTACAGCAAGCCTTCGTTGCCCAGAACTTCCTTGGTGTCACGGGCAATCATCAGCTCTTCGTTGGTCTCGATGACCAGGGTGCGAACCTTGGCACCCCAAGCGGTGATTTCCACAACATCTTTGTTCTGCTTGTGGGCGTTGGCGTTCTTGTCGGTATCCACGCGGATGCCCAGCCAATCCATGTGGTGGCAGATCTTGGCACGGGAGTCAGCGTCATGCTCGCCGATACCGCCGGTGAACACGATGGCGTCAACACCGCCCATAGCGGCAATGTAGCTGCCGATGGTCTTCTTGATCTGGTAGTTCAGCATATCGCTGGCCAGCTGTGCGCGCGGGTTGCCGGCGGCGGCTGCTGCCTCAACGTCACGCTTGTCGCTGGAAACGCCGGAGACACCCAGCAGGCCGGACTTCTTGTTCAGAATCTCGTCCAGCTGGTGGCCGGTGATGTTCAGGGTGTACTTCAGGTAGTTGACCACAGAAGGGTCGATATCGCCGCAGCGGGTGCCCATCATCAGGCCGGCCAGCGGGGTCATGCCCATAGAGGTATCCACAACCTTGCCCTGGTCAACTGCAGCAATGGAAGAACCATTGCCCAGATGGCAGGTGATCAGCTTCAGGCGGTCGATGGGCTCTTCCAGATATTCGGCAGCGCGGTAGCTGACGTACTTGTGGCTGGTGCCGTGGAAGCCGTAACGGCGCACGCCGTACTTCTCGTAATATTCATACGGGATGGCGTACATGAAAGCCTTCGGCGGCATGGTGGAATGGAAAGCGGTATCAAACACGGCAACATTGGGGATATCGCCAAAGACCTTTTTGGCGGCCTCGATACCCAGGATGCCGGCAGGGTTGTGCAGCGGGGCCAGGGGGCTCAGCTCGCGCAGGGTCTCGATCACTTCGGGGGTGATCAGGCAGCTGGCCTGGAACTTTTCGCCGCCGTGGACCACGCGGTGGCCGATGGCGTTGATCTCGCTGACATCATCAATGACCTTGCCATCGCCGGTGGTCATCTTCTTCACAACCTCAGCAAATGCTTCGGTGTGAGTGGGGAAGATGGCCGGGGTGGTGGCTTTATTGCCGTTGGCTTCATGGGTAATCATGCTGCTTTCCATGCCAATGCGCTCGCACAGGCCCTTGCACAGCACCTTCTCGCCTTGCATATCAATGAGCTGATATTTCAGGCTGGAAGAACCACAGTTGATAACAAGGATCTTCATTGGATTTGTCCTCCTTCAAAATTTAAGAACCATGCCGGGCGGGACCCGGTTTTTGTATTGGCCCTTTTGTATCAGACAAATTTATTATATAATGAAGCAGAAAACATTGCAAGGCTCTTTTCGGCATAAGCGAACAGAATTTGCAGAGAATCAGGGGTAGACGATATGAATTTTGTCGGCATCATTGCAGAGTATGACCCGTTCCACAGCGGCCACGCATTGCAGCTGCGCATGCTGCGGCAGCGGGGAGCCAGTACCATCGCGGTGTGTATGAGCACCGGCGTTGTGCAGCGCGGTGGGGTACCCATCCTGCCGGAAGCTGTGCGGGTGCGCGCAGCGCTGGCTGCCGGGGCGGACCTGGTGGTGGCGCTGCCTGCGCCCTATGCCAACGCCAGCGCAGAACAGTTTGCCGCTGCCGGGGTACATCTGCTGGCCGCGCTGGGGTGCGATACCCTTGCGTTCGGTGCCGAAACCCCGGAGCCCGCCCCCTTGCAGGCAGCGGCTGCCGCGCTGTGCAGTGCGGCGTTCCCGGCGGCGCTGCGCAGCCAGCTGGAAAGCGGCCTGCCCTTTGCCGCCGCCCGTGCCGCAGCCGCCGAAACATTGTGCCCCGGCGCTGCGGATTTGCTGCAAACGCCCAACAACATTTTGGGGATCGAATACTGCAAGGCCATTCTGCGGCAGGGGGCAGCCATGCAGTTGCTGCCCCTGCCGCGTCTGGGCGCAGCCCATGGCACCGCCCAGACCGGTCAGGTGCAGGGGCAGGCACTGGCTTCGGCTTCCCATATCCGGCAGTTGGTGCATACGCAAGGAATCAAGGCTGCCAGCCCCTTTGTGCCGCAGGCAGCCATGGAGCTGTACCGCCAGGCCGCGGAACAAGGTCAGCTGGCGGACCCGGAAAAGTTCAGCACCGCAGTGCTGACTTTGCTGCGCACCAAAACGCCGGAGCAGCTGAGTACCTTACGCGGCGCGGGCGAAGGGCTGGAAAACCGCCTGTATGCCGCAGCCCGCGAAGCAGAAACGGTAAATGATCTGTATGACCGCCTGAAAACCAAGCGCTACCCCACGGCCCGCCTGCGGCGACTGGTACTGGATGCTGTGCTGGATGTGCCCGCCGCGGGCCTGCCCGCGCTGCCGCCGTACCTGTTGGTGCTGGGGGCAAAGCGCAGCGCGCTGCCGCTGTTAAAGCACGCAAAAATTCCGGCGGGCACCAGCCTTGCGGGTTTGACGGGACAGGACCAAAAACTGCAAATTGCTGCTGATATGCACAGCAAAGCGGTTGATTTTTCGCTACTTTGCCGGTACAAAATACAGCCCATGGGGTTTGCGTACACGGCGCATGTAGTGCTATTATAATATAAGTATGGATAAAAAGTGCGCGGAGCTGAAACTTTGTTGCACTTTTAACACGCAAAATCGTTGCAAAATGAGAAAAAACAATGGCACTACATGTCATGGACGAAGCCAACCAGTGTCTGGGCTGCAAAAAGCCGCGCTGCCAGCAGGGGTGCCCCATCCAGACTAATATCCCCGAAGTGATCCGCCTGTTAAAAGCCAACAAGCTGGACGAAGCAGGCCGCAAGGCGGGAATTGTGCGGTGTTGCCTTAAGGATAGGGGATAAGGGGGCGTTATTCCGTTCCGCACAGCTCAAATTCGTTTTTGCGGCAGCGGATCAGCCCATCGTCCCGCATTTTGCCCAGCTCCTTGGAAAGTGCGCTGCGGTCCAGGTTCAGGTAGTCCGCCAGCTGCTGGCGGTCAAACGGGATGGAAAAATGCGTGCTGCCCGCCCGCACTGCCTGCGCGGAAAGATAGGTCAGCAGCCGCCCACGCGCACTTTTTGGTGTGGTGCACCGGATGCGTTGGGAGAGCGCCAGGTTTTTCTGCATAGAAAGCAGTAACAGGTTGTGCAAAAACTTGGGGTACCAGCTGGCGGCAGTGTTTTGCTGCTGCAGCATGGGTACAAGATCCAGCCATAAAATTTCGCACGGCTCCGCGGCGGCCACATCCACCATCAGCGGCTCGCCGCACAAGGCATAAGTTTCGGCAAACGCCTGCCCGGCTTCCACATGGCTCAAAATGCTTTTGTTGCCCCACAGGTCGTTGGATTCTACGTTTACGCTGCCGCTTTGCACAATGCCGATCTCATGTACCACACGGCCCGCATGGTAGATCAGAGCGTTTTTGTCATAACGCTGCACACGGATGCAGTGGGCGGCGCGCAGGGCGGCAAGTTCGTCCGCCGTCATGCCGCGGAAAAGCTGGATGGGGGTGCTGGCTGTTTTTTCCATGGGATTCCTCGCTTTTTGTGGTTATAACCACAGATTTATTGGCCTGATGGCATTATAATACAAGCACAGCAAAAAGAAAAGAGCAGCGCGCCGCACAGCAATGCACGGCATTGAACGGCGCGGAGAAAGGAACACCCTCTATGATTCGCAAAATTATCCAGATCGATACCGATAAATGCAACGGCTGCGGTGCCTGCGCCAATGCCTGCCACGAAGGTGCTATCGCCATGGTCAACGGCAAGGCCAAACTGATGCGGGATGACTACTGCGATGGCTTCGGCGACTGCCTGCCCCATTGCCCCACCGGCGCTATCACCTTTGTGGAGCGCGAAGCCGCCGCTTATGATGAAAAGGCTGTGGAGGAAAACAAGCGCCAGAAAGCCGCAGCCGTCCAAAAGCCGCTGGGCGGCTGCCCCGGCAGCGCGGCCCGTAGCATGTTCCACCAGCCTGTGCCGCAAATGCACCACGGCTGCCCCGGCAGCCAGATGCGCCAGATGCAGCATAAGCCGGAACCGGCAGGGGAGGACATGCCGGTGTTGCGGTCTCAGCTTTCCCAATGGCCGGTGCAGATCAAACTGGTTCCGGTCAACGCCCCCTACTTTGATGGGGCCAAACTGCTGATTGCAGCGGACTGCACGGCCTATGCTTACGCCAACTTCCATCAAAAGTTCATCCGCGGCCATATCACGCTGGTGGGCTGCCCCAAGCTGGACGATGTGGATTACAGCGAAAAGCTGACCCAGATTATCCGCGAAAATAACATCCAGAGCGTGACCGTAGTGCGGATGGAAGTGCCCTGCTGCGGCGGGCTGGAACGCGCCGCCAAGGTGGCCTTGCAGAACAGCGGCAAGTTCATCCCGTGGCAGGTCATCACCATCTCCATTGACGGCAATATCCTCAGCGAGCTGTGAGATAAGCCCGCTTTTGACAAAAAACAAATTGGATAAAAATAAAACTGCCTGGATCGTTTGCACACTGCAAACAGGTTCAGGCAGCTTTTCTATTCTTTTCAGATACACCCTCGTGTTACCGGCGGGCAGACGACCGGCAGAGGCTTGCCCTTTGCGGGAAACAGCGCTGCGGGCAGCAGCAGAATGAACGGGTCGGCGGAGAACAAAAAGCATTTGTTTTCCATCAAAAAGTAAACCAGGATCACCGTCAAAAACAAAGTCTCGCCCGTGCAGTGGTTTTGGCACAGCCGCCACATCAACAGCAGGAAGATGACCCCAATCACCACGGCCCCCAGCACACCCTTGTTCATCGGGATGGCAAGGAAAGAGTTATCAATGGCGTGGTGCTCGTCTCCATCAGTGGCAAGGCCACCCAAAAGGGTAACGGCCTTGGGCATGGCATCATGGTACCAGCCGGGCACCCCGTCCTGCTCCGGGTGGTAGAGGGGATACCCCCAGAACACATGGTGCCAGATCTCGAACCGGCCGGAAAGCAGGCCGTTCAGTTTGTCCAGCAGCGGGGTGGCGGTGGGATGATCCGGGTCAAACAGCCGCCCGGCCAACAGGCTGAACCCCAGCGCCAGCGGTGCGGCAGCCAGAGCCATGCCGTGCCAGATGCGGCTTTCAAAAAAGGCGGGCAAGGCACGCTGCAGCAAAAACAAAACCAGCAGCAGCACCATGGCAATGCCTGCCCCGCGGCAGCCGGGCACCAGCAGCGTGTAGGCTGCCAGGGTAGCCAAGCCGCCCCAGTCCCACCAGCGCAGGCGCGGCCAACGCAGCCAGCCCCAGGCAAAAAACACACCGGCCAGCCGGGCACCGTACCCGTTGTAATGGCCATAGCCGTAATCCCAGTTGCGGCAGTAGTACAGGTAGGGCATCAGCGGCGTTGCGGCGTGCAGCAGCTGCACCGCCAGCAGCCCGCCAGCCGCTGCGGCAAGGTAGACCTGCAGCACCCGGCGCAAATCAACATCCTTGGCACCAATGCCAAGCAAAACGGCAAACAAAAACCATTGGTCGTGCCCGTATGCGGTGGTAAACACCGCAAAAGCGGCCAACGCGGCAGCCGTCAGCGCCTGTTGTTTGGTCTGCCACTGGGTCAGCAGCAGGCTTTTGGCAACCAGCAGCACCGCCGCCGTAACGGTTAAGGCAATGCGGCACACATGGCTGAATGTGGGCAGTGTGTTTTGAATGTTGGAGCTGAATACCTCCGATAAAACCAGCAGCAGCGCCACGGCAGCGCAGAACACGCGCTCGCCCTTGGCCTGTGCTGCTGGGCTGACTGGGCGGAAAAGCCGGTCAGGTGGTTGTGTGGTCATCAAACCGGCCTCCTTTCCGCATTGGTTCGGTTTGAATTTTGTGTATACTTTTTAGCATACACAAACAGTATACCATAGTTTTGCGCAAAAGAAAAGCAGGGCCGTGCCGCTTTTGCCGCAAAGCAGCAAAAGGCAAAGCATAGCCCTGCAAAATTGCTTATTCTACCCCAGTTTCAGCGGCGTACTCTTCAATCAGCTCGCGCTCCAAAAACGGCGTTTTAACACCCTCGCGGTCACGGTAGGCTTCGTGGCCTTTGCCAATTACGGCAATCAGGTCGCCCTCCTGCGCGTGGTCAATGGCGTAATGCAGGGCATCCAGCCGGTCGGGAATTTCCACATACTTGGCGTCCGGGTTGCCCTTGGCCATGCCGGTTTTGATGTCCGCGATAATATCTTCCACTTTTTCAAAGCGGTTGTTGTCTTCGGTCAGGATGCTGAAATCCGCCAACTTGGCGCACACTTCGCCCATGCCGTAACGGCGCAGCTTGCTGCGGTTGCCGCCGCAGCCGAACACCACGACCAGACGGTTGGGGTTGTACTCCCGCAGGGTTTCAATCAGGCTTTCGGTGGCGGCTTCGTTGTGGGCATAGTCGATCAGGATGGTGAACTTGTGGCTGATGGGCACCAGCTCCACACGGCCTTTGACGAGCGCCTTTTTCAGTCCCTCATGGATGGGGGCATCCGCAAGGCCCAGCACCTTGCCCACGCCGATGGTGGCCAGGGCGTTGTAAATACTGAACAGCCCCGGCATGCCCACCTGTACGTCCAGCGTGTGGCCGTCCGGCTCGGTCAGGGCGAACTCAACGCCCAGCATCTCCTTGTTGCGCAGCAGGCGGTACTGCTCGCTGGCGCGGTAGTCCACCTTGGGGGCGTGGATGCCATAGGTAACCAGCTTGCAGGTGTGGCCTTCCAGCAATGCTTCGGTGTTGGGGTCGTCAGCGTTCACCACGCCGATATCACAGCGCTGGAACAGCTTGCCTTTCCAGCTGCGGTATTCCTCAAAGCTGGAATGTTCGCCGGGGCCGATGTGGTCCGGGTACAGGTTGGTGAACACGCCCACTTTATAATGGATGCCCGCCACGCGGTCCATCATAATGCCCTGGCTGGAAACTTCCATCACGCAGGCATCGCACCCGGCATCCGCCAGCTGGCGCAGGATCTTTTGCAGCTCATAGCTCTCGGGGGTGGTGTTGTTCAGGTCATAGTGGTGGCCGGGGTAATACACGCCGTTGGTGCCGACCATGCCGACCTTGTGACCTGCGGCTTCCAGCACAGCCTTGATCATGTGGGTGGTGGTGGTTTTGCCCTTGGTGCCGGTCACGCCAACCATCGTCATTTCCAGCGCGGGACGGCCAAAATAGGCGGTGGAAAGCAGCGCCATGGCGTAACGGGTGCTCTCGAACTTGACCACGGTCACATCCGGCAAAGCGGCCAGCACCTCGGCGGGCAGGTCGTGCTGGATGGCCAGCACGGCGGCGCCTTTGGCGGCAACGTCCGCGGCGTAATCATGGCTGTCCCGCTGGGTGCCGACGATGCAGACAAACAGACCGCCCGGCGTTACCTTGCGGGAATCATAGTAAATGTCAGTCACTTCGGTATTCAGGCAGCCCTGAACAAGTGTATAGTCCAGATTTTTCAGCAGTTGTTTTAACAGCATGTTGTTATCACCTCAGCGTTTTACAAAGTATTCATCGTACCAGACTAAGAACATAAAAATGCACCAGATCTGCCGCCAGTTATCCCGCTTGCCGGAAATATGCTGGTCCAGCATGGCATTCAGCTCTTTTGTGCGGAAAAACTGCTCCGCGGCGGGGGTGTTAAATGCCTTGCGCACAACGCCCGCATACTGCTCATCCCGCAGCCAGGCGCGTACCGGAACAGGGAAGCCGAGCTTCTTTTTGTCTGCCGTTTTGGCGGGAATGGTCTTTTCTGCCGCACCGCGCATCGCAATCTTGGTCTGGGTGGCGTTCACCTTGCACTTGGTCGGAATATGACTTGCCAGTTCAAATACTTTGCGGTCCAGGAACGGCACGCGCAGCTCCAGGCTGTTGGCCATGCTCATCTTGTCGGCTTTCAGCAGAATATCGCCCACCATCCACAGGTTCAGGTCGCAGGTTTCCATCTGGGTCACAGCGTCCTGCCCCTTGGAAAGCTCAAAGTACGGGCGGGAAAGGTCGGTGGGCAGCTTGCCGGGGTGGTAGTTTTTCAGCAGCTTTTTCTTGCGGTGCTCATCCATCAGGTTGGTGTTGCCGATGTAACGCTCCGCCAGCGGCTTGCCGCGGCGCACCAAGAAGTTGATGCCATGCACCGGCGGCAGCAGGTCCGCCACCGCGCCGATGGCCCGGCGGATGGGCAGGGGAATCTTGTCATACCAGGTTACGGTAAACGGCTCTTTATAAATGTTGTACCCGCCGAAAAATTCATCGGCACCCTCACCGGACAGGCAGACCTTGACCTGCTTGGATGCTTCGCGGTTGACAAAGTACAGCGCGACCGAAGCGGCATCCGCCAGAGGCTCATCCATGTGGTACTGGATCTTGCCCAGGTTGGCCCAGTATTCCTCCGGCGTAATGCGGTAAGCGTAATTCTTAACCCCGATGTGCTTGGAAAACTCCTGTGCATAGTCGGTTTCGTCATACTGCTTGTTGGCAAAGCCAACGGTGAATGTTTTGTCCACATGGGCCAGCGCGGCCATGTAGCTGGAATCCACGCCGGAAGAAAGGAAGCTGCCGACCTCAACATCGGCGATCTTGTGTGCCTGCACGCTCTCTTTCATCGCCGCGCCGATCTCGTCCTCCCACTCTTCCAGTGTGCGGGAATCATCGGGGTCGAACTTGGGCTGCCAGTAGCGCTGCACCGTCAGCTGCCCGGCTTTCCATTCCAGCCAGTGGGCGGGCATCAGCTTTTTGACGCCCTTGAAGAACGTATCCTCCCCGGGGGAATATTGGTAGGAAAGATACAGCGGCAGCTGCTCTTCGTTCAGCTCTTTCTTGAAGCCGGGGTGGGCCAAAAAGCTTTTGATCTCGCTGCCAAACAGCAGCTCTCCGGCATCGTTTTGGTAATAATAGAACGGCTTGATGCCAAAATGGTCGCGCGCGCAGAACAACGTTTCGTTCTTGCGGTCCCAGATGGCAAAAGTGAACATGCCGCGCAGCTTTTGCAGCATCTCCTTGCCCCACTGCTCGTACCCGTGCAGCAAAACTTCGGTGTCGGACCGGGTGGCGAAGGTGTGCCCGGCGCGCATCAATTCGGCGGTCAACTCCTGGAAGTTGTAGATCTCGCCGTTAAAGATGACGGCGAGGTTCTGGTCCTCATTGAACATGGGCTGTTTGCCGCCCTCCAGGTCAATGATGGAAAGGCGGCGCTGGCCAAGGGCTGCCGGGCCTTCAATAAACTGGCCCTGGCCATCGGGGCCGCGGTGGGCGATGGCATCCATCATGCCCTGCAAAATTTCCTGCATGTCGGCGCGTGCGCCGACAAAGCCAACAATTCCACACATGGTTATAATCCTCAACTGGCTGCGGAGTTAAAAACAAACCGCAGGTTATTACTTTCTTGCCCCGGCGGGAACCGGTACTGTTTGTACGATATGCCCTATTATACACGGTTCGCGCCGTAAAGAAAAGCATTTTGCGGCGAATGCTGCTGGAATTTTCGCCCGCGCAGACAAAAAACGCCGTGCCCGCACCCCCAAAGCAGGCGATATTGCCGTTTGACATGTGGTGGCAATGGCGGTAAAATAAAGGATAACCAAAATGGGAAAGGTTTGGTATTATGTCTGATTTTTTACCGGTACTTCTTGGCAGCGATGCCAATGTTTATGGTATGGCACGCAGCTTTTACCAGCAGTATGGCGTGCGCAGCGTGGCCATCTGCAAGGGTGCGCTGGTTGCAACTTCCAACACCAATCTTGTAAAAATTGCCGTGCTGGAACCTGATTTGGAAAACGATGAAACGTTTGTAAAAACGCTGACCGATTACGCAAAAGCCCATGCGGACAAGCCGCTGGTGCTGGTTTCCTGCGCGGACGGTTACACCGTGTTGATGGGCCGCCACCGCGATGCCCTGAAACCCTATTACCACTTTGCCTGCCCGGAACTGCAAACCGTGCTGGACCTGGATATTAAGGAAAACTTTTACCGTGCCTGCGAAGCACACGGCCTGAGCTACCCCAAAACGGCAACCTGCAATGCGCAGAACTATAAAAATATAGAACTGCCGTTTGCGTTCCCCGTTATCATCAAGGCGAGCAATTCCCCGGCGTATTGGAACTGCACCTTCCCCCACAAGAAAAAGGTGTTCCTTGCCAATAACCGCGAAGAATTTGACGCCATCACCGCCGCCATTTACGGCAGCAGCTACCAGGACGAATTGATTCTGCAGGAGTATATCCCCGGCGATGACAACTGCATGCGTGTGCTGAACGCCTACTGCGGCCTGGACCACAAAGTCAAACTGATGGCTTTGGGTCGCCCCCTGCTGGAAGAGCAGACCCCCGAAGGCATCGGCAACTATGCGGCCATCTTGTCTGACCCCGAATACAATGATGCTGCCCTGCTGGAAAAGCTGAAAAACTTTTTGGAAGATATGCAGTGGGAAGGCTTTGCCAATATGGACATCAAGTACGACGCCCGCACCGGCGAGTACAAGATGTTTGAGATGAACCCCCGTCAGGGCCGTTCCAGCTACTTTGTCACCGCGGCAGGGTATAATCTGTCCAAGTGGCTGGTGGAGGATGTGCTGGAGCACAAGGAACTTGGCCTGACCATTGCCGATACCAAGAGCCTGTGGATGATTGCCCCCTACGGCGTGATCAAAAAATACCTGAAGGACCCGGATCTGCTGGCCCGTGCGGATAAGCTGAAAAAAGAGGGCAAATGTGCCCACCAGCTGTTCTGCAAAGAGGATTGGAACCTGAAGCGCTGGCTCTGGTACATCCGCAGCCAGCTGAACTACTACCGCAAAACCGCCCGCTACTATGGCAATAAGGGCCTGCGGGATTGATGATAGAATAAAAGCTATCACACACTATAAATAAAATCGCTGGCCCCCGTAGGGGCGCACATTGTGCACCCGCCGCCCTTTTGGCAATCATAGAAACGCCAGCCTGTAACAAAACAAACCATTATAATATAGAGAGGGGAAAGCGCCTATGTGTGGCATTACTGGCTTTGCTGAGCGCAACCATAAAGCGGAAACCGCCCGCCGCATTGTAAAAGGAATGGCGGACCTGATCACCTACCGCGGCCCGGACGGCGAAGGCTACTATGTGGACGACCAGGTAGCCCTGGGCCACCGCCGCCTTTCCATCATTGACCTGGAGGGCGGCAAGCAGCCCATGTTCAATGAGGATGGCAGTCTTGTCTGCATTTTTAACGGCGAGATCTATAACTTCCAGACCCTGCGCGAGGAACTGATCGCCGCAGGCCATACCTTTGCCACCCGGTCCGATACCGAGGTGCTGCTGCATGGCTATGAGCAGTGGGGCAATCAGCTGCCCGGCAAACTGCGCGGCATGTTCACCTTCGTGATCTGGGACCAGAAAACCAAAACCATGTTTGGTGCGCGGGATATCTTCGGTATCAAACCGTTCTATTATTATAATCAGGATGGTCTGTTCCTGTTTGGCAGCGAGATCAAAAGCTTTCTGGCTCATCCCGGTTTCAAAAAGGAACTAAACGAGGAACGCCTGCCGGAATATTTGAGCATTGAGTATATCCCCAATGAGGAAACCATGTTCAAAAATGTCTACAAGCTGCCCAGCGGATGTATGTTCACCTGGGAAAATGGCGAGCTGACAGTGGAACGCTACTATGAGATCAAGTACCATGTGGACGATTCCAAGAGCCTGGAAGAGTGGGAAAAAATCATCACCGATACCTTTGCCGAAAGCGTTGCCGCCCACCAGATTGCCGATGTTGAGGTTGGCTGCTTCCTTTCTTCCGGTGTGGATTCCAGCTTTGTGGTCAACGAGGTTGCTAAGGGTACTCCGCATGTCAAGAGCTTCTCGGTCGGCTATGCGGAGGAAAAATACTCCGAGCTGCCGTATGCCCAGGAGTTCAGTAAAGAAATCGGTGTGCCCAGCATTGCCAATAAGGTGGATGCCGAACAGTTCTTTGAAGCCAACCGCCTGATCCAGTGGTACCTGGATGAACCCATGCCCAACCCGGCGGAAGTTCCGCTTTACTTTTTGGCCCAGAACGCCCGCAAGTACGTCAAGGTCGTGCTTTCCGGCGAAGGTGCCGATGAACTGTTTGGCGGCTACCCCATGTACTGCCAGGCGGTTCACTTTATGGATTACGAGCATAAGGTGCCCAAAGCGCTGCGTAAGGCTGCAGGCGCAGTGGCATCCAAACTGCCGGACTTTAAGGGCAAGCACTTCCTGGTGCGCGGTGCAGAAGAACCCTGGCAGCGCTATATGCGCGCCAACTATGTTTTCCTGGACCCGGCTGAACGTGACCGCTGCCTGAAAAAGAACTACCACAGCCCCCGCCCGGAACAGTTCTTTAAGCCTTATTTTGATAAAGTGCAGGGTCTGGATGAACCCACCCAGCTGCAGTGGGTGGATATGCACACCTGGATGCTGTATGATATCCTGCTGAAAGCCGACCGCATGAGCATGGCCAACAGCCTGGAACTGCGCGTGCCTTTCCTGGACCGCAACATGCTGGATGTGGCACTGTCCATCCCGCAGAAATACCGCTCCGGCAAAGAGTCCACCAAGATCGCTCTGCGCGGTGCCGCCATGAAGCAGCTGCCGGAAAGTGTTGCCCATCGCAAAAAGCTGGGCTTCCCCGTGCCGCTGAACGACTGGCTGCGGGAAGATAAGTACTATAATATGGTAAAGGAAAAGTTCACTGGCCCCGTTGCCGAAAAGTTCTTTAATGTGGACGAAATCATGCGCCTGCTGGATGATCATAAGGCGGGCAAGGCCAAGAACATGACCAAGATTTGGAGCTTCTATTCCTTTATTTTGTGGTACGAGCTGTATTTCGTAAACACCCAGGCCCCGGCAGGAATCTATTAAAAGCCGGGCAGAAAGCCCCGATAAAAACACAAATAAAAAAGTTCAAAAAAATTGGACTTTACTATTGACACAATGCGCCCCATGTGATATTATAATTCTCGCAGCATGTTCCCAGACAACAGGAACTGACCCGTGCGCGCCCGTAGCTCAGGTGGATAGAGCAACTGCCTTCTAAGCAGTGGGCCAGGGGTTCAAGTCCCTTCGGGCGCATTCTATGGTGCCTATGGCGCAGTTGGTTAGCGCGCCAGATTGTGGCTCTGGAGGCCGAGAGTTCGAATCTCTCTAGGCACCCCACCAAAGACCGCACAGTGATTATGCTGCGCGGTCTTTTCTTTTGCTGGGCCGTCGCCAAGCGGTAAGGCAGAGGACTTTGACTCCTCCATTGCGTCGGTTCAAATCCGGCCGGCCCAACCAAGATGCAACCTCGCAGGGGGTTGCATCTTTTTATTTGTAATAAACGGCGGTGGGAGAACATAGGCCGAATTTGAACAGCCCGTGCCCGGCGTCCCACGTCCCGCCGGGTAAAAACAGTCCAGCGGACTGTTTTTAGGGCGCGGCTTGCCAAATCCGGCCGGCCCAACCAAAATCGCTCATAAATTTAACGTGAAAACGTTGAATGCGTGGGCGGTTTTTTTTAGCAGTATAAAGGCCGCAAGCCTGCCCAGCTGCCGACGGATTTTGATGCTCTGTACGCCCGCTACCAGTGCCGTGAGCTGAATAAAATCCAGCTGGCCGCCGCTGTTGGCGTATCCCGCCCCACACTGGAACGGTTATTGCGTGACTATTTGGCCTGATAGTACGATTATTCACCCCATAAAAACACAAAAAGCTGCTGCACCGGGAAAGCCAGGTGCGGCAGTTTTTGCATAGAAAGGCAGCAGCAAACAAAGCAACGGACCTCTATTCCGCTGTCTACACAATGGCGACGAAATGTGCAAAATAAATCAACTTGAACTTGATTTTTTGTGCATTTAAAGCTATGATTAAACCAATGGAAACCATGGTGACAGGATGGATTTTTGCATCCTGAATGACCAATACAACTGGGAGGTAGTTATGCTGGATGTAGCAATCATTGGCTGTGGTGTGGTTGGTGCAGCTGCAGCGTATGAACTGTCGCACTATCCGCTGCATGTGGCAGTGCTGGAAGCAGAAAACGATGTGGCGGATGGAACAACGAAGGCAAACAGCGCCATCCTGCACGCCGGGTATGACCCGGAACCGGGCACCCAAATGGCCCGCCTGAATGTGCAGGGCGTGGCGCTGGCAAAGGAAATCTGCGCCCGGCTGGATGTGCCCTACCGCCAGTGCGGCAGCCTGGTGCTGGCGCTGAGCCAGGCAGAGCTGCCCCACCTGCAAAAGCTGTACGCGAACGGCGTGGCAAACGGCGTGCCGGGCATCCGGCTGCTGACAGCGGAGGAAACCCTGGCGATGGAGCCGCAGCTTGCCCCCACAGTGGCCGGGGCGCTGTTTGCCCTCAGCGCAGCCATCGTCAGTCCGTGGGAGTTTGCGCTGGCCATGGCGGAGGTGGCGGTGCGCAACGGGGTAGAGCTGTACCGCAGCACTCCTGTAACCAACATTGAAAAGATTGACGGCGGCTGGCAGCTGACCACGCCAAACGGCAGCTTTGCGGCCCGCTATGTGGTCAATGCGGCGGGACTGAACGCCCAGGCCATCCATGAGATGGCCGCGCCGCACACCTTTACGCTGGAACCTACCCGCGGGGAATACTATCTGCTGGACAAAAGCGAAGGCAACCGCGTGAACCATGTGATCTTCCAGTGCCCGAACGAGAACGGCAAAGGGGTGCTGGTAACGCCCACCGTACACGGCAACCTGCTGGTGGGGCCGAACGCCCAGCCGGTAGCGGGGGATGATACCGCCTGCACGGCAGACGGCCTTGCCTTTGTGGCGGCAGCGGCCAGGCGCAGTGTGCCGGGGATCCGCTTTGGCGAGTCCATCCGCAACTTTGCCGGTGTGCGCGCCAACGTGGATACCGGGGACTTCGTGATCGGCGAAGCGGACGGCGCGCCGGGCTTTATTGACCTGGCGGGCATGAAATCGCCGGGGCTTTCCAGTGCACCGGCTGTGGCAAAAGAGGTAACTAAAATTCTGGCAGCCCACAACGACCTGCCGGAGCCAAAGACGGATTATAAGGATGGCCGTACCCGCGTGCGGTTCAAGGAGCTGCCGCCGGAGCAAAAGGCGGAGCTGATTGCCAAAAATCCCGCCTATGGCCGCGTGATCTGCCGGTGTGAGACGATCACCGAGGGCGAGATTCTGGATGCCTTGCAGAGCGAGATCCCAGCCGTGAGCATTGATGGCGTAAAGCGGCGGTGCAACGCGGGCATGGGCCGCTGTCAGGGCGGCTTTTGCGGGCCGCGCGTGCTGGAACTGATCAGCAAAACATTAGGCATTGACCCGTTGGATGTATTGCAGGACAAAGCCGGCACCAATGTGCTGCTGTGTGAAACCAAAACCGGAAGGGGGTGCAACCATGGTTGAACTTGTTATCATCGGCGGCGGCCCGGCGGGCCTGGCGGCGGCGTACAGCGCGTGGCAGCATGGCCTGCGCGATATTTTGATTTTGGAACGCGATGCAGAGCTGGGCGGTATTTTGAACCAGTGCATCCACAACGGGTTTGGCCTGCATCGGTTTGGCCAGCAGCTTACCGGCCCGGAATACGCCGGGCGCTATATCGAGATGCTGCGCACAACCGGCGTGCGGGTGGAACTGGGCACCATGGTGCTGGAAGTAACCCCCGATAAGCAGGTACACTGCGTCAGCCGCAGCAAGGGCTACCAGATCATTCAGGCCAAAAGCATTATCCTGTGCATGGGCTGCCGCGAGCGCACCCGCGGGGCCATCGGCACCCCCGGCACCCGCCCGGCGGGAATTTATACCGCCGGTGCAGCCCAGCGCTATGTAAATATGGAAGGCTACCTGGTGGGCAGACGGGTATTGATTTTGGGCAGCGGCGATATCGGCCTGATCATGGCGCGCCGTATGACGCTGGAGGGAGCCAAAGTGCTCGCCTGCGTGGAAGTGATGCCTTATTCCGGCGGGTTGACCCGCAACATTGTGCAGTGCTTGCAGGATTTTGATATTCCGCTGTACTTATCCCACACCATTGTGGAAATTCAGGGCAAAAAGCGAGTGGAAAAAGCCATCGTTGCCAAGGTGGATGAAAACCGCCGCCCTATCCCTGGAACCGAGATGGAGTTTGATGTGGATACCATCCTGCTCAGTGTGGGGTTGATCCCCGAAAACGAGTTGACCCGCCAGGCAGGTATTGCCATGGACCCCCACACCAAGGGGGCCGTGGTATATGAAAATATGGAAACCGAGATCCCCGGTGTATTTGCCTGCGGCAACGTGGTGCATGTGCACGATCTGGTGGATTTTGTTTCCGGCGAAAGCGAAACCGCCGGTGCAGCCGCGGCAGCCTATGTGCAAAATGGCGAGATAGAAACCGAAACCGTTCTGCCGCTGGCAGCGGGGGAGGGCATTGGCTACACCGTGCCGCAGCATATCCGGCTGGACGGCGTGCAGAAAAGCGTGAGCGTATCGTTCCGTGTGCGGCGCAATTATGGGCCCAGCACCATAACGGTGCGCTGCGGACCAAACAAAATTGCCGCCTTTAAGCGGGAACGCCTGGCACCGGGGGAGATGGAGCACATTACGCTGCCCAAAGCTCTGCTGCAAAAAGCGGACGGCCCGCTGATCGTTGCTGTGGAGGAGGTGCCGCAATCGTGACAGAAACAATAAAAGAGCTGATCTGCATCTGCTGCCCCAAGGGGTGCCATCTGCGGGTGGACACCGCAAATGACTATGCCGTGACCGGCAATGCCTGCCCCAACGGCGCTGCATACGGCAAAGAGGAACTGACCCACCCCACCCGCATCATTACCAGCACCGTGCGCATTACGGGTGGGCTGTACCCGCGCTGCCCGGTCAAAACCGCGCAGGCGGTGCCAAAGGAAAAAATGTTTTCCGTGATGGCTGCGCTGAATACCGCGGCTCTGCAAGCCCCCGTGCATACCGGGGATGTGGTACTGCCTAACGTGTGCGGCACCGGCGTGGATGTTGTGGCAACGCGTAACATGGAAAAAGTGGAATAAAAACAGCGGGTAGTTAGGGCAACACCGCACAATTCCCGCCTTACGGCTTAAGCACCGCTTCGGCGGCTGCGGCACGGCATCTGCGTTGCCAAAATGCTCGATAATGTCGGGTTGCGGTACCCGCATCGTGCTTCGGGGGCAAAAGCCCCTCGCACTCTGCGACCGCTGCCCCTGCTTCGGTTCGCTGTTTCCGCCACTGGCGGCGCTCACCTTTGCAGCATCCAGTATTATCTGAGCTTTTGTCTTAGCATCTGCCGCACCTCGCTCGCCGTATCGGCACTTAGAATTGTGCGGTATTGCCTTAGCCCCGTTACCCATCAACAGGGAGGTTGAAGATGAGCAGATATGTTCTTGCGCTGGATCAGGGTACCACCAGCAGCCGGGCAATCCTGTTTGATAATGAGCAGAATATTATTGCCGTGCGCCAGCGCGAATTTGAGCAGCTATACCCCCAGCAGGGCTGGGTGGAGCACGACCCCATGGAGATATGGTCCAGCCAGTATGGCGTGATGAACGAGGTGGTAGCCCAAAGCGGCGTGGATGCGCATGATATTGCCGCCATCGGCATTACCAACCAGCGCGAAACCACGATTTTGTGGGAAAAAGCGACCGGCCGCCCCATTTATAACGCCATTGTGTGGCAATGCCGCCGCACTGCACCGTTGGTGGATGAGCTGCTCAGCCAGCCGGGCATGGCAGAGTATATCAAAGAGAATACCGGCCTTGTGCCGGATGCCTACTTTTCCGCAACCAAAATCAAGTGGATTCTGGACCATGTGCCGGGCGCACGGGAGCGCGCACAGGCGGGAGAAATTCTGTTTGGCACGGTGGACAGCTGGCTGGTGTGGAAGCTGACCGGCGGCAAGGTGCATGTAACGGACCGAACCAACGCCAGCCGCACCATGCTGTATAATATCCACAAGCTGGACTGGGATGATACACTGCTGAACGCGCTGGATATCCCCCGCGCCATGCTGCCGCGTGTGACGGATTCCAGCGAGATTTACGGTTACACCGACCTGTGCGGCGTACAGGTGCCGGTGGCCGGTATTGCGGGCGACCAGCAGGCCGCACTGTTTGGCCAGGGCTGTTTTTCCAAAGGCGAAGCCAAAAACACCTATGGTACCGGCTGCTTTTTGCTGATGAACACCGGCGATACCATCTGCCGCAGCAAAAATGGCCTGCTGACCACCATTGCCATCAGCCTGAACGGCAAGGTGGAGTATGCGCTGGAGGGCAGTGTGTTTGTGGGCGGGGCGGTCATCCAGTGGGTGCGCGATGGCCTGCGCATGATCCAAGAAAGCCGGGATTCGGAGTATTACGCCCAGAAGGTGCCGGATAACGGCGGGGTGTATATTGTTCCGGCCTTTACCGGATTGGGCGCACCCTACTGGGATATGTACGCCCGCGGGGCCATTGTGGGCATTACCCGCGGCACCACCCAGAACCATATCATCCGCGCGGCGGAGGAGTCCATCGCTTATCAGAGCTATGACCTGGTGCACGCGATGGAGTTGGATGTGGGCCAGCCCATCACCGCCCTGAAAGTGGATGGCGGTGCTTCCCGCGACCAGTTTTTGATGCAGTTCCAGGCGGACATCCTGAACAAAACCGTGCTGCGCCCGGCCATCCGCGAAACAACGGCCCTTGGCGCTGCCTACCTGGCGGGCCTTGCCACCGGCGTGTGGAAAGACCGTGAGGAAATCCGCAGCCTGTGGCACTGCAACATGACCTTTACTCCCAACATGGAAGCTCCGGAACGCGAAAAGCTGCTGGCTGGCTGGCACAAAGCCGTGGGCCGAAGCCGCGATTGGGCGGAACACGAGTAGGAGTTAGGAGTGAGGAGTTGCGGCAGAATTAGGGCAATACCGCATAATTCTAGGAATCAGAAATGAAAAATTAGGAATTGGAGATGGGAAAAGGCTCCAGGTAGGGCGGGGTCACCCGACCCCGCCAGGGGGGCTTGCCACATTGTGTGTGCAAAATTTATTCTGTAGAGGACGATGCTCGCATCGTCCCGGGTGACGGGCTGTATCAAACGTTTCACATGTATCCCCACGATTCACCTTGTGAGCAAATTCCCCAAACCAACTCCAAAACTACTCACATAAAAAACAACCACCAAACAACAACAGGCCCACGCCGCAGGAGAACATCCCGGCGTGGGCCTGTTATTTATCTATGGCAATCTGTGACTAAAATGATTTAATTCATGTGCACCAGCTTGGGGTAGACCCGCTGCATATAGGAATCGTCGAAATGCTCGTCCAGCAGGGTATCCAAGCTGGTCTGGGCGGCAACGCCCTCCAAACGGGCGTCATAACGAATCAGCGCGGCGGAGCTGACGATCATATTGGCTGCCATAAATACCACCAGGCACCAAGTTAAAATGGTACCGCCGCGGCGGGGCAGGCTTTCAATCAAGCGGTCCAACGGCGGGAACAGCACCTTGAACCATGCCACAGCGGCCAGCCCCCAGAAAAAGCAGTACAGCAGATTGATACGCCCGCCCAGGTTGAACGGCAGGGCACTGTAATCCCAGAATACCGCGCCGAACACGATTTCGGTAAATACGCTGCACAGATACTCATAAGCACCGCCCAACAGGGTGCCCATGCCGAACAGCCAGAATGCCGAACGGTCTTTGTACTTGTACAAAACCTGGGTGACCAGCGCAATGGCAAGGCCCCAAACAATAGAGAAAGGTCCCCACACCAGGCTGGAACGGCTCATCCAATACCCAGCGGTAATGCGGCAGAAAATCGTTTCGGTGATGTCGCCCAGGAACGCGCCGATTACAAACAGCAAAAAGATTTTGTAAAAGCTGCACCCGGCAGCAAACACCGTGCTTTTGGTGCGCTTGGGGCGTATCAGGTCCAGCTGCGGGGCCTTGGTGCGCATGCGGCGCTCGGTGCGGTCAAAAATCCACAACCCCATCCGCAGCGTCAGGTTGGCAAGGCGATTGTTGACCTTGTCCACTCTGGGCAGTTTGTAGCGCAGGCCGCCCAGGGTCAGCGCGGTGCCCAGCAGATCAATGACCAGCAAAATGGCAAAGATCCACAACAGAACATGCGCAAGCCCGGCGGGCACCAGCTGGTACAAACGCATCAGCAGCGGCACCAGCCACTTGACGGTTACCAGGCCCAGGGCACCCCAGACAACGGAAGCCGAAAGGCAGATGTACCCATCCAGGTTCCATTTGCGGTCAGAGTAATCCCACCAGCGGGTGTGGCTGTAGTGCTCCAGCAAATGCCCGGCAATCCATTCCACCACCGTGGCATACAGCGCGCTGAACAAAAACAGGAAGAACCACCCGCCGCTCAATTCCCGCAGGGCAATGGTGATCAGGCAGCCGGTAATGCCGTAAACCAGGCACAGCGGCCCGTGCAGCACGCCGCGGTCCCGGTACTGGCCCAGCCGCACTGCGGTGGCAGCAACTTCCAGGCACCAGCCCAGGAACGAAAAGGCCAAAAACAGCCAGAATAGTTGGTATAACATAAAAACTCCTCTGTGTGTTGCAGAATCAGCGAACACCACTATTCTACAATACCCAAAGGAGTTATGCAATATTTTGGCGCAGAATGATTGAAAATAAGAACCTTTACGGCATGCCACACACCAGCCGCTGGCCGCCACTGCCGCCGCTGACATAGTGGGTGGTGCGGCTGACCTGGTTGTCCACCGGCTGCCCGGCAGCGTACAGCTTGAGGTTATGGATAAAGATTTCTACAATGTTATCCAGTGTTTTGGCCAGGCTGAAACGCCCGGAAATGTGCGGCGTGATGATCACATTCGGTTCGCTCCACAGCGGATGGTCTGACGGCAGCGGCTCTGGGTCAGTCACATCCAGCGCTGCACCGAACAAATGCCCGCTGTGTACGGCATCGGCCAGGGCAAGGCAGTCCACCGTGGAACCACGGCCCACGTTCAGCAGAATTGCCCCCTGCTTGCAGCGGGCCAGGCGGGCGGCATCAAACATGTGCAGCGTTTCCGGCGTGCCGGGCAGGCTCAGGGCAACCAGGTCCGCCTGCGGCAGCTCGGCGTCCAGTTCGCTTTGGGGTACCACCCGCAGGCAGTAACCGGGGCAGGGGGCACCGGGGCGCACGCTGCGCCGCACGCCGACAACCTCGGCCCCAAGGGCGTGGGCGCGCATGGCAAAGTTAGAGCCGATATCCCCCATGCCAACGCATAACACGCGGGACCCGGCCACCGGCCGCACCTGGCGGGTGATGGCATCCCACTTGTGCTGCGTCTGGCGGTCCCGGTACAAAAACAGATCCTTCTGCAGCCCCAGCCACAAGCCCAGCATCCACTCGCTGATGGCCAGCCCGTAAGCGCCGGTGGCGTTGGTCACCAGGCACTGCTCCGGCAGCACGCCCGGCACCAGATAGGTATCCGGTCCCGCAAAGTTGGATTGGAACCATTCCAGATGGTGGTTTTGGCAAATCAGCTCCACCGGCACATTGCCCATGATGATATCTGCCTCCAGCACCTGGGCCAGGGTAACGGTTTCGGTTTGGGCAAAGATAAATTCATATTCCGGCACGCTGGCCTGCAAGGCGCTGCGCTGGGCATCGCTCAATGGCAGAGCCACTAAAACATGTTTTGGCATGAAACATTTCTCCTTGCAATCAAACGCCGCGTTCCTGCTTGCTGAAAATGCAGCCGCAGTAATCCTGCCGGTACAGGCCGTATTCTGCGCTCAAAGCAAGGCTGCGCTTGTAACCGTCCTTTTTGCGGAACTCGCTTTGCAGGTAGTTCAGGCCGTACTGTTGGGCCAGCTCGCAGCCGATGGTGTTCAGCCGCACAGGGTCCTTGACCGGGGAGATGGAAAGGGTGGTGGTGAACCAGTTAAAGCCGTGTGCCCTGGCGTACTGGGCGGCGCGTTCCAGCCGCATGCGATAACACACGGTGCAGCGCTCGCCGCGCTCCGGCTCGTTTTCCAGCCCTTTTACTGCAGTGTAAAACTCCTGCGGGTCATACGGCAGCTCCACCACCGTGATGCCGCGGGCAGCGTACCCGGCATCGCGCACAAAACGTTCCAGTTCGGCTTCCCGGCGGTGATATTCCTCCGGTGGGGCAATGTTGGGGTTATAATATAAAATGGTAACGTCAAAATGGTCGGCCAGACGTTCCAACGTGGCGCTGGAACAGGGCGCGCAGCAGGCGTGCAGCAGCAGCTGCGGGCGCTGGCCATCGCGCTCTAATGCGGCGATGGTTTCTTCCATCACACGCTCATAATTGATTCGGTTTGCCAATGGTGTTTTCCCTCCTGCATGGCAGCGGCTGCTGCCGCAATCTAACCCCATTATAGCGTATTGCGGGGCAAATTTACACCCCGCACAGGAAGAATAACCGCCACAGCCTTTGAAATATGGAAAATTGCGCGGCGTTTTTTGCAAAATGTTGAATTTTTTATCACGAATTGTTCACATCTATCGGGTATTCTATAGTTGTTCCCAAAAGGAACGGTGCCAGGGAACAGGGACCCGAACACCGTTGGGGCATTGCCAAATGCTCAGGGGAACAACGCAGACTTTTTTCATCCACTCCTCTTTCTCTTTTTTCTTCTTTTCAAGGAAAAACCGCCGCACAGGAACAGGGACCTGTGTGGCGGCTTTTCTTTTTGAATTTGGGTTTGATGAAGCAAACTGAATAAAAATGTGATATAATAACAGGCACAAGCAATTTACCACCAACAGGAGGGGAACAACTATGGTACAGGTCGATTTGATCACCGGCTTTCTTGGCTCTGGCAAAACGACTTTTATGCGGCACTATGCCCGCTATATGGTTCAGCAGGGCTGGAATGTCTGCATTTTGGAAAATGACTTTGGCGCGGTCAATGTGGATGTTATGCTGCTGCAGGATATTTTGGGCGACCATTGCGATATGGAAAGCATCAGCGGCGGGTGCGACTGCGATACCCACCAGCGCCGGATGCGCACCAAATTGATCTCGCTGGCCATGCAGGGCTTTGACAGGGTCATTATTGAGCCGAGCGGTATTTTTGATGTAGATGAATTTTTTGACATCCTGCACGATGAACCGCTGGATAAATGGTACCGTATGGGCAACGTGATTGCTATTGTGGATGCCAAGCAGGAGCAGCAGCTTTCACCTCAGTCGGCCTACCTGCTGGCGTCCGAAACCGCCAATGCCGGCATGGTGGTGCTGAGCCGCAGCCAGCTGGCTACCCCGGCCGAGATGGATTCCACGGTAAACTACCTGAACCACGCGCTGGAGCAAAACGGCTGCGCCCGCCGCTTTGGCGCAGATGTACTGCGCAAAAACTGGGAGGACCTGACCCCGCAGGACCTGGCCGCCGTTGCCGCCTGCGGCAGCAAGCAGGCCAGCTATGAAAAAATGCACTTTGACCAGCACGATGTGTTTTCTTCGCTCTATTTTATCGACCGTCACTTACCCCTGCCGCGGCTGAAAGAAGTGGTGAATGAATTGTTTGCCGATGCCTCCTGCGGCCGCATTATGCGCATTAAGGGCTTTACCTCGGATGGAAATGGCTGGCTGGAGCTGAACGCCAGCCGCGACGCCATGACCTTAAAGCCCATTGCCAAAGCGCAGGAAGTGATCATCGTGATCGGTGAGCAGCTGAACCGCGCTGCCATTGAGGCACACTGGAAAGAGGTTTGAAACCACTGAACCTGCTGAACGAAAGCCAAATGCAGGAAAAAGAAAAAGGTTAAATTAAAATTCCCTCACAGTGGTCAATTTCGTGCTGGATGATTTCCGCCGTCCAGCCGGTAAATGTTTTAAGCCGCGTCTGGAATTTTTCATTCTGCCACTGCACTTTGATGACTTTGTGGCGCTTGGTTTTCCGCGTGCCGGTAAGCGATAAGCAGCCTTCGTCCGTTTCATAGGCTCCGGACTGTTTGACGATGACCGGGTTGAACATGACCATGTATTCGCCGTCATTCTCAAAAGCGATGATGCGCTTGTTCACGCCGATCATGTTTGCCGCCATACCCACGCAGCCATCCTTGTGGGCAATCAGAGTTTCCATCAGGTCCTGCGCTACGCCAAGATCTGCCGCCGTGGCGGGCACGGCTTTCTGCGCAAGAAAAGTCTCGTCTTTGCAAATTTCACGAATCATTGGGGAATGCTCCTTAACTGTTTTTTCTACATTGTATCAGCCAAGGGGAAAATACACAAGAAAGAAAACGATAACAAAAAATATCTGCCCGCTCTACGATTATATTTAAGGCAATACCGCATAATTCTAAGTGCCGATACGGCGAGCGAGGTGCGGCAGCTGCTAAGCCAAAAGCGCAGATAATACTGGATGCTGCAAAGGTGAGCGCCGACAGTGGCGGAAACAGCGAACCGAAGCAGGGGCAGCGGTCGCAGAGTGCGAGGGGCTTTTGCCCCCGAAGCACGATGCGGGTACCGCAACCCGACATTATCGAGCATTTTGGCAACGCAGATGCCGTACCGCAGCCGCCGGAGCGGTGCTTAAGCCGTAAGGCGGGAATTATGCGGTGTTGCCATAAATTTGAAACGTGCTTTGTTTTCAATTCGGAACAGATGGATTCCTTTGCCAGCGGAAAACAACGATCGCGCTCAAATATCATCCGGATGCTGGAACGATGGATGCACTAAAGAAAGCGAATCCGGATGTGTACAGGGATTTGGTGCACGACTTACAAAGAAAATAGGCAAGTGTGTACTAAAGTGTGTACTTGCAAAAGAAAAAGCCGTAGACTCTAACGAATCTGCGACTTTTATTTTGGTCGAGGTGACAGGACTCGAACCTGCGGCCTCGTGGTCCCAAACCACGCGCGCTACCAGCTGCGCAACACCTCGTGAACATTTCTATTATATCTGTTCACGCCGTGTGCGTCAAGTGCTAAATTTGGGAGATGACGAAGAAGAGGCGGCAGGTGCGCACAATATGCACCTCTGCGGTCTCAATAAGTGCAAGTGTTTTTTGCTGAAACAATAACCCGTTTACACATTCCCCTTGCCGATGCCCCATTTTTTGAAATACCGGCCCATGCTCTTCAACTGCATTTTGAACTTGCCTGCGTCCCGCATGGGGTCGCGGTGCCAGGCGTGGGTGGCGGTGAACTGCGGCAGCAGGTAGACAAGCCCTTGGCGCAGAGCACGCTGGGTCAGGTCGGCATCCTCCACATACATAAAGTATTCGGGGTCAAAACCGCCGATGGTTTTGAACACATCGGTGCGGATGGCGGCAAAGCTGCCGGTGCAAAACTCAATGGGGCGGGGGATCGTCAGGTCCTCATCCTGCATGGTGTAATGTTCGTCAGCTTTTTGCATCACACCGCCAAACCGCGGGGCCAGCTGGCGGGCCAGCAGCAGCCACGGGGTGGGCTTGCGGCGCGGCAGGTTCTGGATGCGCCCATCCGGAAAATAGAGCTGCGGCGTGGCCATCACAACGCCGGGGTGGTCCAGCAGCCATTGCGCCATCTGGGGCAGGATGTCATCGTGAATGATCACATCCGGGTTCAGGATAAAGTGTACATCGCTGGTCAGGCGGTCCATAATGCTGTTGTGGCCCTTGCCGAAGCCGAGGTTCTTGGGCAGGCAGATCACCTGCACGCGTACATCGCCAAAATCTGTCTGCGCCAGGCGGGGGCCGCAGCCATCTGGGCTGGCGTTATCCACCACATACAGGGCAAAGTCATCGCCGGGGGTGTTGGCCAGCACGCTGCGCACGGCAGCGCACACTTCATCATAATCACAGTATGCCACAATACAGGCACTGATCTTCGGCATACGTCCTCCTCAGGTGCGGGGCGGGTCCACCACGGCTTCCAGATCATCCAGGTCATAGGGGGTGTTCTGGTAGACATAGTAGTTCAGCCAGTTGGTATACAGCAGGTGCGCATGGGCACGCCAGCGGAAAATGGGGTCCTTGTTGGGGTCATCGTCCGGGTAATAGTTGACCGGCACATGAATTTCCTTGCCCGCCTTTACATCGCGGCGGTACTCGGCATCCAAAGTGTACTTGTCGTATTCCGGGTGGCCGATGACAAAAATCTGGCGGCCGGACTCAGTGGAAAGCAGCATGGGGCCGGCAACATCGCTTTCGGCCAGCATGCGCAGCTCCGGGGCGGCATCAATATCGGCGCGGTTCAGCCCGGCCCAGCGGCTGTGCGGGGCATAGAATATTTCGTCAAAGCCGCGCACCAGCGGATTGGAGGGCCGCACCACGCGGTGCTCGAACACGCCGAACATTTTTTCCGGCAGGTGTACCTTGCGCACGCCGAAGTGGTAATACAGCCCGGCCAGCGCACCCCAGCACAGATGAATGGTGGAATATACGTTTTCGCGGCTGTAATCCATGATCTCGCACAGCTCGTTCCAGTAGTCCACATCCTCATAGTCCAGGTCCTCAATGGGGGCACCGGTGATGATCATACCGTCAAAGCGCTCATTGCGCACCGCATCAAAGGTTTTATAAAACGCCTTCATGTGCTCCTGCGGGGTGTGGGTGGTATCATGGGTCTTGGTCTGCAAAAAGGTCAGCTGCACCTGCAGGGGGCTGTTGGCCAAAAGGCGTGCCAGCTGGGTTTCCGTTACAATTTTGGTGGGCATCAGGTTCAAAATCAGGATGCGCAGGGGACGGATCTGCTGGGTCTGCGCACGCTGCTGGTGCATGACAAACACGTTCTCGCGCGAAAGTTCGCCATAGGCGGGCAGCTCTTTGGGAATGATCAAAGGCATAAACAGTAAACTCCTTAACGGTCAGATCTGGTCAAGTGCCTGGGCAATATCGTGGATCAGGTCGTTCTTATCTTCCAGACCGCAGCTCATGCGCACCAGGTCGGGCTGAACACCGGCGGCAATCAGTTGCTCGTCGTTCATCTGGCGGTGGGTGGAGCTGGCGGGGTGCAGGCAGCAGGTGCGGGCATCGGCCACATGGGTCTCAATGGCGGCAATCTTCAGGTGGCCCATAAAGGCAGCGGCGGCTTCGCGCCCGCCCTTTACGCCAAAGCTGACAACGCCGCAGGAACCATTGGGTAGGTACTTTTCGGCAACAGCATGGTACTTATCGCCCGGCAGGCCGCAGTAGTTCACATAGGCAATCTTCGGGTGGCTGGCCAAAAACTCTGCCACAGCCTGGCCGTTCTCGCAATGGCGGGCCATGCGCACATGCAGGCTTTCCAGGCCAAGGTTGAGCATGTAGGCGTTGATGGGGCTCTGCACGCAGCCAAAGTCACGCATCAGCTGTGCGGTTGCCTTGGTGATGAAAGCGCCCTCCTTGCCAAAGTGCTCGGCATAGGTGATACCGTGGTAGCTGTCATCAGGGGTGCACAAGCCGGGGAACTTATCGGCATGAGCCATCCAGTCGAACTTGCCGCCGTCCACAATGGCACCGCCCAGGGTTGCGCCGTGGCCGTCCATGTACTTGGTGGTGGAATGGGTCACGATATCGGCACCCCATTCAATGGGGCGGCAGTTGACGGGGGTGGCAAAGGTGTTATCCACAATCAGCGGCACACCGTGGGCGTGGGCTGCATTGGCAAACTTTTCAATATCCAGCACCGTCAGGGCGGGGTTGGCAATGGTTTCGCCAAAGACAGCCTTGGTGTTGGGCTGGAACGCGGCGTTCAGCTCTTCCTCGGTACAGTCAGGCGAGACAAAGGTGGCGGTAATGCCCATCTTTGCCATGGTGACGGAGATCAGGTTGAAGGTGCCGCCGTAAATGGAGCTGGAAGAAACGATGTGGTCGCCCGCGTTGCAGATGTTGAACAGGGCAAAGAAGTTGGCTGCCTGGCCGGAACCGGTCAGCATACCGGCGGTGCCGCCCTCCAGTTCGGTAATCTTGGCGGCGACGGTATCGCAGGTGGGGTTTTGCAGGCGGGAATAAAAATAACCGCTGGCCTGCAGGTCAAACAGCTTGCCCATATCGTCGGAGCTATCATATTTGAAAGTGGTGCTCTGCACAATGGGAATCTGGCGGGGTTCGCCGTTGCCGGGGGTATAGCCGCCCTGTACGCACAGGGTATTGATGCTGTATTTGCTGGACTGATCCATGATCTTACTTCCTTTCCGCAAAAGCGGTAATATTTAATCTTATTGTAAAGGTTTTGGTGGGTAAAATCAAGGGCGGCGGGGGATAGTTGCCATAAAACAGGAAAGGAACACAAAAATGCCGCCTGATTTGCGGCAGGCGGCGGGGACGTTTGGGAAAATGCATGGTGTGTGGGGGAGATTGTTTTTTTGAAAGCAAGCAATGCAACAAGGCCCATCCAGCGGGACGATGCAAGCATCGTCCCCTACAAATGGCTGGAGGCGTTGCAGAAATTTAGGGCAACACCGCATAATTCTAAGTGCCGATACGGCGAGCGAGGTGCCGCAGATGCTAAGCCAAAAGCGCAGATAATACTGGATGCTGCAAAGGTGAGCGCCGCCAGTGGCGGAAACAGCGAACCGAAGCACGATGCGGGTACCGCAACCCGACATTATCGAGCATTTTGGCAACGCAGATGCCGTGCCGCAGCCGCCGAAGCGGTGCTTAAGCCGTAAGGCGGGAATTGTGCGGTGTTGCCTTAGCATCGGCTTTCTTGCAGAATAAAAGCGCAGAATTTGGAACAAAATACCCGGCTTAATCCAGCATCCCAACCTCGGTATAATTCGGGGTGCCGGTCAGGTAATCGGCATACGAGATCAGCCCAAAATAGCGGTGGGAGGATTGAATCGTGTAGGGCGCGCCGTCCGTTCCGGTTGTGGTGCGGGTGTATGGCTCCGCACGGCAGAGCACCAGCAGCCGGTCTTGCAGCTGGGCCAGGATGGTGGTGCTGGTGTGGTCGTACCCGTTCCAGTTCAGCGGCGGCAGGGCGGGCTTTTCCGCTACGGTGCCGGCGGCAAGGTCAACCAGGTAGACGGGTGTTTTTGTTTCGGCGTTGTCGTCCGTCCAGTCGTTGGAATAGTACTCCACAACCAGCTGGCCGTTCAGGATGCGGGTAATTGTCACATCAAACGCACCACGCCCCTCATATGGGTCAGGCGGCAGGGCATCGGTTACGGTGCGGGTCTGCCGGTCAGCCAGCCCGGTGGCGGTCAGCTCGCCGGTGGTGTAGTCATATTCATATAAAGTATCGTCCAGCACAGCGGTGCTTATATGAGTGGTGCGCCCGGCGGAAGCGTTGGTGATCAGGTATTCCCGCAGCAGTTCTGCCGCGCCGGTGTCGGCATCTACTAGATACAGGCAGGAAGTCTGTGGTTCGCTGCTGTCATAATAAGGAGATACCGAAACCACCAGCTGCCGCCCGGTGCAGCCGATGATGTTGGCGGATTGCCCGCTGGTATCCCCGGCATCAAACAGGGTGGTGATGCCGCCGGTGGACAGATCGAGGCGTTTGATGCGGTCATAGCTGTCCCCGCTGGGGCAGGTGGAAAACCAGAGGGAAGAACCGTCCGTGCAGCAATAGAAACTTGAAATGTAATTGCAGTGGTACAGTACCTGTTCCACGCCGTAATCCTGATTCAGCCGCACGATGGACATGCCGTCGGAATCATATCCATAGACAAAGGAAAGATAAGTACCGTCCCCAACCGGGCAGGGCAGCGTGACGGGCACGCCGGTAAAAAAGCAGGCCGGGCAGCTTGGGCTGTCATGCGTGCAGCCGGTAATATGGCAGGCCGGGGCCTGGGTACCGGTCTGGTAGTCCGCATAGAGCACCTGCTGGTAATCACCCGAAGCGGCAGTCATGAAGGTATAATATCCGTTTTCATCCCCCTGGTACAGCGGACGCAGGCTGGGCAGATCAGGTTTCGCTGCCGGTTCCGCGGCGGCAGGGGAGGGGGACGGCTCCGCCGCAGAACTGCCGGAAGAGCCCGGCACAGCGCTGCAGCCGGAAAAGGCAACACAAACGGCGGGCACAAGCAGCAGTGCAGCCAGGCGCACAGCGCACGGCATGGTCTGGTTGAACGTCTTTTTCATGGGGCAGACCTCCTTTATGGCGTAACATCCCCGCGGTAAGCGGCGGCATCCTGCGGGGAGAGCGATGCTGCCGACACCCGCAGCCCTTGCCCGCTGCGGGCCACGCAAAGGTAAAGCTGGGCACTGACGCTGTAGCGTACCGCGCAGGGCTCGTGCAGCTGCAGGGGCAGCGTTTCCCAATCGGTGATCGCATCCCCGCCTAAAAATGCGGCGTAAGCATCCGCTATTTCATCCAGCGCGGAATCCGCAAAGCTGCACTGCTCCACCGTAAACCCAACGGGCAGGCCGCTGGCTGTCAGGATGAGGGTGACATGGTTCTCATCGGATGTAAAAGCATATTCGCTCTGGCCGGTATCGTCAGTGTAGGTAGTACAACTGTCTGTTTGCTGCATGGCGGAAAGAAGCACATCCGCCATGCTGGCAGGCAGTACCCCGGCCGCCTGCAGCTGCTGCACCGCGGCAAGGGTGGGGGCAGTGCTGGCTGGAGTTGAATCAGGCTCCACCATGGTGCGGGATGTATTTTGCCAGGTCATACGCCAGCAGTAAAGCTCCCGTGCGGCAGCACAGCTGCGCCCGGCGGGGCTTAACGCTTCAGCATCCTGCTGCACCGCAATGCTGTGCCCGGCGGCACGGTCCAGCACGGCAAAAACCGGCAGCGGCAGGGCCAAAGCCGCTGCAGAAAGTGCAATAGCCACAGCAGCCAACCGCAGTGCAGGCGGAAAAAACATTTTCCTTTCCCTCATGGCTCCACCTCCGGTTGGCTGCCCGCTTTTTGCAGGCAGAAGCTGACCGTGGTTCCCTGGCTGGGCACACTTGTAAATTGCAGCGTTGTGCCGTGCAAGGCGGCAATTCTGGCGCACAGGGCAAGCCCCATGCCGCTGCCGCCCTGCTCCCGTGCACGGGATTTATCTACCATATAAAACGGCTCGGTAATGCGGGCCAGTTCCTGCGGCGGAATGCCGCAGCCGGTATCCTGTACGCGGATGGTCAGCCGGGTGGGTGCTTCGTCCAGCAGCACTTCCACTTTGCCATCCGCCGGGGTGGCTTTGCGGGCATTCTGGATCAGGTTGTACAGCATATCGCACAACAGTTCCGGCTGGGCCAGCACCACGGCGTCACTGCGGGGTAGGGTGGGCACCGGGCTGCCCTGGGGCAGGGCGCGGCGCAGGCTTTGCAGCACACGGCCCAGGGGTACGGCTTCCAGCTGCGGGGGCTGTTGTTCCAGCCCCATCAAAGCCAACAGGTTCCCGCTCAACGCTTCCAACCGCTTGCTTTCGTGGTAGATATAATCAGCAGCGGTGCGGCGGGTGGCGGGGCTCACCTCGCCGCTGCGCAGGATATCGGCAAAGCCGAGGATGCTCGTCATCGGGGTTTTCAGCTCGTGGGTAAACGCGGCCACAAAATCATCTTTCTGGCGGGCGTTCTGCTGCAAGGTCTGCACGGTGCCCTCCACCGCCTGGGCCATCTCGTCAAAGCTGCGGCTTAAACTGGCAATTTCGTCACTGCCATGGATGGCCGTGCGCTGGCTGTAGGCCCCGGCGGCAATCTGGCGGCTGGCCTGCTCCAGCTGCTCCAGCGGGCGGGTCATGCGGCGGCAGAGCAGCAGAACCAGGCCCCCGGCCAGCACCATAGCCAAAAGTTCTACGATCAGTGCGTTTCGGGTGCGGGCCTGCCGCGCCTGCCACACGGGGGCGGCATCCTGCGCAATGACCAAGGTGATGCAGCGTTCCGGCAGAACGACCGTTCCGGCGCACAGCAGGGTATGGTTGTTCGCCAGCACCATGCGCGGCTCGCCATCCTGGGCAAGCAGGGCTTCCACTTCGGATAAGGGAACCACGGTGGGCAGGGCATAATACAGGGAGGTTCCATCCACACTGTAAGCGGCGCAGGCAAGGCTGTTCTGCTCGGTGATGGCCTGCAAATAGCTGCCCACCCGTGCGGCCAGGCTGCCGCTGCCGGGTGTGACCAAGGTGCGCTGCATGGCGCGGCTTTCCCGCTGCCAGTCTGCAGATAACGTTTCCTGCGCGGTGTGCAGCTCCTGCCGGAACTGCTGCCCGATCAGCACCGTGTTGCACAGCGAAAGCACAACTGCCAGCACCACCAGCAGGGCAAGGGTCAGCTTGTGGGCAAACTTCATGGCAAAACTCCTGTTTTATGGCAATACCGCATAATTCTAAGTGCCGATACGGCGAGCGAGGTGCGGCAGATGCTAAGCCAAAAGCGCAGATAATACTGGATGTCTTATCGAGTATTTTGGCAACGCAGATGCCGTGCCGCAGCTGCCGGAGCGGTGCTTAAGCCGTAAGGCGGGAATTGTGCGGTGTTGCCTTATATAAAAGGATAGGCAAAGCGGCGCTCATTCCCCGCGCTCCAGCACATAGCCCACACGGAATACGGTGCGGATCTCGTTCTTCCAGCCCAGCTTTTTGCGCAGCCGCTGGATGTGCAGATCCAGCGTGCGGCTGTCATACTCGGCATCCAGCCCCCACACGCGCTCATAGAGCACTTCGCGGTACAGCACAATGCCGCGGTTGCGCAGCAATACTTCCAGCAGGTCAAATTCCCGCGGGGTCAGGTGCAGCGGGGTGCCGCTGCGCGTTACCCGGCGGGCAGCCGGGTCCAGCACTACATCAAAAGCAGCAAGAGTACCCTGGGCTTTACCACAGCGGCGCAGCACCGCTTCCACCCGTGCCACAAGCTCGGTGGGCTCGAACGGCTTGGTAATGTAATCATCCGCGCCCAGGTGCAGCCCACGCACACGGTCCGCCACCGCGGTTTTGGCGGTCAAAAAAATCACCGGGGTCTGCACGCTGCGCAGGTAGTCCAGCAGCTCGTACCCATCGGGGCCGGGCAGCATAATGTCCAGCAGGGCCAGATCATAGGTGTTTGCTTCAATTTTATCGGCGGCCTCGGTGCCGGTGGCAGCTTCGTCACAGGTGTAGCCCGCGCGCTCCAGCGTCAGGCGGATCAGCGCACGGATGGGCGCTTCGTCATCCACAATCAAAATAGGTTTCATGGGCGGATCCTTTGTCGTTTTGGCTTTTTGTGCTTCTTCACTTTCTAATTCTACTGTATACTTGTATCCAAAATCTTGCAAGATGGAAAACGCCCGAAAAAGCAGGAAACTTTTTGACAGTTCATAAATCTTTTTCAATTTACCCTATTGACAACGGTTGGCTATGTGTTACAATATTAGCAGTCGAACAGATAGAGTGCTAATAAAGATAATGCTTCCGCATAACGCCCTTGAACCTGCAAGGATATCAAGCCGCCGGGCACGAAGCAGCACTTGAACCGGTTCGCTGCTAATAGATAGAAAACCATTATCGTTGCCGATAAAGGAGGTTTGCGATATGAATACCAACCAATTTACCCAAAAAACGATGGAAGCCCTGCAGGCTGCCCAGCGTTTGGCAATTGAATATTCCAACCAGGCGTTGGAACAGGAGCACATGCTGGTGGCCCTGACCCAGCAGCAGGACGGCCTGATCCCCCAGCTGCTGACCAAGATGAACGTTGACCCCGGTACCTTTGAAGCTGCCGCAGCGGAAAAAGTTTCCCAGCTGCCGCATGTGACGGGTTCCGGCCGTGACCCCGATAAAGTCTATATCTCCAATGAGCTGGACCAGGCCCTGACCGCCGCTGAAAAGCAGGCCCAGCAGATGAAGGATGAATATATCAGCGTGGAGCATGTCTTTATGGGCATGCTGCAGCGCCCCGGCCGCGTGGCTGGCGAGCTGTTCAAGCAGTTTGGCATCACACCGGAAAAGTTCATGCAGGTGTTGTCCGCCGTGCGCGGCAACCAGCGCGTGACCACTGATAACCCCGAATCCACCTATGACGCCCTGAAAAAATATGGCCAGGATCTGGTGGAAGCCGCCCGTGCCAACAAGCTGGACCCCGTCATTGGCCGTGATTCCGAGATCCGCAATGTTATCCGCATCCTGTCCCGTAAGCGCAAGAACAACCCTGTGCTGATCGGTGAAGCTGGCGTTGGTAAAACGGCTATCGCTGAGGGCCTTGCCCAGCGTATCGTGCGCGGCGATGTGCCCGAAAACCTGAAAGAACGCACCGTGTTCAGCCTGGATATGGGTGCTCTGGTCGCCGGTGCTAAGTACCGCGGCGAGTTTGAGGAACGTTTGAAGAGCGTTCTGAACGAAGTTAAAAAGAGCGAAGGCAAGATCATCCTGTTCATTGATGAGCTGCACACCATTGTGGGCGCCGGTAAAACCGACGGCGCAATGGATGCCGGCAACATCTTAAAGCCGATGCTGGCCCGCGGTGAGCTGCACTGCATTGGCGCCACCACCTTGGACGAGTACCGCCAGTATATCGAGAAAGACCCCGCTCTGGAACGCCGTTTCCAGCCCGTTATGGTGCAGGAGCCCACGGTGGAGGATACCATCTCCATCCTGCGTGGCCTGAAAGAGCGCTATGAGGTGTACCATGGCGTTAAAATTCAGGATGGCGCTTTGATTGCAGCAGCAACGCTGTCTAACCGTTATATTACCGACCGTTTCCTGCCGGATAAAGCCATCGACCTGGTGGATGAAGCCTGCGCAATGGTCAAGACCGAGCTGGACTCCATGCCCGCAGAGCTGGATGACCTGAACCATAAGATCACCCAGCTGCAGATCGAGCAGGCTTCTTTGCAGAAAGAAACCGATGAAATGTCCAAGCAGCGCCTTGCCGCCATCGAAAAAGAAATGGCCGAACTGCGCGATTCCTTCAATTCCAAGAAAGCTCAGTGGGAGAACGAGAAGAACGCCATCAATAAGGTGCAGAGCCTGCGCGCCGAGGTAGAAACCACCAAGGCCGAAATTGAAAAGGCGACCCGCAACGGCGATTACGCCAAGGCTGGTCAGCTGCAATACGGCAAACTGCCCGACCTGCAGCGCCAGCTGGAAGCCGAAGAAAAGATTGCTGCCGACAAGAAGGAGCAAAGCCTGCTGCGTGACCGCGTGACGGCCGAAGAGATCAGCCGCATTGTGGCCCGCTGGACCGGCATCCCTGTGGAGAAGCTGGTGGAGGGCGAGCGCGAAAAGCTGCTCCGCCTGCCCGAAGTGCTGCATCAGCGCGTGATCGGCCAGGACGAAGCCGTGCAGAAGGTTTCGGACGCTATCCTGCGCTCCCGTGCCGGCATTGCAAACCCGAACCGCCCCATTGGCAGCTTTTTGTTCCTTGGCCCCACGGGCGTTGGCAAGACCGAGCTGGCCAAAGCGCTGGCCCAGGCCCTGTTTGACGATGAAAAGAACATGGTCCGTATCGATATGACGGAATACATGGAGAAATTCAGTGTGTCTCGTCTGATCGGTGCGCCTCCGGGATATGTGGGTTATGAGGAGGGTGGTCAGCTGACCGAGGCTGTGCGCCGCCATCCCTACAGCGTTGTGCTGTTTGATGAGGTGGAAAAAGCCCACCCGGATGTGTTCAACATTCTGCTGCAAGTCCTTGACGATGGCCGTATTACCGACAGCCAGGGCCGTACCGTGGACTTTAAGAACACCATCATCATCCTGACCTCCAACCTTGGCTCTGACATCATTCTGGAAGACCTGGAAAAGAACCGTGCCAACGGCAAGAACGAACTGTCCGCCGAAGCGCGTGACAAGATCGACCTGCTGCTCAAGCGCCAGTTCCGCCCGGAGTTCCTGAACCGTCTGGACGATATTGTCTACTACAAGAGCCTGACCAAGGATGAGATTGGCGGCATTGTGGATCTGATGTTGGCTGACCTGCGCAGCCGCCTGGCTGACAAGCAGCTGAAGCTGGTTGTGACCGATGCAGCCAAGAGCGTGATTGTGGATGACGGCTATGACCCCATCTATGGTGCCCGCCCGCTGAAGCGGTATATCCAGGCCAACGTGGAAACCATGATCGCAAAAGAGATCATCGGCGGCAACCATGTGCCCGGCGATACCCTGACCGTGGACGCCGAAAACGGCAAACTGGTCCTGCGCTAAGCGCAAAGCGTTCAGCAATGCTGTACAAATAACCTAAGGCAACACCGCACAATTCCCGCCTTGCGGCTTAAGCACCGCTCCGGCGGCTGCGGCACGGCATCTGCGTTGCCAAAATGCTCGATAATGTCGGGTTGCGGTACCCGCATCGTGCTTCGGGGGCAAAAGCCCCTCGCACTCTGCGACCGCTGCCCCTGCTTCGGTTCGCTGTTTCCGCCACTGGCGGCGCTCACCTTTGCAGCATCCAGTATTATCTGTGCTTTTGGCTTAGCATCTGCCGCACCTCGCTCGCCGTATCGGCACTTAGAATTATGCGGTATTGCCCTAAAACAATATCCCCTGCGGATGCGGAAGTGATTCTGCGTCTGCAGGGGATATTTGTTTTGAAAATATTTTTGGGCAATACCGCACAATTCCCGCCTTACGGCTTAAGCACCGCTCCGGCGGCTGCGGCACGGCATCTGCGTTGCCAAAATGCTCGATAAGACATCCAGTATTATCTGCGCTTTTGGCTTAGCATCTGCCACACCTCGCTCGCCGTATCGGCACTTAGAATTATGCGGTATCGCCTTTGGAATTCTGTGCTGTGAAATGCTGTGTCCTGTACGGTTTCGGAACGGTCAAGACCGTTCCCTACAGAGCGTTATATAATGTGCAATGAACGGATTACATGTTCTGTAGGGCGGGATACCCTCATCCCGCCGCGGAGAAACCTTGTTGGTTTGTGTTGTGCTTGCAAACCATCTGTGAAGCTGCATAAAACCAATGATTTACTTTTTCCGCGGCTTTTTCCTAACACTATACCCAAACGACCCCAATTTGCGGCCCAATGCCAGATAATCCCCGTGGGAATATACGATCAAATTTGCCTTGTTCAGGCAGAGCTTGCCGCTTTCATCCAACAGGCGCTCGTCCACATCCACGGCAACGACTTCAGCCAAAAACAGGTCGTGGCTGCCTAAGGGGATTACCTGGGTCACTTTGCACTCCAGATTGACGGGGCTTTCTTCTACCAGCACGGTGCCAACTTTGGCGGCGGGGGAGGGGGTCAGGTGCATGGCGGAAAATTTATCCACATCGCGGCCGCTTTTTACGCCGCACCAGTCCACCGCGCGTACCAGGCTTTCTGTCGGCAGGTTGATGACAAACTCGCCGCTTTCTTTGATCAAATGGTGGCTGTACCGTTCCGGCCGCACACTGATGGAAACCATGCTGGGCTGGGTGCAGATGGTGCCGCACCAGCCAACCGTGATCAGGTTGGGTGCCCCAGCAGGGCCACAGCTTACCAGCACCGGCGGTTCAGGGTTCAAAAGGGTGGAACCTTTCCATACTTGACGGCTCATAGTGTATCTCCTTGCTTTATCATTACATTTTTATAAGGGCAACACCGCACAATTCCCGCCTTGCGGCTTAAGCACCGCTCCGGCAGCTGCGGCACGGCATCTGCGTTGCCAAAATGCTCGATAAGACATCCAGTATTATCTGCGCTTTTGGCTTGGCATCTGCCGCACCTCGCTCGCCGTATCGACACTTAGAATTATGCGGTATTGCCTAAGATATATCCTATATCGGACGGTGCGCCCCTACGGTCTTAACGGGGTAAAAGTGCGGCGGTTAGCACACGAATAACAGGTATTACCGGCATTACGTTTCCGCCGCGCGGAAAAACAGCCCTTCAGAAGCCGCAATCGGTGCAAGCAGCTGCTGCATTTCGGCGCTGGGGTGGTAGATGCTCAGGTTCAGGCAGTCCCAATCAAACACCAGCAGAGCCAGCTCATCCGGGAACAGGCAGGTCAGCGTGCCGGAATGGCAGTCCATAATTTCGGCAATGATGTGGTCGATCAGCTCCGGATTTGGCTGGTCGACCCAGCCGCCGTCCCACGGGATGCAGACGCGGTAATAGCACATCAGCTTGAAAATTACGCTGGAAAATTTGTCTTTTAACGCGGTGTGATGCGGGCTGTTCAGCAGATGGTATTCCACATCAAAATACTGCCCGCCGCTGTTTTTTGGCACCGTGCGGGGCAGGTAATCCACAATATAAACGTCTTTGGTTAAGGCAATACCGCATAATTCTAAGTGCCGATACGGCGAGCGAGGTGCGGCAGCTGCTAAGCCAAAAGCGCAGATAATACTGGATGTCTTATCGAGCATTTTGGCAGCGCAGATGCCGTGCCGCAGCCGCCGGAGCGGTGCTTAAGCCGCAAGGCGGGAATTGTGCGGTGTTGCCTTAATAATTCTTCCACCAGGGCGTCCATGCCGGCGGAATTTGGCAGTGGGGTGGGCATAAGAATCTCCATTCTAGCTTGTGGCGGTCAGACATTTTTCAGCCGGTCTTTGTCCAGCAGCTTAAAGCTGCTGCGCCATGTTTCAATCAGGCCGTCATGCTGCATGCGGCTCAGCTCCCGGCTCAGGGCGCTGCGGTCACAGTTCAGGTATTCGGCCAGCCCGGCGCGGGTCAGCGGGGTGGTAAAGGTATCGCTCCCGGCGCGGTGGGCTTCGTCCAGCAGCCACAGGCTGATGCGGGCGCGCAGGCTTTTGCAGATCAGCAGCTCCACCCGGCGGTCCAGCGCAAAATACTTATCGCTGATGGTCAACACAAGGTTTTGCATCAGCTGCAAATGGGCGCTGTGCAGCTTGGCGCAGGGGCGGATGATCTTCTGGTATGGCAGGTACAGGGCAAGGCAGCTGGTGGTGGCCATGACCGTAACAGGACTCTTTTGGCTGGAACCGGAAAGCACATCCCCGAACAAGCCGCCCGGCCTCATGTGGGTAATGGCAACGCTGGCCCCGTCCGGCGTGCTTTTTACGGCGGTAATGCTACCTTCCAGCAAAATGCCGACCTCCCGCGTTTCGTACCCGGTCAGCAGCAAAATTTCGTCCCGCGCATAGCGCCGCACACGGGGGGCAAAGCAGTCCAGCAGGGTGTCCAGTTCGTCCGGACGCATGCCGCGCAGCAGCGGCGTGCGGGCCAATAGCGGGTAATACGGGTGCAGATCCATGCGGTGCAGCCTTTCTGTTTTTGGGATGGCAGGTGTGCCGCAGCAGTTTGTTGCCACGGCAACCGACAAGATGATTTAATTATAGTATAGTAACACCGCAAAAGCAAGTGCGCCCGGCGATACCGGGCGCTTTTGTACTGCCGAAATGGCAGGCAAGAGGGAAGAGCACCGTGCCCGGCATGGTGCTGTATGGAATCAGGAGGATATACTATGTTCAAAAAGTTGATGTCTGCTGTTGCAGCGGCGGCCCTGTGTGTTTCGCTGGCCGCCTGCGGTGCAACGGCTACCAGTGAAGCTGCCGCTGAAGCAACCGCCACCCCGGCCCCAGCTGTTACCGAAGCCCCGGCCGAAGAGACTGCCAGCGCTGAAACTGCTGACGGTGCCCTGCGCGTTGCCGGCCTGAAAGGCCCCACCACCATGGGCCTTGTGAACCTGATGGCAGGCGAAGATGCCACTGATTATGACTTTGAAATGTACGGCAAGGCCGATGAAATCGTGCCGCAGCTGGTAAAGGGCGAGCTGGACGCAGCCGCTGTGCCCGCTAACCTGGCCGCAACCCTGTACCAGAAAACCAACGGCGCCATTGAGGTTGCCTGCATCAACACCCTGGGCGTGCTGTACGTTGTGGAAAACGGCGAGACTGTGAACAGCGTGGAGGACCTGAAGGGCAAGACCATCGTGACCACCGGCAAGGGTACCACCCCGGAATATGTTCTGCGCTACATCCTGACTGAAAATGGTGTTGACCCGGATAACGAGGTGACCCTTGATTTCTACAGCGAAGCAACCGAGGCTCTGGCTCAGCTGCAGGCCGGCACCAGCACGATCGCCATGCTGCCCCAGCCCTTTGTGACCAGCGCACTGGCTCAGGTCGAAGGCCTGCGCGTTGCCCTGGATATGAACGAAGAGTGGGAAAAAATTGCCGGCTCCAAGCTGGTAACCGGCGTTCTGGTCGCCCGCAAGGATGCTGTGGAAGCTGACCCCGCCCGCTTTGCCGCCTTTATGGACGGCTACAAAGCCAGCGTGGAAGCTGCCAACACTGACCTGGAAAACACTGCTGCCCTGTGCGAGCAGTACGGCATTGTAGCCAAGGCTGCCCTGGCCCAGAAAGCCCTGCCCAACTGCAACATTGTGTTTGAGACCGGCGACGAGATGAAGACGGACCTGGAAACCTACTTCAATGTTCTGTACGCAGCTGACCCCACCAGCGTGGGCGGCCAGCTCCCGGCAGATGACTTCTACTATGCCGGCTAAGGCGCGCAACAACAAAACACCAATGTGGCAAACCCTGCTTGCTGTCGCTTTTTGGGTGGCGGTGTGGCAGGGTCTTGCCGTTTGCATTGGTCATAACGGCTTATTTTTGGCCACCCCCCTGCAAACGGTGCAGACCTTGTGGCGGCTGCTGCCCACGGCGGATTTCTGGCACAGGGTTGGGTTCAGCGCGCTGCGCATTTTAACGGGCTTTGTGCTGGCGGTCACAGTGGGACTGCTGCTGGGGGCCTGCGGGGCCCGGTGGCGGTGGTTCGGCACCCTGGTGGGGCCGGTTATGCAGTTGATCCGCGCCATGCCAGTGGCGAGCTTTGTCATTCTGGCGCTGCTGTGGGTCAGCGGAAAAAACCTTTCGGTCATTGTCAGCTTTACCCATGTGCTGCCGGTTGTTTATGCGGGTACGGTGGGCGGCATTGCCGATACGGACCCGGCCCTGCTGGAAATGGCAAAGGTCTATCGCCTGCCGCTGGGCAAGCGGCTGCGGTATATCTGGCTGCCGGGGATATTCCCGTCCTTCTGCGAAAGCTGCATTGCCGCCATGGGCATGTGCTGGAAAAGCGGCGTTTCGGCGGAAGTCATCGGTTTGCCGGACCACAGCGTGGGCGATGCGCTTTACCGCGCTAAGATTACCATTTCCACGCCGGAAGTGTTCGCCTGGACGCTGGTGATCGTGCTGCTGTCGGCCACGCTCAGCACGTTGGCGGCCTGGGCGCTACGCCGCGCCAAGCGTGCCCTTTGCGGGGAGGTGGAAGGATGATCAAGGTAAAACACCTGAACAAAGCCTTTGGCAGTATTCCGGTTTTGCGGGATCTGAACCTGACGGTAAACGGTCCGCTGGTGCTGATGGGACCCTCCGGCTGCGGAAAAACCACCCTGCTACGTATCCTGATGGGGCTGGAAACACCGGATTCCGGCACCGTGCAGGGCGTGGGAAATATTGGTGCGGTCTTTCAGGAAAGCCGCCTTTGCCCCCAGCTGACTGCGGTGGGCAATATCTGCCTGGTGGGCGGGGTGAACCCAGCGCAGGCACAAGCGGAATTGCAGACCCTCGGCTTTACGCAGGCGGAACTGGCCCTGCCAGTGGCACGGCTTTCCGGCGGGCAGCAGCGGCGCACGGCGCTGCTGCGGGCGCTGCTGTGCCAGCCCGTGCAGACCCTGCTGCTGGACGAACCCTTTACCGGCATGGACCCGGAGCTGGTCAGCCACGCCGCTGCCGCGGTGGTGCGGCTGGCCGCCAGGCGGGATACCGTGCTGGTGACCCACGACGAACACGCCGCCGATCTGCTGGGGTGGCCGGTGGTTCGGCTGGAAACAGTTGGAAAATAAAAGGCTTATTGAGCAATAAGAGGGCCGCTTCCTCGGCGGGATGAGGGCATCCCGCCCTACATAAGGTTTTAATGGTTATTCCCAATTATGCAATGTTCTGTAGGGAACGGTCTTGACCGTTCCGGGACCTTGTCATATATGGCTCAACGGGATTTATGGCAAAGCCTATCCGGCGGCCAGAGGTCAGGCGCGTTTCGGAGGCCAACCGCCGCAGGCGGCTTTTGGGCCGGAGATGGCCGCCCTACCACGTAATTGCCAACAAATGCGCAATATTTTTCTGCGTCCATCCGGGCTTGACAGGGAACGCCGCCCCCTACAAATGGGGCAGTGTATATCATGAATGTTACATGTGCAATAGGGCAAGGCTTTCGGCGGGATGAGGGCATCTTGCCCTACCGCGCTTTTGATGTGTGTGGTAAAGCATACACATTCCTGCAAAATCCCCGTGATGTGGAGCTGACTCCAATTTGGTAATGGGCATAAATTCGGCACCCGCCCGCTGCCTTGTACTATACTTCAAAGCAAAATATCCGGCACAGCCCCACAAAATAGCACTTTCCACAAATAAGCAATTTTTCCTAAAAAATCTGCAATTTAAAAACACAATACAAACGGCATGTTCCTCCTGCATCACAGCTGGTGTACAAGGGAACATGCCGTTCGTTTAATGATGGATTATAAAAAGTTAGGGCAACACCGTAATAATAGGGCAAAAGAGACTTATTACAAAAGACTTTGTTTATTCCTCAATCCCCGCTTCTGGCTCTTCGTCTTCCAACAGGCGCAGGCCGGCGGTGGAGGTGACGGGCAGGGAAAGGATGACCGACCGTGCCTTGCTGGCGGTGCCCGCCTGATCCATGATGGCGCGCATGATGCGGTTCTTATCCTCGCGCTTGATCACAATCAGCACCATCTCCTTTTCGGCAGCGAGAGAAACGCCCAAAAACTGCTCGGCACGTTCCATCCCGGTACCCTTGGCGTGGATGACGGTTCCGCCGCCCGCGTTTTCGCTGCGGGCCGCATCCATAATCAGGCCGCTGTATCCCTGGTTGGCAATCACAATCAACAGCTCGTACTTGGTATCTTTCAAGGTGGTTTCCTCCCCAATCTGGAAATCCTGGTCTTCGGTCAAAAATTGCAGCGCACGCTTGCCGCCAATGCTGCTGACAGGGATGGTAAACGCAATGCCGGTGCCGGGCACATCAATGTTCATCGTGTGCTCCAACTGCCGCTTTACCGCTTTCCAGCGGGAATCGGTAACGGTGGTAAAAATTACGGCTTTTTCGGTGCGCTCCAGCCCAAGATAGTTCAGCGTTTCGCTCACGGCGGTTCCGGCTCCAACAGTGGTCAGGCTTACATGTATGTTCTGTTGCTGGTACAGCGCCACAAAGTCCGGCGCTTTTTTGCGGTCAGTAATGGTAATCATCCAGGAAAGCTGGCTCATTCAAACATCCCTCCGTTACAGCTCAATAATAGCGTCTTCGGGCAGGCTGGCAAAGGAATCCACATAAGCCTGCTGCGTGCGGGAAGCATGGCGCTGCTTGAGCTGGTAAGTCATGCCAAGAATCTGGATAGTAATCAGCGGGGTCATGGCAACCATGGCCACCACGCCAAACGCATCCGTTACAATGTTGCCGCCCACAGCCAGGCAGGCACCCTGGGCCAGCGGCAGAAGAAACGTTGCCGTCATGGGGCCGGAAGCCACGCCGCCGGAGTCAAACGCGATGGCGGTAAAAATTTTGGGAACGAAGAAAGAAAGCCCGATGGCGATGCCGTAACCCGGTATCAGCATCCACAAGATGGAAATGCCGGTCAGCACCCGCAGCATGGCCAACCCAACGGAGAGGGCTACGCCGATGGAAAGGCTGGTCCCCATTGCCTTGGCGGAAATGGAACCATCGGTCACTTCCTCCACCTGCTTGTTCAGCACATACACGGCGGGCTCGGCCTTGACGATGAAATAGCCAATCAGCATACCAAGGGGGATCAGTACCCAGCGGTAGGGCAGGGCAGCCAAAACCTGGCCCAGATAGTTGCCGGCAGGCATAAAGCCCACATTAGCACCGGTCAAAAACAGAACCAGCCCGATATAAGTATAAAACAGGCCGACCAGAATTTTGCCCAGCGCTTTGCGGCTCATGTGCAGGACGGCAAACTGATAAACGCCAAAAAAGACCATGATGGGCAAAAGTGAAAGCGCGATCTCTTTAAAATAAGCGGGCAGCCCCACCATGAAGAGGTCCCACAGCTCCACCGAGTCCTGAATATCCGGCAGGAGCGCGGCGGTGTAGCTGCTTTCGCCGGGGCTGTAGGCGATGCCCAAAATCAGCACGGCCAGGATGGGACCGATGGAACACAGGGCAACCAGGCCAAAGGAGTCATCCGCGGCGTGGCGGTCACTGCGGATTGCGGAAATGCCCACGCCGAGCGCCATGATGAACGGTACCGTCATGGGCCCGGTGGTCACACCGCCAGAGTCAAACGCCACAGCAAGGAAATCTTTGGGAACAAAGGCGGCCAGCACAAATACAATGGCGTACAGTGTTACCAGCAGCGGCGGCAGCGCCATACTGAACAGCATACGCAGCAGCGCGATAACAAGGAAAGCCCCCACACCGGCGGCAACCGAAAGGATCAACACCAGATTGGGCACCGACGGCACCTGGTTGGCCAGTACCTGTAAATCCGGCTCCGATATGGTAATGATGAAACCGAGAATAAAGCCGATCACAATCATTTTGGGCAAGCTGCGGCTTTTGGTCATGGCGGAACCAACCCGTTCGCCCATGGGGGTCATGCTCATCTCGGCGCCAAGGGTAAAGAACATCATGCCAAAAATAATCATGACCGCCCCAAGCAGAAAACACAGCAGCACACTGGGGGATAGGGGTGCGATGAAAAAACTGAGAACCAGCACGATAGCAACAATAGGCAAAACAGCCTGCAGTGCTTCCACCAGCTTTTCTTTCAGCTTTTCCCGTAATTGTAAGCGGGAACGTAGCACACGGATAGCCTCCAATCTTAACTCAATCTTAATATGATAATAGTGTAACATATTATTGGGGCAATAAGGAAGAGATGCTGTCTGAATTTTTTGTGAATTTCACGCTGCAGGGCACACAACAGTGGCCGGAGCGGTGCTTAAGCCGTAAGGCGGGAATTATGCGGTATTGCCTTAACAAACGACGAAAATACTGCATGAAAACTTAAGAATATTCAGGAAAAAGGGGAAATGGGCGCCGATCGGGCCTATCCTTGCTTTTTATACTTGCGTAACGGGCAAAACCATGGTATGATATTTCTTGCGCAAATACTTCCCGCAGGGAGTCTTATGGTGTAAGAAACCGGAAAGGGAGCATGGCGCCCGGCAGCCGTTGCCCTTGACGGCTGCCGTTTTTTTTGCCTGCGCGGCTATGCCGCGCAATCGCGCGAAGCGCGATGCAAAAAACAGCCGGAGCGCCGAGCGAGGCTGTTCCTCTGCCCTCACGCCGCCGAACAGGCGGCGAATGGTTGGAGCCCGCAACCCTGCCTTACCCCCAGCAGGCTATGCCGCGCAATCGCGCGAAGCGCGATGCAAAAAACAGCCGGAGCGCTGAGCGAGGCTGTTCCTCTGCCCTCACGCCGCCGAACAGGCGGCGAATGGTTGGAGCCCGCAACCCTGCCCCACCACGAGCAGGCTATGCCGCGCAATCGCGCAAAGCGCGATGCAAAAAACAGCCGGAGCGCCGAGCGAGGCTGTCCCTCTGTCCTTCCGCCGCCGAGCAGGCGGCGAATGGTTGGAGCCCGCAACCCTGCCCCACCACTAGCAGGCTATGCCGCCCCATACGTCGCTGAAACATCCTGCTATGTCCCTCCTTTGTATACATATCCCACAAAATTCATGCACAATCTTTGTCATATTGTTATGTAGGGGGTAGACTTATTGCGGCAAATAGCATATACTTAATAAATATTGTTCGCCTACCTCATGTTGGCCGGGCTGCAACAAAAATACCGAGCCGTTTACAAATTAAAGGCAACACCACACAATTCCCGCCTTGCGGCTTAAGCACCGCTCCGGCAGCTGCGGCACGGCATCTGCGTTGCCAAAATGCTCGATAATGTCGGGTTGCGGTACCCGCATCGTGCTTCGGGGGCAAAAGCCCCTCGCACTCTGCGACCGCTGCCCCTGCTTCGGTTCGCTGCATCCGCCACTGGCGGCGCTCACCTTTGCAGCATCCAGTATTATCTGCGCTTTTGGCTTAGCAGCTGCCGCACCTCGCTCGCCGTATCGGCACTTAGAATTATGCGGTATTGCCTAAAAACAAACCGAACGTAAAATAACATGAAATACACCCAATCCATTAACCAAGGGGGCCAAATATATGTGTGGAATTGTAGGCTTTACCGGCAGCGCACAGGCTGCACCGATCCTGCTGGATGGGCTTTCTAAGCTGGAATACCGCGGGTATGATTCTGCCGGCCTTGCTGTGCAGAACGCCGCCGGCAAAATTGAAGTGGTCAAGGCCAAGGGACGCCTGCGCGTGCTGAGCGAAATGACCGATGAAGGCAAAGCCGTGCAGGGCTGCTGCGGCATCGGGCATACCCGCTGGGCAACCCACGGCGAACCCAGCGTGGTGAACGCACACCCGCATTACAGCCGCGACCAGAAAATTGCGGTTGTTCATAACGGCATTATTGAAAATTACCAGGAACTGAAAACCCGCCTGATCAACAAGGGCTTTACTTTTGCATCCCAGACGGATACCGAGGTAGTGGCCCAGCTGCTGGACTATTACTACACCGGCGTTTCAGCGGGGGACAGCCTGGATGCCATCACCCGCATGATGATGCATGTGCGTGGTTCTTATGCGCTGGGCATCCTGTTTGCAGACCAGCCCGGCGTGGTATACGCAGTGCGGAAAGACAGCCCGTTGATTGTCGGCAAGGCCGAAAACGGCAGCCTGATCGCATCGGACGTTCCGGCTCTGCTGAAATATACCCGCACGGTGTATTACATTGATAATCTGGAAATCGCCCGCCTGACCCCGGACAGCATTGAGTTTTTCAACATTGATAAAGAACCGGTTGAAAAAGAAGCCAGCACCATCGAGTGGGACGCCGAAGCCGCCGAAAAAGGCGGTTACGAGCACTTTATGATGAAGGAGATCCACGAACAGCCCACCGCTGTGCGGGATACCCTCAGCCCCCGCATCAAGGATGGCCGCATTGATCTGAGCGAGCTGGGCCTGGATGAAGAAGCCATCAAAAATGTGCGCCGCATCTATATCATTGGCTGCGGCTCTGCCTACCATGTGGGCGTTGCGGCACGCTATGTGTTTGAAAGCCTGGCCCGCCTGCCGGTGGAAGTGGATGTGGCCAGCGAGTTCCGCTACCGTGACCCTGTGCTGGAGCCGGATTCCATGGCGGTCATTATCAGCCAGAGCGGCGAAACCGCCGATACCCTGGCTGCCCTGCGCGAATGTAAGGAGCGCGGCGTGCGCACCATCGGCATTGTGAACGTGGTGGGCTCTTCCATTGCGCGTGAGGCCGATGCAACCCTGTACACCTGGGCCGGGCCGGAAATTGCCGTTGCCACCACCAAGGCATACAGCACCCAACTGGCGGCCTGCTACCTGCTGGCTGTTGAGTTTGCCCGTGTGCGTGGCAAGATTGAGGAAGAAAAATACGCCGAGCTGGTGGCCGAGCTGCAGATCCTGCCGGATAAGATCGCCAAGACGCTGACGGATAACGAGCGCATCCAGTGGTTTGCTTCTAAGTATGCTTCCGCAAAGGACGCTTTCTTCATCGGCCGCGGGCTGGATTACGCCGTGGCGCTGGAAGGCAGCCTGAAGTTCAAGGAAATCAGCTATATCCACTCGGAGGCTTTCGCTGCGGGCGAGATGAAGCACGGCCCGATCTCCCTGATCGAGAAGAACATGTTGGTGGTGGGGGTGCTGACCCAGCCGGACCTGTACGAGAAGATGGTATCTAACCTGGTGGAAGCCAAGAGCCGCGGCGCTTATATCATGGGCCTGACCACTTACGGCAACTACAGCATTGAAGATACCGCCAACTTTACCGTATATGTGCCCAAAACAGACCCGCACTTTGCCACCAGCCTTTCGGTGGTGCCGCTGCAGCTGCTGGCATACTATGTCAGCTGCGCCAAAGGCCTGGATGTGGATAAACCCCGCAACCTTGCCAAGAGCGTTACGGTTGAATAAATCTTGCGTCAGCTGAAGCAATGCTGCTGGCCTGACAAAAATAAGCGCTGCATTTTGTGCACTTTTTACTCCGTTTGCCCTGCCGGAAGCAGGACAAACGGAGTAAATTTGTGTTATAATAACAGAAATTATGCAAATACAGTTGCCCGGAGTGGCGAAAATGTGGTAGAATAACTTGCTTTGCCTATAATGCTGCAAGATGTTCTGATAATCACTTTTACTTTTTACTTTGATTATCAAGTTATAAGCCATAGAACACAAGGCAATACCGCACAATTCCCGCCTTACGGCTTAAGCACCGCTCCGGCGCCTGCGGCACGGCATCTGCGTTGCCAAAATGCTCGATAATGTCGGGTTGCGGTACCCGCATCGTGCTTCGGGGGCAAAAGCCCCTCGCACTCTGCGACCGCTGCCCCTGCTTCGGTTCGCTGCATCCGCCACTGGCGGCGCTCACCTTTGCAGCATCCAGTATTATCTGCGCTTTTGGCTTAGCAGCTGCCGCACCTCGCTCGCCGTATCGGCACTTAGAATTATGCGGTATTGCCACAAATCAAACAAGATTTGAGAAAATAGAAAAATGCCCGCTGCGCCTTGGTTTTGGAAGGAACGGCCGCGGGCGGCGCAGGCGCTGCGCGGCAGCTGTGCAGGGGACAGCCGGCTGCGACATTATTGAAGAAACAGGAAGATAGTGCAATGAAACAGGAAAACAGGCAACTCATCAACGGCTTGCCGCGCCGCATTTTGTTAATGCTGCTGGACTGCGGGCTGATTGTGTTTTGTTATTATCTGGCAATTCTGCTGCGGTTTGACGGTGAGGATTCCATTGTGCCCGCCGCGGTGCTGCGGGCCGAAGTGATCCGTGCCATGGCTCCCATGCTGCCGTATGTGCTGGTTATTTATATGGTCGTGTTCTGGTTTGGCGGCCTGTATGAGATCATGTGGGAGTATGCCGGCATGCGGGACCTTGCCCGCCTGACCTGTCTATCCGGTCTGGCAACGGGTTTTATCCTGCTGTTTGATCTGATCTTCCGCACCCGCCCCATCAGCGGTACGGTGCTGATTCTGGGCGCAGTGTTCAACACGGCGGCCGTTGCGGGCGTGCGCTTTTTGTGGCGCTTTGTGCGCACCGCCACCCGCCTGCGCAAGGATAACCGCGCCAAACAAAAAAGCAACGCCGCCCCGCGGGATGCAACCCCGCTGCTGATCGTCGGCGCTGGCAACGCCGGTGCCTGGGCGGTCAACCTGTGCAAAAGCAAAAACTCCAGCTTTGGCAACCCGGTCGTGATCGTGGATGACGACCTGACCAAAAAAGGCCTGCGCGTGCAGGGCGTGCCGGTGCGCGGCACCATTTCGGATATCCCGGAATTGGTGCGCAAGTACCATATTGTGGAGATCATCATCGCCATCACCACGCTGAAAGGCGAGCGCCTGAACGAAGTGATCAACTTGTGCAACTCCACCCATTGCCGCGTGCGGATGTTGTCTGACCCGCAGGCGGTGGATGCCAACGGCAAGCCGGTGGTGGCCGGTCTGCGTGAACTGAACACCTCGGACTTTCTTTCCCGCGATGAAGTGCAGCTGAACAGCGCCCAGATCTCGGAATACCTGCACGACAAGGTGGTTCTGGTCACGGGCGGCGGCGGCTCCATCGGCAGTGAGCTGTGCCGCCAGATCATGCGTTACCGCCCGCGCCAGCTGTTGATTTTCGATATTTACGAAAATTGCGCCTACGAGCTGGAAATGGAGCTGCGCAATAAATACGGTGCAGATATCAACGTTGTCACGCTGATCGGCTCCATCCGCGATATCAAGCGTCTGGATGAAGTGTTTGAAACCTATCATCCATCCGTTGTGTTCCATGCAGCTGCCCACAAGCATGTGCCGCTGATGGAAGTAAGCCCGGCGGAAGCCGTTAAAAACAACGTGTTCGGCACTAAAAACCTGCTGACCAGCGCGGCGGAGCATGGGGTGGAGCGCTTTGTGCAGCTTTCGACTGATAAGGCGGTCAATCCTACCAATGTTATGGGCTGCACCAAACGCATCTGCGAAATGCTGATCCAGACCTTTGCTAAGAACACTTCCATGAAGTGCATGGCCGTGCGCTTTGGCAATGTGTTGGGCAGCCATGGCAGCGTGATCCCGCTGTTTGAAGAGCAGATCAAGAACGGCGGCCCCGTTACCATCACCCACCCGGACATCGTGCGCTACTTTATGACGATCCCGGAAGCTGCCCAGCTGGTGCTGCAGGCCGGCGGTCTGGCCCAGAGCGGCAGCATCTATGTGCTGGATATGGGTGAGCCGGTCAAAATCATGGACCTGGCCACCCGGCTGATCCGGTTCTATGGTTATGAGCCGAACGTAAACATGGAAATCAAGGTAACGGGCCTGCGCCCCGGCGAAAAGCTGTACGAGGAGCTGATGCTGGATTCCGAGCAGGACCGCATGACCAAAACCGCCCACGATAAAATCTTTATTGCTCCGCCCATGCAGATTGACCTGGCGGCATTCTATGAGGAGCTGCAGAACCTGCGTCACGATGCGGAGCATAATGACGAGGGCGTGGTGCTCAGCCTGCAGCGCATGGTGGGCACTTATCACCCCAACCGCGTGGTGAACGAGGACCACACCGTAAGTGCCGCCCATGGCAACACTGAAACCATTGATAAGGAAGAGCTGCAAAAGGCGCTGGACGAACAGCATTCCACCCAGCAGAACGCCCAGTGACGGCGGCCTGGCCGGGGCCTGCGGGCGCAAAACCTTCCCCAAGGAGGCTTGACTTATGTATGAATCCTGCATCAAGCGTTTGCTTGACCTGATTTTGTCGCTGGCAGCCTGTGTGGTGCTGGCGATCCCAATGGGAATTATTGCCCTGTGGATCAAAAAAGATTCGCCGGGACCGGTGTTCTTTAAGCAGCGCCGGGTTGGCCGCGGCAAAAAATGCTTTAATATCTTAAAGTTCCGCACCATGCGTGGGGATACCCCCCACGATGTGCCCACCCACCTGCTGAAAAACGCAGACAGCTATATCACCAAAAGTGGGGCGTTCCTGCGCCGCACCAGCCTGGATGAGCTGCCGCAGATCTATAACATTGTGGCAGGGCAGATGTCCATCATCGGCCCGCGCCCGGCGCTGTATAATCAGTATGACCTGATCGCCGCGCGCGATGCCGTGCATGCCAATGACATCCGCCCCGGTCTGACCGGTCTGGCCCAGATCAATGGCCGCGATGAGCTGCCGATTGATGTGAAAGCCCGCTATGACGGTGAGTATGCCGCTGACATCACTTTCCTGAACGATGCAAAAATCTTTTTGCATAGCATTACTTATGTGTTCCAGCGCCGCGGCGTGGTAGAAGGCGGCACCGGCACCATGCAGCAGGCCCAAAACAGCCAAAAAAAGCAGAAATAATCCCCGCTTTGGCAATTTGACCAAATGGAAAACCACTGCAAAACCAACATATTTTGCTAAAAAATCCAAATTAACCAAGAAAATATTGAGTTTTTCGTTGAAATATGTTGCAAAAGTCAACCTGATTGTGTAAAATATACATTGTAGTTAAATCTATTTGTGTCAAAATAACAGCAATGAGCCGATGGGAGCTTCTGTTCGGCCATTGTCAATTTGCATATAAACATGAAGGAGAGGCAGTATTATGGCAAACAGGGTATTCCAGAACGTGGTCTACCAGATGAAGGACGCGATCGACCGCGTGGTAGGCGTGGTGGACGAAACGGGAGCCGTCATCGCCTGCTCCGAGCTGGGGCAGATCGGCGAAATGCGGGAAGGCTTTGCTGTTGCCCGCCTGACGGCCGGGGATGCCTTTGAAAAGGACGGTTATGCCTACCACCAGTTCTCCAACGCAAAACATAACGATTATGCTGTGTTTGTGGAAGGCAACGATCCCACTGCCGCCCAGTTTGCTTCGCTGCTGTCCATCAGCCTGCAGAGCATCAAGCAGTACCACGATGAAAAGTTTGATAAAACCAATTTCATCAAGAATGTGGTGCTGGATAATATCCTGCCCGGTGATATTTACGCCAAAGCGCGGGAGCTGCACTTTGTTTCGGATGTGCAGCGCGTGGTTCTGTTGATCCGCGTTACCTCCGGCAATGATATTTCCGCTTATGATGTGGTCAGCAGCCTGTTCCCGGATAAACAGAAAGACTTCGTGTTCAACATCAGCGAAACAGATACCGTGCTGGTGAAAGAAATCCGCCCTGATAACAATACCCGCGATATGGAAAAGCTGGCAGCTTCCATTGTGGATACCCTGCAGGGCGAACATTATATCAAGGCAGTTGTCGGCATCGGCACCCCCATCAACAACATCAAGGATCTGGCCTCCTCCTTTAAGGAGGCGCAGATCGCCATGGAAGTTGGTAAGGTATTTGATACCGAAAAGCAGGTCATCAGCTATGATCACCTGGGCATTGCCCGCCTGATTTATCAGCTGCCTACCACCCTGTGCGAAGCATTCCTGCGCGAAGTATTCAAGCAGGACAGCATTGATTCGCTGGACTCTGAAACGCTGTTCACCATCCAGCGCTTTTTTGAGAACAACCTGAACGTTTCCGAAACCAGCCGCGGTCTGTTTGTGCACCGCAACACGCTGGTTTACCGCCTGGAAAAGATCAAGAAGCTGACCGGCCTGGATCTGCGCAAGTTTGACGATGCGATTGTGTTCAAGGTAGCCCTGATGGTCAAAAAGTATCTTTCCTCTGACCCTGCCCGTTACTAAAATATCCTATAAGCGCTTTTTCCGCGCCCCCCTACTTGGTGGGCGCGTTTTTTTGTTGCAGGTTTGCTGGAAGAGAAGATGAGCGGATAAGTGGAATGCAGGAAAACAAAACGGATGGATGAAGAAAAATAGGAGAGGGGAGAACGGAAAAAGGGGCGGATGAATAAGGGCAATACCGCATAATTCTAAGTGCCGATACGGTGAGCGAGGTGCGGCAGATGCTAAGCCAAAAGCGCAGATAATACTTTGTGTATTATCGAGCATTTTGGCAACGCAGATGCCGTGCCGCAGCCGCCGGAGCGGTGCTTAAGCCGTCAGGCGGGAATTGTGCGGTATTGCCTAAGCATAAAGGCAAGTCTATAGCCATACACAGCCCACACAGGCCGTAAAATTTACAAAGTTTCCACAAATTGCCCAAAGACACAAAATTGACGAAAATGCGATATATTCCACAAGGCACCCGCTGCACGGAATCTTGACGGGGCGGGCTTCCTATGGTACATTATTAAATGTATCGTTTTGCCCTGGGGTGTAGTGTACCATTTTGCACGCCATGGCCGGGAAGTGCTGTATTGCTTTAGGAGCGCCATTCATGATCGATTTTGAACATGTTACCAAAGTATATGAAACCCAAAATGATGAAAATGTGGCGTTGGAAGATATCAACATCCACATTGATGAAGGGGAATTCGTTTTTATCCTGGGCCATTCCGGCGCGGGCAAATCCACATTCCTCAAACTGATCCAGATGGAAGAAAAGCCCACCGAGGGCAAAATTTATATCAACGATCAGGACCTGACCACCATCAAGCGCCGCAAGGTGCCTTATCTGCGCCGCCAGATGGGCGCGGTGTTCCAGGATTTCCGCCTGATCCCCACCATGACGGTGTACGAGAACGTGGCTTTTGCCATGCGCGTGACCAACATCAATAACAAAACCATCAAGAACCGTGTACCGTTCGCCCTCAGCCTGGTTGGCCTGGAGGATAAGATGGACCGCCTGCCGGATGAGCTTTCCGGCGGCGAGCAGCAGCGCGTTGCCGTGGCCCGCGCCCTGGCCCATGGCCCCAAGCTGATCATTGCGGACGAGCCTACCGGCAACATTGACCCCGAAATGAGCATGGATATCATGCAGCTGTTCGAGGCCATCAATAAAGTGCATATCACCGTTGTGGTTGTTACCCATGAGCATGAGCTGGTGCACAAGCTGGCCGCCAAGTATAACAACCGAATTATCACGCTGGCCAACGGACATGTGGCATCTGATACCGCCCACCCCGAAGTGGCGCAGGAGTACGAAGAATGGCTTGCTGCCCGCCAGAACGATGATGAATACGAGTATGAGGATTAAGGAGGGGTAGACCATGCGTTTTTCCAGTTTTACCTACCTCGTGGGGCAGGGCCTGCATAACCTCAAGGCAAACAAAATGATGACGCTTGCCTCTATGGGCGTGTTGATCGTCTGTATGATTTTGGTTGGCGCAGCATTTTTGTTCGGCGCTAATATTGATTCCATGGTGGCCTATATCGGTGAGCAGAACGAAACGGTTGCGTTCATCAATGATGACGCTGATACCGCCGCCGTGGAGGAAGCCATCCGCAGCATTCCGCATGTGGCCGGGGTGGAGTTCATCTCCAAAGACCAGATGCTGGACAAGTACAGCCAGCGCCTGGAAGGCTACACCAACCTGAAAGAGATGTTCCAGAACGATAACCCGCTGCTGGCCAATTATGTGGTGCGTGCCGATGAACCGGCCAACATCTCCAGCGTGGCCGCAGCATTACAGAATGTGGACGGCGTGCGCGCGGTCAACTCGCCGCAGGCCATGTCAGATTTGTTTGTTTCGCTGCAAAAGGCGGTTACTTATGTCTGCTATGGCCTGGTCATCGTGCTGGCCATCGTCAGCGTGGTGGTCATCAGCAACACCATCAAAATTACCGTGTTCAACCGCCGCAAGGAGATTGGCATTATGAAGCTGGTTGGTGCAACCAACGGCTTTATCCGGTTCCCGTTCTTTGTGGAGGGTGTTACCTCCGGCCTGATCTCCGCGCTGATCGCTTCCGCCATTGTGTGCGGCGGATACTATGCCGTGTATGAATGGTACGGCAAGAACCCCACCAACCTGACGACAATGTTTGGCGGCACACTGCTGCCGCTGCAGGACCTGTGGTATTATGTTGTGCTGGGCTTTATGCTGTTTGGCTTTGTGCTGTGCGGCATTGGCACTGCAACCAGCATCCGCAAACATCTGCAGGTCTGAGCACCCGGCGCTTGCCTTGAGCTTTTTGAACCGCCAAAACCCGTTTTACCCGCATCCCACCAAAGGGGGAAAGTTGAAAATGTCCATTGCCATCCGCCGCAATGTGCGGCGCGCAGGGGCTGCGCTGATGGCTGCCGTGGTTGCCGCGGCGCTGTGCCTGAATGCTGCCATGCCGGCCCATGCCGATGATAAGCAAAAAGAGCTGGAAAACAAAAAGAACGAGCTGCAGTCGGAACTGGACCAGATCCGCCAGCAGCTGAAAGACGTTGCCAGCGATAAAGCCGAAGCCGAGCAGCAAAAACAGCTGCTTGTGCAGGAGAAAAACACCATCAAGGGCCAGATCAATGCGCTGAATGACCAAATTGATGATATCAGCGCACAGATCGTGGAAAAAGAACAGCAGATCACCGATAAGCAGGCTGAAATTGACCAGAAGCAGGCAGAATACGATGACCGCTGGGCAAAATATAAAGAGCAGGTCGTCAGTATGCAGATGCTGGACCAGGGCGGCGGTATTGCGCTGCTTTCCACGGCGGAAAACATTTATCAGCTGCTGACCTTTGACCAGGTGCTGCAGGATATTTCGGATGCCAACACCCAGGCCTGCGAGGATCTGGAACAGCAGGGCATTGAGCTGACCAACGAGCGCACCCAGCTGGAAGAAGCGAAGGCATCGCTGGAAGCGGACGAAGAAGAGCTGCAGAACCAGAAAAGCCAGCTGGACAGCAAAACCCAGGAGCTGGCCAGCAACATTCAGGCCCAGGATGCCAGCATCTCCGCCGCCGCAGCGCAGGAGCAGGCTCTGGAAGAAGCCAAGAGTGATAAACAGGCAGAGTTCGATAAGGCTGCTGATGAATATGACGCTTACCTGAAATCTCTGATTGCCCAGACCCAAAGGAACTACGCCAATGCGCCCATCAGCTGCTCGCTGAACTTTATCTGCCCGCTGCCAAGCTATAAGTATATCTCCTGCCAGTATGGCAGCGGCGGCCACAAGGGCGTTGACTTTGCCGCGCCCGGCGGCACCAACATCCGCGCTGTGGCAAGCGGCGTTGTCACCGTGTCCGGCTGGCACTACAGCTATGGCAACTATGTCATGATTTACCACGGCACCGATGACCAGGGCAACACCTATGCTACCCTGTACGCCCACATGAACAGCACCCCGCCGGTCAGTGTGGGCCAGAACGTTTCGCAGGGGGATGTCATCGGCCATGTTGGCACCACCGGCAACTCCACCGGCAACCACCTGCACCTGGAACTGCGTGTGAACGGTGCGCGCACCAACCCGCTGAACTATGTTCCGCACTAATGTTATGGTGTAGCTGAAAAAGCGCCAGCCGACACTTTATTTTCAGTTATGCCTTAGGCCTGACAGCCTGAAGGAGATCAATTTCGATGAACCAGCAAAAACATAAGCTTGTTGTGCGCATTGTCTGCCTGGTGATCGCCGTCTTGATGGTGGCAAGCCTTGCCGCAACGGCGTTTATGGCACTGCTTTGATCCGGCAGCAACGCACAACTTTTACGCAAGGGAGCACATTTTCGCTATGAGCAAAAAAGTCAGTCTTGGTGTGGCCGCAACCGTCACGCTGATTGCAATGGCCGTGACCTTTTCCATGACCATGACCGTATCCATGAACATGTTCAACAATACGGTTTCCAGTGTTAAAAACAAGGAGCGCATGTATAACAAGCTGTCCGAAGTGGACCGCTATGTGCGCGCCAATGAGTACTTTGATATCAACGATGATACGCTGAACGATACCATTGCATCCGGCTATATGCTGGGCATCAGCGACCAGTACGCCCGCTATTATTCCGCCAAGGCCTACAGTGAAAGAGTCGGTCTTGCCAATGGCCGCCTGATGGGCATTGGCGTTGCCGTTGTCAAGGATCCGTCCTCCGGCTATGCGCGCATCATCCGTGTGTATGATAACACCCCCGCTACCAACGTTGGTCTGGAAGTCGGCGGCTTTATCACCGCTATCGGCGATACCAGCACCCGCAGCATGAGCGATACCGCCGCCATGACCTCCGCCCTGTTGGGGGAGGAAGGCAGCACCGTCAACATCAAATACCTGACCCCCCTGAGGGAAGAGCAGAGCTTTGAAATTATCCACGCCAACTATACCACCCCCAGCATCAGCACGGTGCGCCTGATGGATAACGGCGTTGGCTACCTGCGTATTGATTCCTTTACCTCAGGCACGGCGGTGGAATTCCGCAATGCTGTCAACAGCCTGACCAACCAGGGGGCTACCTCGCTGATTTTTGACCTGCGCGATAACAGCGGCGAAAACCTGAACGCTGCCCTTGTTGCCACAGATTACTGCGTGCCCTCCGGTCTGATTGCCCAGAGCCAGGATAAGGGCGGCAATGTGACAGACCTGCGTATGTCTGACGAAAACGAGATCACCCTGCCCGTGGTCTGCCTGGTCAACGGCAGCACGGCATCCGGTGCGGAGCTGTTTGCCAACGCTCTGCGTAAAATGGCCGGGGCCACCATTGTGGGCAGCACCACGGCGGGCAAAGGTGTTCTGCTCAGCGACCCGCAGAGCCTTTCGGACGGCAGCGCGGTGGTAATCACCGTGGGCATTCTGCTGGATAATGAGGGCAAAAACTGGAACGGCACCGGCCTGACCCCGGATGTGGACGCCAGCTTGACCAACGATGAACAGAGCAGCTATTACGACTTTACTGTCGATAACGACCCCCAGATCGCCAAGGCTATCAATGCCATTTCCGGTGCCAATGGCCAGTAAGCGGGCAGGGGAGACCCAGCCTGAGATATACCCTAAGGCAACACCGCACAATTCCCGCCTTGCGGCTTAAGCACCGCTCCGGCAGATGCCGCACCTCGCTCGCCGTATCGACACTTAGAATTATGCGGTATTGCCCTAAACACAGTATAAGAAGAAACGGAGTGCCAGCCCCATGCCAAACCTGACGGACCTTTCCACCATTCGTGATGTGTGCGCACGGCACGACTTTGCACTTTCCAAGGGGTTCGGCCAAAACTTTATCATCAACCCCGGCATCTGCCCCCGCATTGCGGAAGCCGCCGGCATTGGCCCCGGCTGGGGTGCGCTGGAAGTCGGCCCCGGCATCGGTGTGCTGACAGAGCAGCTGTGCAAACGCGCGGATAAGGTAGTTTCGATCGAAGTGGACAAGCGCCTGCCGCCGATCCTGGCCGAGACAATGGCCGAGTACGAGAACTTTAAGCTGGTGCTGAAAGATGTGCTGAAAGTGGACCTGCGCACCCTACTGGCGGAAGAATTTGGTGATAAGCCCGTTGCCGTCTGCGCCAATCTGCCGTATTACATCACCAGCCCCATTCTGATGCGCTTATTGGAAGAAAAACTGCCCATCCGCAACATTACCGTCATGGTGCAGAAAGAGGCTGCACAGCGCCTGTGTGCCGCCCCTGGCACGCGTGAGGCGGGGGCAATCAGCTATGCGGTGGCTTATTACGCCAAACCCAAGCTGCTGTTTACTGTGCAGCCGGGCAGCTTTTACCCTGCCCCCAAAGTGACCAGCGCGGTCATCCAGCTGGATGTCCACACCACACCGCCTGTTACCCCGCCCAACGGGGACGAAGCCGGGCTGTTCCGCCTGATCCGGGCAGCATTTTCTCAGCGGCGTAAGACCGCGGCTAATGCCGTGGCGAACGGCCTGGGCATCTCCAAAGCTAAAGTGAACGCTGCATTGCAGGCCGCCGGGTTGGATATCCGCCTGCGCCCGGAGCAGCTGACGCTGGAAGATTACTGCGCGCTGCAGGCCGCCCTGGCCACGGCAGAATAAGCGCCGTTCGGAGCGCTACTGCCCCATAATTCGGCATTGACAAGGTGCCGCAACATGTGCTAGAATACTTAGGTATTCCCAAGGTATATCTGAAAACAAAGAAAATGACGAATATTTCGCAAACACAAGCAGGATTTAAGGCTCTTTCACGCAAAATCCGGCTACGTTTGTAGAAATAGACGATATTTTCGACTTTTCAGATGCAACCTAAGGATTTCTTAGCCGTGCTGGCGTAGCTCAATTGGCAGAGCAGCTGATTTGTAATCAGCAGGTTGCAGGTTCGATTCCTGTCGCCAGCTCCAAAATATCCCGGCAGTTTTATAACTGCCGGGATATTTTTGTATCAATCCTATATTTTGTAGCACAAAAAGGTAAAAAGTACCCCCGGCACAGGGTCAGCCCTGAGCCGGGGGCGGTATATTCAGGAAAATGAGATGGACTGAATGGCAAATACGGGAAGCAGATCTTAGCCCATATTGAGCAAGTTGCTCTTCATAGTTTTCAGCTCTTTTTCCAACTGGTCTTTTTCTTTGGTGTATGCCTGGTAGTCCTGCATCTGCTCCATCACGGCGGGGTCGCTGGCAGTCAGGTAGCCGCTGGTCATGGAGGTGGTGGTGCTGAACTTTTTCTGCTGGCCGTTAAAGTCGATCACCAGGAACTGATCCGTAGAGGGCAGTACCTTGCCCACGCCGAACATCTTGTGGGTTACTTCGCAGCCGGTCAGGTCGGGCAGGGCAGTGGGGCTTGCCAGCAGCTCCTGCAATTTCTGCTCCTTTTCGGCGATCTGCATGCACAGGTCGGCGCGCTCGGCTTTCTGTTTCACGGCCTTGGTGCGTTCCTTGGCGGTTGCCGTGCGGGAAAAGCCCTTGGGGTAATAGCCGTTTACATAGGCGCTGTGCATGATATCATACACCAGCAGATGCAGCTGGTCATTGATGCCGTGCATGGTGTTTTTCAGCCGCTCGGTGTGCAGGCGGGTCAGCTCATCGTATTTGGGCAGCTCGTTCAGCAGGTCATCGCACATGGCGTAATATTGGGTCAGGCTAAAGGCCGCGCCGGTGCCAAAGTCTTCGTCATAGCCGAAATAGGCGGCCCAGGCTTTGGCTTCGGCGGGAACAAAGAAGTAGTTATCCTCCGGCTCCAGCAGGCTCAGGTACAGCGCGGCGCTGCCGGCTGTCTGAGTGAACTTGGCCATGCGCGGCAGGCAACGGCGGAAACGGCCGTTGACCTGGTCGGCAAACATTTCCACGCGGCCCTGGCGTTTTTTCAGGTCACCGTCATCATCATTGAAAAGCCAGCGAAAACACTCGCGCACAAGCTCAACTTCCGTGGGGCGCATCATCAGGGCCTGCATGCCGCCAATGGGCTGCAGGGCGGGCGTGTCCATCACGGCACGGGCCTGCTGTGTGGCCTGGGCAAACATGGCGGGAAAATCCACCGCGTCGATATCCCAGTTTGTACCAAAGCAGTTGATGGCTTCCCAAACGCCATTTTCTGCGGTTTCGCCATCGGTCAGGCTGCGGATATACGGGGCAAGGATCGTGTTCAAAGTTTCAGTGTTCAAGCTCAAAACGTGATACCCTCCAATGAATTACAATGAATTGCCGCCGCCCGCCGCAAAGGTTTTTATTGGGCGACAACCTTTTTATTATACGAAAAAATCAGGGCTTTCGTCAAGGCATTGCGGAGCAAAAAGGATGAAAAAAGGCACCGGCGGTGAAAGCAGGTACACCGCCGGTACCGAAAAATAAAACAGGGATAAGTGAGATATAGACAGGGAAGAACGCCGCCTTGCAAAAGGCAGGCCGCCGAATGGCTCAGGTATGGAAAACGCCAATGGTGGGGTTGATAAAATCAACGATGAGCAAAAACGAGATGACAGCCAGCATGCCGATCAGGCAGAAAAACATGCGGCGCAGCCAGCGGTTTTTATCGGTAAGGATATCCCGGTACTGCTTGTCTTTGTTCTCAAGCTCCCGCATGTACTGCTGACGGGCGGCGTCCAGGGTTTTGGCATAATAGTTCTGCATGGAAAGCAGCAGCTGCATCACGTTGGAATCCAGCAACTGGCCGTTTTCGCTCTCCAACTTTTGTAGGCCGGTGATCGCATCCAGCGAGCCATCCATGGCGGCAACGATCGCGGCGACATCACGGAAGCTGGGATTCTCGGTCTGGCCGCTCAAAATGCGGTTTACGGTGCTGAGGGGCACCCCGCTTGCACTGGAGATTTGCTGCAGGGTCAGGTTTTGTTCGGATTTCATATTTTTCAACGTTTCCACAATAGATTCTTGCATAAACCTCCTCCATTTCCCAAATCTGGGAAAGCCTAAAAGGGCGTTTCTCAGATTTGATGGTTTACAATTCCGGCAGCCTCTGCTACAATTCACATAATGTTTCCATAAGGCGATGGGGAAACAGGAAAGACCCCACCGCTGCCAAGGGCAACGTGATCCCCCGGCAGGAAGCATCCCGAAATGTGCCGCAAAACATGCCACTATTTTAATATGACTTTTATAATTTGTCAAGAATTGTAAGAACTGTTAAAAAATGGATGTCTGCGGTATGGTGGGGAAACTGTTTGGGCTGTGGAAGGGGGCCGAGAACGATTTACCAGTATCTTGCGGTGGAACAAACCCTGTTCAGCTGTGAACTTGGCCGCTATACTGCTTTTGGAATTGCGGCCCAAAAGCGGGCACCGGATGGCTGGCGGCAGATTGCATTTGTCCCAGATATTTGCACCAATACCCAACAGGCACAGCGCCTGGCGCAGCTGTGCACACAGGGGCAGCTGGAACCCATCCATTTGATGGATGTAATTGAAGATTTTGTGGCAGACCCTTGTTCCTGGCCATAGAGGGCCTGGCTTGCCGCAGAAATGTTAAAATCCCCCGGATCGTATAGAATCCGAGGGATTACGTTTTTATTTTGGGCGACTGATTCGTTTGGAGAAGGGGGATGCCTTTGAGGCAAAACGGACCGCAGGGACAGCTCTCAGGCGGAGATGGCCGACCTGCAAAGCACTTTGGGCAGGTCACTTATATATTCTCCCAAAGCCGTAACAGCTTGTCCGGGGCATCAAGAAGGTCGCCCACTGCAAATATTACAGCAGCTGCACACCAGCGCGCTCGCACACGGCTTTGGTCTCAGCATCCCACAGGCTGACCTGCACTTCGCCGATGTGGGCCTTGCCCAGCAGCAACATGCACAGGCGGCTCTGGCCAATGCCGCCGCCCATCGTCAGGGGCAGCTTGCCTTCCAGCAGCATTTTGTGGAACGGCAGTTCCGCACGCTCCGGGCAGCCTGCGGCTTCCAGCTGGCGGGTCATGGCGGCCGGGTCCACACGGATGCCCATGCTGGAAAGCTCCAGTGCACAGCCCAGCGCTTTGTGCCAGAACAGAATATCGCAGTTCAGCGTCCAGTCATCATAGTCAGGGGCACGGCCATCGTGGCGGATGCCGCTTTTCAGCTGGCCGCCGATCTGCATGATGCAGACGGTGCCATGGGCGCGGGTAAAGGCGTTTTCGCGCTCTTTGGGGGTCAGGTCGGGGTACAGGTCTTCCAGCTCCTGGGTGGTGATAAAGGTCGGCTCACGGGTCAGGCGGATGGCTTTCAGCTCCGGGAACTTCCAGCGCAGCTCGTCCGCAGTGGAGCAAACGGCATCCACAATATCGCGCACGGTTTCCTGCAAAAAGGGCAAGGTGCGGTCCTTCGCGGTGATGACCTTCTCCCAGTCCCACTGGTCTACATAAATGCTGTGCAGGTTGTCAAGCTCTTCGTCGCGGCGGATGGCGTTCATGTCGGTCACAAGGCCCTGGCCGGGGCGGAACCCATACTCAGCAAGGGCATAGCGCTTCCATTTGGCCAGGCTGTGCACAACCTCAGCGCGCTCATCCAGGCAGGGTACATCAAAGCTGACGGGGCGCTCCACGCCGTTCAGATCATCGTTCAGGCCGCTGCCGTTCAAAACAAACAGCGGGGCGGTAACGCGCTTCAGGTGCAGGGCGGCACACAGCTTTTCCTGAAAGATGGTTTTGATGATGCCGATGGCCCGCTGGGTATCGTACAGGCCCAAAAGATCATGATAGTTTTTGGGAATGGACGTTTTGGACATAAATATTCCTCTTTTCCTCTCTACTTGCAGGGCAGCGTATGACTGCACCTTGAGCCGGAACGCCAGGCTGTGACAAATTCCGGCAAATTACACCGCATTTATTATAATCCCTGCGTCCGTCTGCGTCAAACAAAATTCGCCGATGACGTACAGGATATACAGCAAAACTAAAAATAACGGCCCGCACTGCATTTGCAGCCGGGCCATTTGATATTTAGGGTAATACCGCATAATTCTAAGTGCCGATACGGCGAGCGAGGTGCGGTAGCTGCTAGGCCAAAAGCGCAGATAATACTTTGTGTATTATCGAGTATTTTGGCAACGCAGATGCCGTGCCGCAGCTGCCGGAGCGGTGCTTAAGCCGTAAGGCGGGAATTGTGCGGTGTTGCCTTAGTTGGGGTTATGCAGCGGGGCAGGCGTTACGCCTTGGCAAACTGGCTTGCATACAGGTTGGCGTAAAAGCCGCCCCTAGCCAGCAGCTCCTCGTGGGTGCCGCGCTCAATAATGTTGCCGGCTTTCATCACAAGGATCTGATCGGCGTTTTTGATGGTGGAAAGGCGGTGCGCCACAATAAAGCTGGTGCGGCCTTTCATCAGTTCCTCAAAGGCATCCTGAACCAGCACTTCGGTACGGGTATCAATGCTGGAGGTTGCTTCGTCCAGAATCAGGATGGGCGGCTTGCGCAGCATAACACGGGCAATGCAAAGCAGCTGCTTCTGGCCCTGGCTGATGTTGCCGCCGTCCTCGGCAATTACGGTATCATAGCCCTGGGGCAGGCGGCAGATAAAGCTGTGGGCGCGGGCACGCTTGGCGGCGTCGATGATCTCCTCGCGGGTGGCGTCCGGCTTGCCGTAAGCAATGTTATCTGCCACAGTACCGGCTTTCAGCCAGGTTTCCTGCAAGACCATACCCAGGTTGCCGCGCAGCGAATCCCGCGTTACGGTGCCAATGGGGTGGCCGTCCACCTTCAGGGTGCCGCCGTTGATCTCGTAAAAGCGCATCAGCAGGTTGACCAGGGTGGTTTTGCCGCAGCCGGTGGGGCCGACCAGGGCAATGCGCTGGCCGGGCTGAACGCGCAGGTTCATGTCTTCAATCAAGGGCACATCCGGCACATAGCGGAACTTGACATGCTCAAACTCCACACTGCCTGCACCGTGGGGCAGGGTAACGGCATCGGGGGCATCGGGCAGGATGGGGTCTTCGTCAATAAAGTCGAACACACGCTGCGCACAGGCCAGGGCGTTCTGCAGCTCGGTCATAACGCCGGAAATATCATTGAACGGCTTGGTGTATTGGTTGGCATAGTTCAGCAGAACCGAAAGCTCGCCGACCGTAATGCCGCCGCCAATGGCAACCAGCGCGCCCACCACGCCGACCGCCGCATACACCAGCGCGTTGACAAAGCGGGTGGCAGGGTTGGTGATGGAGGAAAAGAAGGTGGCCTTTACGCCGCAGATCTGCAGATCGGCGTTGATCTTGTCAAAGCGCTCCTCGGCGCGGCTTTCGTAACCGAAGGCGCGGACAAGATGCTCGTTGCCGATCAGCTCATCCACCAGACCGGTCAGCTCGGCGCGGGTCTCGCTCTGTACGCGGAACATATCATAGGTATGCTCTGCAATGAACTTTGCCACAAAGATGGAAAGCGGGGTGAGAACCACAACGATCAGGGTAATGCGCCAGTCAATGGAAAGCATAAAGCCCAAAGTGCCCACAATGGTCAGAATGCCGGTGAACAGCTGGGTAAAGCCCATCAACAGGCCGTCACTGAACTGCTCCACATCGGTGTTAATGCGGCTGATGGTGTCGCCGGGCTTGTGGGCATCCATATAGCTCAGGGGTAAAATCTCCATGTGCTGGAACGCCTGCACGCGGATGTCGCGCACCACCTGGAAGGTGATGCGGTTGTTCACCATGTTCATCAGCCACTGGCAGATGGAGGTGATACACACGGTAACGCCAAACTGGATGGCAATCTTGCCCAGGGCAGGAAAGTTGACATTGCCCTGGCCCACAATCAGGTCCACGCCGCGGCCCGAAAGAATGGGGGCGTACAGCGTGGTAAGAACGGTAACGGCGGCAAGCAGCAGGGTGAACAGCACCAAACCGCGGTACGGCTGGATCAGCTTTAACACGCGCTGAATGGTGCCTTTACTGCCCCGCAGGGAAACACGCTTTTTCTTTGCATTGCTCATAAGGTCTTTTCCACCTCCTCGCGGCTCAGCTGGCTCAGGCAGATCTCGCGGTAAACATCGCAGGTTTTCAGCAGGTTGGCATGGGTGCCGCTGCCAACCAGATTGCCGTCATCCAGCACCAGAATGCGGTCCGCACGCTGCACAGCGGAAGCACGCTGGGAAACAATAAATACCGTCATGCCATGGGTCTGCTCTTTCAGCGCTTTGCGCAAAGCAGCGTCCGTGGCAAAGTCAAGTGCGGAGGAACTGTCGTCCAAAATCAGTACCTGGGGGTGAGGCACCAGCGCGCGGGCAATGGTCAGGCGCTGGCGCTGGCCGCCGCTGAAATTGCGCCCGGCGGTCTCCACCGGTTCATCCAGCCCTTTGGGCTTGCCGCGCACAAAGTCCGCCGCCTGGGCAATCTCCAGGGCCTGCCAGATCTGCTCATCGGTGGCATCGGGGCAGGCCCATTGCATGTTGTCCCGGATGGTGCCGGTAAACAGCACGGCGCGCTGCGGCACAATGCCGATCATCTGGCGCAGTTGGGCAAAACCGTACTGCTGCACGGCATGGCCAAACAGTTCAACGCTGCCGCTGGTGCAGTCATAAAAACGGGGAATCAGGTTGATCAGGGTGGATTTGCCGCTGCCCGTGCCGCCGATCACGCCGATGGTCTGGCCGTTCTGGGCGGCAAAGCTGATGTCCGTCAGGCTGGGGGCACCGGCACCGTGGTAGGTAAAGCCCACATGGTCAAATGCAACGGCCGGGGCGCCCACTGCCGGGGCAAGGGCGGCCGCGGCGGGGTCGGTCATCGTGGATTTGGTGTTCAGAATCTCCGAAACACGGATGCCGCTGGCCAGTGCGCGGGTGACAGAAACCACCAGATCGGCAATGCGCAGCAGGTTGATAAGGATCTGGTTCATATAGTTGATTAGGGCAATGATCTCGCCCTGGGTCAGCGCGCCGCTGTTTACCTGCAGCCCGCCGCGCATCAGGATGGCGATCACGCCCAGGTTGACGATGAGATAGGTCAGCGGGGTCATCAAAGCGGAAATGCGCCCGGCGGTCAGCTGGAAAGTTTTCAGTTTGTCGTTCACGGCGGTAAAATCCGCAATTTCGTCATCTTGCCGTGCAAAGGCGCGCACCACGCGGGCACCCACATAATTTTCGCGGGTCAGCAGGGTCACTTTGTCCAGCGTATTCTGGGCGGCGCGGTACTGGGGCACCGTCACCCGCATGATCAGCCAGACCACCAGCGAGATGGCCAGCGTGACCAGCACGAACCAGAACCCCATGGTGGGGCTGATGACAAACGCCAGAATCAGCGCGCCGATGACAATAAACGGGCAGCGCAGCAAAAGGCGCAGCGTCATGTTTACGCCGTTTTGCAGCTGGTTCACATCGCTGGTGATGCGGGTGACCAGCGTGGGCGTGCCGATGCCGTCCAGCTCCGTGTAAGAGAGGGTATCAATGTGGCGGAACAGCGCCCCGCGCAGCGCCGTGCCATAGCCCAGCGCGGCCTTGGCGGCAAAATACTGCGCCGTCAGGCTGGATGCCATACCCACAACCGCAAGCAGCACCATCAAGCCGCACTGCTTGCCAATATAAGCCAAATCCCCGTTTTTGATGCCCACATCAATGATGTTGGCCACCACAAGGGGAACCAACAGCTCAAAGCAGGCTTCCAGCATTTTGAACAGCGGGGCAAGGATGGATTCTTTCTCGTATCCTTTCAAAAACCGCAGCATGTTCCGCATGAACGCACCAACCTTTTTGTAATATCAAATTATATGCCTAAGGCAACACCGCACAATTCCCGCCTTACGGCTTAAGCACCGCTCCGGCGGCTGCGGCACGGCATCTGCGTTGCCAAAATACTCGATAATACACAAAGTATTATCTGCGCTTTTGGCTTGGCATCTGCCGCACCTCGCTCGCCGTATCGGCACTTAGAATTATGCGGTATTGCCCTAAAACAGAGCATACTCTTTAATCATACAACAGATGCGTCTAAATGCCAAGTTGAAAAACGCAATAAAACCAATGAAACCAATATTTTTTGCGGCCAGCCACAAAAACAGGCCGGATGGCAGCGCCTTGCCCGGTTTCGATGATTATTTGCACCCTGCCCGCCTATACTTGCAGTGGGGTAACCCGCAACGCTGCAACATGTAGGAGGGCAGAGGTCACTATGTTTTATTATCATAAAGGTTTAACCCGCGCCGCACGGCGCACCGTCGCCACCGCGATCACCATCGCAGGCCGGCAGGGGTGTACGGCGGTGGATACCGGGCACCTGCTGCTTGCCATGCTGCAAACCGGGCGGGGCACTGCGGTGGAGTTTCTGCGCCGCAAACAGATCACGGTAACGGCACTTTCGGCCTGTGCCTCCCAGCGGGCCTGCACGGGCCGCCCGCTGCACCTGCGCGGCCGGGACCTTGCGCCCGAAAGCCGCAAGGCGCTGGAATTCGCTGTTCTGGGGGCCCATGCCGCCCGCGTGAACAAAGCGGAGAACGAACACCTGCTCTGTGCCATGCTGGAAGATACCGCCTGCACGGCCAGCGTGTGGCTGGCGGGCCTTGGGCTGGAAGTTCCACGCGCCGCGCGGGAATGCCGCCAGCTTTCCGGCCAGCTGGTTTTGCCCAGCAGCCCCCGCATGAGCAGTACCCGCGGCAGCCGCCCCAGTGAGAAATATGGCCGTGACCTGACCCGCCTTGCGCAGGAAGGCCAGCTGGATCCCGTACTTTGCCGGGATGATGAGCTGGAACGCATGATCGAAATTTTGTGCCGCCGCCAAAAGAATAACCCATGCCTTTTGGGGGAGCCGGGCGTGGGAAAAAGCGCCCTGGCCGAAGCCCTGGCCCAGCGCATTGCCGCCGGGCAGGTAACGCCCAGCTTAAAGGGCAAGCGGGTGCTGGCGCTGGATATGGCGTCCATGGTGGCGGGCACCAAGTACCGCGGCGATTTTGAGGAGCGGTTCAAAAACCTGCTGGAAGAGCTTTACCGCGACCGTTCCACCATTCTGTTTATTGACGAGATCCATGTGATCGCCGGGGCCGGTGCGGCGGAAGGCGCGATCGATGCGGCCAGTATCTTAAAGCCGATGCTGGCCCGCGGGGAAATCCAGCTCATCGGTGCGACCACACCGGAGGAATACCGCAAGACCATCCAGAAGGACTCCGCCCTTGACCGCCGCTTTGGCATGGTGAATATTGAGGAACCGGCCCCACAGCAGGCGGAAAAAATTTTAACCGGCCTGATGCCCCGGTATGAGCGCTACCACGGGGTGCGCATCCCGCAGGAGGCGATCCGCGCCGCGGTGGAGCTGAGCGTGCGCTACCTGCCGGGGCGCTACCTGCCGGACAAGGCCATTGACCTGTTGGACGAAGCCGCCGCGGCGCTGCGGATTTCAGGCGGGGAGCAATCCATGCTGCCAGGCAGCAAAATGCCGGTGCTGACCTCGGCGGAAATTGCCAAGGTGGTGGGCAAGGCCAGCGGCGTGCCCGCCGAGCGGGTAGGGGAGGCGGAGCGTGTGCGCCTGGACCAGCTGGAAGCCCGCCTTGCCGCGCAGGTGATTGGTCAGCCGCGCGCGGTGCATGCCGTGGCGGCGGCTATCCGGCGCAGCCGCACCGGCCTGCGGGAAGCTGGCCGCCCCATTGGCGCAATGCTGTTTTTAGGTCCCACCGGCGTAGGCAAAACCCAACTGGCCCGTACCCTGGCCCAAAGCTGGTTTGGCAGCGAAAAAGCCCTGCTGCGGTTTGATATGAGCGAATATATGGAGCAGCACACGGTGGCACGGCTGATCGGCGCACCGCCGGGCTATGTGGGGCACGATGAGGGCGGCCAGCTGACCGAAGCCGTGCGCCGCCGCCCCTACAGCGTGGTGCTGTTTGATGAAATTGAAAAGGCCCACAGCGATATCCAGAATATTCTGCTGCAGATTTTGGAAGATGGCACCCTGACCGATGCCCAGGGGCGCAAGGCGGATTTTTCCAACACGATCATTCTGCTCACCTCCAACCTGGGGGCGCGCTGCCTGGCGGGGCAGGCCAGCCCGCTGGGCTTCGGCGCTGCCGCCGAAGAAACCGCCCGCCGCGGCAAAAAGGCATTACAGGAAGCCAAAGATTATTTCCGCCCGGAGCTGATGGGCCGCCTGGACGATGTGGTGCTGTTCGACCCGCTTGGCCCCGCCCAGCTGGCCGCGATCGCGGATCGCCTGCTCTGCGAGCTGGAAGAACGCGCCGCCCGCCAGGGCTACACCCTGCGCCATACCCCGGCGGCTGCCGCGGCGCTGGCAGGTGATACCGTACCCGCCTATGGTGCGCGGGAGCTGCGCCGCAAGGTGAGCCGCGCCGTGGAGCAGGCCCTGGCCGACCGCATTGCCGCCGGTACCGCCCGCCCCGGCGTGTTGTTTGTGGCGGATGCCGCTCCGGACGGACACATTACCCTGACAATGGGGGATGTGGCGGCGTGCGCATCGTGAGAGAGTGGATAGTGGGTAGTGGTCAGTGGACAGGGAGCAGTGCAATCAGCCCGGCGGGCCGATAGCGAGCATCGGCCCCTACAAATGGGGTTTAGAGGTGTTGCAAAATATAATGTGCAGTCGGCAAGGTTTCTCCGCGGCGGGATGAGGGCATCCATCTCCGGCCTAAGAGCCGCCTGGCGGCGGTTGCAGGATTGCGAGCCAGAAGGTCGCATTTAAGTTTACGAAAATGTGATGGTGAGCAATGCAAAACCCAGTGGGTTTTGCAACTGCACGAGCGGGTTTGCTTTGCAAACTGACGGGCATTGCCCGTCAAGCGGGCCTCCGAAACGCGCCTGCGGGCGCAGCGCCCTACGGATATTTTGCAAGTTAGCAATGCGCTCCAAAACATTCTGTAGGGAACGGTCTTGACCGTTCCGGAACGCTGCAAATATTGGAAACCAAAACACGAAGAAAAACGCCTTAAGGCAATACCGCATAATTCTAAGTGCCGATACGGCGAGCGAGGTGCAGCAGCTGCTAAGCCAAAAGCGCAGATAATACTTTGTGTATTATCGAGCATTTTGGCAACGCAGATGCCGTGCCGCAGCTGCCGGAGCGGTGCTTAAGCCGCAAGGCGGGAATTGTGCGGTGTTGCCTTAAATGCAATCCAAAAATAAAAACGGAATACACCAACAAAAAATCTGCCCGCTTCCCCGCATCATACCGGGAAAACAGGCAGATATTATTATTTTATGGGATACTAGCGTCTATATAGCGATAACGGCATGGTGGCGCAGCATAAATTTTACGCCTTGCCCACCATCATATCACAGGCTTTGTACAGATCGCCGCAGCTCATGCAAACCACAAGGTCGCCTTCGCGGGCGTTCTGCTTGACCCAGTTGGCAGCGCTTTCCAGCCCGTCAACCACAATGCTGCCGGGAATCTTGGCAGCCAGGTCCTCGCTCTTCACACTGCCGTCGTCAACCTCGCGGCTGCCCATGATCGGCAGCAGCACGCACTGGTCGGCCTGGCGCAGCACAGCAGCAAAGTCATCCATCAGGGCCTTGGTGCGGCTGTAGGTGAACGGCTGGTGCACAGCGATAATGCGCTTGTAGCCCATCTTTTTGGCGGTTGCCATGGTGGCGGCAAGCTCGGTGGGGTGGTGGGCATAATCATCTACCACGGGGGCACCGTTGCATTCGCCCTTAATCTCAAACCGGCGGCCGGTGCCGTGAAACTCTGCCGCGGCGCGCTCGGCATCGGCGGGCTGCAGGCCCAGCGGGCGCACGCAGCAGCACATGGCCAGCGCATTGTAAATGTTGTGGTAGCCCGGAACACCCAGCTTGATGTGGGCAAACTGCTCGCCCAGCTCCAGAACGTCAAATTCATAGAAACCGGGGCGGTATTCCTGAATGTTCACTGCGCGGAAGCGGGCTTCCTCATTGATGCCGAAAGAGAACACCGGGCGGTCAATGGAGTTGACCACATCCACCGTGTTGCGGTCGTCCATGTTGAACACGACCGTGCGGGAAAGCAGGGCAAACTTCTGGAACGCCATCTTCAGGCGGCCCATCGTGCCGTAATACTCCAGGTGATCGTTATCAATGTTCAAAATAACGCCCATAAACGGGGTCAGATGCAGGAAGGTCTCACTGTATTCGCAGGCTTCGATCACAACGTCATCGCCGTGGCCAGCTTTGCCGTAACCGCCGATCAGTGGCAGCTTGCCGCCGATTACGGCGGCGGGGTCTTTGCCGGCCAGTTCCAGCATGGTCGTGATCATGCCGGTGGTGGTGGTTTTGCCGTGGGTGCCGGAAACGCAGACGCTGTGGGAATACATGCGGCTGACATAACCCAGCATCACGCTGCGCTCCACGGCGGGAATGCCGCGGGCGCGGGCAGCTTTCAGCTCAGGGTTTTCATCATGGATGGCGGCGCTGTAAACCACCAGCTGGGCATCGCCCAAATGGGCGGCGTCATGCTCCAGATATACTGTCACGCCCATGGCGCGCTCGGCCTTGGTGATCTTGGTTTCTTCCACATCGCTGCCGGAAATGGTCAGCCCGCGGCTGTGCAGGATCTGGATCAGGGGATAGGTTCCGGAACCGCCGCAGCCGATAAAATGCACATGCTGCACACCATCAAGCAAATGGGGATTATAGCTGTCGATAAAAGACATAAGTTTCACCTCAAAAAATCAGGCGCAGCCGCAGCTGCCAGCCTGGCAATCAGTTCGTTTGGCGCATGGCGCTATGATTTTTATATTATAAAGGTTTTTCGCTGCAAAATAAACACTTTTTTGAAAATTTCTGCTATAATAACCAAAAATGTCAGCCCAAAGGCATCCAGGAGGTACCCAATGAAACATCACCTTTTTGTTTGGGGCACTAACCCGCAGCCGTTCCGCGGCAAGGCGGACAGCAGCATCGTGCTGCCCATCAGTGTGGAAGAAATGGCCCGCATTGGCATTCCAGCGCGCAAAATCCCCCGCGTGCGGGAAGAATTGCAGCGCCTGATTGCAGCGGACCCCGCGCTGCGGGACCGCAAAATGGTGCTGCAGCTGGCCAGGCAGATTGCGGCTGAAATTTTGTGACGTGCAGAGAGCATTGATATTAGGCAACACCGCACAATTCCCGCCTTGCGGCTTAAGCACCGCTTCGGCAGCTGCGGCACGGCATCTGCGTTGCCAAAATGCTCGATAATACACAAAGTATTATCTGTGCTTTTGGCTTAGCATCTGCCGCACCTCGCTCGCCGTATCGGCACTTAGAATTATGCGGTATTGCCATAATTCAGCAGTTGTGCCAAATTTGTTCCGGCTTTTTTGGCGGCAGTGTTGCCACTGCCCGCGGCCCGTGCTATAATAAAGGCCTGACGGCGCACCGTGCGCCGGTTAAATCGCTTTGTGTGGCAGCCAGCCATGCGGAAGGAGTTAGAAAATGAAGAACAGCGAAAAGACCCTGGACATGATCGTCAACCTGTGCAAAAACCGTGGTTTCATCTACCCTGGCAGCGAAATTTACGGCGGCCTTGCCAACAGCTGGGACTATGGCCCCCTGGGCGTTGAGTTCAAAAACAACGTCAAAAAAGCATGGATGAAAAAGTTTGTGCAGGAAAGCCCCTACAACGTCGGCCTGGATGCCGCTATCCTGATGAACCCGCAGACCTGGGTCACCACCGGCCATGTGGGCAACTTCAGCGACCCGCTGGTGGACTGCCGCGCCTGCAAGAGCCGCAACCGTGCGGACAAGCTGATTGCCGACTGCGAGCAGGGCCAGAACGTGGATGTGGACGGCATGACCTTTGACCAGATGGATGAATTTATTGCCACCCATCCTGAAGTTGTCTGCCCTGTGTGCGGCAAGCATGACTTTACCCCCATCCGCAAGTTTAACCTGATGTTCAAAACGGCCATCGGCGTAACCGAGGATTCTTCCTCTACCTGCTATCTGCGCCCCGAAACCGCACAGGGCATTTTCGTCAACTTTGCCAACATCCAGCGTACCACCCGCCGCAAGCTGCCGTTTGGCGTCTGCCAGGTGGGCAAGGCGTTCCGCAATGAGATCACGCCGGGCAACTTCACTTTCCGTACCCGCGAGTTCGAACAGATGGAATGCGAGTTCTTCTGCAAGCCGGGCACCGACCTGGATTGGTTCGCCTACTGGAAAGATTACTGCGAAAAGTGGCTGCTGTCCTTGGGCATCAACAAGGAAAACCTGCGCCTGCGCGACCATGAGCCTGCCGAGCTGGCTTTCTACAGCCGCGCAACCACCGATATCGAGTACGCTTTCCCGTTCACCGACTGGGGCGAGCTGTGGGGCATTGCAGACCGTACCAATTACGATCTGGGCCGCCATCAGGAAGCATCCGGCAAGAGCCTGGAATATTTTGACCCCGAAACCAACGAGCATTACATTCCTTATGTCATTGAGCCTTCCCTGGGCTGTGACCGTGTGGCACTGGCTTTCCTGTGCGAAGCTTATGATGAAGAGCATCTGACCGACTCCAAGGGCAAGGAGGATGTGCGCACCGTGCTGCACCTGCATCCGTTCCTGGCACCGTTCAAGTGCGCTGTGCTGCCTCTGTCCAAAAAGCTGGGCGATAAGGCCATGGAGATCCGCAATGAGCTGGCCAAGGACTTTATGGTGGATTACGACGATGCCGGTTCCATCGGTAAGCGTTACCGCCGCCAGGATGAGATCGGCACCCCGCTGTGCATCACCGTGGACTTCCAGACTGTCGGCGATGACAAGGTGGAAGCCGATAACTGCGTGACCGTGCGTGACCGCGACACCATGGAGCAGATCCGTATGCCCATCAGCGAGCTGAAAGAATACATTGCCAAGAAGGTCGCTTTCTAAGCGATTTAGGGCAATTTGAAAACTTAGCACTGCTGAATTTAACACTGCTGAATCACCAATAAAATGCAAATACCCGTACAGCCTGAAAGCTGTACGGGTATTTTTGGTATTAAGGCAACACCGCACAATTCCCGCCTTACGGCTTAAGCACCGCTCCGGCAGCTGCGGCACGGCATCTGCGTTGCCAAAATGCTCGATAATGTCGGGTTGCGGTACCCGCATCGTGCTTCGGGGGCAAAAGCCCCTCGCACTCTGCGACCGCTGCCCCTGCTTCGGTTCGCTGCATCCGCCACTGGCGGCGCTCACCTTTGCAGCATCCAGTATTATCTGCGCTTTTGGCTTAGCAGCTGCCGCACCTCGCTCGCCGTATCGGCACTTAGAATTATGCGGTATTGCCTTAAAAATCTGCATTTTGCCCGGCAGAAATAATGGGGTTACTTACCTTACAGGGAAAGCACCGGGCATAAAATTTATTTGTAGGGGCCGATGCTCGTCATCGGCCTGCATGGCGGGCAGAAAGTGGCATTTTACCCTGAAATATTGTAAACGGTCGCGGGCGCACAATGCGCGCCTCTATGGTGTGAAATGACAAAAATAACTGCGAACGACACCTGTTAATTTTGATGCAGACGGCAGCGGGAGAACAGGGGATAATACCGGACGGACAGGGAAAAAACGGTGGAGCAAGACAGAAAACAAGCTGACTTTTTGTCATTCCCATGTAAAAAACCGGAAAAATGTGAAATAATTGTTGACAGCCCCCCAAAACAATGTATAATGAAGCTTGTGTGTTGCATCTGTTAAACATCAGAACACATTGGCGTTGTATGTGCTGCTGCAGCTGCCGCGCTTGCGGTGGTGTAACAAACCTTTTGCGGGGCGGCATAATTGGCGCTGACCCACCGGGAAAAGCCGGCGAGCCGGCATCAAGGAGGCCCGAGGTGGGACTAAATTCCGCAAAGGGGGATGCAGTAAAAATGAATGAAATTGTATCACTGAAAGACATTGTCGTCGATTTTGACGGGGAAAGAATCCTGGACGAACTTTCCCTTGACATCCACGATAAGGAGTTTGTTACGTTCCTTGGCCCTTCCGGCTGCGGCAAAACAACCACCTTGCGTGTGATCGCCGGGTTTATTACCCCAAAATCGGGCAATGTCTTTTTCGATGGCAAGGATATCGCCTCGGTACCGCCGTATAAGCGGCAGGTGAATACCGTGTTCCAGAAATACGCACTGTTCCCGCACCTGAACGTGTACGAAAATGTGGCCTTTGGCCTGCGGCTGAAAAAGCTGCCGGAGGAAACCATCCGCCCCAAAGTGCTGGAAATGCTGGAAACCGTGGGCCTGCGCGGCTTTGAGCGCCGCAGCATCAACCAGTTGTCCGGCGGCCAGCAGCAGCGCGTGGCCATTGCCCGCAGCCTGGTCAACCAGCCCCGTGTTCTGCTGCTGGACGAACCGCTTGGTGCTTTGGACCTGAAGCTGCGCAAGGAAATGCAGCTGGAACTCAAACGCCTGCAGCGTGAGATGAATATTACCTTTGTGTACGTTACCCACGATCAGGAAGAAGCTCTGACCATGTCCGATACCGTTGTTGTCATGAACAAGGGCAACATCCAGCAGATCGGCAGCCCGCAGGATATTTATAACGAGCCGCGCAATGCCTTTGTTGCCAAGTTCATCGGAGATTCCAACATTGTGGACGGCATTATGGAAAAAGACTTCCTTGTCAGCTTTGGCGGGCAGGAATTTGCCTGCGTGGACCGCGGCTTTAAGCCGCGCGAGCCGGTGCAGGTGGTTGTCCGCCCGGAGGACGTGGATATCGTTCCGCCGTCCGCCGGCAAGCTGACCGGCCTTGTGCGCGAGGTGATCTTCAAGGGCGTGCATTTTGAAATGCACGTTGACGTGGAAGGCAAAGAATGGCTGATCCACTCCACCCAGGCCAGCCAGCCGGGCGAGCTGATCGGCATGAACATTGGCCCGGATGAAATTCACATCATGTCCCGCGAGGAGGTGTGATGGGATGCTGCGTTCCAAAGCTTCGCGCTGGGCTGCCGCGCCGTACCTGGTGTGGATGGTCCTGTTTATTGTGGTGCCGCTGGGCATTGTTGTGTGGTATGCCCTGACCAATAGTGACGGCCAGGTTACCCTTGCCAACCTGACCAGCATTGGGCGGTACGCCTCGGTTTTTGGCCGCAGCCTGCTGCTTGCGGCGGAGGCCACGATCATCTGCCTGGTGCTGGCGTTCCCGGTGGGGTATTTCCTCAGCCGGCTGCGCGCCAATAAACAGCATATTATGCTGATGCTGGTCATGCTACCCATGTGGATGAACTTTTTGCTGCGCACCTATGCGTGGATGACCCTGCTGGAAAAAAACGGCCTGATCAACAAGCTGTTGGGCCTGTTCGGCATCGGCCCCTTTAATATGATCAATACCTCCGGCGCCGTGGTACTGGGCATGGTGTATAACTACCTGCCGTATATGATCCTGCCGCTGTATACCGCCATGACCAAGATCGACAATTCTGTGGTGGAAGCTGCGCAGGACCTGGGAGCCAATGTGTTCCAGATTTTAGGCCGCGTGCTGATCCCGCTGAGCAAGCCCGGCATTGCCACCGGCATTACCATGGTGTTTGTTCCGGCGGTTTCCACCTTTATTATCAGCCGTATGCTGGGCGGCGGCGCTAACCTGCTGATTGGCGACTTGATCGAGCTGCAGTTCCTTGGCAACTCTTACAACCTGAATCTCGGCTCTGCCATGAGCCTTGTGCTGATGGTGATCGTTCTGCTCTGCATGAGCTTTACCTCCAGCTTTGACGAAGAGGAAATGGAGGGTGTGATGTAATGAAAACACAGTATAAGCATTTGTTGCAGCGCACCTACCTGGTGCTGGTGTTCGGTTTTATGTACCTGCCCATCGCGGTCCTCATCGCCTACAGCTTTAACGAAAATAAGAGCCGTGCGGTATTTACCGGTTTTTCCTTAAAATGGTATGCCAGCCTGTTCCATAATGAGATGATCCTTTCCGCTTTGGGGCTTTCACTGGTATTGGCATTTGTTTCGGCTATCATTGCCACGGTGCTGGGCACCCTGGCCACCATCGGCATCAACTCCATGAGCCGCAAGGCACAGCTGATTATCAATAACATCAGTTATGTCCCGGTTGTCAACCCGGAAATCATCACCGGCGTTTCCCTCATGCTGCTGTTCGTCATCGTGCAAAAAATGGGAATTGGCGGCGAAAATGGCGTGTTCGGCTGGATCACCCTGCTGATTGCGCACATTACGTTCAATGTGCCGTATGTTATTTTTAATGTCGGCCCCAAGCTGCGCCAGCTGGACGGCAGCCTGTACAATGCCGCCCTGGACCTGGGCTGCACCCCGCGCCAGGCGTTCTTCAAGGTCATTCTGCCGCAGCTCAGCCCGGCCGTCATGTCGGCATTTTTGATCTGCCTGACTTACTCCATTGATGACTTCATGATCTCCTACTTCAACTGCGGCACCATGCAGACCCTGCCCATTGCCATCTACTCCATGACCCGCAAAAAGGTCAGCCCGGAGATCAACGCGCTGTCTGCCATCATATTCCTGGTCATTCTGGCAATCATCCTTACCTCCAACGCTATGGATTCCCGCGCCTACAAGCGTAACCAGAAGGCCATCCGCCGCGCTGCGGCCGAACAGTAAAGGGGGGTAAGCAGAGATGAAACAGTTTACCCGCGCGGTTGTCAGCGCTGCCTTGTGTGCAGCCCTAAGCCTTGCCTGCACCCTGCCTGCTTTTGCAGAGGAAGGGGAGATGCTGGAGGTCAACGAGGATATCTCGGTTTCTGCCGATTACGATTGGACCCGCTTTGCCAACGATCATCTGACCCTGAACGTGTATAACTGGGGCCTGTATATCTCGGATGGTTCCGATGACAGCGTGAACGTGATTTCGGCCTTCGAGGACCTGACCGGTATCAAGGTCAACTATACCACCTTTGACTCCAACGAGAGCCTGTATGCCAAAATGAAATCCGGCGGCGCCAGTTATGATGTGATTGTGCCGTCTGACTACATGGTAGGCAAAATGATTGCCGAAAACATGCTGGCCGAGCTGGATTACGATAACATCCCCAATATGGCCAACATCGGCGAGAATTACCTCGGCTGGAGCTATGACCCTGATAACACTTACAGTGTGCCGTATACCTGGGGCACCACCGGCATTATTTATAACACCACCATGGTGGAAGAACCGCCCACATCCTGGGCGGACCTGTGGGATGTGGAGTACGCCGGTAATGTGCTGATGTTCAATAACTCCCGCGATGCTTACGCTATTGCAGCTAAAAAGATGGGCCTTTCGCTGAACCCTTCCAGCGTGGAAGAAGTAGACGACGTAATGAAAGAACTGCAGGCTCAGAAATCTGTAGTGCAGGCCTATGTTATGGATGAGATCTTCGATAAAATGGAAGGCGGCGAAGCTGCCATGGCCCCGTATTATGCGGGCGATGCCCTGACCATGATCGATGAAAACCCGGATCTGGCGTTCGTTTCGCCGGAGGAGGGCGTCAACTTCTTTGTGGACAGCATGTGCATCCCGGCTTCCAGCAAACATAAGGAAGCCGCCGAAATGTTCATCAACTTTATGTGTGAACCGGATGTCGGCTACCAGAATTGTGACTTCATCGGCTACTCCACCCCCATCACCGAAGTGTGGGAGCGGCTGGACGATGATTTGAAGTACAGCCCGATCGCTTACCCCAGCGATGAAGTGATGAATAAGGCGGAAGTCTTTGTGACCTTGCCGGATGACATCAACGCCGAAATGGACGCTAAATGGAGTGAGATGAAGAGCTACGATGAATCCGGCAGCGGCTGGCTGATCGTGGTGTTCCTGCTGGGGGCCATTGCAATTTCCGGCTTTAACATCTGGCGCAAGATGCGCAAAAAGGTGCAGGACAATTATTAAGCAGCCCGGCACCGCTTAAAATCAATTTGAAACACAAGCCCCGATTTGTCCTTTGTGATGAACCGGGGCTTGTGTTATACTATAAAAAAGATTTGTGTGCAAAAACAATGCAGATGAATAGAGGGCAGAGAGATGAAATACACCCAGGAATATAGGATCTACGAAAATGATGTTGACTTCCGCAAAATGGCAACCCTTGGCACCCTGCTGCGCTACTGCCAGCAAATTGGCGCCGAGGATGCGGAACATTACGGCATTACCCCGGAATTGTATGCCAGCACCCACACGTCTTACGTGCTGGCCAAGCTGGCTCTGCACATTACCCGTACCCCGCGCGTGGAAGAAACCATTACCGTGCAGACCGAGCCGGAAGCCCTGCACCGCGCCGTCAACCGCCGCTTTACCACCTTTTGCGATGCACAGGGCAGGGAAGAAGCGTGTGTGGACAGCCGCTGGGTGTTGATTGATACTGACAAGCGGATGATCCTGCGCAAGCACCCGGAAGGTTTCCCCACAACGGGCTGGGTGGATAAGCTGGACCGGGAACTGCCCATCAAGCTGACAAAAGTCAAGCGGGAGGATTGTGAAGAGCTTGGCACCCATCGCGCTGTGTACAGCCGGTGCGATCGGAACGGCCATATGAACAATACCGTGTATGCGGACCTGATCTGTGATGCGCTGCCACTGGAAGTATGGCGGACCCACACTGTAACGGATGTGATCCTGTATTATCACAAGGAAGTACCCATGGGCGAAAGCACCCGCCTGTACCGCGCCGCAGTGGGCGAAAACCGCTGGTATATGGCCGGGTGGCAGGGGGATACCTGCAACTTTGAAGCCGAAATTACCCTGGCACCCCTGCAGGATAACGCGGATTGACGGGGCAACAAAGAGAAGGATGAAGCGTTCACACAAAAAACACAAAATTGGTTACAAATCTTTTACAATTTGGCCTTGACAAAAGGTTTCAAAAAGGTTACAATTTAGTTGCAAGCGAAAGATAAATATTAACAAATCTTTTTCATGTGTTCTTCTCCTCCTTTCTCAAATCCCCGCCTTTCCCTCAGGCGGGGATTTCCTTTTGTGTAGGTTTTTTATAGCGGGAACATCACGGCCTGATTGTGATGAAGTTGAACAATAACAGCGCTGTTTCGTAAGATGCTAACGGGATTCCATGCATTTTAAAAGCACGCTTTGCAAAACCGCAGCAACAAAAAGTGTAAAAAGCAAAAATAAAGGGTGTGCAGCAAACCGTTCGCTGCGCACCCTTTTGTGTTTTGGTTGAGGTTGTTCCAAATTGTTACAATTTGCCGCTCATTTGGCAGCTTTTACCAGGCCGGTCATTTCATCGGCGGTCAGCCCGGTGCCGTCTTCGCGGTAAATGCCGATGGAGTAGGTATAGTCCCCGTCCAGCCAGGTGGCAAGCTGAACCTGGCCGTCGTTGCCCTGCAGGGTCACGCTGCGGCCGTCAACATCAACGGCATTGCTTTCCGCATACTGGTTGTAATCTCCGCTGATGTCATCGCTGCCGGGGGCCTTGCGCAGGCAAAGGCGGGCATTGCCGGAGCTGTACTGCACCTCGGTCAGCTGCTCGCTTTCCAATACGGCAATGGTAACGTCCGGGTAGCCATCCACGGAGTCGGGCACGGTAAAATCGTACCCGGTCAGGGCGGCGGCATCCGCCAGGGTGGTGCAGCCGGTCCACGGGTTGGGGATTTGAGCGGTATCACTGGTGGCGCTGCTGGAAGCGCTGCCTGCAGTGCTGGCGGCATCGGAAGCGGCAGGCTGGCTGCAGGCGGCAAGGCTGACAGCCAACAGGGCAGAACAAGCAAGCAGGGTGGTGTGTTTGATAAAATTGATGGAATGGATATTTTTCATGGTATTCAAATTCCTTTCGTAATAAACGCTTTTTGCGGGAGAGCCTTGGAAAATTTTTTCAGGCAAACACCTTTAGGGCAACACCGCACAATTCCCGCCTGACGGCTTAAGCACCGCTCCGGCGGCTGCGGCACGGCATCTACGTTGCCAAAATGCTCGATAATACACAAAGTATTATCTGCGCTTTTGGCTTAGCATCTGCCGCACCTCGCTCGCCGTATCGGCACTTAGAATTATGCGGTATTGCCTTAGCATTTTCCCAGGGGGTATCTGAAACGTCGAAAATATCGTCTATTTCTGCAAACGCAGCCGGATTTTGCGTTAAAGTGCCTTGAATCCTGCTTGTGTTTGTGGAATATCCGTCATTTCCTTTGCTTTCAGGTACACCTTAAATGTAAGCTCATAAATAGGGGAAAGCACGAGCCGGCATTCGGTTTTCCCGTCCCTTCACGATCAAAAACGTCAAAAAGGCCCGCGTTGTTACACGGCAAAATAAAAAAATAAGGGAAGGCCGTTTCCCACAGCTTTCCCACAAAATAATTTCTTCAATCAAGTTGCGCTTGCCTTTTCCACCGTGGCCTGCACCATCCGCAGCTCTTCTGGGAAAATGCAGCTGTTCAGCGCGCCGTTCTCCACATCGCGCAAACAGTCGGCAAGGGGCATCCAGCGCACGGCGCTGATCTCCTCTTTTTGCAGCGTAAATTCTTCGGCATCACGGTCCAGCCAGAGCAGGTACACATTGCTGACCTGGTTATCCTTGAACGGTTTGCCGTGGAACACCGCGGAAAACTGGAAGCTGCGCTGCCCGCACAAAATCAGGTCCTGCGGCTGGGCGGTTACGCCAAGCTCTTCTTTCAACTCCCGCAGGGCGGAATCCACAAAGCCCTGCCCGGCCGGGATATGTCCCGCACTGGAAATATCGTAACAGCCGGGGAAAGAATCTTTCTCGTCACTGCGCTTTTGCAGCAGAACTTCCAGCACGCCGTTTTTGCGGCGTACCAGCCACACATGGCTGGTACGGTGGCGCAGCCCAAGGCGGTGCGCCTCGCTGCGCGGCACAGCCCGGCCGAGGGGGTCGCCCTGCTCGTTGACCAAATCCAGCATTTCTTCCATGGTGTTTCCTCCCTGTCCCTCAACATCCTATGTTCGAATCTCGAATTATAGGGCAATACCGCATAATTCTAAGTGCCGATACGGCGAGCGAGGTGCGGCAGATGCTAAGCCAAAAGCGCAGATAATACTTTGTGTATTATCGAGCATTTTGGCAACGCAGATGCCGTGCCGCAGCCGCCGGAGCGGTGCTTAAGCCGCAAGGCGGGAATTGTGCGGTGTTGCCATAGGCATTATAGCACGCCGGATCCCGCTTGTCACCCACTGGCGGCGGGGGCGCTGCGCGGTTCGGCAATGTTGGCGCAAAACACAAACACCGCGCGGCACACGGCGGCGGTGGCGGTGGTGCTGGCAAAATCGCGCTCGCTTTCAATCACGGCATCGGGGTAATCCTGCAATAATTGCAGGCGGGCGCTGCGCCGTGCCAGAGCTGCGGCGGTTTCGGGGGTGAAAGTCTGCTCCTGTGTTTCCCGTGCCCAACAGGTGGTTTCCTGCACGCAGCCGGGCAAAGCCAGCCGCCCCAGGCGCAGCGGCAGCCAGCGTACGCGGGGCGGAACATCCTCCGGCAGTGCGCCGGACCCCGGCAGCTGCCAGCTGCGGCCCAGCAGGGTTAGGGTGCGGCGTTCCGCGCAAGCGCCGGTCAGAACCGGGCGCTGCTGGGTGAACGCCTGCTGCCCGGTGTAGGCCAGCCGCACCCGCGCTGTTACGGTGCCGCTGGCGGGCTGGGGCACGGGCGCACCGCTGCGGTCCAGCTTTTCCGCAGCGGCCAGCAGCATGCCGTTGCCAACATATTGGCCCGGCTGCACCTGTGCAAAACCGCTGGCAATGTTTACGGCAAGCACCTCGCCGCCTGCACGGGCATAAAGCCCGGTGTTCTGGGCGGGTGGTTCCGCATGTGCCTGCTGGAGGGGCGTACCCTCGGCGGTCAGGCAGCCACCGGTAAAATTCAGGCTGACCCAGCCAAAATCACCGCTGGCTTCCAACAGCTGCTGCGCCTGGGCCAGCTCCGCCTGGCTGGGGCGGCAACCCTCCCAGATGCCGCTCTGCGCCAGCAGTGTGCGGATGCTTTCCTGTTGGGGAATGGTCAAAAGTTCCAGATCCATGCACCACAAAAAGCCGCCCAGCCAGTGCAGCAGCACAAAAAACAGGCCGATGCCCGCCAGAATGCCGGGGCGGCGCAGCAATCGCTCTGCTAATGGACCGGGGCCGCGCCGCTGCATTTGGATCACCTGCCACCCGCCCGCACCGGCCAGCTGGCAGAGCTTGGCCCAGCCGGCGCCGGACACCACGGCGGTAAAGCCGTCTGCCTGCGGGGCAATGCGTTCCAGCTTCAACCCGGCTTGGGCGGCTTGGCCCAAAAGGCGCTGCGCCCCGCGGCCGCGCACACAAAACCGAATGCTATCTGCTGCCTGAATGCGGCGCTTCATTGGCGTCAACCTCCCACTTGGGTGCAAAATCAATGCGGGCCACCCGCCCGGCAACCGTCAGCCGTTTGCCGTTCAGCGATTCTATTCGCAGCGCAGTGCCATAAAATGTAATAACCGTGCTGCCCACATCCAGCGTGATCTTCTGTGGGGCAAAATCCAGCACCCGGCGGCAGCCATCGGTAACAATGTGCCCGGAGCGGATCTCCAAATCCGGCAGACGGTAAAAATCGGCGTCCGGCTGGCGCAGCAGGTCGTGCAGGGTGGGGGCCGGGGTGCGGCGTTTGGACCGGCGGCGTGGGTGCTGCTTCATGCCAGACCGCCTCCTTTCGTCTGCCGGGGAACACACATGCGAGGATCATTCACCCCAATATACGGCAAAGGCGGTGCAGATATGAAGCAAAAATCAAGCCAAATGCGGTTTGCCCCCTGGCCGGTGGTGCAGGCCGCACTGGCGCTGGCATTGAGCGGCCTGCTGCTGGCCCGGCCCCAGGCAGCGGCGCAGGGCTTTGCGGCGGGGCTGAAGCTCTGCGGCGGCAGCCTACTGCCCGCGCTGTTCCCACTGTTTGTGGTGTGCGGCCTGCTGGGGCCGCTGGCACCGGCGCTGGGGTGGCCGCTGCGGCCTTTGATGCGGCTGTGCGGGATCCGCAGCCCACGGGCCCCGGCGGTGCTGGTGCTGGGCTGGTGTGGTGGATACGCGGTGTGCGCCCAACAGATTGCAGCATTGCGCAAAACGGGGGAACTGCCCCCGCGGGATGCCGCGCTCCTGCTGCTGTTGGGCTGCTGTTCCGGCCCCGGCTTTGTGGTTGGCTGCATTGGGGGGCAGCTGTTTGGCAGCGTGGCGCTGGGGCTGCTGCTGTATGGCTTGCAGCTGGCAGCCAACCTTGCTGCCGCAGCCTGCCTGGTGCTATTTTTGCCAAAGCAGGAATTGCCAGCTGGGCAGGGGAGCAGTCAACAAAAGAGCGTGACCTTCCCACAGGCCATCAGCAATGCGGTGCAAAGCAGCCTGACGGTGTGCGGCTGCGCGGTGTTCTGCCGCGTGGTGGGCAGTGTGTTGGGGCAGGGGATGCCTGATGGTGCGCGGCCTTACCTGAACGCTGCGCTGGAAATCTCCGCAGGCTGCGCAGATTTTGCCGCTGCAGGCAGCGTGGCGGGGGTGTGCCTGTGTCTGAGCCTGCTGGGGGCATCGGTGCTTGCCCAGCTGGCGGCGCTGCTGCAGGGGACGGTGCCGCTGGGGCTGCTGCTGGCCGCACGGGTGCTGCATTTTATGTTTTTGCAGGGGCTGCTGCACTTGTGCATTCCGCTGGTACCGGGGCAGGCGGCTGTGTTCACCAGTCTGGCCCCGCAGGTGGTCGTTATGAAGCGTACCGCGTGGGATACGGCGCTGGCAATTGCATTCTTTTTGTGCGCTGCACTGTATCAACTTTACAAAACCTGCCAAAGCTCTTATAATAATACTATTCCGGCAGCGCACCGCAGCCGTGCAGACGGCCCGCGGTGAACCGCTGCCAAACCTTGCAGTATTGGAGGAAAGCGGATGTTCAAAAAGCCGCCCTATGGCACAAAAATCTCTCCGGCGTGTGCTTACTGCACCCACGGCTCTCCGGCGGCTGACCAGAAAATGGTTCTGTGCAAAAACCGGGGCGTGGTTTCGCCCTATTTTGCCTGCCGCAAGTTCCGGTATGACCCGCTGCTGCGCGTGCCGCACCGGCAGGAACTGCCACATTATGACCCCAAAGATTTCAGCCTGGAGGACTGATATTTCATGCCCGATTTGAAAAACGTACCACCCTCGCCGCGCCCCCGCCGTTTGAGCCAGCTGAAAGATGCCTGGAAGAACAAGCGCTCGGTTACCATCGTTTACCTGTTGCTGCGTGCCTCGGTCATTCTGGTGCTGATTGCCCAGATTTTTAACCGCAACTTTGAAAATGTCTTTTTGTGTGTGCTGACGCTGTTCCTGTTCGGCGTGCCCAACATGGTGCAGCACCGGCTGGACATTGAACTGCCAAATACGCTGGAAATTATCATCCTGCTGTTTATCTATGCGGCAGAAATCTTGGGCGAGATTAACGCCTATTACGTTACCTTCCCCTATTGGGATACCGTGCTGCACACCCTGAACGGCTTTTTGTGCGCGGCCGTCGGGTTCTCTTTGCTTGATATCCTCAACCGGGAGGAAAAGATCGGCTTTTCGCTCTCCCCGCTGTACCTGGCCATTGTGGCATTCTGCTTTTCCATGACGGTTGGCGTGATCTGGGAATTTTTTGAGTGTACCATGGACCAGCTGTTTTTGCTGGATATGCAAAAGGATACCGTGGTCAACACCATTGGCAGCGTGATGCTGGACCCCACCGGCGGTAACAATCCCGGCGTCATCCGCAATATCACGGATGTGATCGTGGTGCAAAGTGACGGCACCCAGACGGCCCTTGGTCTGGGCGGCTACCTGGATATTGGCCTGCTGGATACGATGGAGGACCTTTTCGTCAACTTTATCGGTGCGCTCACGTTCTCGATTATCGGCTATTTCTATGTGCGCAGCCGCGGTAAAAACAAGTTTGCCAAGCGCTTTATCCCCGTGGTGAACGAAGAACCCCAGCCCCAAACGAAAACCACCTCTGCAGAAGACGCACCCGAAACGGAAAAAACGAAAGAATAATCAACAAAACAAGCGCCCTGTTGTGAAAAACACAGCAGGGCGCTTGAATTTTTGTACAGAAAACACAAAAATAAACCGCGAAGGATTACCAAACGGAACCCTGCGCGGTTTATGGAGCTGGTGGCCGGACTTGAACCGGCGACCTGCTGATTACGAATCAGCTGCTCTACCAACTGAGCCACACCAGCACAACAATAATAGTATACTGGATTTTTGGCACAAGTCAAGGGGAAACGGGGCAAAAGTTGAAAAAATATTCTGGGTGGGATACTTTTGTTCACGACAACCAAAAAGGTTACAATCATCCCCTGCGTGGATTTTAACATGCAGGAGGTTAAAATTTTGTGCAACATTCATAGTTTATTTTCGACAAAACTGTGCTATAATTCAAATTGAAAGATTATGGCTATCTGTAATCTTTTGCCACAAAAACTGCAAAAACAGGCGTAAAAGCGTGCGGGCTGGCCCGGCGGCTGACGCCTGGCTGCACAGGAGGTACCATATTGGCCGAAAAATCAGTCGAATTAGACAGCATCGAACTGGCCGCCGCCATTTTTGGCAACTGTGACCAGAACGTAAAACTGCTGGAAAATGAGTTCCACGTCACGGCGGTCTGCCGCGGCTCCCTGTTAAAGTTTACCGGTGAGCCAAAAGACGTGGAAGCTGCTGTGCATGCAGTGGACGGCATGGTGACCCTGATGCAGAACCACACCCCGCTGGAGGAACAGACGGTGCGCTACTGCATCAGCCTAGCCCGCGGCGGCGAGGAAAAGCGCCTGCGGGAACTGAACGATGATTTTGTCGCCGTTACCGCCAAAGGCCGCCCCATCCACCCCAAAACGCTGGGCCAGAAAGAGTACCTCTCCGCCATCCGCGCCAACTCCATCACCTTTGGCGTGGGGCCTGCCGGTACGGGCAAAACCTACCTGGCTGTGGCCATGGCGGTCAAGGCGTTCAAGTCAAAAGACGTCAGCCGCATTATTTTGACCCGCCCCGCCGTGGAAGCGGGGGAGAAGCTGGGCTTTCTGCCCGGCGATTTGCAAAATAAGGTGGACCCCTATCTGCGCCCGCTGTATGACGGCCTGTTTGACCTGCTGGGGGCAGAAACTTTCCAGAAGCTGGTGGAAAAGCAGGCCATTGAGGTGGCCCCGCTGGCCTACATGCGCGGCCGCACGCTGGACGATGCCTTTATCATCCTGGATGAAGCCCAGAACACCACCCCCGAACAGATGAAGATGTTCCTGACCCGCATGGGCGTGGGCAGCAAAGTGGTAGTGACGGGCGATGTGACCCAGGTGGACCTGCCGGAAAAGACCCGAAGCGGCCTGGTGGATGCCCTGCATATATTAAAGGGGATTGACGGCATTGCGCAGGTTTACCTGACCGAAAAGGACGTTGTGCGCCACCGCCTGGTACAGCAGATCGTAAAAGCCTATGAGCGTGCCGCCCAGCCGCCCAAGCGGGCCCCGCAGGCCAAGCCGGAAACGGCAAATGCGTAACGGATAGAGTATAAAAATAAAAATGATTTATAAACGGTGCCCAACGGCACCGAACAAAAGCACAGTCAGGAGGCAGATTTCCTATGTCTAACAAAGTATTGATCACCAATGAGCAGAACGCGGTCAAAGTTCCTTCGGGGCTTCGCATCCTGATCCGCCGCAGCTGCAATGCGGTGCTGGAATACGAAAACTTTGACGGCCCGGCAGAGATCAGCGTGACCTTTGTGGATAACGCCCGCATCCACGAGCTGAACAAGCAGTACCGGGATAAGGATGCCCCCACCGATGTGCTCAGCTTCCCCATGGCAGAAAACGGGGAGTATGATATCGACGAGGACAACGGCTGCAAGATTCTGGGCGATATCGTGATTTCTATGGAGCGTGCCATGGAACAGGCCGAACTGTACGGCCACAGCCTGCAGCGCGAAGTTGCCTATCTGACGGTACATTCCATGCTGCACCTGCTGGGCTATGACCATGAATCCAGCGGGCTGGAAGCAGTACGTATGCGCGAAAAAGAGGAAGCTGTTCTGATGCAGCTGGGCCTGCCGCGCACCGTCAGCTACACCAACGACGAAGTGTGAGCTGTACATGAAGCCCAAGAAAAAGAATCGCATGCTGACGGACCTTGCCCGGTTTGGGCACGGCTTTGTTTACGCATGGCACGGCATCTGCGCAGCTGTTTTGGAGGAACGCAACTTCCGCTTCCACCTGTGTGCGGCACTGTATGTATTTGCCGCGGCGCACATGGCGCACATTGACGCCACCGGCGTGGCGCTGCTGGCCATCTGCGTGTTTATGATGCTTGGCATGGAGCTGATGAATTCCGCCGTGGAGCGCGCAGTGGATAAGCCGGATACCACCCACTGGTGGAGCGCCGGTGCCGCCAAAGATATGGCGGCTGGAGGTGTGCTGGTCACAGCGTTTGGTGCGGTGGTCGTGGGCATCTGTCTGTTTGGCAACGCGGCTGCTCTGAACGCCATCTGGACCAGCGTGACGGCGACGCCACTCAGCACGGCGCTTTGGGTACTTTCGCTGGTGCTGGCCTACCTGTTCACCTTCCGCCTTGGCAAGCAGGAACAGGTCAAAACCCCAAAAGAAAATAAAACCGAAGAAAAATAAGGCCCGGCTGCCCAACCGTGCAGCACGGGTGAACCCAACCGGGCCAAATAGCCCGCAGATTGCAGCAGATTGAAAGAGAAGGTACGAATGCAGAAGAACCACAATGAACCTGAAATGCCCTCCAGCGTGTTTGTGGCCCTTGTGGGCCGCCCCAACGTGGGCAAATCCAGCCTGACCAACCACCTGGTTGGCGAAAAAGTTGCCATCGTGACCCAAAAGGCACAAACGACCCGCAACCGTATTACCGGCATTATCACCAAGGGGCCGGTACAGTATGTGCTGCTGGATACCCCCGGCATCCATAAGCCGCGCAACCGGCTGGATTCCCGCATGACCCAGACCGCAGCCGCCAGCCTGAAGGATGTGGATGTGACCCTGATGCTGTTTGAGCCTACCGGGGAATTTACCGAATCCGAGCTTGGCATGGTGGAAGCCCTGCGCAAAGCAGGTCCGGCGATCGCGGTCATCAACAAGGTGGACCTGCTGAATGATTTTGCTGCGCTGGAAGCCCGCAAAAAGCAGGTGGAAGAGTTCGGTATTTTTGATGCGATCGTCACCGTTTCCGCCAAGGATGGCACCGGCTGTGAAGAATTGTTCCCGCTGCTGAAGCAGTACGCCAACCCCGGCCCGCATTACTTTGACGACGATGCTTTTACCGATATGCCGGAAAAAGAGCTGGTGGCCGAGCTGGTGCGCGAAAAAGCCCTGCTGTTCATGCGGGAAGAAATCCCCCACGGCATTGCCGTTACGGTGGAAAGCTTCAAAGAACGCCCGGACAGCGATTTGATCGACATCAGCGTGGAGATCTGCTGCGAGCGCAAGAGCCATAAGGGCATGATCATTGGCAAGGGCGGCCAGATGCTGAAAAAGATTGCCTCCGCCGCCCGCATGGATTGCGAGGAACTGCTGGGCGCCCGCGTGAACCTGCAGTGCTGGGTAAAGGTGCGCGAGGACTGGCGCGATAACGATCGCCTGCTGGATAACCTCGGTTTTGCAAAGCCGTAACAGCGGGGAGACTGCGCGAACCCTGTCCAACCACACGGTTGGACAACTTTTCCACGCATGGATCGGTATGATGGTGGCAAGCTAATCCGTAAAGGGGGCGGGCCATCATGCCAGGAAATGCTGAAACCGACGGAATCCGCGCCGCACAGTGGCAGAAATTTGTTGCCAGCGGCAGTATTTATGACTACCTTGATTACCGCAGCACTGCGCCGCAGGGCATAACCACGGGGGAAAACAATGCAGATCAACACAATGGGGCTTGTCCTGCGTGCGGTCCGGGTGGGCGAAGCCGACCAGATCCTGACAGTGCTGACACCGGGTAACGGGGTGCTGTCAGCATCCGCCCGCGGCAGCCTGCGGCTGAAAAACAAGCTGTTCAGTGCCTGCGGGCTTTTCTGTTATTCAGAATTTGCCATTACACTGGGCCGCAAAACCAATTTTATTGACAGCGCCGCTGTCAGCAAGGTGTTCCACGGGTTAAGCAAAACCGTGGAAGGCACCGCCCTGGCAGCCTATCTTTCGGAGCTGACCATCACGCTGGCGCCGGAGCCGCCGGAATCGGCGGACTGCCTGCGCCTGCTGCTGAACACCCTGTACATGACCGCTGAGCAAAAACGCCCGCTGCGCCAGCTGAAAGCCATCTATGAAATGCGCACTATGACCCAGGCGGGATACATGCCGGGGGTGCTGGCTTGCGATGTATGCGCCCGGTATGACGGCTGTGATTTTTACCTGGATCCGGTAGCGGGCCGTCTGCTGTGCGCCGACTGCGCCGCCAAAGAGCACCGCGCCCCCAACCTGGACCCCGGTGCACTGTATGCGCTGCGGCATATCTGTTTGGCAGAGGATGCCAAACTGTTCAACTTTACCCTGACGGACCAAAGCCAGCGCCGCCTGGGCCGTGTGTGTGAACAGTACGTGGCGGCTCACCTGGACTATCAGCCCAAAAGCCTGGAATTTTTGCACGGTGTGCTGGAATAACCGTGCACGATAGATGATACGATAAAACAAGATTTTTGACCCATCTGACCCAACAGGAGTAACCAATTTATCTATGGACGTTTCCTACCGTACAACCCTGGAACTGGATAAAATTATTGCCCGTGCGGTGCAGTTGTGCACCTGTGCGGAAACCAAAGAGATGATGCGCGCCATTGAGCCGTTTGCCACAACGGAGGAGGAGCGCTACGCCCTGGCTCAGACCAACGCCATCAACGCCCTGCTGCTGAAAAACGGCAGCCCGCGCTTTGGCGCTGTGCATGAAGTGCGCCGCGTGGTGGCCCATGCGGCCAAGGGCGGCATTCTTTCGATGGGCGAGCTGCTGGAAATTGCTGCAGCGCTGCGCAATTTTTCCGGCCTGGCCCAGTGGTACGGCCTGACCGACCACGATATGCTGCCCACCGATGACCTGTTCTTTGCCCTGGCTCCTCAGCCGGTGCTGGAAAAGCAGATCGGCGAGTGCATTATTTCGCCGGAAGAAATGGCCGATACCGCCTCCGTCACCCTGCGCGACCTGCGCCGCAAGATCCGCGCGACGGAGGACAGCATCCGCACCAAGCTGGATGCCATCATCAAAAACTCTACCACCAACAAATTTTTGCAGGATGCTGTGGTTTCCATCCGCAACGGCCGCTATGTTGTGCCGGTTCGTGCCGAGTACCGCGGCGAAGTCGGCGGCGTCATCCACGATGTTTCCTCCACTGGCTCCACCGTGTTTGTGGAGCCCACCGCTGTGGTGGAAGCCAACGCCCGCATTATGCAGCTGCACGCCCAAGAGCAGGAGGAAATCACCCGCATTCTGACGGCGTTCTCCGGCCAGGTGGCATCGCTGGAGCCGCAGTTCAGCTACAGCTATGACGCTATGCTGCAAATTGACCTGCTGCTGGCCAAAGCCCGCCTTGCGGTGGAGCAGAACGCCTTTATGCCGCAGGTGAACGATAGCTGCCGCTTTGCACTGAAAAAAGCCCGCCACCCGCTGATCGACAAGAAAAAGGTCGTGCCCGTGGATATTGCCCTGGGCGAAAAATATGATACCCTTGTCATCACCGGCCCCAACACCGGCGGCAAAACCGTCAGCATCAAAACGGCCGGCCTGCTGAACGCGATGGCCCAGCACGGCTTCTTGATCCCGGCGCACGAAAGCAGTACCGTCTGCCATTTTGATGAATACCTGGTGGATATCGGCGATGAACAGAGCATTGAACAGAGCCTGTCCACCTTCTCCGGCCATATGAAGCGGATCACCGGTATTCTGGAGCTGGCCGGCCCCGATACCCTGACCCTGATCGACGAACTTGGTGCCGGTACCGACCCGGCAGAGGGCGCGGCGCTGGCCGTCAGCATTCTGGAAAGGCTGCGTAAGCAGGGCACCCTGCTGATGGCCACCACCCACTACGCCGAGCTGAAAATTTACGCGCTGGAAACCCCTGGCGTGGTGAACGCCAGCTGTGAGTTTGATGTGGAAAGTCTGGCCCCCACCTACAAGCTCAGCGTGGGCGTGCCCGGTAAGTCCAACGCGTTCCTCATCAGTGCCAAGCTGGGCATTCCGGAAAGCGTCATCGATGCCGCCCGTAATCATATGTCCAACGATGATAAGCGGCTGGACAGCGTTCTGGCCCAGCTGGATGATTTGAAGCTGCAGCTGAAAGCCGCTGAGGACGAAGCCGAAAAGGCCCGCTATGAAGCAGAGCATGCCCTGGAAAGCGCCGAGAAAAAGCGTGATGCCCTGATCAAACAGGGCGAGGAAGAACTGGAAGCCACCCGCCGCAAAGCCCATGAGCTGATGCAGAATGTGCAGAACCAGGCATATGCCCTGACGGACGAGCTGCGCCGCATCCAGAAAGATGAAAAGACCAACGCCGCCGCCCGTGCTGTGCGCGCCCGCGAAATTGCCCGCAAGGATACAGAGCAGCTGCTGAACCGTACCGAGAAAAAGCAGCCCAAGCGCCAGTTTGTACCGCTGAAAGAGGTCAAGCCCGGCCAGGAGGTCGTGATCGCGGAGCTGGACCAGCACGCCGTGGTGCTTTCCCGCCCGGACAAAAACGGCATGGTGGAAGTGCGCGCCGGTATTTTGAAAACCAAGGTTCCCCTGACCGGCCTGTGCGCCCCCGATAAGATGGATAAGCGCACCCAAAAGCAGGAACCGCCGCGCACCCGCACCCATGTGGAGCTGAACCACGACCGCAAGTCCAGCATGGAGCTGAACCTGCTGGGCTACACCGTGGAGGAAGCCCTGGCCGAAGTGGACCGCTTCTTGGACCACGCCATGCTCAGCAACCAGAACACCGTGTATATCATCCACGGCAACGGCACCGGCGCACTGCGCAACGCCATCCAAAAGCACCTGCGCACCCACCGCGGGGTCAAATCCTTCCGCCTTGGCCGCTATGGTGAGGGCGAGAGCGGCGTGACCGTTGTGGAACTGAAATAACGGCGGATTTGCTTCAAAATTGAACAAAAGCGGGTGCGCTGTGAAATAATCTAGTACATTTTCCCGCATTTATCTATAGCACACGCGGCCCGCGCGTGCTATTCTATTATTAAGGGCAACACCGCACAATTCCCGCCTAGCGGCTTGAGCACCGCTTCGGCGGCTGCGGCACGGCATCTGCGTTGCCAAAATGCTCGATAATGTCGGGTTGCGGTACCCGCATCGTGCTTCTGGGGCAAAAGCCCCTCGCACTCTGCGACCGCTGCCCCTGCTTCGGTTCGCTGTATCCGCCACTGGCGGCGCTCACCTTTGCAGCATCCAGTATTATCTGCGCTTTTGGCTTAGCAGCTGCCGCACCTCGCTCGCCGTATCGGCACTTAGAATTATGCGGTATTGCCTAAGGTATATCTGAAAACAAAGAAAATGACGGATATTTCGCAAACACAAGCAGGGGTTAAGGCTTTTTAGCGCAAAATCCCGCTGTGTTTGTAGAAACAGACTGAATTTTCGACTTTTCAGATACACCCTAGGGGAATGCCCCAGGGGCAGCGCTGTACCGCTGCCTGCATACACTGTAACGGCCGCGCTGCCCCGCGGCTGCGAAAGAAGGATACCATGAAACCTGATTTGGAAAACTCCCGCAGCTTTGCCATGACGCTGGCCCACCGCGCAGTGCGCGATGTGCGGCGCGATGGCTTCCGCCAGCTGCGTAACTATGTGGATATGTGCGCCCTTTTGGCGCAGCGTCCGGACTTAAAGCGCTTTTTTGACCATGCGCAGACCGTCTTGCAGCGCACCGACAGCCTGTATTATAAATTGATCAACAACCTTGTGGAACAGGTCAACGAGGATGCCATCTGCACCGCAGGCATCAACCTTGGGTTTGATGCCATCATCAGCTGTGCTTCCAACAACCGCAAGCAGAACGGGGAGACCCGTTCCTGGCTGAATGTGGGCTTTTGCAGCGCCCCGGAGCTGGACGATGCCATTATTCAGGCAGAGGCCGGTTCCAGCTATGCCTGGGTGCTGTATGCGGACGAGGACCTTACCCCGAAAACGGTCGCCATGCTGCAAAGCCATACCCACAGCGTGTTCTTTGTTCTGTTTGATGCCCAGAAATTTAATGAAGCAACCATGGAACGCGTTGCCGGGTGCAATAACGTGATCACACTGCTGTGCCTGCATGAGCCGGAAATTACTACCGAAGCCTGCCGCGCAGCCAACGCCATGCGCAGCAAACAGATGTTCTATGGCTTTTTGGTGGAAATGGGGCGGGCAGATGCCGCCCAGGCCGTGAATACCGACTGGCTGGATGTGCTGGCCCAGTATGGCCTGTTCTGCGTTTATACCCGCAAGCCGGATATGGATCAGCGAACCGCGGATGCTATGTACCGCCAAATCGTCCACAGCCGCATTGGCAGCGTTGCGGTCCCCGTCCTGCTGCTGGATTGGGAACATGATATAAAATACCTGAACCGCATGATCACCCCCAAAACGGAACTGGGCCAGTGCATCCCGGAGGGGAAAACTTTCCCGCTGAATTTTGACTGAACTGTAGAATAAATAAAACCGGCAGCTTTCCCGCTGAAATAAAGGGGAAAGCTGCCGGTTTTCGTTTATTGTTTATGGAAAATAAGGGACTGAATGTACCCTGGAAGCGCTGCTTATAATACCAAAGCGCTGGGGTCAATGCCATAGCCCAGCAGAACCGCCAGATTGCAGCTGCACAGCGTGCGCAGGCCGTGGTCCAGGTCAGCTTGGTTCAGCGGCGGCATGCCATTGCGTACCCAGGGCAGCAAAAGGCCCACCATGGCGCCCGATAAAAAGTTGCCGGTAAACTGGCAGTCGCGCTCGGTTGCGCTGGGCACCAGCGAGAGTAGCCGCTGGCCAAACATCTCGCTTAAGTAATGGAACACATATTCCTGCAAACAGTTCTGCCCGGTGTAAGCCAGCGCGTTTACATAAAAGGTCTTGTTCTGCAAAAGGTATTCTTCCAGATCCGTCAGCAGGGTGGACCAGCTGGCGTAATGGCCGCGCGTTACCAAAAACTGCGTTGCACCACTTTGGAAATACCAGTTCACCAGGTCGAATTTATCCTCAAAATGGTAATAAAAGGTGTTGCGCCCAACCCCGGCATGCTCCACAATATCGTTTACCGAAATTTTTTCCAGCGGGGTGGTAACCATCAGTTCCGTCAGGCTCTGCGCCAGCAATTCCTTGGTTTTGTTGGTACGGGACATCCCTTTTCTCCTTTTCCATGCAGCAAATAGATAAAAACTCATATCATGCTTATCCAGTATTATAGCACACAGGCGAAAAAAAATCTACCATCCAAACCCAAAAGTGCGCAAATGCAGCGGTATTTGCCAGCTTTTGGCTGCGCTGCGGCCCGCTTTTTTGCACATACTGTGTAGGGAAGGGGATGAAACCATGCCAACCAATGGCTTACGATATCTGCGCCGTGTGGCGGCCCTGCTGGCGGCTGGCAGCGTTCTGGCGGCGGGGCTGCTGGTTGCCCTGCGGGCAGAACTGCCGGATACCTTTGTGCTGGAGCAGGGGCAGCCGCTGGCAGTAGAAAGCATGCCGTTCCTGCAAGCCGCCCCCGCCGTTCCTGCGGGCAGCGCTGCCCCTGCGGGTGTAACGGCTGCGGATAAAAGCGCGAATGTAACCCTGACCCTGCTGGGCCTGCCGGTCAAAACCGTGCGCACGGTGCAGCAGCAGCGGCGAACCGTCCAGCTGGGTGGCACCCCCTTTGGGGTTAAGATGTTCACGGATGGGGCGCTGGTCGTTGCGTTCAGCGATATCTATACCGTTCATGGCAGCGAGAACCCGGCCAAAGAAGCGGGCCTGCGCCTGGGCGACCTGATCACCCAGGCAAACGGCATCCCGGTGCGCACCAATGAGGAACTGACCGACGCCATTGCCGCCGCGGCGGGCGGCAGCGTGGAACTACGCTACCTGCGCGGGCAAAACCAGATGACCTGCACCCTTACCCCGGTCAGAGAGCGCGGCACCGATGCCCCGCGGGCGGGCATCTGGGTGCGGGATTCTTCGGCGGGCATTGGCACTTTGACCTTTGCGGATACCGAACACGGGACGTTTGCCGGGCTGGGGCACGCGGTTTCGGACAGTGATACCGGCACGGATTTAACGTTGCTGACCGGGGAAGCCGTTTCCGTCACCATTACCGGCTGCCGCCGCGGCAGTGCGGGCAGCCCGGGGGAGCTGCGGGGCGAATTTGGCGGTCAGCAGCCCTTTGGCGACATCAAAGCCAATACTTCGACCGGTGTGTACGGCGTTTTGACAAATTCCGCGCAGGCAGGGGAGAACATCCCCGTTGCCAATCTTCAGGAAGTGTACCCCGGCGAAGCAGAGATCGTGAGCACGATATCCGGCCAGACGGCACAGCGCTTTGCCGTCCGTATTGAGCGGGTCAACATGACAGCTTCGGACCCCAACCGCAACCTGCTGCTGCGCATTACTGACCCGGAACTTTTGCGGGCAACGGGCGGCATTGTGCAGGGCATGAGTGGTAGCCCCATTGTACAGGACGGCTGCCTGGTCGGCGCGGTGACCCATGTGCTGGTCAACGATCCAACCCGCGGCTATGGCATCTTTGCTGCAACCATGCTGAAACGTGCCGATGCCGTGCAGGGAAGGTAATTTCCTGGGAAAAAGTGCGCATCGCACGTTTTTTACGAAAATGGTAAAACCGGAAAAGAAAAGCAAAAAGAAAACCGAACAACATCGCAGCAAGGGCAGGGGAGAGGACACGAAACAATCCGGAAGCTGTCGATAATTACGAATAGGCGGGGATTTTTGAAAGAAAAGAAAGTACGATTCTGCTTGCATGACATGGTAAAATATGGTAAAATTCTCAATGTAGAGAGCGGCAGGCAGCCGCAGATCCGAATAACAGCTCCGGGCGCCGCAAAAGCCGCCGTCCGCTGGGCTGAACATGCAAGGGGAGGAATTTTTGGATGGATAAGATCAAGTTTTTGATGACCGATACCGGCACGCAGACCACGCAGCTTTGCCGCCAGGCACTGGAAGCCAAGGGAATTGATGTGACTGTATGCGAGAAAAACGGTTCGCAGGCGCTCAAATCCCTGCTGGAAGAGCACCCGCAGGCCGTTCTGCTGGATGCGTTTATGCCGGATCTGGACGCCATCACGGTCAAACAGCGCTATGAAACCCAGGATACCCGCGGCGGCCACACAACGTTCTTTGTGACCGGTGCATTCCAGAGTGAGGAAGTGGAGCAGGATTTGCTGGATAACGGTTTCTCGTTCTTTTTCGTTAAGCCGTTTGATGAAAACGTTCTGGTCAGCCGCGTACTGAAAGCCGCCGGTTCCACCAGCCGCCCGCAGCCGGTATCGCAGGATTGTGATGAGCTGACGGTGACAGAAATTCTGCATCAGGTCGGCGTACCGGCGCACATCAAGGGCTATCAGTTCCTGCGCGACGCCATTCTGCTGGCCGTGAGCGACCATGACTATATCAACGCTGTAACCAAGCGCCTTTACCCGGAAATCGCCAAGCGCAACGCCACCACGGCTTCCCGCGTGGAGCGCGCCATCCGCCACGCTATTGAAGTCGCCTGGGACCGCGGCGATGTGGATACCCTGAACAGCTACTTTGGCTATACCATCCACAACCTGAGAGGAAAACCCACGAACAGCGAGTTCATCGCAATGATCAGCGATAAGATCCGCCTGGATAAAAAGCAGCGCAGGGCGTGAGGCAAAACGACATTCTGTGGTTGAAAAACTGGCTGATTTGAGCACTGCGCTTACGCCTATAAATCCCGCCCTTTATTGCGGTGAAATTATAAAAACACACTTTTGACCCAATAAATAATCTAGGGCAATACCGCATAATTCTAAGTGCCGATACGGCGAGCGAGGTGCGGCAGCTGCTAAGCCAAAAGCGCAGATAATACTTTGTGTATTATCGAGTATTTTGGCAACGCAGATGCCGTGCCGCAGCCGCCGAAGCGGTGCTTAAGCCGCTAGGCGGGAATTGTGCGGTGTTGCCCTATGTCCAAAACGATAAACTTCCTGCATTGGTTGGTCCCCCAATCTGTGCAGGAAGTTTTTTCGTCCAAAAAAGTTCCTCTGTAAGCAGAAAACAGCGGAAAATAAAAACGAGCAAAAAAATTGCCCGTTTTAAGTGATTGCTGCCATGCGTGCTCTGCAAAAATCCTGCACCAAAATACTGGGATTGACTGGATTTTTATGGCTATGGCCTGTATAATAAATTCAGGGCAATACCGCATAATTCTAAGTGCCGATACGGCGAGCGAGGTGCGGCAGCCGCCGAAGCGGTGCTTAAGCCGCTAGGCGGGAATTGTGCGGTGTTGCCTCAGAAGAATTGCTGCAGAGCATGGTGCCGATAAACAGTACCATGCTTTGTGGGCAAAACGTGGAAATACATCTGCAAGGGGAGTCATTTTGTGGAAGAAAATGCCCAGGTAAAAGTCAGCGCTATCATTGTGGCGGCGGGGGCTTCCCGCCGAATGGGATTCGATAAACTCAGTTACCGCCTGCCCGGCGGCAAAACCGTGCTGGAAACTAGTGTGGCGGCTTTTGCCGCCCACCCGCAGGTGGACGAGCTGATCCTTGTGGCAGGCGGTAACCTGCCTGCCTGCCAGGCGATTGCAGCGGCCTGCCCCAAGCCGTGCACCGTGGTCAGCGGCGGCGCGACCCGCGCCGACAGTGTGTGCAGCGGTCTGCGCGCGGCAAAAGGGCAGCTGGTGGCGATCCATGATGCCGCCCGCCCCTTTGTGAGCGAACAGGTTATTACCGATGCTTTAGCGGAAGCCGAGGCCATGGGGGCCGCTGCCCCGGCGGTTGCGGTCAAGGATACCATCAAGATCGCCAATGACGGCGCTGTGGTGCAGACACCGGACCGCGCCGCTCTGTTTGCGGTGCAAACGCCCCAGTGCTTCTGCCGGAACCTGTACTGGAAGGCTTTGGAAGCTGTGCAGGGGGAAAAAGTCCACCTGGTGACCGATGACTGCAGCCTGTTTGAACTGGCGGGCCTGCCGGTGCACCTGACGCAGGGCGATTACGCCAACCTGAAAATTACCACGAAAGAGGACCTGCCCGCCGCGGCACAGAATAAGGGAGAAAATACAATGCGCATTGGTCATGGTTATGATGTTCACCGCTTGGTGGAGGGCCGCAAGCTGATTATGGGCGGCGTGACGATCCCATATGAAAAAGGCCTGCTGGGCCATTCCGATGCAGATGTGCTGCTGCACGCAGTTTCGGATGCACTGCTTGGCGCGGCGGCGCTGGGGGATATCGGCAAGCATTTTCCGGATACCGACCCGCGGTACGAGGGAGCAGATTCCCTGATGCTGCTGCGGGAGGTTGGCCGTCTGCTGGATGAAACCGGTTATACTGTTGGCAACATTGACGCCACTGTTTTGTGTCAGGCACCCAAGCTGGCACCGCATATCCCGGCCATGCGGCAGAACATTGCCAATGCTTTGGGCCTTGCTCTGGACGATGTGAGCGTGAAAGCTACCACGGAAGAACACCTTGGCTTTACCGGCGAGGGGCTTGGCATTGCCGCCCACGCCGTGGCACTGATTGAGAAAAAGTAATCAGAGTTTTATTAAGGCAACACCGCACAATTCCCGCCTTACGGCTTAAGCACCGCTCCGACGGCTGCGGCACGGCATCTGCGTTGCCAAAATGCTCGATAAGACATCCAGTATTATCTGCGCTTTTGGCCTAGCATCTGCCGCACCTCGCTCGCCGTATCGGCACTTAGAATTATGCGGTATTGCCTTAAGGCAATAACTTTTTTTGCTGGCGGGGGCTTATATCATTTGCACTTCGCCGCAGCATGGCCAATGCGTTCATATCGGGTACTTCTCTACAATGGGCACAGTTTTTTGCCCTGCCGCATTTGCATGGCGGGCAAACTGTGTTATACTAAAGTGTATCTGAAAACAAAGGCAATACCGCATAATTCTAAGTGCCGCAGCCGCTGGAGCGGTGCTTATGCCGTTAGGCGGGAATTGTGCGGTATTGCCCAAAGAAAATGACGGATATTTCGCAAACACAAGCAGGATTTAAGGCTTTTTAACGCAAAATCTGGCTGCGTTTGTAGAAATAGACTGAATTTTTGACTTTTCAGATACACCCTAAAAGGTAACAGCCGGGGCCGCAGCCGGATACTGCGGCAGAACAATGGATAGGAAAGGGGGCTGCCTGCGCGATGTTTGGCTTTTTTGATGTGATCCAGGACATTTTGAGCAACCTGCGCACGTTTGGCCTGCGTGATGTGATCGATATTGCGGTGGTCAGTTTGGCCATGTATCAGATCTTTTTGTTTGCGCGCAAATCCCGTGCCGGGCAGCTGGTGCGCGGTTTGCTGCTGCTGCTGGTGTTTTATGCGCTGGCGGATGTGATGCAGCTGCGCACGGTGCGCTGGGTGCTGACCAATGTGATGCAAATCGGCTTTATTGCAGCTATTGTACTGTTCCAGCCGGAACTGCGCCGCACGCTGGAACACATGGGCCAAAGCACCAACTGGACCAAACTGCTGTTTACCACCCACCGGCAGGACCCCACCCTGCGCGGCGCATGGCAGAGCGCCGTGGTGGCCATCTGCGATGCAGCCGAGCAGCTTTCCGATACGCGCACCGGCGCATTGATGGTGCTGGAACGCATGAACAACCTGGATGAGATCATCCGCACCGGCACACCGCTTTCGGCGGATGTGATCCCCGAAATGCTGGGTACCATCTTTTATGAGGGTACCCCTTTACATGACGGCGCTGTTGTGATCCGGGATGGCCGCATTGTGGCCGCTGGGTGTGTGCTGCCGCTTTCCAACAACCTGGAAATGGGCAAAGATATGGGTACCCGCCACCGCGCGGGTCTTGGCATGAGCGAAAATTCTGATGCCATCGTGGTGGTGGTCAGTGAGGAAACCGGTATTATCTCCCTGGCCAAAAATGGTGTTCTGATCCGCCGCCTGGACCGCCAGAACCTGTTCAACCTGCTGCAGGAGGAAATTATTCCGCCGGAAACAGCCGAAGCGCAAAAGCAGCCGCTGTTGAACCGGCTGCTGAACAAAGGAGGTGCTGGCAAGCATGCAAAAACAAACGCAGCCCGCTGAACCGGTGCGCAAAGCGAATGGTTCCATTTGGGATAACCGCTTTTTCCTGGGAATTGTTTCCGTGCTGGCCGCAGTGCTGGTCTGGATGGTAGTTTCTACCTTTCTGGATCCGCAGGGTTCCTTTGTCATCAAAGATGTCAGCGTGAATTATGGCTACCAATCTACCATTTATACCTCCAAAGGGCTGGATATTGTGGACCAGCAGGCAGTGGATAACGTGCAGGTGCAGGCGGACGGCAACGGTACTTTGATCGGCAAGCTGTCCAGCTCCGATATTATGGTTTACCCGGTCTATAACGGCGTGCAGGGGGCGGGCAAAACCACTCTGCGGCTGGAGGCCCGCATCACCAACACCGATTATACCAACGTGGGCATCAAGCTGACGGTGCTCAGCCCGCAGACGGTGGATGTTGTGTTTGATACCGTCGGCGAAAAAACACTGCCCGTTACCACCGATACCAGCGGCATTACCATTGCCGACGGCTTTACCCTGAACCGCATTACCACCACCCCCACCGAAGTGACTCTGACCGGCCCGACCAGTGAGCTGGATAAAATCAGCGAGGTGGTGGCCCCTGTTTCGCACGAAGGCTCGCTTTCGGATTCCGTGTCGGCAACAGCATCGCTGGAACTGCGGGATGAAAACGGCGATATTGTAACGCCGGAATACACCACGCTGGACAGCAACACGGCGGATATCAACCTGACAGTCTATCAGGTGCGGGAACTGCCGCTTTCCATCGTGTTTATCAACGCGCCGTCCGGGTTTGATACTTCCTATCTGAAGTATTCGCTCAGCATTCCTACCCTGAATGTGGCGGGCCCGGCCAAGACGGTCGGCGCCCTGACCGAACTGAGCGTTGCGGCTTTTGATCTTGGCCGTGAGTTTGCGTTTGACCGCGACTACCAGAAAAACATTGAACTGCCTGCCGGTGTGGTTTCGCTGGATGGCGTATCCGCTGTAACGATCCGGTTTGATACCACCGATATGATCTCCCGTACCTTTACCGTAACCAACATCCGCACCGTCAATGTGCCCAGTACGATTGACCTGGAAGTGCTGACGGCGCAGATCCATCAGGTTACGCTGTACGGCCCCAAGAGCGAGATGGAAGAACTTTCGGCAGACAGCATTCTGGCCCAGGTGGACTGCCAGAATCTGGCGGTATCCGTTGGCCAGCAAACCGTGGCGGCCAGCATTCAGGTGCCGTCATCCAGCCACATTTTTGCAGTCGGCAACTATACGGTGCAGTGCCAGGCAAGCTCACAATAACCGGGCATCCATTAGCCGGGGTTCCGGCCTATCCGATGCCCGCCAACCAAAGGAAAACATCAGCCCATGATTCTTGTACGCAATATCCGCCTGCCGCTTTCCTGCCCGGACCCGGAGCAGGAAGCTGTCCGGCAGGCTTACCGCACGCTGCGCCTGCGGGGCAACGCCCCGGCGCAGGCTGGCGTGGCAAAACTTTCGGTGGATGCCCGGCACGGCACGCCTGTGCTGGTGTATACCATCGCCATCACGCTCCATGACGAGGGTGAGGAATCGGCTTTGGCCGGGGCCTCGCCCTGTGTCTGTTTCACCCGCAAACCGGATTTTACCTTCCCGGTTGGTCAAACACCATTGAAACACCGCCCTGTGGTGGTCGGCCTTGGCCCGGCGGGGCTGTTTGCGGCCCTGCTGCTGGCCCGCAATGGTTACCACCCCATTGTGCTGGAGCGCGGTCCGGCCCTGGCGGACCGTGTGGCCGCTGTGCAAAAGTTTGAGCAGACCGGCGCGCTGGATCCCAACGCCAATATCCAGTTTGGCGAGGGCGGCGCAGGAACATTCTCGGACGGCAAGCTGACCACCCGCGTGGGGGATCCTTTGTGCGGCTTTGTGACGGACGCCTTTTTGAAGCACGGCGCCCCGGCGGATATCGCCTGGCGGCAAAAGCCCCATGTGGGCACTGACCTGCTGCGCGGCGTTATTACCAGCATCCGCACTGAGATCGAAAACCTTGGCGGGGAAGTACACTTTAACACGGCGCTGACCGGCCTGCAGACCAGCGGCGGCGCGCTGTGCGGCATTACTACCACGGCGGGCAGCATCCTCTGCGACCAGCTGATCCTGGCGGTGGGCCACAGCGCGCGGGATACCTTTGCCGTGCTGCATACCATGGGCCTGCCGCTGGAATGCAAACCGTTTTCGGTGGGATTCCGCGCGGAACATCTGCAAACAGAAATTGAAAAGAGCCTTTACCACGGTGCTGCCGGGAACCCGGCCCTGCCGCGGGGCGAATATCAGCTTAGCCAGCATGTGGGCCAGCGGTGCGTGTACACCTTCTGCATGTGCCCCGGCGGTCAGGTGTGCGCCGCCGCCAGCGAGGATGGCGGCGTGGTGACCAACGGAATGAGCTACCATGCCCGCGATGGCCGCAACGCCAATGCCGCCGTGGTGGTCAGCGTGGATGGCCGCGATTTTGATAACGACCCGGTCAAGGCGGTCGCATTTCAGCGCCAGTTGGAACAGGCCGCTTACCGTGCGGGCGGCGGGGGATACCTTGCCCCGGCAGAAACGGTCGGCAGCTTTCTGGCAGGCCGCGGCAAACTGGAGCTGGGGGCGGTGCAGCCTACCTACCCCCGCGGCGTGACCCCCTGCGACCTTGGCAGCCTGCTGCCGGGGGAACTGGCCGCCGACCTGCGGGATGGCATTACCGCCTTTGGCCGCAAGCTGCGGGCTTACCAGGCACCGGATGCCGTGCTGACGGGGCTGGAAACCCGGACTTCCAGCCCGGTGCGCCTGCTGCGCGGGGATAACTTCCAGTGCACCGGCCTGACGGGACTTTACCCCTGCGGCGAGGGTGCCGGTTACGCAGGCGGCATTATGACCGCCGCCGTAGACGGTGTGCGCTGCGCCGCTGCCCTGATGCAGCAGTACGCCCCGGATAAAGCCTGAACTGCAAAGCCTGGCAAGATGTTGAAATAACGAAACGTGTGAAGAAACGTAAAGAGTGAGAAGAGAAAGAGGAACCGCTATGCCCAACAATCACCCGTATGATAAAAAAAGTGACCGCCGCCAGCAGGATCTGAATGACCTGGTGGATGGTGCCGTCAACTTTGGGCTGGGCATCAGTTCCACGGTGCTTTCCGGTATTGCCGGCGCACTGGACAGTGTGGGGGATTCCCTGAACCGGGCCGCGCAAAGGCCGGAACAGAACAGCTTTATTGCCTACCGCCGTAAGCTGGATAACAGCCTGGCCGGGCATTACGGCGGCTGGATGACCATGGGCGTGCTGGGCTGGGTGTTCGGCGGCTGCTTTGCCATTGCTGCGCTGGTTATGGCCATCCTTGCCGGTGTGGCACCCAATGATGCAAGCTTGTGGAGCGCAATGCCGGTGTTCAATATTCTGGCTCCGACGTTTACCGCCTGCACGCTGGGATTTTTTGTCATGGGGTACGCAGGCTGCCACGCAGCAAACTATTTTGGCCGTCTGCGCCGCTACCTGCGCAGCATGCACGGCTTTACGGTGGAGCTGCCGGAGCTGACCCGCAGCAGCGTGGTGCGCGCCGATAAGGTGCGCAAAGACCTGCGGAATGCTTTGGCCAAAGGCCATTACCCCAACGCCTGCATGAATGAGGCAGAAACAACGCTGTACCTGGACGAAACGATGTACCACCCTGCGCCCGCCGCGGCACCGGTGCAGCCCAAAGCAGCTCAGCCCGCGCTGACCGATGAAGAGCTGTTCCGCCGCGATGGGGCAGACTTTTTGAACTACCTCAAAACCTGCCAGGGCCGCCTGGGGGACCAGGCAGATGAAGAGCTGGTGCAGATGCGCAAAACCTGCGCGGCGATCATGGGGTTTGTGCATAACCACCCGGAACAGCTGCCGCGGGTGCGCCGCTACCGCGAATATTATATGCCCACTACCCGCAAGCTGCTGAACACCGCGCTGGGGTTGGGCGAAAGCGCTACCCAGAACGCGCAGGAAATCCGGCGCGATATCGTGGGTATCCTGCACACCCTGAATACGGCATATGAAAAGCTGTACGATACCCTTTTGCAGGATGTTAGCATGGATGTTTCCACCGAAATCGATACGCTGGAAGCCATGCTGAACCAGGACGGCCTGACCCATGACTTTGCAGCAGATTTTGGTGCAAAATAAAACCGGTGAAAGTAGATAAGGCAATACCGCATAATTCTAAGTGCCGATACGGCGAGCGAGGTGCGGCAGATGCCAAGCCAAAAGCGCAGATAATACTGGATGCTGCAAAGGTGAGCGCCGCCAGTGGCGGATACAGCGAACCGAAGCAGGGGCAGCGGTCGCAGAGTGCGAGGGGCTTTTGCCCCCGAAGCACGATGCGGGTACCGCAACCCGACATTATCGAGCATTTTGGCAACGCAGATGCCGTGCCGCAGCTGCCGGAGCGGTGCTTAAGCCGCAAGGCGGGAATTGTGCGGTGTTGCCATAAAGGAACAGGAGCAAGACAATTATGAACTATCGTGCCTGGCAGCTGAAAAACGCCGATACCGCAGGGGAAAGTGCGCTCCTGGCCGCCGGTTATGGCCCGCTGCTGGCCAGGGTGCTGGCCTGCCGCGGTATTGCCCAGCCGCAGGCTGCCGCCGCATTGCTGGAAGAGGAACCGCCGCTGAGCGACCCGTTCCTGCTGAAAGATATGGACGAAGCCGTTGCCCGCATCCAGCAGGCTATTGAAAACGGTGAAACCATTGTGATCTTTGGCGATTATGATGTGGACGGCGTTTCCGCTACGGCCATCCTGTATGAATGCCTGACCAACCTTGGCGCGCAGGTGCGCTGCAAACTGCCCACCCGCGAGGGCGGCGGCTACGGCCTGAACCGTGAAACCCTGCAAAAGCTGGCAGATAAAGGCTATAAGCTGATTGTGACAGTGGATAACGGCATTTCCGCCATTGAGGAAGCTGACCTGGCCGCAGAGTTGGGCATTGAGCTGGTGATTACCGACCACCACCTGCCCGCCCAGCAGCTGCCCAAAGCCGTTGCCGTTGTGGACCCCAAGCGGGAGGACGACACAAGCCCCTTCAAGGATCTGTGCGGTGCCGGTGTGGCGTTCAAGCTGTGCGCTGCGCTGGAAGGCTGTGAGGACCCCGCTGAACTGCTGGAACCCTTTGGCGAACTTGCCGCCCTTGGCACCATTGCGGACGTAATGCCGCTGGTGGGGGAGAACCGCACCATTGTAAAAGAGGGCCTTGCCACCTTGCAGGATACCCTGCGCCCCGGTTTGCAGGCCCTGCTGGAAAATGCAGGCTATGCAGACCGCCCTGTCACGGCGGAAACCGTCAGCTATGGGCTGGCACCCCGCCTGAACGCCGCGGGCCGCATGGACACCGCCGCTGTTGCCCTGAAGCTGCTGCTGTGCGAAAACGAGGAGCAGGCCGCAGGCATCGCGGCGCGCCTTTCGGAGATCAACACCAGCCGTCAGCAGGCGGAACAGCAGATCGCTGCCGCTGCACTGGAAAAACTGAGCGCAGACCCTGCCCGTGTTCTGGACCGTGTAATCGTGGTATCAGGCGAAGGCTGGCACCCCGGTGTAATCGGCATTGTGGCAACCCGCCTGATGGAAAAATACGGCCGCCCCTCCATTGTTATTTCGACTGAAAACGGCGAGGGCCGCGGCAGTGGGCGCGCCCCCACCAGCTTTAACCTGCACGCCGCTTTGTGCGCTTGCGCACCGCTGCTGCTGCGCTTTGGCGGGCATTCCGCTGCGGCGGGCCTGACCATTGAAGAAGAAAAGATCGGCGCGTTCCGCAAAGCCATCAACGATTGGGCCGCTAAAGAATACCCGGTGCCCAAGCCGCTGCCGCTCAAGTTGGATGCAGTGGCCGATATTGCGGAATTGACAGTGCCTACCGTACAGGAACTCAGCCGCCTGGCTCCCTTTGGCAGCGGCAACCCGGTTCCGGTGTTCCTGCTGCAAAACGCCGCGGTGGATGGCATCTGGCCCCTGGGCAGTGAGGGGCGGCATTGCCGCATTCGCCTGCGCCAGGGCGGGGCAGCCTGCTTTGTCTCACTGTTCGGCACCGCCCCGGACGACCTGCCCTACCGCATGGGTACAGCTGTGGATGCCGCGGTGGAAGTCAGCATCTTCCAGGGGCGCGGCGGGCCGATGGTGTCCTGCCATTGCTGCGCCATGCGCCCGGCCGGTTTGGGCAATGCCCCGGCGGAGCAGGCCGCACGGTTTGATGCTTTTCTGAGCGGAACGGCCCTGCCAGATGACGAGCGGTTGGCCTGCCTGCCCACCCGTGCCGATACCGCTGCCGTGTATCGCATGGTGCGCACCGGCAATGTGTTTGCGGATGATCTGCAGCCGCTGTTTGCAACCGCAGGGCCGGAAAACACCGGCAAGACCCTGGCCAGCCTGACGGCGCTGGAACAGCTTGGTTTGATCGAGCGCCGCGGCAGCCGCTACCAGCCGGTGGAAGTGACCGGCAAAAAAGACCTCTCCTCCGCGCCGGTCCTGCGCAGACTGGCGGAAGGGGAAGGATAAGGCAAAATGAAAAATGCCCCCGCGGCAGGAGGGAACTGCCGCAGAAACGGGATTTTTTTATGATTGTGCGATACTTGAAATGGGGATGATAGAATGCCAGAAGAAGTCAAAAAGAATGCTGCAGAACAGGCAGCTCAGGCGCAAAAGCAGCCGGTGCCCATGCCCACTACTTATGAAGCACTGCGCCATGATCTGATCGCCAGCGGCCGTGCCTATGATTTTGACATGATTGACCATGCTTATCAGCTGGCCAGCGCGGCGCATGCCACCCAGTTCCGCCGCAGCGGCGAACCGTATATCTGCCACCCAATCAGCGTGGCACAGCTGCTGGTGGAACTTGGCATGGATAGCGAAAGCGTTGCCGCAGCCCTGATGCACGATGTGGCCGAGGATACCCCCGTGACCATTGACGAGATCCGCCAGAAGTTTGGCAGCGAGGTTGCCCTGCTGGTGGATGGTGTTACCAAGCTGACCCAGATCAAGTTCTCGAATGTCGAGGACCGCAAAGCGGAAAACCTGCGCAAAATGCTGCTTGCCATGAGCCAGGATGTCCGCGTGATGATCATAAAGCTGTGTGACCGCCTGCACAATATGCGTACCGGCGATGCCTGGCCGGAGCAGAAACGCCGCGATAAAGCCCTGGAAACCATGGAGGTTTATGCCCCCATTGCCCACCGCCTTGGCATTTCCAACATCAAGGAGGAGCTGGAGGACCGCAGCCTGCAATACCTGGATCCTGTGGGCTATAACATGATCCGCTCCCTGCTGAACAAGCATGGGGATGACTTCCTCAACGATATCTGCGCCACCATCCAGGAACACCTGGAACAGAACGGCATCCACGGAGCAACCATCCGCCACCGTGTCAAGAGCATCTACGGCATTTACCGCAAGATGTATATGCAGAACAAGGACTTTGAGGAAATTTATGATATTTATGCTGTCCGCATCATTATTGATACGGTGGCGGAATGTTATACCGCGCTGGGCCTGATCCATGATATGTACCACCCGCTGCCCAACCGCTTCAAGGATTATATCTCCACCCCCAAACCCAACGGCTACCAGAGCCTGCACACCACCGTGATTGGCCGCGAAGCCATCCCCTTTGAGGTGCAGATCCGTACCCGCGAGATGGACCGCAACGCAGAATACGGCATTGCTGCCCACTGGAAGTATAAGGCCGGCATTACCGCCGCCAGCAGTGATAGGCTGGACGAACGCCTGGCTTGGGTGCGCCAGCTGTTGGAAAGCCAGCGTTCCAGCATTGATGCCACCGACCTGCTCAGCGATATCAAGTCTGACCTGCTGCCGGAAGAAGTGTTTGCCTTTACCCCACGCGGCGATGTGATCAACCTGCCGGCCGGCGCAACCGTCATCGACTTTGCTTACGCCATCCATTCCGCCGTGGGAAACCGGATGATCGGCGCCAAGGTAAACAACCGCATTGTGCCCATTGACCATCAAGTCGTTACCGGTGAAATCATTGAAATCATCACCGGCTCGGAAAACCGTGGCCCCTCCCGCGACTGGCTGAACATTGTAAAAACCAGCGAAGCAAAGAACAAGATCCGCAACTGGTTCAAGAAAGAGCGCCGGGACGAAAACATTGCCGAGGGCAAGGATGCCTTTGAAAAAGAGCTGCGCCGCAACCTGATGGTGATCCCGCCGGAGCAGTATGACGAGTTCATGTCCAACCTGGCGCGCCGCAACCACTGTAACTCGGTGGATGAAATGTATGCGGCCATCGGCTATGGCGGCTTGCAGCTGGCGCGCATCCTGCCCAAGCTGAAGGAAGAGTACACCCGCCTGAAAGCAACGGAACCCAAGCCGCTGCCCACGGTGGATATCAAGCGTGTTCATTCTTCGGACGGCGTTGTGGTGGAAGGCATTGACAACTGCCCCATCAAGTTTGCCAAGTGTTGTTCGCCGCTGCCGGGGGATGACATCATCGGTTTTGTCACCCGTGGGTTTGGCGTGTCCATCCACAAGCGGGACTGCGCCAATGTGCAGCAGAGTATGAAGGACCCGGAAAATGCCGCCCGCTGGGTGAAAGCCTATTGGGCGGATGATGCCAAAGAGGACTACAAGGCAACGCTGGAGCTGGACTGCATGGACCGCGCCAACCTGCTTTCGGACGTTGCGCTGGCGCTGGGCGATATGCGTGTGCCGATCTATTCACTTTCCGCCCGCGCGGCGGACCAGGGCCGCGCACGCATGTCCCTGACGGTGGGCATTATGAACACCGTGCACCTGAACAATGTTGTGGCACGCCTGAAAAAAGTCAAAGACGTTCTGACAGTTACCCGCAACTAAAACTTTTATATGGGGGACTTTTTGATCCTTTTTGCAAAAAAAGGAACCGAAAAAACTCTAATATATCAGACATAAAAAATAAAATAGAAAGTGTGCAGAAACCCCGTAGGAACGCATATTGCGCGCCCGCTGCCTGGGGTTAAATCAAAATTGACCTATCACTGCACAACCCATAAAACACATGAATCAAAACACAAAACGGCGGTGGCTGGCGGCGCTTTTGGGCGCGGCGGCGGGCATGGTGGTATTTTTCCTGCTGTATGGCACAGCCACCCTGCACCCAACCTATGATGCCTGGATCTTGAACGGCTATGATGAGTGGGACATTCAGCAGCATTATGCGGGCTGGGTGTTGTTCCGCAACTCTCATTGGGCGTTCCCGCTGGGCCTGGCGGATACCATTGCCGCCCCGGATGGCACCGTCATTTCGTTTACCGACAGCATCCCCTGGGGCAGCATCTTCTTCAAGGCGCTGCGCGGGGTGCTGCCCTCCACCTTCCAGTGGTTTGGGTGGTACACACTGTTCTGCTTTGCCATGCAGGGGGCAGCCGGTGCGCTTCTGTGCGCCCGCGGGCAGGCAAAAACTGGCGCGGGAGCGCTGGTGTTTTCCACACTGGGCGGTCTGCTGTTTGTTATGCTGCCTACCTTGTGGGAGCGCGCGTTCCGCCATACCGCGCTGGCCAGCCAGTGGCTGTTTTTGCTGGCGCTGTATGCCTTTCTGGAATACCGTCAAAACCTGCACAGCGGCACGGCCAAATTCCCCTGGGCCATGCCGGTGCTGGCCTTTTTGGCGGTGGGCATCCACCCGTACTTTCTGCCGCTGGTCATGATGTGCGCCCTGCTGGCCGCCGTGGAACTGGGCCGCCAGAAAAAAGCCTGGGGCCGCGCGGCGCTGCAGTTTGCGGCAAGTTTGGCAGCGGCTGTGGTGGGTGGCGTTTTGTGCGGGGCCATCGGCTCCGGCACCGGGGCATCTCGCTCCGGCTATGGCGATTATTCCATGAACCTGAATGCACTCATCAACCCAACCTCCCGCGGGGGCTACACTTGGTCCCGGCTGTACCAGGTAATGCCGCAGCAGCCCGGCCAGTATGATGGCTTCAATTACCTGGGGCTTGGTGTGCTGGCGATGATTACGGCGGCGCTGCTGTTCAGCCTGCGCCGGGCGGTGCGCTGCCCCCAGAACACCAAAACCTGGTGGCACCGCAACGGACCGGTGTTTGCGGCCTGCGTGTTTTTAACGCTGTTTGCCGTCAGCAACAAAATTTACTGGGGCAACACCGGCATTGAGCTGCCGCTGCCTGCAAAGCTGTTGGAGCTGTGCGGCATCTTCCGCTCCAGCGGGCGGATGTTCTATCTGGTAGCGGCCTGCATGGTGGTGTATGCCGTGTATACCCTGCGGGACCGCCTGTCCGGCCGGTATGCAGTGCTGGTGCTGGCGCTGTTTGTCGGCGTTCAGGCGTTTGATTTGAGCGCCGTCGCCCAGCAAAAGCGGCAGAAGTTCGCCGACCCCATCAACGCCACAGTGGTAAACAACGACCAGACCGCCAGCCTTGGCGTGGGCCACACCCAGCTGCTTGCCGCCGGGGAAGTGCGGGAGGACCGCCTGCGCCTGCTGGCCATTCTGGCGGGCAAGCAGGGGCTGACAACCAATCTGGATATTGCTGTGTCCGGCAGCCACCCAGCGGCGGAAGCCAGCCGCGCCGATACCGCTGCCCGGCTTGCCGCCGGGCAGTATGACCCCACCGCCGTGTATGTGACAACCGACGGCGCAACATGGGAAAACTGGCAGGCGGTGTTTGCGGGCGATGATTCGCTGAATTTCTTTGTAGCGGATTCCTGCTATTTTATGGTGCCTGCGGTTTAACCGGGTGTGCCATACTGACTGAATAAGGAGAACTGTGTTATGCGTGCTGTGCTTCAGCGTGTTTCCTCGGCGTCCGTTGTGGTCAACGGCGGCGATCCCCGCACCATCGGGCCGGGGCTGATGATTTTGCTTGGGGTAAAGGATGGTGACGACCCCGCCATTATCCCCAAGCTGGCAGCCAAATGCGCCGGGCTGCGCATTTTTGCCGATGATGAGGGCAAGTTGAACCGCAGCGCGGTGGAACTTGGCTATTCGGTTCTTGTCGTCAGCAACTTTACCTTGTATGGCGATACCTCCCGCGGTAAACGGCCCAGCTTTATCCATGCCGCAAAAGGGGAGACCGCCAAAAGCGCTTATGATGCCTTTTTGCAGGAGCTGATGAACGCCCAGGGACTGAAAGACGTTCAGCATGGCGAGTTTGGGGCCGATATGCAGGTCAGCCTTGTCAACGATGGTCCGGTGACCATCATCATTGATACCGATGAGTGGAAGTAAAGGAGCACAACCATGAAATTGATCCATATCCACGGCGTTTGGCCGCTGTACACCAATACCTTTTTGCTGATCACCGCCGCCGGGCATGCCGTTGTGGTGGACCCCGCTGCCGAGGCCGAAACCTATCTGGCTCAGCTGAAAGAGAATAACGCAACCCTGACGGACATTTTCCTCACCCACGGCCATTATGACCATGTGGGCAGTGTGACGGCTCTGAAAAAAGCCACCGGCGCCAAGGTGCATATGGACCTGGCCGATGCCAAAGGCGACCAGATGTACCCGCTGACTCCGGATCTGATCGATGCCCCGTGGCCTGCGGGCAACAGTGAGTATCAGGTGGATGAGCTGACGTTCCGCATCTGGCACACACCGGGCCACACCCCCGGCGGCGTGGTCATCGCCTGCGGCGACCGGCTGTTCAGCGGCGATACCCTGTTTGCGGGCAGCTGCGGCCGTGTGGACCTGCCCGGCGGCAGCCCGGCGGAGATGCAGCGCAGCCTTGCTCTGGTGGCGGATCTGCCCCTGCCGGATGAAACCACCGTCTACCCCGGCCATGAAAGCTTTACCACCCTTGGCCAGGAACGCCGGTCCAACCCATATCTGATGGGGGAAGTATTTTAAGATAGGTAGGAGTTAGGAGGGAGGAGTTAGGAGTTAAGTGGCGGCCTAAAAGTTTGCGGTATACCTGCAATGCGCCGGGTACTGTTTTGGCAGTATTGGCATAAGCGGGATTACAACAGACTCGGCTCCGCGCTAACTCCTAACGCCTAACTCCTCCCTCCAATTCGGGGGTTCTTATGCAAATTGTATTGCGCGGTGCGGCGGCTGGGTATGAGGCCGAGCATACCGCACGCATCTTTTACCCGGCGGCGGAGCTGAGCCAGACCCTGCCGGACGATACCGCAGACCTTGTGCTGGCTGTGGCTCACAGGTATCTGCTGCTGGTTCTGGTGCGGCAGAACGGCACAACCACCTGGGTGCAGCAGCGCCCGCCCCAGGGGGATGCCCGCACGCAGGAGTATGCTCTGTGCCGCATGCTGTACACCATGCTGTGCGGCGTTACCGGTATCCGCCCGCCCTGGGGCATGATGACCGGCGTGCGCCCGGTGCGCATCATCCATGACCTGCGCGCCGAGGGCAAAACCGAAGAAGAAATCGAACAGCGCTTTTTGCAGCATTTTGACTGCACGCCGCGCCGTTTTGCCATGGCCAAAAGTATTGCGGACCTGCAGCGCCCGGTGCTGGAGCGCGCCCAGCCGATGGATTGCAGTGTGTACGCGGGCATTCCGTTCTGCCCGTCCCGCTGCAGCTATTGCAGCTTTGTTTCCCGCACGGTGGGGGATAAATCCAGCCGTGCGCTGGTGGCCCCCTACGTGGACTGCCTGTGCAAGGAGCTTGCCGCTACCCGCGCCGCTGCGGACGCCGCACACCTCAGCATCAAAACGCTGTATATCGGCGGCGGCACCCCCACCAGCGTCAACGCGCAGCAGCTGCGCCAGCTGATGGGCACCATGGCCGAGCAGTTTGACCTGCCCGCCCTGGAAGAGTTTACCGTGGAAGCGGGCCGCCCTGACTGCACCGACGAAGAAAAACTGCGCATCATCAAAGAATACGGCGCAACCCGCATTTCCATCAACCCGCAGACATTCTCGGATGAAGTGCTGCGCAACATTGGCCGCCGCCACACGGCGCAGGATATCCTGGATTGTTACCGGACCGCCCGCCGCGTGGGGCATGATAACATCAACATGGACTTGATTGCGGGTCTGCCGGGGGATACGGTGGAAGGCTTCCGCCATAGCCTGCAGACGGCCATAGACTTGGACCCGGAAAATATCACTGTGCATACCCTCACGCTGAAACGGGCGTCCAACCTGGTGGTGGAGCACCGCGCTGCGGATTATGCCGATGTGGCCGCTATGGTGGAAAGCTGCGAGCTGCTGGAAAAAGCCGGTTACCGCCCCTACTACCTGTACCGCCAAAAAGGCACCCTGCAAAACCTGGAAAACGTGGGCTGGTGCAAGCCGGGGTACGAGTGCCTGTATAATATCTATATCATGGAGGAAGTCCACACCATTCTTTCTGTCGGTGCGGGCGGTTCTACAAAGCTGGTGGCCCCCGGTGCACGTCACGGCAAGATCGAGCGTATCTTTAATTATAAGTACCCGACAGAATATATCGACCGTTTTGACACGATCCTTGCACGCAAGGAAGGAGTGAAACAGTTCTATGACCAATATCCCAACTGTGGTGAATCCGCGCGCCCCCAAGCGCATGGTGGGGTGTGAGCTGCTCAACCTTGCCGCGCACAACCCGGCTGATTTGGTGCAGCTGAGCGAACAGCAGTACCAGAGCCGCATTGATGCCGCCGCGGCCTATGTTCTGGCATCCGGCCGCCGTATTGTCATGCTGACGGGGCCTTCCGCTGCGGGCAAAACCACCAGCGCCAACAAGTTGGCCGCCGCCATGCGCAGCAAAGGCGTGCGCAGCCGGGTATTGAGCCTGGACGACTTTTTTGTGGGCGAGGGCCGCTACCCCAAACAGCCGGATGGCCGGGATGATTACGAATGCGTGGAAGCGCTGGATATCCCGCTGGTGCAGCACTGCCTGCAGCAGCTGGCCCAGACCGGCGTGTGTGATGCGCCGATCTTTGACTTTATGACCCAGCTGCCCGCCCCGCAGACCCAGCACATCGACTGCACCGACGGTGTGGTGGTTGTGGAGGGACTGCACGCCTTTAACCCCATCCTGACCGAGACTTTGCCGCAGGATGCTGTGCTGAATATTTACGCCAGCCTGCGGGAAGAATATGCCGGACCGGACGGTGCGCGGCTGATCGCCACCCGCGATGTTCGCCTTGCCCGCCGCATTACGCGGGACTGGCGGTTCCGCGGGCATGATGCCGATTTTACCATCGGCCTGTGGCCCCATGTCTGTAAGGCAGAGGACCAGTATATCAAGACGTTCAAGAATCGGGCGAACCTTGTGCTGGATACTTCGTTCAGCTGCGAGGTGGGGATTTGGGAATATTATATTGACCAGCTGACGGCCAGCGCCAATGCGGGCCGCATGGCGGATTTGCGCAGCCGGTTTGCGCATTTTGTACCCATTAATGCCGCGCTGATCCCACAGAAAAGCATGCTGCGGGAGTTCATTGGAGCCAAAAACCAATAAAACTTCCTGTTACGTCCAAATGTTTACGATTTGGACATAATTCTTTGCGCCACAAGATTGAAAACCAGGCAATGATACGGTATAATAAGCCTTACAGGGAAAAGCCGTGAAATCGAAAATAATAAATTTTTACGGCTTTTCATTCCACCCGGCCGGGCTGCGCAGCTGTGGCGCAGTGCCCTGCCGGGGCCAGATGATAACGAGGTGTTACATTATGTTTGAACTGGATATCAATAAGATCAAAGAACAGAGCATGCAGTTTGTGGATACCGCTTACAAGGCAGCCATGGATATTGCAGATAAAGGCAAGAACCAGCTGGATCTGGCATCCCAGCAGAACCGCCTGGCCAAGGCACAGCGCCAGCTGGGCGCACTGGTTTACAGCCTGCATAAGGCAGACGAGGAAAACCAGCCCCTGGTGGATAAATATATCGAGAACATTGCCGAAATCGAAAAGGCGATTGAGGAAATCAAGGCCCGCATGACCCCCGATGAGGCCGCTGCCGCTGAAGCTGCCGAGGCTGAGCAGGAGACTGAGGACCCCAACGATCCCACCACCTATCACGATGACCCCGCCGGCCTGACCCCCGAGGAGGAGCAGGCTCTGGCCGATGCGGCTGACCGCCCGCGCGGTGAGACCAAAGAGTGCCCCGTCTGCCATGCAGATGTGGATGCAGACGCACTGTTCTGCAACCATTGCGGCGCACAGCTGTAAACAGGTAACTCGGCTGTCAAACAGCAACTTGTATTGTTTCCTTGACAAAACGGTAGAATGAGAGGTATGATGTTGCCTGTTGTTTTTTCAGGCGGACCCTGGTACATCCTGGGCAGGCAGCATTGCAGCATGCATGGAATATCCGCACAACCGCCCGTACACGGCAGATGATCTTGTCCGCATTATCACCCTTTTGCGGGATCCGGTCAACGGCTGTCCGTGGGATAAAGTTCAGACCCATACATCAATTCGGATGAACTTCCTGGAAGAAGCGTATGAGGCTGTGGACGCATTGGACCTGGATGACCCGGTGCTGATGTGTGAAGAGCTGGGCGATGTGCTGATGCAGGTTGCTTTCCATACCTGCATGGAACAGGAAACCGGCCGCTTTACCTGGGAACAGGTCTGCGATGGCGTATGCCAAAAGCTGATTGAGCGGCACCCAAATATTTTTGGCACCCAACCAGGTTACGAAGGTATAACAGACTGGGATGCGCTCAAAAATAAAGAAAAGGGCCGCCGCACCCTGGCCGATGACCTTGAAAGTGTGCCCCGTGCCATGCCCGCGCTGATGCGCGCGGCCAAGCTGCAAAAGCGCGCCGCACGCCATGGCGCAGCCCTGCAGGGGGCCGATGCTGCAGCCTTGGCAGACGCGGCGGAGAACCTGCAAACGGCGCAGCCCGCCAGCGCGCAGGCAGAACAGGCTGTGGGCGAACTGTTGTTTGCCGCCGCCAATCTGGCCCGGCAGGCAGGGGTAGACCCCGAACAGGCGCTGCAAAAAGCCAACGAGGCATTTTGCACAGCAGCCGGGCCGGTAGCCTGAAAAGGCAAAAAAACGCAATTTATTTAATTTGGAGGTATATAACAAATGACCAAAGTTGAACTGATCGCATCCGTTGCCGCTGAAGCTGGCATGAGCAAGAAAGACGCCGAAAAGGCTGTCAACGCAGCACTGGCTGCTATCACCGAAGAGCTGAAGAACGGCGGCAAAGTTTCGCTGGTTGGCTTTGGCACCTTTGAAGTCCGCGAGCGCCCGGAACGCCAGGGCCGCAACCCGCAGACCAAAGAGCCCATGACCATTGCTGCTTCCAAGCTGCCCGCATTTAAGGCTGGCAAGGCACTGAAGGACGCTGTGCAGTAATCTGTTCAGGCGTCAGATACGCTCTGAATGAAAAAGCCCGCCGCACCCAAACGCGGCGGGCTTTTATGATATAGGCAGCGCCGCATGATTCCCGCCTGGTGGCTGGAATACCGCTGCCATAGAGATGAGGATGAACCATGAGACTGGATAAATACCTGAAAGTCAGCCGCCTGATCAAGCGCCGCACCTTGGCCAATGATGTGGCCGATGCGGGCCGCGTGATCGTGAACGGCAAACCCGCCAAGGCAAGCTATGCCGTAAAGATCGGCGATGTGATCGAGATTACCTTCGGCAACCGCCCCGTCAAGGTGCGGGTGCTTTCTATTGATGAACCCAAGGGCAAGGATGTTGCCCGCGAGCTGTTTGAGATCCTGGAAGGCTGAGAAAAACCAGGGCGGGGGAGTTCTAACCGCGCGGTGTGCGGCATATGGTATAGGGTAAGCAACAACTGCTGCCGGAGGAAACCGCCATGCCAGAACTGACCAGCCCGCACCCGATTGGGGAACATGCCCCCCAGCAATCCGACCTGCCTGCTCCGCCGCGCGCCCATGCCCTGACGCTGGAAAACCGCGCCCGGCTGACGGTGACCGGTGTGACCCGTATTGTGAGCTGTGATGAACTGGGCGCAACGCTGCAAACTCCGCTGGGGGATCTGACCATCGGTGGGCAAGGAATGCAGGTCAGCGAGCTTTCGGTTCGCACGGGGGAAGTGCATATCTCCGGCCAGATCGAATATTTGCAGTATACCGAGAACCAGCAGAGCAAAAAACAGAGCGGTGGGCTGCTGGCCCGCCTGCTGCGTTGATGGTGCCATCGCCGCCGCTGTGGGCAGTGCTGGGCGATGTGCTGCTTTGTCTTGGGGCGGGCCTGCTGCTTGGCGCTGTACGGGATGGGGCGACCCTTGCCTTTGGCAGCGGCCCGGTGCGCTGCTTTGTGTGGGATGTGCTGGCCTTTGCTGCCGCAGCCTTTGTCTGCTGCGGCTTCGCGGCGGGGGCTTCGGCTACCGGGGCGGCGCGCTGGTATATGGCCGCCGCCATGGGGCTGGGGGCACTGTGCTGGCGGTGGTGCGTTTCCCACGCGGTGCACAGGGCGCTGCGCGGCACGGTGTTTGTTCTGGTCTGGCCGCTGCGCTTTGCGGCGGACTATGCGGTACACCCGTTCAAACAGTGGCTGCTGGCCCGGATCAGAAAGATTCGGCACGCCCGGCGGCACAACGCACAAGATTCATGCAAGAAAAGCGGAAAAAAGCCGAAAAATGTGTTGCAAAACAAGCACACAATATTATATAATTAAACTGCATTTAAGTATGCCTGCATAAGACCATCTTGTGCGGGCAGGCGGTACAATGGTTTGCACACAACGGCATTTTGATACCTGCCCGGAAGGAGGCGCTGCCGCATGAACCAACACAAAAGCATTGCGCGGCGTTTGCTTCCCTTGGCTGTGGCGGCACTGTTTTGTTCTTTGTTTTTTACTTTGATCCAGTGCCAGATCACCATCGGCTCCAAACAGCAGGAACTCGCCGCGGTGCGCGAACAGCTCAGCGCCCAGCAGGCCCAAAACGAAGAGCTGGGACGCGCATTGGCCGATGGCAAAGACGCGATTATTGAACGCAGCGCCCGCGCCGATGGCTATGCCAAGCCCAATGAGCGCATTTGGGTGGATCTGAGCGGCAAGTAACAGCATTACGCCGGATTACCATGCCAGGTACAATGGAAGATGCAAAAGGCTGGATTCTGTTTTTTGCGGACTCAACCAGCCTTTAACAGTGCAGGCCTTGCCTGCAAGGCATACAAGCGGAATCTGAAAGCAAAGGTTCCATCAATAACGATACCCGGCAGTTTTGCCGGGCAGCAAAGGGGTATTATAGTTTTGGCATTACAGGTTGGAGACATCTTGGAAGGCAAAGTTACCGGCATTAAGCCGTTTGGCGCCTTCGTTGCCCTGCCGGAAAGCAAAACCGGCCTTGTTCACATTTCTGAGGTAAGCTATGAGTTTGTGCAGGACCTTGCTACCGTGCTGGAAGCTGGCCAGACCGTTAAGGTTAAGGTCATCTCCATCGCGCCGGATGGCAAGATTGCACTGTCCATCAAGCAGACCCAGCCCGCACCGGAGCGCGCACCCCGCGCGCCCCGCAGCCCGCGCCCCCAAGGGCAGCAGGGCAGTAACGGTGGTGCACGCCCGGCTGGCGGCCGCCCGCCCCGCCGCGAAGCAGCCCCCCGTGTCTGGCAGCCCAAACCCTCGCAGCCGCAGGGCGACCTGAGCTTTGAGGATATGATGGCACGCTATAAGACCCAGAGCGAAGAAAAAATTGCGGATCTCAAGCGCGTTACCGAGAATCATCGCGGTGGGTATTCCCGCCGCCGCGGCTGATTTCTGCAGCGTACGCCAACTGCAACGCCCATAAGATGCAGGCTCTGCTTGGCAGGGCCTTTTTTGGGTTATGTAACGGCATAATCTAATTTTTATCCCGCGGGGCTGACCCAATATGCCCGGCCCCGCATATCCGGCTGCGCCATGCACAGCCCCAGAAAGGACACACTATGCCCAACATGTATACTTTGGTGGCTCCCTGCTTTTTTGGCACCGAGCATACCCTTTCCTTTGAGGTCAAACGCCTTGGTGCGCAGAACGTAAAGGTGACGGATGGCCGCGTGGCGTTTGAGGGTGATGCCGCCATGATCGCCGCAGCAAACCTGAATCTGCGCACCGCCGAGCGCGTGCTGCTGCTGCTGAAAACCTTCCCCGCCACAACTTTTGATGAACTGTTCGACGGCGTTTACTCTATCCCGTGGGAGGAGCTGATCCCGGTGGATGCCCAGTTCCCGGTCAAGGGCTCCAGCCTGTCCAGCCAGCTTTCCAGCGTACCTGCCTGCCAGAGCATTGTCAAAAAGGCAATCGTTAAGCGGCTGCAGTACGGCCACAAAACCACCACTCTGCCGGAAACCGGTGCTTTGTACAAAATCCGCTTTGCCCTGCGTAAAAACGTGGTGGAAGTGATGCTGGATACCTCCGGCGACGGCTTGCATAAGCGCGGTTATCGCAAAAACGCCACGCTGGCCCCCATCAAGGAAACGCTGGCCGCTACCATTGCCGATGTCGGTTTTATCCGGCGCGACAGCACTGTGCAGGATCCTTTCTGCGGTTCCGGTACGTTGGTGATCGAAGCAGCCCAGAAAGCACTGAACATCGCCCCCGGCCTGCGCCGCCGCTTTGCCGCCGAGCACTATGACTTTGTGCCCGCTGCCGTTTGGGCGGAGGAGCGCCAGAAAGCGCTGGCGGCTTCCCGCCTGGATGCCGGGTTCGAGGGCTTTGGCTTTGATATTGACCCCAACGCTGTGGCGCTGGCCAACGCCAACGCCAAGCTGGCCGGGGTGGGGGATCGCTGCCGCTTTGAGGTGGCAGACGTAAAAGACTTTGCCCCGCGCCCCAGCTCCATCATTCTGACCAACCCGCCTTACGGCGAGCGCCTGGGCGATGCCGCCGAAGCCGCCGCTCTGGCCCACACCCTGGGCCAGGTGTGGCAGGCAAGCCCCACCGCAGGATTGTATGCCATTACGGCGGATGCTGATTTTGAAGCCCACTTTGGCAAAAAGGCCGCCAAGCGCCGCAAAATTTATAACGGCATGATCCCCTGCCAGATTTATATGTACTTTGACCGCCCGGTCAAACCGGTAAGGAAGTGAGGCTGCGATGCAGGATCTGAAACTGGCAGTTCTGATCGATGCGGATAACATCAGCCCCAAATATGTAAAGGTGATTTTGGATGAAGCTGCGTCCTTTGGCGTGGCGGCCTGCAAACGTATTTACGGCGATTGGTCTGATGCCCGCCTGAAAAGCTGGAAGGATGTGCTGCTGAACAACTCCATCATTCCCATCCAGCAGTATAGCTACACCACCGGCAAAAATGCAACCGACAGCGCCATGATCATTGACGCCATGGATCTGCTGTATGCGGGCAATGTGGATGGCTTTTGCATCGTTTCGTCCGATTCGGACTTTACCCGCCTTGCCGCCCGCCTGCGCGAAGCCGGCAAGCTGGTCATCGGCATGGGCGAAAGCAAGGCACTTGGTCCCTTTGTGAAAGCCTGCGACCAGTTCAAGTACCTTGACCTGATTTTGGAGCATGGTGGAAGCGAAGATGCCAGCGCGGATTCCACCGCTGCCGCCGAAGCCGCCGCCCAGGTTGGCGCGGGGGACGATACCGCCATCAACCGCGATTCCATCTGCCGCCTGGTCTGCGATATGATCGACGAGATGGACGATGGCACCGGCTGGGTGCGAACCTCCCGCGTGGGAGACCAGCTCATCAAGCGCTACCCGGACTTTGATGTGCGTAACTTTGGCAGCAAGAGCCTGAATAAATTCCTGGCGTCCTTCCCGGTGCTGGAAGTGGAAGAGCGTACCCTGCCCAACGGCAACCCCATCCAGTTTGTGCGGGTACACCCGCAGCCCAAAAAGGCTGCCCCCAAAAAGCAGAACCAGCCCCGCAAAGCCGCCCCCAAGCGCCGGATGCCGCGCAATAAAAAGTCGTCTTAAAGAATTATAAAATAAAGGCAATACCGCATAATTCCCGCCTTACGGCTTAAGCACCGCTCCGGCGGCTGCGGCACGGCACCTGCGTTGCCAAAATGCTCGATAATACACAAAGTATTATCTGCGCTTTTGGCTTAGCAGCTGCCGCACCTCGCTCGCCGTATCGGCACTTAGAATTATGCGGTATTGCCTAAAAACTCCGCCGCAGGACCAGCTGAAAACCGGACCCGCGGCGGAGTGATTGTTTATGTTGGGAAAATTGATACGGAACAAACTTATCCGTTGATTTTATAAATGCGGCTGCCGCCGTTCTCGTACCAAAGGGGATAGCGCGCTGCATACCAGCTCTCGTCCGCATTTTGGATGTTGCTGAACACATAGCTGTCAAACAGCACATAATCAATGCCCCACTGCGCCAGGAAAACTTCATCGGGATTCTCGTACAGCTGGTGCATGGCGTTGTATTCAGCGGTATAATTCATGCCGTGGTAGTATACAAAGCTGCCGGAGCCGCACAAAATGCGCCGCCCGGCCAGGCTGAACACCGGGCAAAGGTGGCTGTCACTGGTCAGGAATACTGCATCGGTTTCCGCATTGTCATCAATATAATCCGCCATGGCAATGTCATCTGCGCTCCACTGCCAGTAGTCGCTTAACGCTTCGCGTCCAACAGTCAGCACACTGCCAAACATGGCGATAAAGCAGCAAAGGCACAGCCCCAGCGCCCGCCAGGGGATAGCACGAACTTTGTTGAACCAATCCATCAGCAGGCTGGCCACCAACAGGCAGCCCAGCAGATGCCAGATATACAGCAGCTTGTTGTTGTCATAATTGTTGGGTTGGAACACAACAAATTCCGCCAGAATCAGAATGGCCAACCCGCCGCCGTACAGCCAGCGCTGCTTGGGTTTGGCATGGAAAAATGCCGGGATCAGCAGCAGGTAGACAAGGCCGATATTTTTGATGTAGAACCAGAAATAATTGTCTTTCAGGGTGCCGTCATCCTGCCCGTTGATCCAGTTCAAATGCAGCCGCAGCATGTGCTGCCCGTCCAGCGATTGGGCAAACACGGTGTTCCACATTTCTACCAGCCAGACCACGCCGCACACCAAGGCAAACCATCCCCATGGGGCAAGCACGGCCTTGGTGCGGGGGCGGCAAACCAGGGTGTACACCCCGCACGCCAGGCAGATCAGCACCAGCGCCAGTGCGCTGTGGGTGTGCATCAGTGGCAGGGGCAGAACCAGCAGGGCGAGATACCGCCAAAGCCGGGTTTCCTCCTCCATACAGAACCGCCAGACCAGATACAGCGCGGGAAACAGCACACACCAGCCAAACAGGGTGGCCCGCTGTGGAATCAGCAGATCCACGATGGGGTTGACCCAGACGATGTTTTCGGCAGTGTAGTTGGTGGGGGTGGTGTAAAACCCGGTAAAGATGCCGGCAAACGCCTCGGCGCTGCCAAGGAAATACACAAACCCGAACCCGCTGCCCATAAAGAACAGCCAAAAAGCCAGGCAAGCTTTGCCCGCGCTGCCCAACACCTGCCGCGCCAGCTGCCACATCATGCCGTACACGCTGATGAATGCGGCCAGCATGGGCAGCAGGTAAGCGGTGCGGGCGTCTGCCCCCAGCACCAGAAAAACGCTGGAAACGGTCTCGCACAAAAACGGGTAGCCGAACCGGTGCTCGCCGCCCAGCAGGGGATACACCGGCGGCAGCTTGCCGGTAACGGCAATGTTTTTGATGAATCCCAGGTGCATCGCCATATCGCCATAGCAGCTTTGCCCGGTGTGATAACTGCCGTCTACCAGATGCAGCACATGGGTGTGCAGCAGGTACAGGGTAACAACAGCCAAGGGTAGCACACAGGCCCACAGAGCGGCGGCGTCCGGATCCGGTACACGGGTGAACGGCGTGCCGTGCCGCGCCAACCAAGCGGCCAGCGCGGCCACAACAGCTGTGGCCAACAAAAGGGCAGGCAGCCGGAAACCCAGTACCACCGCAAAACAGGCCGGAACAAATGCCAGCAGTGAGACCCCGAACCCACACCCCAGCGGAATGCTGACCGAAAGCCCCGCCTGCGGCAGCGCCCTGCGTGCAATGCAAAAGCCTGCCAGCAGGAACACCGCCAGATAGACAAAAGAGAAGATGTTCACACAAGACCTCCTTGCGCAGCCACCGTATCAGACCCCTTCCAGGTCAAACGGCGGGGTGTATTCCTCGCGGGCACTGCTTTTTTCCTGCATGTAGCCGTCCGTCAGGCCAAGGGCGATGGCGCGGTCAACCACTTTGCGGTATTCGTAGGTGGTAATGCGCCGCCCCAAACCGTGCTCCGCGGCGCGGTAAAACGGGGTGAACTGGCTCATCAGGCTGGGCACAAACGACACACCGGTTTCCTGCCGCAGGTCGGCCAGGCGCTGCAAAACGGCAAGGCTGTCATCACTGTGGCCGGGCAGGGCAAGGTGGCGCACAATCACGCCTTTTTGCAGGTAGCTGTCGGCATCGTACACTGGGGCACCGGTCTGCAACAGCATTTGGCGGATGGCGGCGTGCGCCACCTGTGGGTAATCCTGCGCGGCAGAAAGCTCTTTCGCCAGGGCGGGGCTGGCATATTTGTAATCCGCCAGCCAGATGTCCACATACCCGGCCAGAGCCTTTACGGTTTCCACGGTTTCGTACCCGCCGGTGTTATAGGCCACCGGCAGGGTCAACCCATTGCGGCAGGCGGCATCCAGCGCCTGCGTCACCCACGGCAGCCATTGCGTTGCGGTGACAAGGTTCAGGTTTTTGGCGCCTTTTTGCTGCAATTCCATAAAAATTTCAGCCAGGCGCTCCGCCGTCAGCGGCTTGCCAAGGCCCTGCTGGCTGATCTTGTAATTCTGGCAGTAGCAGCATTGCAGGGTGCAGCCGGTAAAAAATACCGTGCCGCTGCCGGTCGCGGCGTTGGGGTCCCCGCTCAGGCAGGGCTCCTCCCAATGGTGCAGGGCGGCGCGGGCGGCCAGCAGGGTATCCCCCGCGCCGCAATAGCCGGTGCGGCCCGCCGCGCGGTTGGCCCCGCAACGCCGCGGGCATAAGGTGCAGTGCTCAGGCAGCTGCATTAACAACACCCCCGAAAAACTTTGTGGTGAATTCATACTAAGTTTACCACAAAACGGAAAAATGTGGTATACTAAATATATATCTACCCAAATGGAATAGACCGCAAAACAAACCATGGAACACAGCGGCTGGCCAACCGGCCGCAAAAATCCAAGGCAATACCGCATAATTCTAAGTGCCGATACGGCGAGCGAGGTGCGGCAGATGCCAAGCCAAAAGCGCAGATAATACTGGATGTCTTATCGAGCATTTTGGCAACGCAGATGCCGTGCCGCAGCTGCCGGAGCGGTGCTTAAGCCGCAAGGCGGGAATTGTGCGGTGTTGCCCCAACATAAAGGAGCGTATCTGATATGTCTACCCCACACAACCGCGCCAACCCCGGCGATTTTGCCAAAACCGTGCTGATGCCCGGCGACCCCCTGCGCGCCAAATTTATTGCCGAAACCTTTTTGGAAAAACCGCGCCTTGTTACCGATGTGCGCGGCATGCTGGGTTATACCGGTACCTACCAGGGCCACCCTGTCAGCGTGATGGGCAGCGGCATGGGCATGCCGTCCATCGGCATCTACTCCTATGAGCTGTACAGCCAGTATGGGGTAGAGAACATCATCCGCATTGGCTCTGCCGGCTCCTATACCCCCAAGGCCAAGATCTTTGATGTGGTTCTGGCTACCGGCGCTTACTCCGAAAGCAACTATGCCGTGACCCAGTCCGGCGATACCGACGACATCCAGAAGCCCAGCGAGGAACTGAACAACGCGCTGCGCGCTTCCGCCAAAAAGCAGGGCATTCCCCTGATTGAAGGCACCATCCATTCCTCCGATGTGTTCTACCGCGAGGATAGCGGCGCACGCCCCACCTACTGGGAAGTTCTGCGCGACGAAAAAGGCTGCCTGGCGGTTGAGATGGAGAGCTTTGCGCTGTTCCACAACGCCAAGGTGCTGGGCAAACATGCTGCCTGTATCCTGACGATCTCGGACAGCTTCGTCAGCCCCGAAATCACCACGGCAGAAGAGCGCCAGACCAGCTTTACCGCCATGATGAAAGTTGCACTGGGGGCGGTGCTGGAATGAAGCCGACGGATGCGGAACTGATCCGCGCAGCGTTCAAGGCGCGCAGCTTTGCCTACACGCCGTATTCACACTTTAAGGTGGGCGCGGCGCTGCTGGCCAAAAACGGAATGGTATATACCGGCTGCAACATCGAAAACGCCGGCTATACCCCCACCAACTGTGCCGAGCGCACCGCGCTGTTCAAGGCGGTCAGCGAGGGCGTGACCGAGTTTACCGATATTGCCATTGTGGGCAGCCTGGACGGCAAAAAGAACACCCTTGTCACCGGTCCGTGCGGCGTCTGCCGCCAGGCTCTGTATGAATTCTGCGGCCCCAGGCTGCGGGTGCTGATGGCCAAAAGCGAGGATGATTACATCGAAACGACCCTGGGCGACCTGCTGCCCTACGGCTTTGGCCCGACCAATCTTGAAATCGAGCCGGGGGCCAATTAAGGCGGCTCATTTACCCCAATAAAAGGAGATTATTCCACCCATGTCTTTACCCCAGAACAAACGTTTTGCAGCCCGGCGGCTGCTTTGCCTGTTGTTGGCGCTGGCCTTTGGGCTGGCGCTGGTGGGCTGCGGCAGCAGCGCTTCCTCTGAACCTGCTGTACAGGATCAGGAACAGGTGCTGACGGACGATGCCCTGTATGAACTTACGGCAGAAAAAGTGAACCAGCCGCTGGACGGCGCCGGAGCCGCAATCGCGCTGGCAGTTGGTGCCGAGGGAACGGATATCGGTGCCGGTGCGGCTGTATGGCACGGCGTGCAGACGTTTTGCAGCAATTTTAATTATACCGCACAGCAGTTTACTGCGGCGGATACCAGCCTGGATGCTGCCAAAGCAGCCCTGAACAGCGCCGCCCAAAGCGGTGCGGGACTGGTGGTGTGTTATGGCAGCGAGATGGCCGCCGCCTTGTATGACATCCAGGATAATTACCCCACAGTCAACTACCTGATGATCGGGGATGAGCCGCATTCCGAGGATTACACCGACTACCGCACATCCGCCAACGTGCACTGCGTTCTCTTCCGTGAAGAACAGGCTGCTTACCTGGCCGGGTATGCCGCCGTGCGGGAGGGCAACACCAGCATGGCGGTGCTTGGCGGCGAGCCGCTGCCCAGCACCGTGCGTTACGCCACCGGCTTTGTGCAGGGGGCGGAAGCCGCAGCCGACAGCATGGGCGTGCAGGTGTATATCCGCATCTGGTACAGCAGCATGACGGCCAGCGATGATGACCTGACGGATTATGTCTGCGGTTGGTATAACGAGGGCTTCCAGGTGGTTATGGCGGCCACGCCGGAACTGGCGGACAGCTGCATACAGGCCGCAGAGAAAAGCGGCCGCGAAGTGATCGCCACCGGCTGGGACTGCGCCGGGCAGAGCAGCTCGGTGATAACCAGCGCTGTGAACTGCTACAGCACCGTGGTGCAGAATGAACTGTACCTGTTCGGCACGCAGAACAACTGGGACCAGGACCACAGCGGCCAGACCGAGACCCTTGGCACCGAAGTGGATGCCGTGGGCCTTGCCACGCAGGAATGGCGGCTGAAGACCTTTACCGGCGAAGAATATCGTGAGCTGTACCAGCGTATGGCAGCAGGCACTGTAAAGGTGGAACGCTATTCTGATACCACGGCAATGCCGCAGACCCAGAATGTGACGGTGGATCAGCCGAACCGGTAACAGGAACCAAAGGGCATTGTCATGCTTTTGTAATGCTTTACACATTGAAAAAAGCACTGCCAGACGGTATAATAGGATGTATGAGAGGGGATGCAAACCATGCGCCCCTGATAAAAAAATAAGGAGATCACACATGAAAAAGTATCTTGCTTTGACCATGGCTGCCTGCATGGCACTCTCTTTGGCTGCTTGCGGCAGCTCTGCCAGCAGCACCACTTCTTCCAGCGCTGCTGCTTCTACCGAGGCTACCAGCGATTCCGCTGCTACTGCTGAAGCAACCGGTTCTGACAACATCACCGGCATTGCCCAGTGCTGCGATGTTGGCACCCTGGACGATGAAAGCTTCAACCAGGGCTGCTGGGAAGCTGTTAAGGGCTACGGCGATGAGAACGGCATCGAGTACAACTACTACCTGCCTTCCGGCGAGGACGCCAGCGATGAAGACCGCGAGACCCTGATCCGTCAGGCTGTCGCCGAGGGCGCAAACACCATCGTATGCGTTGGTTACCTGTATGGTCCTGCTCTGGCCTGGGGTGCCACCGAGTATCCTGATGTTCACTTCATCGCAGTTGATGTGAACGGCTTTGATATCAACCGTGAGAACGGCACCATCCCCGAAAACGTGTTCTGCGTGACCTTTAAGGAAGAAGAAGCCGGCTACTTGGCTGGCTATGCAGCTGTCAAGGACGGCTTCACCAAGCTGGGCTTCCTGGGCGGTCAGGCGGTGCCCGCCGTTATCCGCTATGGTTACGGCTATGTTCAGGGTGCTGATGCTGCAGCACAGGAGCTGGGCATTAACGTTCAGATGAACTACTACTACGGCGCTCAGTTCTATGGCGATGAAAAGATCACCGCTAAGATGGACGGCTGGTACGATGGCGGCACCGAAGTTGTGTTCGCCTGCGGCGGCGGCATCTGGACTTCTGCTGCTGAAGCTGCTGACAAGCATGACGGCAAGCTGATCGGCGTTGACGTTGACCAGAACTACCTGGGCGTTGAGGGTGTTGAGTCCGGCAAGTACAAGGCAAACCCGTTTGTTACCTCCGCCATGAAGGGTCTGGGCGCTGCCGTTAAGAATGGCCTGGATACCGTCAATGCAGGCGACTGGAGCACCATCGCTGGCACCAACGGCAACTTTGGCCTGGAAGAGGGCGACTATGTTGGCCTGCCCACCGACGAAGCAAGCTGGAACTTTAGCACTTTCACCATGGACGAGTACAACACCGTTCTGGAGAAAATCCGCAACGGCGAAATCAAGGTGGATAACAACTCTGACGATGCCACCAAGCCCACCACCAGCAGCAACATCACCGTGGATTACCAGGTCTGATTTTTGCCTGAACAGGGTTTGAATTAACAAGCACACCGCCCCCGCCGGGAAACTGGCCGGGGGCGGTTATTTTTATGGAGTAAACCTATGAAAACGTCCCTACCGTGAGGTAATCACCATTCATGATATGTACCCGCTAGCGTATTTACGATCTCCCCGCGATTCATATAATAAAATAGCACCCAAAACCAAAACGAACGCATGCGGCCCCAACGGGTAACCACATGCGTTCGCTTTATATTGATTCAACGCTAAAAATTACTTCCAACCCCTGCTCAGCAAATATAAAATCCACCGCGCCCACCGCAGCAGCAAATGCTGCACAGGTTGCAAAGCATCAGGTACAGCCAGGCCTGCAAACAAAAGTTCATGCCGTGCTGGCGGCTGCCGGGCTGGGTGTATGCCTGCTGATAAGTGGAGTACGCCCGTCCGGGGTTCTGCAGCCGGTCCAAAAGGTTCTGGTACTCGTAATTGCCGGGCTCCATGTCCACAGCGGTGCGGGCTTCGTTCTGGGCGCGGATGTTGTTACCCAGGCCGGAACTTGCCAGCGCGGCATAATAATGCCAGCGAGCGGCCCGGTCAGCGGAGGCAATGCCTTCCAGAACATTCATCGCTTCTGCATAGTACCCGTTGCGGATATAGTTGTTGGCGGCCTGCATCTCCGGCGATTCCCGGCGGTCATAGCTGCTGCTGGCCCCGCCATAGGTGCCGCCAAAGCCAAAGGGGTCAAACCCGAACCCAAAGCCAAACGGATCCTGGTACTGCTGTTGGCTGCCGCCGCTGCTGCGCTGCCCATAATAGCTGGAAGAGCCGCTGCTGGATGCACTGGGCCCGCCGCCGGAACGCATCCGCATGACCTCGCTGTAAGCGGCCTGTACATCTTTAAACTTGTCCTCGCAGGTGGGGTCGTCCGGGTGTAAATCTGGGTGGTATTGCTTGCACTTTTGGCGGTATGCTTTTTTAATGGTTTCCTCATCGGCGCCCGGCGTAATGCCAAGAACACTGTACGGATCGTTCATTCGTTTTGTTTCCCCTTCCGTGGTGTGCGTGTGGCTTTCACCAGCGCGTACTTGCTCCACACCCCCGCGTAAATCGTGTTGTGCAAAAGCTGACCTTCGGGGGTATCTTTCAAAATCGGCAACAGTTCAAAGTTCTGGGCGCAAAGGGCCATCTGCTGGGTCAGCAGCTCGCGGCAGCGCGTCTCAAACCCGGCAGTATCGCTGCCAAACGCCTGTTTGGTGGCGGCCAGTGCATTAAAGCTGCCGTGCCGGGCATCTTTTTTTAAATCATCATAGGCATCCATCAAATAGATGAACCCGCCCAACCCGCGGCCCATCTGCGTCAGGGCAGGGGACCAGAAATCCTCCCGCGGGCTGAACACCGCGCCCAGCAATGCGCCAAAGGCATTGCAAAGGGCATCCAGGTCGGTGCTGTTGGCGCTTTCCAGGCGGTTCAGCTCATCCAGCTTGGTGTGGATGGCCTCGCACTGGCGCGGCCACTGGCGGCGGATGTTTTCTAGATGCGGCTCAAGCTGCTTTGCCAGCCGCAGGCGGCTGCGTTTGTGGTCGTCCTGCCAGTCATCCAGATAATTGTAATAGGCCAGTACCACCGTCATGTCCGCAGCGTAATCGGTGAATTCGTTCACGGCCCGCGGCCGGGTGCGCAGCGGATGCGGCGCGCACCGCCCCTGCGAAGTCTGTGTGGGCGGGTCATACAGGGCGGTCAGCAGCAGCGCGGCAAAGGTCATATCATAGCTCAGCGCCATGCGCGCCGCCGTGCCGTATTTGCGGCCCAAAGATTGGCAAAGCCCGCAATAGTACGCCTGGTAGCAGTCCATTGCGGCATTGTCTAAATCTTTCTGATAAATGGTAACATATCCAAACACGCAGCGTCAACCTTTCATCGAAGTGAAGGGAAAACCTTTAGGGCAATACCGCATAATTCTAAGTGCCGATACGGCGAGCGAGGTACGGCAGATGCTAAGCCAAAAGCGCAGATAATACTGGATGCTGCAAAGGTGAGCGCCGCCAGTGGCGGAAACAGCGAACCGAAGCAGGGGCAGCGGTCGCAGAGTGCGAGGGGCTTTTGCCCCCGAAGCACGATGCGGGTACCGCAACCCGACATGATCGAGCATTTTGGCAATGCAGATGCCGTGCCGCAGCCGCCGGAGCGGTGCTTAAGCCGTCAGGCGGGAATTGTGCGGTGCTGCCTTAGCTTTTTTTAATGAACTGGGTGCCGCATTTGGGGCAGGTGATGGAAATTTTGCCGCGGCCCTTGGGCACGCGTACCTGCTGGCGGCAGTGCGGGCAGGAAAAATAGCGGTAGGTTTTGCGCAGGGCAAACCGCTGCTGCAGCTGGCCGAACTTGGCGCGCACACCAGCGGTTTTCTGCATAAAGGCAATGTTTTCTGCATAGCGCTTGTGTACGTTGCGGCTGAGCATGCGGAAGTACGCATAAAGCAGCAGCAGAAGCCCGATATAATAAAAGATGCCCACAAACAGCCCAATTACCAGGCAGACCAGCGCCGTTACGCACAAAAAGTTGCCAAAAGTATCACTGCCGTACCGCCCGGACATAAAACGCTGGAACCATGCCTTCATCTTAAACACGCCATCCTTTTGAATACAGGTGTACCCCAAAAGCCAAAAAGCAGGCCGTTGCGTTGTTAGCGGATACACCGTTTTGTAATATGTCAATTATTATCGCATGTATTTATGGTTAAATCGTGAACGACTTCGGAACAGAATTTGAACAAAAGGGAGTAATAGGGAGGACATTCTGTACATAGCCATGCACGCCCTGTGCAATAAGAAGCAATCAATTACTTTTACGGGTCATTTGAAGTACGCACTCCACATGTGTCGTCGCTAGAATCGGAACACATGGATTCAGCCTCGTTAGAAGCATGGGAACACAAAATAGCAGGGGAGTGGTTCTCCTTGCTATTCTTGCGAAGCGGCTTGAAATTCTTGCCGTCCACGCTGTTCTTGAACCCGGTCTTGTAGACAAAGACAATCATGTAGGGGTCTTTGTTCCCATCACTATCATAACCGCCCACGATTACTTTTTCAACTATACTTTCAAAAATATGTCGGTCAAAGGTGTCCAGAACCTCATTCTGTTCAAGTGTCTGTCGGAACATGGCGACACGCTTGCGCATGGTAGTTTCGGTTTCGGCTGCATCTTGCAGGCTTTCACACTCTTTCTGCAACTGCTCAATCTGGCTGGACAGGTCTAAATACTTTCGGTCGTAGGTCTCCTTGTCAATGGTATCTTCAAGACGCATATCAACCAGCTTGTTTTTCTTGACTTCCAGAGCGTGAATGTCCTTTTCAGCTTTTGCAAGACGCTTGCCCGCGTTGCTTTCAGAAAGAGTTTCTTCTGTCCGTTTCATAAACTCGTCCAGAACATCCTTGTTATTCTGGCACAAGAGGCGATAAGATTCTACAAAAGCCCGCTCAATCGTTCTTTCGTCAACGCCCTTGCTCTCCGGGCAGAACTTTTTTCCTTTTTTGGTGGAAACAACACATTGCCAGATAGCTTTATTATACTGTGAACTGCTATGCCAACTCCTCCTTGTCAGGGTGCCACCACAGAAACCACATTCTATCATGCAGCTAAAAGCGTATTTCCGGCTGAACTTTTCACGTTTGCCGTCCACGTTAAGGCTGCGGGGCTTTGCACGCCGCCGCAAAATTTCCTGTGCGGCTTCAAAGACTTCTTCCGAAATAATGGGCTCGTGGTGCTCACGAATATAAAATTGATCTTCCTCGCCGAAGTTGTACAGACGCCGTTTTGAAATAGGGTCAACGGTAAATGTCTTTCCTAACAAAATGTCGCCTTTGTATTTTTCGTTTTTGATAATGCCGATTACGGTACTGTCTGCCCATTTGGGACTGCCGCGTTTGGTTTTATAGCCTAAGTTTTCAAGTTCTTTGGCAATAACCGAACCACCGGCACCCTCCGTGTATCGCTGAAAAATGTAACGGACAACAGCCGCTTCTTCTTCGTTGATGGTGATGGTTTTGTCCGCTGGATTGTAGTCATAACCTAAACAGCCCTGAAACCCGACCAGCTCACCGCGCTGCATCTTCATCTTCAAGCCCTTTTTGACATTTGCAGAAATATTTTCGACTTCCTGCTGTGCAACAGAGCTTAAAATTACAAGGAGCAGTTCACCGTCCATAGTAAGGGTGTTGATGTTTTCTTCCTCAAAAAACACAGCCACGCCTTTATCTTTGAGCATCCGAACATATTTTAGAGTGTCAAGCGTATTTCGGGCAAAACGCGAAATGGATTTGGTAATCACCATATCCACGTCACCGTTCATACAGTCGTTGATTAAACGCTGGAAATCCTCGCGCTTTTTTACCTGCGTACCCGTGATAGCTTCATCAGCATAGATGCCGGCCAAAGACCATTCCGGCTTACTTTTTATAAGTTCGGTATAGTATTTGACCTGCGATTTGTAGCTGTTCAGCTGATCTTCGGTATCAGTGCTGACACGACAATAGGCAGCTACGCGTAGCCTTTTTTCAAAGTTTGTACGCGCTCGTGGCGAGAGTGTGTTGTGCGCTTTAATGACTTCAACATCTTTCATGCTTGACCTCCTTATTGAATGTGTTCCTTTCATTGCGTTAATCATAACGCCAATGCGACACAAAATCAAGAGGATAGTTCGGAAACCACACGATAATCTTTCATTAAGCGCTGTTTGATAAGGGAATACTCTCTATCGGTTATGAGCTTTCTTTCCAACAGCTGCTTCAAAAAAGCAAGCTGAATGCTATAACGTATCAAATTTTGTTCTTTCAAAAATATCCCCCTTTCACAAAATAAAAAATGAGCCAACGGACGGCTGCTGGCAGCAGCCCACGGGAATCTCACCCCTGCATTCCTCATGCAGCCCTACTCATTGCCTGCGACGCTCTGAACGCTCGGACTTTGACGGTAAGGGAGTATCAGCCTGCCTGTATGTCATGGCCCGCAAGCAGCCGCGCTTGCATTGCGGCGGGGTGGTGATCGCTCCACTTTTCAAAGAAAAGCATCGTGGCGCACCCGCCGTCCGGCTCGATACAGACAGCAACGTATCCGTTTGCCCTATAATGCACCGCCATTGTCCTGCGGGCATATTTTTCAAGGTGCAGTCCCGAAACGTGGAAAGGGTCAGACCGTTTCGGCTTTGGTTACAATAGAAGAAATCAGTTTGATTTCCAGATGGCGTTTCATGTACTCGTCTATGCACACATGAGGCTGACCGTGCTTGTCATAGAAAATGCCTGTACAGAGCTTGATGATATAGCCTCTGTAATGTCGCAAAACCTGTTCAACTGCATCGGGGTCCCCAGCGCAGGCAGAGCGAATCACCGAGAGCGGTAAAAACTCTCTGCTCGTGTGTTCATAGGAGTTCATTTACGCCTAACCTCCCTCCGGCAAGTGCGCCTTTAGCTTTTTTTGCAGCTCGTTCAGCGTTTTTGTCCGGTGGCGCTGTACAGCACTCCGGGACATTCCCATGAGGTCGCCAATCTTGCCATCGCCCAGTTCCAGAACGCAAAACAGAATCAGAATGCTTTGTTCTTGCTTTGGCAGAGCGGCAAACGCATTGGCAACAAGTTCATTGTCGATGTGCAGATCACAGCCGTAGGATGAAAATACAAATTCTTCACTTGGATAATGGTCTACACTCGTGAGCTGCCCCAGTTCTTCCAACGAAAGAACGCTGAATGACTTTTCACGGTCAAGCAGACGTTTCTTATTTCGGTGATAGTTCCGGGCCTCATTTCGCAGCACCGCTTTGCAGAACGCATCGAATCGGTACTGTTCGCCATCGTTGCGAGGGATAGCTTCCATCTTCTCACCCCCTTTCCGTGGGGATGTCGGGTGGATTTTTCCCTTTCCGCTAATATGACACCTGAAACACCCGATTCTGCCCGCTTTTTTGAAAATTTCCAAAAATATTTTTGAAACAGGCAGCTTTTCAGGCGGCAATAGAAAAGCCCAGCAGACCGAAAACGGCCAACCGGGCATAATGAAAGCACGAAACGCGCAGTAGCTACATCGTATAGTACATAGTAAAAGCCCTGCTGACCCTGTGCGGGAGCAAGGCTTTTTTTGACAGTTCAAAACTGGGCGGCTGATAGAATATCAAGTACATGACGGCATCCTCCTAGTGGCCGCCATACGGATGATGAAACGCTTTGATAAGCAAAAAGAACCGGCGGCCTTGAGTTACTCAAAAGCCGCCGGTTCAAAATGGGCGCGCGGATATGTCTGCTATACGACGGCTTTTTTTCTTTTGCCGTCGTGCGGCAGCTTGCTAACAGGCTATTTCTCTTTATGAGGATTATTATAAAATCCAAATGTTACACAAATGTCCGAGGTGCCTTTGATTTCGACAGAAAAACAGGCTGAATTGTTACAAAGCTCGGACATTTCAAAAATTTTTTGAGAAATGGCGAAAAAAGCGGGGCAGCACACGCCGCCCCGCCGATCCCATACGGTTATTCCATCGCCCGCATTTGTTCAATCAGGGATTGCTTTTTCTGTCTGCGGATTGTCCATACAGACAAGATCAGTTCCATTCCGAACAATACCAGAATGAACAGTCCCATTTCCAAAACCGGGAATTTGTAAGGCACTACATTTCCGGCAAAAGCTCCTATACTCATTTTTCTGCAAGCAAAGATGGAAGCCGGAAGCCCAACGATCAGCGTCGCCAATGTTGCAAAGAGCGCATAGCACAGCCCCTCACAGATGTTCATTTTACATAGCTGTTTTTGTGTTAGGCCGATAGAACGCAGAATACTGTTTTCCTGCTTTCGGGCTATCTGGTTAGAGAGTGTCGTATTGATAAGGTTGATAACGCCAAAGAGAAATACCAACCATGAAAGTATCTCCATACTGCCAAACGCAAAAGAATTTGTCATTTCTTCATATTCAATCACTGTATTGATTTCATCTAAGGCAATATTACTATGGCTGGCAACAATATTTTTCAATTCAGCTCCCACATAGTCCGTTTTTTTAGCGTCATTTACAATGCTCCATGAATAGTCAAAAGAGGTGATTTCCGGGTGCAGTTCGTGGAACAACGCTTCTGGTGCAAAAAGAGTTGCCCCATCTAAGTGCATCCTGCCATGTCCTGAATATACCTTTGCAGGAGCGTATAACCCCGATATGGTAACAGAAACGGATGGCTGTTCTTCTCCCAAAGAAATCTCAACCGTTGAACCAACACCCATATCCTCATTCTGCTTTAGCACATTATAGTCAATTACAATACTACGGGAATCTGTTGGCATGGTTCCCTCTGTCAGAGCCGCTTCAACTGCCGCATAATTCTGGTCGGTCAGCATATCGCACATACCACCAGCTTGATGAATCTCTGTTTTATAAGTTGCATGGAGAGATTGCCTGCTTGGAATTATATCTGTAACGCCATCAATAGATAAGATTTTCTGCTTTAATTCCTCATTCAATGGATTTCCCGCTGCCATAACCTTTTCTTCTGTCATTTCAGAATCCAAATAAATTTTATAGTCGCCGTCTGGGAAAAACTGTCTTGCAAGCGCCTCTGGTGAGCGCAGCAAAACAATGGAGGATACCACAAGCAGGATAATTCCGCCCAAACTCAATGAGGCTACAATAGCAACGGTCTTTTTTCGGTCACGCCTAAAATTTGCAATTCCCATTGAAACAGGATTGAGCTTGATATTCTTTTTCCGGCTGCGGATGTCCTTTTGCGCCGGGGTAAAACGGACGGCTTCAATGGGGGAAATCCCTGCCGCAATTTTCACCGGCTTACGGATGGAAACAGATATCATGATCCAACTGCTTATAAGCGTTAAAATAACCGTTGCCACATAGGAAACAGCGTTAAAACCCTTGGAAAACAGGAGGAAACCGCCGCATACGCCCAGCACTGTGCCAATCAGAATCCCGATACTGCCGAGTTTGCGTCCCTCGTTCTTTACAATCCGCTTGATTTGCTTTGGTGTCGCACCAATCGTCCGAAGCTGCCCGTAGCTTTGGATTTTGTCATTGATGGAGATACGGAAGATACTCTGGATCACAATATAGCCGCCAATCAGAACAAGGGCAATCACACCTGCCATCAGTGCAAAATCAAAGGATTTAGAAGCATAGGCAAAATACTTACTGTTCATTTTGGGCATAGGAAGCTGATATTCCTCCGCAATCTCCCTGCAATAAGAGGTCATCAGTTCTTCGCCCAACTGGTCGCTGTTTTTGAAATGGACATAGGCGCGATAGCCAGCCGGGTCAAACCCGTTCCATTCTGTCAGGGCAGCGTTGGAAAGAATGATAGCGCAGGTATTCGCTTCTTTTTCATTTACGCTGTCCGTAATGCCGGTAACGACATAATCACCATGAAAACTCTCTGTATCTAAGGTCACAGTGTCCCCGATCTTGGCATTGTTTCCATAGGTGGAAAGAAAGTATTCGCTTACAACAACTTCATTTGCTTTTTCAGGAACCCGGCCCTCTAACAACTCCATCTGCGCCTTGGCAATCTCCATCATTTGCGCGTCGCAATACACATAGGACGCATGATAGCCCTGTTCTGAAAGCTCCTCACCCAGCATATAGTAGCCGCCTACGCGCTCAAACTCCGGCAGTCCTTTCAGGGTTTCAATGTCGTTTTCCTCTACGCCCAGCCAGACCGCCTCATAAGTATCGACAACCTGATTGCGCTGCATTTGTGTCAGGGAGGTAGACACAATTCCCGTAAAGCAGATCAGAAATGCCGCCAGCGCAACGGCAATCACCACCATCAGATTCCGGCGCTTCTCGCTTTGCAAACTTTTCTTTGCCAGCTTCTTTTCAATGTCACTGGTATCATTTTCAAAAGGCCATGTCATAGCTTGCCACCTCCTTATTCCACAATCCTGCCATCCTCAATGCGGACAATCCGATCTGCAAGGCGGGCTATGTCGTCATTGTGGGTAATCATTACAACGGTTTGCCGGAACTCCGCGCTGGTGCGCTTGATAAGTCCCAGCACCTCGGCGCTGGTCTTGCTGTCAAGGTTACCGGTTGGCTCATCGGCCAGCACAATAGCCGGTTTGGTAATCAGAGCGCGGGCAATCGCCACACGCTGCTGCTGTCCGCCAGAAAGATTATTCGGCATATTTTTCAGTTTATCTTCCAGCCCCAGCAGGTGAACGATCTCGTCCAAAAACTTCTGATCCACCGTGTCCCCGTCCAGCTCCACCGGCAGGACGATGTTCTCATACACATTCAGAATAGGAACAAGGTTATAGTTCTGGAAGATAAAGCCGATGTTGCGGCGGCGAAAGATGGTAAGCTGTTCATCGTTCTTCTTTGCCAGTTCTTCGCCCCGGACGATCACGGTTCCGCTGGTGGGAGTGTCCAGCCCGCCCATCATGTGAAGCAGGGTGGACTTGCCGCTGCCGGATGTTCCCACAACGGCCACAAACTCGCCGTCCTCCACGGAGAAGTTCACACCGTCAAGGGCGCGGGTAATGTTCGGCTCTGTGCCGTAATACTTTTTCAGATCAATCGCCTGTAAAACGCTCATACTCAAAACTCCTTTCAAGGCTTTCTGCCTGTTGATAAGGCTATTGTAAAACCCAAATGTCCGCGAAATGTTACAGCGGCCAAAAAATTTCATTGAAAATCGGGGGTGAAATGTTACAACGCTCGGACATTTCAAAATTATTATTCAACTACCCTTAATCGAGCTACAATACTTGTTTTTCTAAAATAGCGAAACGAAACATGAGGAACTATAATCGCCACAACGCAAATAACAATTCCCTCTAATATCAACGGGAAAATCGTAGGCTGTATTGTAAACAGCCATAAGTCAGGTTGATTAAAGAAAGTAGGAAGAATTGTATTTGCAACAATAAGAGAGAGAGGTAAACCCATTACACAAATCAGAAATGCGTAAAACAATCCCTCCAATACGGTCAATTTGTTAATTTGTTTTTTCGTCATTCCGATGCTCTCTAATGTAGCAAATTCCCGTTGCCGGTTTATAATGCCCGTTATAATGATGTTGGAAAAATTCACAAGCCCGATACTTCCTAATAGAAACCCAATAAGGCCACCTATGATAAAAATAGTTTGTTTTAATCCATTCATAGTTTGTGCCAATGTTTCAGACGATGCGTATTCAACGGTAGGCAAAGAATTGATGTACTCGGTCGCTGGCAAAAAGTGTTCTTTTTCCACATCAAACACATAACTCATTATGGCTGGATTGTTATACAATTCCACAAACATCTCATTACTCATATAGAAAATAGGACAATCGCCGCCAACATCAGTGTAGCCAACATTCTTACCCGGAGATTCTACCAATGAAAAATCAACCACTGCACGCGCAATTACCGAAACCGTTTTATAAGGCAATCCATCTTTGTAAATGGTAACTTCCTGATTGAGCGGACAAAGAAATTCAGGAGATTCATTTGGGTTGATCGCTGAAATTTCTATAACATAGTTTCCACTTTCCAAATATGAGGTTAGTTGCTGTATATCTGTTTCTCCCTCAATGAAATTCAATTTAGGAAGTATTGATTTTTCTACCCCGTAAATATTGCAAAGAGGTCGATAATCAACACCGAGTTTTACTGGATAAGTTCTGCCATCAACCATACCACTTCGTATAAGGTGATTATCTTCTGTGTATTCGTCTAATACTTCCGTGACCAAACTACCATAATCATAAGTAACACTGACATCATCCAAAGTGTTTTTATAAATTCGACTTCCGTTCAGCACAGGAATATTATTTTCAATATCAGATATGATTTCATTACTAACAGAATCATCTTTAAATCGAAAACCTTGCACATTAGAAAATGTGTTTGGGCTTGCCACAACAAAATCAAATGAGGTAACAGAAGATACATATTTTTTAACATCAACACTATTTCCGATTGCGATTGCACTGTTTAGGAGAATAATGCAGAGTATCATGGATAAGACGATAAATATGGTACGCTTTGAATTTCTTCTTAAATTTCTCCATGCCATTTCTGTTATTCTATTCTTAAACGAAAGACGATTCTTGTTGGCACTATGATAATTGTCTTTTTCATAGTATCTAGTTGCCTCAATGGGCGAAATCGTAGCTGCAATTTTGAATGGTTTCTTTATACTCACCCAAACAGTAATCGCACTAAATATCCCGGCAACGACAAAAATAATAGGATTAAAACTCAAGTTCACAGAAAGATTGTGATACTCGCCTTTCATAAAATTAAGAATCCACGGAAGCATAAGTATTCCTACTATATATCCTAAAATCAACCCAATAGATATAGCAATTATAGACAGCCAAAATGCTTGCTTATAAACAATTCGCTTGATTTGCTTCTCCGTTGTTCCGATTGTTCTTAATAAGCCATATTTCTTTATTTCTTGAACAACAGAAATCTCAAAAATATTGCGAATGAGCAAATAGCCCGTTATTACAAAAATCATAATAAAAAACAGGGCTGCTATTATGGCAATCCAATTTACAGATGTACCAGTGGACGGGCTGGTTCCCCTAATTTGCAAAATAGTTGTCTGTATAGACTGGATCGCTCCAACACATAAAGTCGTTACAGAAGTAAAAAGCATTGATGTTAAAACGATTGCTATTACAGCAACAATATTTCGTAATTTGTTGGCTTTGAAGCTTCTTTGCGCCAGCTTCTTTGTAATGGCGCTGGTGTCATTTTCAAAAGGCCATGTCATAGTTGTATCACCTCCATATTTGATAAGGGTATTGTAAAACCTAAATGTCCGCGAAATGTTACAGCGGCCCAAAAATTTCATTGAAAATCGGGGTGAAATGTTACAATGCTCGGACATTTCAAAAAAATTTACGGCGGGCAGCCGGAAATGGCCGTCCGCCGCATTCTATTTTGTCGGCAGCATAATGGAAAATTCCGAGCCCTTGCCCGGCTCTGAAACCACTTTGATATAGCCGCCTTGCCGCGTTACGATCTCGCGGGCCAGATACAGTCCAATGCCCACGCCCTGCTGTTCGTGTACTTCTTCCTCACGATAAAAGCGCCGGAAGATAGCAGCCTGATTACTTTCGGAAATGCCCTTGCCGGTATCGGCTACTTTGATCTCCACATACATTTCCCACGGTATCACCGACACCGTAATTTTTCCACCTGCCGGAGTATACTTCACCGCATTGTCCAACAGGTTAAAGAGGGCTTCGGATGTCCACTTGCTGTCATGGGAAAAGGTCAAATTCTCCGGGCAGTCCACAGATACAGCGATTTTCTTTTTTTCCGCTGCATACACGATCCCACTCATGGCTTGCGCCACGGTATCAAAGAGGCAGACCGGTTTCTTATTCAACTGGATTACGCCCGTTTCCAACCGTGAGGTTTTCACAAGAGCCTGAAAGAGAAAGTCCAGTTTATCTGTCTGGGTGCGGATTCCACGGATAAAATCGGTACGCTCCGCCTCGGTCATAGGCTTTTCCAGCAGGGTGTCCGTCGCCATTTTCAGATTGCTTACCGGCGTTTTTACCTGATGGGAAATATCCGATACAAGGGTTTGTAACTCCTGCCGTTCCTCGTCCACCCGGCGACGGTTCTCCTGCATGATCTGGTAAAGTCTCGCCAGCCGGTGCCCGATTCTGGCGAGCTGGGTTTCGCTGTCCTCTGGCCGCTGGGGTGCTTCATTTCCGGCGATCATGTGGTCTAAGGTCTGGCACAGGTCAGTGGTAAACTGCGACAGTCGCTTTCCAAACGCCTGCGTCAGTACAAAAATCCCTACAATGGCGCACAGCAGCAGCGCCCCGCCTGTCAGCAGCACCGCAATCTGTTTTGTCACAAGAAAAAGAGCTATGGTGATCCCGGACATGGAGAGGACAAGCTCCATTGCCACCCGGCCAAACAGCCGCTTTACCGAGAGGTTTTGAAACTTCATTTTGCCTCGCCTCCCGTCCATTGATACCCCATGCCGTAAACGGTCTTGATGTAGGGTGCGCCGCCGTCGGCTTCAATCTTGCTGCGAATACGGCTGATGGAGGTTGTCAGGGTGTGTTCGTCCACAAACCGCTCGTCTATATCCCACAGCTTTTCCAAAAGCTGCCCACGGGTCAGCACTTGCCGGGAATTTTTACGAAACAGGTTCAGCATTTTGTACTCCATCGGGGATAGAGTCAGGGGCTTGCCGTTTAAGGAAGCCGTCTGCTCCGAGAAGTCCAGAAACAACCGCCCGTCGTCGTAAATGTCCTTGGCCGGTTTGTGGTGTTCCAGCATGGCGAACATGGCTTTGATTTTCCGCTGCAAGGCCCCAATCACAAAGGGCTTTGTGATGTAGTCCACCGCGCCCACCTCATAACCCCGTATCTGGTCGCTCTCCTGATCGTTGGCGGTCAGGAATATTACGATGGTGTCCGGGTGCTGAGGCTTTATTAGCTTGCACAGCTCAAAGCCGTTCCCGTCCGGCAGGTTGATGTCCAGCAGCACTAAATCAAATTCCCGCTGGCGGATGGCGTCGGCTGCGGTTCTGGCATTTAGGGCAGAAGTCACGCCATAGCCGTCTGCGGTCAGGTTATAGGCCACCATCTTATTCAAAAAACTGTCGTCCTCGACAATTAAAATCTGCTTCATATCCTCACTTCCTTTGCTTTTTGCAGATAGTATAACAGGCAAATGTCCGCGAAATGTTACAGCGGACGGATTTTTCAAAAAAGGGTTTCTTCCTTATTATAGGATAGCCCACTTTACAATACAATGCTCAAACTATGAACAATAAAGTTTAGCAACAATGCGCTTTGCATCATTTCGCCAATCGTCCATGAACTATAAAATGTATATGGGTGATGCAGAATGGCGAAAATCGAGGACTGTCCCGGCTTTGAAACGTTCGGAGCGGATGTCAAGGCAGCACGAAAGGCAAAACAGCTTTCCCGCAGTGCGCTGGCTGACATGATACATTGTGACAGCCGGTATCTTGCGAATATTGAGAACGAAGGCACGCTGCCCAGCCTGCCGGTGGTGATTCAGCTGATAAAAATATGTGGTCTGCCCGTGGAGCGGTACTTTAACCCGGAACTCATGCGGGAAGAAAGTGCGGAACGTCAGCGGGTCAGCCACAAGCTGCAGCTTTGCCCGGAAGAATACTTACCCATCGTAGAGGGTGCCATTGACGGTGCCTTACGAATCCATGAACAGGAAAAAGAGCCCGTGTGCGTCTGATTGTCATGCACGGTCATTGAGAGGATGCAAAAGCGTCCTCTTATTTTTTTTTGCATTTTGCGGGCAAAACGGGGGTGTTGTGGTGTCATAGTAGTGGGGAAAGGTAACGTAGCAAGCATAGGGAGTGTAGCCACTCCCGGCAGAAATGCTTGCTGGGGAGTACCCCAGACCCCCAAGAAACGAGGTGAAACTATGACGAACCGAACCCGAAAAATTGTTCTGCGTGTTCCCGTGACGCCGGAGGAACAGGAACTTATCCGGCAGAAGATGGCTCTGCTGCACACACGGAATTTTTCTGCCTACGCCCGGAAGATGCTGATAGATGGTTATGTTGTCCACATCGACACCACCGACATCCGGGCGCAAACCGCCGAACTGCAAAAGATTGGTGTCAACGTCAATCAGATCGCGCGGCGGCTGAACAGCATGGGGCCGCTGTACACACAAGACGTTGCGGACATCAAGGGAGCATTGGCGCAGATATGGCAATTACAAAGATACATCCTATCAAGTCAACGCTGAAAAAGGCACTGGATTACATTGAGAATCCGGACAAGACGGATGAAAAAATGTTGGTGTCCTCCTTTGCCTGCTCCTACGAAACCGCCGACATCGAATTTGAACTGCTGCTGTCACAGGCCATGCAGAAAGGCAACAATCTGGCCCACCACTTGATACAGTCTTTTGCGCCGGGCGAAACCACGCCGGAGCAGGCCCACGAGATTGGCCGGCAGCTTGCAGATGAAGTCCTGCAAGGCAAATACCCGTATGTGCTGACCACGCACATTGACAAGGGGCACGTCCATAACCACGTCATCTTTTGTGCCGTGGACATGGTAAACCAACGAAAGTATGTTTCCAACCGACAGAGTTATGCCTACATCCGGCGCACCAGCGACCGGCTGTGCAAGGAACATGGTCTGTCTGTGGTGATGCCCGGTCAAGACCGGGGCAAGAGCTATGCCGAGTGGGACGCACACCGCAAGGGCACAAGCTGGAAGGCGAAGCTGAAAGCTGCCATAGATGCAGTCATCCCGCAGGCCAAGGATTTTGACGATTTTCTGCGGCTCCTGCAGGAGCAGGGCTACGAGGTCAAGCGTGGCAAGTATGTTTCGTTCCGTGCGCCCGGACAGGAACGGTTCACCCGCTGCAAAACGCTGGGCGAAGCCTACACCGAGGAAGCCATCATCGAACGCATCAAAGGGCGGTTCGTGGAGCGGAAGCCCAAAGAAAACCGCAAAATTTCGCTGCGGATTGATTTGGAGAACAGCATCAAGGCCCAGCAGTCCGCAGGGTATGAGAAGTGGGCAAAACTCCACAATCTGAAACAGGCGGCCCGGACGCTGAACTTCCTGACCGAGCATGAAATCGAAAGCTACCCGGATTTGGAAAGCCGGGTGGCCGAGATCACCGCCGCCAGCACCGAAGCTGCCGCCGCATTGAAAGCAGCAGAGCGCCGACTTGCTGAAATGGCCGTGCTGATAAAGGATGTCACCACCTGTAAAGAACTGCGCCCACTGTTGCAGGAGTATCAGCGGGCTGCTGACAAAAAGCAGTTCCGACGTAAACATGAAGGAACCTTGATTCTCTATGAAGCAGCGGCGAAAGCTCTAAAAGAGCAGGGCTTTCAAAAGCTACCCGACCTTTACGCCCTGAAAAACGAGTATAAGCAACTGGCCGAGCAGAAAGACCAGATGCAGCGGCAGTACAATGATGCCAAACGCCAGATGCAGGAGTATGGCATCATCAAGCAGAACGTGGACGGCATCCTGCGGACAACACCGGGAAAGGAGCAGATGCAGGAACGGTAAATTTGCACAAAATATTGGTCGGATTTTTGAACTCCAAACGCTTAGACCGGGTGGCGTTTCCACCCGAAATCATGTAAAATAGACTTAGACAACGAAAGCGAGGAACCCTCTATGGCAGAAGTGAAAGACAATAGCTCCATCCAGCTTTTTGAAGATCAGAAAATCCGTACTGCATGGGATGCAGAAAAGGAAGAATGGTATTTTTCGATTACAGATGTTATTGCAGTTTTGACCGACCAAACTACTGCGCGCGGTGCAAGTAACTATTGGGCAAAACTCAAACAGCGTCTAAAAGAAGAAGGCGCAGATGAACTGCTGACAAATTGTCAGCAGTTGAAAATGACGGCAACAGATGGAAAAAAGCGTAAAACTGATGTTGCCAACACTGAACAACTCCTGCGCATTATACAGTCCATCCCGTCCCCGAAAGCTGAACCGTTCAAGGCATGGCTGGCAATGGTAGGCAAGGAACGCATCGAGGAAACCATCGACCCGGAGCAGGCCATCGACCGCGCGCTTGATACCTATTTGAAAAAAGGCTACTCCGAAGAATGGATTCATCAGCGGCTTTTGGCAATCCGCATCCGAAACGAACTGACGGATGAATGGAAGAAGCGTGGAGTGCAAAAGGGCAAGGAGTATGCTATCCTGACCGATGAAATCTCCCGCGCATGGTCTGGCATGACCACAGGGCAGTACAAGCGGCTGAAAGGTCTGACGAAAGAAAATCTCCGGGACAATATGACTGATTTGGAACTTGTGCTGACCATGCTGGCGGAAGCCTCCACCACGGATATTTCCAAAACTGCAAAGCCACAGACCTTTGAAGAAAACAAGCAGGTTGCCAAACGCGGCGGCAAGGTGGCCGGCATTGCGCGGCAGGCTCTTGAAGCGGAAACCGGCAAGCCTGTTATCACAGAAAAGAATGCGTTTGACTTCCAGCAGCTTGTGACCGACATTGTAGAAGATGCCGCCGAACTGCCGGAGCAGTCTGCCGAAAAGAAAGAAAAATAATAAGATTTGGAGGATTTAATATGAAAATGACTGAACCCTATAATCTGGGACTTTTAGCCCTTATTTCAGCGGCAGGGGAAATTTCTTATGAAGAATTAAAGCAACGATACCTCCCGCCTGAGCAGCCCGGCGTAATTCAAGGCGTAACGGCGAGTTTTGACAACGATATAAAAACATTGGAAAAAGAAAAATACATTTCGGTACACGGGAATATCATTCGCTTTATCAGAAAGTGATTGACAGAAAAACAGCCGGACACAGCAGCCACAAGGCCACCGTGTCCGGCTATTTTCGTTTTGACAATGACACATTACTTTGATTAAAAATAATGCGTCATTGTCAAGCTGACGGTATTATTCACCCGTAAAATCGAACCTCTGTCCGTCAAAGTCCGCATCAGTCATGTGCTCCAACTTTGCAATGGTGCCATTTGCCAGCCGCCGCATTTCGGTGTCCATATCCGGCAGGGCGGCCAGCATCCGCGCCATCGTTCGGCGGCGGTCAGAAGTGTGGTACATACAGATCAAATTTTCTTCTTCCACGCTGAAATTCATGCGTCAGACCTCCATTTCGTGTTGCTTGCTGCGGGCCGCTGCCCTTTTCGGGCTGGCGGCCTGCTTTGTTTCGGAAAGCTGCTTGCGGACGGAAGCGCGGGGCTTGCGGATGCCCCTGTCCCGGTTCTCCTTTTTGTCAACCAGCGCATAGATGCCGAAACGGTCTTTCACGCTGGAAAGGTGCATGGATTTGTACGGCAGCATGGCAAGCAGCTGGTCCGTGTCCCGGCTGGATGCCAGTTTGGTAAAATAGGGCGATACCTCCACCATAAAATGATTCTTGTCCGGGCTGTTGGGAGCAGCCAGCCGTTTCATGTCTGCCGCAATGCGCTGGGCCTCGGCCTCAATCAGCCCGGTGTGCAGTGCCGCAAGATGTTCTTTGAAATCACCGGGCCGTGCCGGTTCCCGGCTGCGCTGCTCCTGCCGGATGGCCGCTTGCAGAAGTTCCGGGTCACGGGGCTGCATTTCATACCGCACGAACTCCCCGAAATATTTGTCCGGGCGGCTGTCGAAATGCTTTTTCGGGCCAATCTCCCGCATCCCGCTTTCGTAGATCAGACGATTGGCACCCACGGGCAGGGCGACTTCCCGGATGTGCTGGAAGTGCTGCTGATAGTCCAGTTCATACAGATTGCCTTGCACGGTTCCGTTGGCCGCGCCGGTCAGCTCCACCGCATAGGCAAGAATCCTGTCATGGGTCTGTTCGCCGCAGAATTTCCATGTGTTGTAGGCTTGCGTGTCTTTGAGCAGCACGTCCCGTTCCCGGAAGCAGAATGTTCCAGAAGGCCGGGACAGCCACAACAGCAGCTTATCTTCCGGCTGGTCGCTGCGGGCGGCCTCCCGCAGCATCTTGATGTCATAGGCAAAATCGCTCTGATAGTATGCGGTGTTCTGGTGCATAATGGCTTCCAGCGCAGCGATCACATCCATATTTTCAAATTTTTGCACGGCTTATACCTCCAATTCCTTTGTCTTTTCCCGTGGCGGTGTTTGCTTGCTCTGCTCCTTTTTTGCGGCATCCAGCTGTGCCCGGATGGATGGCTTTTTCGGCTTGGCCGTGTGGGACTTCTTGGCTTTTGGTGCCTTTTCTTCGGCCTTGACTGCGGCGGCAAGGTCCGTCAGAGAGATTTGTTCTCCGGCTTTTGCTTTGGCCTCCAATTCGCCCAGAGAGGGCGTATTGTTCAGCACGCCATCAATCATATTTTCGTTTTGTTCGGTGGAAAGTTCTGCGGTACGCAGCGGATTTTCCCGCAAGAACTCCGGCACCTGCTGGAAGCCCACACTGTCGCAGTAGTGGGCGGTGTCCTGCCCATTCTGGTGCAGTACCACCACATCCGAAACAGACAGTGAGTGTCCCTTGAAATCTGCCGGATGGTCCACGTTGAACGTGCGGTAGAGGTCCTCCAACGTGGTGCCAGCAGCCAGCGGCGCGGCGTAAACCTCCGTATAGTTGGCCTTGTCCACGGACAAACCAGCGGCCTGCAGGCGGTCGTAGGGCTCAAAACGGTAATCGCGGGTGGAATCTTCATTGCGCAGCTGGTAGATGGAAAAGCTGTCCTGCTGCGGTGCTTCAAAGCCTGCCGCTGCGTATTCCTCTACGGTCATTCCAGCATCGGCAGCTTCCTGCGCGATCTCGGCCTGTACCTGTGCCTTATAGTCCTGCAAGGTCTGGTCAAAGTCGGCCAGCTTGGGCGGTTCCGGCAAGTCATACTGGCCTTGGTTGAGCAGCGGGCGGCAGTCCTGCACATAGGCCACAACAGCGTTGTAATAGGCCGCCTGTTCCGGCGAAATGTTCTGCCCCTCCTGCAAAGCGGTGGCGGCGGTCTGCTCCATAGCGGAAAGATTGCAATGTTGTTTGAGGTACGGGATAAACTCGGTCAGCACCATTTCCCGCTCTGCCTTGTCTTGTTCCCACGCTTCCGGGCCTTTGTTGTGCAGAACAAAATTTTTCCAGTTCTCGTCCTTGGCGTAGTATTCGTGGTAGTTCTGGATATGCTGAACCAAAGAACCCTCTCCGTCACCAAAATCTTGCCGTCCCTCGTAGTTGTCGGGCTGGCCGTTCAGGGTAAAATCAATACGGAATGCGGTCTTGTCGTACCAGCCGCCCGTGTAGCCGTCCTTTTCCCGGTCCGTGTGCTGGGCGGTGTCCAGTTTTTCAAAAACTCGGTTTGCCACGGACAGCGGCATGATTTCGCCGTCCTGCAGCTTGTCGCTTTCACTCCACAGAACCGTGACCGTAGGCTCTGCGGCGGGGTCTGGAATTTTAATGGGCGTGGGAATTTCGTTTGCCTTTTCCGCCGCCTCTTGGAACGCCGCCAGCTTGTCGCCCAACAGGACTTCCGACACTGCGGCTGTCTGCCCCAGCAGATTAAGTGCTTCCTGCCCGGCATCTGGCAGGGTCAGACCGGGCGCGTCCAGCTGCCCACCGTCCAGAGCCGTGTGGTCCGGGCCATACAGAGTGTAGTCATAGCCGGAATCGCAGGTCTGGATGAACAGGGTGTTGCCACTGTCCAGCACAAATGCAGTCTCCTGTGCAGCAGAAAGGTCTGCTTCCCGCTGCTGGCGCAGCTCTGCCAGATGTTCGTCCAGTGCAGAGATCAGCTCATGGGCTGTGCTGCGGATAACTTCCAGAGAGGCTTTCAGTTCCGCCAGTTCCCGGCCCGAACTCCACCCAGCCACATAGCCAAACGAATACTCAGACGTGTCCAGCCCATAGTGCTGGCAGACAGTATAGGCCACGCTTTCGGCCTGCACCTCGCGGGTGCGGCTGTCCGGGCGGTTGGTCTGTTCCGGGTCGTTGGGGTCGATGGCGTGGAGCTTGGCATGGGCAATCTCGTGGATGGCCGTCTTGATGGTCTGTAACTGGCTCATGCCCTCTTGGATGGCAATGCGGTTGTCGAGAAGATGAAAGTAACCATGCGCCCCGCCCTCGATGTCCTCAAACCCGATGGGTACCGGGGATGCCTGCTCCAATGCCTTGAAAAAATCTTGGTAGTCCTGCACGCTGCCGGACAGTTCATTCACCGCGATAGAGGGCAGAGGTGCGCCCTCGGTCTGGCTGACATCGAACACGGACACCACCTTGAACGCCGGAATCTGTACCGTTTTTTCCTCGGTCAGCGGCTTGCCGTCCTTGTCCAGAATCGGCTTGCCCTGTTCGTCCAGCTTTTCCATCTTCTGCTTGACCTTGTACGGCGCAGGAGCCAGAATCTTGATGCCTTTTTCGCCTTTCTTTACGGTGCGGTGGAACGTGTCTTTCCACTTGTTGAAGCCCGCCACCAGCTGCCCGCCCTGCATGGCGATCAGCAAGGTGTTGTTGAAGCTGTAATTGTGGAATTTCGCCATCGTGGTGAGGTAGGCCTTGTAGCGGTCACTGTCGAATAATTCTTGAATGCCCGTTTCTAACCGGTCCGTGATTTCTTTCATGCGCTCTGCGCTGTCCTTGCCGTTCAGGATAATGGGGATAACTTTCTGCGGTTCTGTTTCAGGTTGAACAGGCGGCGGGATATTGGCTGCATCCCGCATGACTTCCGGCGCGGGAAAGGACAGCACCCGGTATTCCTCCGGCACGGGCTGGCCCTCGTGGACTTTCTGCCATGCGTCCCCGCTTTTGACAAGGTAGCCGTACTGGGTAAATGCGCCCTGCTCTTGCTGGGCCACAAAGCGGCCAAACTGGGCTGTGTTGATGCCGCCTTTCCATTCGTCCGGCATATCCACCATGCCGGAACGGTTCAGATAGTAGTCGCCCAGTTGGGCAGGCCCGCGCACATCCGGCAGATGCACATAGTAGTCCACGTTTTCGGGAAAGTCGGTGATTCTCCCGATGCTGAAAAGCTCACTCTGCGGGGCTTGCAGGGCGGCGTTCAGCTCTGCGCGTTCCCCGGTAGAGAGTGTTTCCAGCCGTGATGCCAGAAAGTTCAGTTCGTCCACATTGGATGCCAGCACCATGTTATAAGGAATTGCAAAGCGTTTTTCTTCCTCGGCAAAGTAGCCGGAAATGAAAAGGCCCTGCGGATTATCGGACGAAATGCCGATTTGCCGCAGGGCCGCTTGTACCTGTTCGGTTGTGGTAGGCAGGTCCAGCCAGACGCCATCTCCGCCTTGCTGCTGCCGATTTTGCAGCTGGATGGAAAATAATTCGCTCATTTGGTCACACTCCTTTTTGCTATCCTACGGATAGAGAGAGCCGGTTATGGCAAAATGAATGCTTCACCTTACCATAACCGGCCCTCGTATTTTTGCCTTACTCTTTGCGCTCTACCCGGTAATTGACGTACTTGCCTCTCGTATCTGCCAGAAGCACCGTTGCATCATAGGTTTTGCCTGTCTTTTCGGAATAGAGGCCCTTGACCTTTGCCTTACCGTTTTTGAGCAGAGCAGCGGCGATCTTCGGTGTGAACGCCTTTTTGCGCTGCTCAAAGAAGCGGTCATTCTTCCACATCACGAACTGACAGCTACGATTCCCGCAGTAGAAGTTTTTCTTGCCCTCATAGACGTTTTCACTGCACCGGGGACACTTGCCGATAATAACCCGTTCCGACTGGAACAGGTTTTGCTTATCTGCACTGATACAAGAATAGGTCTTGACCAGCTGGCGCACCTGCGCTTCAATTTCGGCCATGAACTCGTCCGCGTCTGCGTTGCCCTTGGCAATCTCGGTCAGGCGGTTTTCCCATTCGGCGGTCAGGACGGGAGAGGTCAGGCTTTCCGGCAGAACCACCGCCAGATTGATGCCGTCCTTGGTGGGGACAAGCTGTTTGCCCTTGCGCTGCACAAAGCCCATTTGCACCAGCTTTTCCAGAATCGCCGCACGGGTGGCCGGAGTACCCAGCCCCTTGCGTTCCGCTTCCTCCGGCATATCCTCGGCCCCGGCCCGCTCCATTGCTGACAGGAGCGTATCTTCGGTGTAGGCTTTCGGCGGGGATGTGAAATGTTCCAAAATGTCAGTTGTCACGGAAAAGTTCTGTCCCTCGGCCAGTTCCGGCAGTGCGTTCAAAACTTCTTCCTCGGTATCGGCTTTCAGGGTGGCGCGGAACCGCTGGTCGATTTCTTTCCAACCGGGAATAAGCACCGTCTTTCCCTTGGCGGTGAACTCGTTCCCGGCGCAGGAGAACACGGCGGCCACGGTTTCGTATTCATGGGGTACAGCCACGGCGCAGAGCAGCTTGGCGCAGACAAGGTTCATCAGCTTGCACTCACTTTCCGCAAGGCCGGTGAAGCCCTGTTTTACAAATTCAGCAGTGGGAATGATGGCGTGGTGGTCCGATACCTTTTTGCTGTTCAGTACCCGGCCCACTTCCGCAGTCAGCACAAGTCCTTGGGCAAAGGGCAGCAGCCCCAGCAGATCAGACACAAGATGTTGTACCGTCTGGCCCATGTCCTCGGTCAGATATTGGCTGTCCGTGCGGGGATAGGTCAGCAGTTTCTTTTCATAAAGCTGCTGGGCATAGTCAAGGGTCTGCTTTGCCGTGAAGCCGAACAGGCGGTTTGCCTCCCGCTGCAAGGTAGTCAGGTCATAAAGTTTGGGCGGCTGTTCCGCCTTTTTCTCTCGCCGAATGGACGTGCAGACTGCATTTGCACCTGTGCATTTTTCTTTGAGAGAATTTGCGGTTTCTGCATCCGCAATGCGCCCACTGTCTGCTTTCAGACTGCCGGACTGGATGCCGACTGTGTAATACCTTTCTTTCTGGAAGCGCAGGATTTTTGCATCCCGGTCCACCAGCATTTTCAATGTCGGGGTCTGTACGCGGCCCACGGTCAGAGTCTTGTGGTACAGCACCGAAAACAGCCGCGTTGCATTGATACCCACCAGCCAATCCGCCTTTGCACGGCAGAGGGCCGATTGATACAGAGCATCATAATCCGAATCCGGGCGCAGGTTTGCAAAGCCCTCCCGGATAGCGGCATCCTCCATGCTGGAAATCCAGAGCCGCTTTACGGGTTTTGTGCAGCCGGCCATTTGGTAGACGAAACGGAAAATCAGTTCTCCCTCCCGGCCTGCATCGGTCGCGGCGGTCACACTGTCCACATCCGGGCGGTTGAGCAGGGCACGCAGAACTTCAAACTGCTGTTTCTTTTCGTCCGGGACAATGAACTGCCACGGCTGGGGCAGGATGGGCAAATCTTCATACTTCCACTTGCAGTATTTTTCATCGTACTGGCCCGCCTCGGCAAAGGACACCAGATGCCCGATGCACCAGCTGACCAAATAACCACCGCCCTGCCAATAGCCGGTTTGCTTTTCAGTGGCCCCGATCACGGCGGCAATGCTGCGGGCCACACTGGGTTTTTCGGCGATCACCAGCTGAAAGCTCATGTTTCGTCCTCCTGTCCGTCCTCCGAATGAATCTCGATTTCAGCCGGTTCCTCGTCTGCATCCTCGTCCTCGCCAAAATCGTATTCGTCCAGATCATCGTGCCCGGTGGTATCGGCCTTGGGCTTGCGGAACTTGAAATAATAGAGGGCCGCGCCGCCGCCCGCCAGAGCCAGCACCAGCAGGATCATCAGACTGCCCATGTTGGACTTGGGCTTTTCCTGCGGCGTTTCGGTGTCGGTTTTCACCGCTTCCGGGGCCGTGCAGTTGCGCAGGCTCTTTTCACACAAGGGGCAGTTTTCGTTGACGTTTCCGGCCTCACATTTCACGGTGCAGGTGCAGACCTCGGCGGTCTGCGGTTCTTCATCCAGCAGAGCCAGCAAGTCGGCATCGTCCACTTGGTTCAGAAAGTGGACAGAAGTTTCCTTGTCCTCGTTGGCGCGGTCAATCAGGATGTAAAAATAATTCCCGGCCTTGGTGGTCACGGTGATAAGCTGCTTGTCGCCGTAAAAATCATCCACCAGTGTTGCGTTGCCTTTGGGCGTGATGGACACGCCCTCCGGCTCCATGCCGCCCGTAGTCGGTTCTTCCTCGGCAATTTCTGGCAGAGGTTCCGGGGCAGGGTCAGTGCCGCTTGCAAAAACAGGCATGGAGAACGAACAGAGGCAGAGCAGGATAGCCAGCAGTCCGGCAGCGAAGCGGTTCCAGTTGTCAGGTTTCATCGGCGGCATCCTCCTGTTTGTGGTACGGGGTGGCGGTGGGTGCAGCATTCAACGCACCGCTGCGCAGGAAGGCCGCGAACTCGTCCGGCTTCATGTTCATGCTGCGCACCAGCTGAATGATCTGCAGGTTTTCCTGTTCAGTCTTTGCAGATTCCAGTTCTTTCAACTGCTGCTGGTATTCGCTGATTTTTTCTTTGAGCCGTTCGATGTCGCGCTCAATGCGGGAAAGTCTTTTTGCCATACAAAATCCTTTCTGGCGTCACGGTAAACGCCCATAGCTGTAAAAATGTTCCTGCCAATATTTTGAGTTGAGGTTTGTGTAAGAGATAGGGTCGCCGCAGTGCAGCATGATGGAATTGCCTACATAGATACCGCAATGGCTCACGCCGGGGGTATCGTAGGTTCCCTTGAAAAACACAAGGTCGCCCGGTTTGACCTGCGCCGTCGAAACAGGAGTACAGAGGTTGTAAAGGCCCTGTGCGGTCTGGCGGCCCACGTTCCAGCCGGAGTGATTCAGCACCCACGAAATGTAGCCGCTGCAATCAAAGCTGGTGCTGGGCGAACTGCCGCCCCACACATACGGGTAGCCGATGTACTTCGTGGCTTCCTCCATCATGGCGGCAAACCTATCATCCTTTAGTGCTTCCGGGGGAATATCGTAGTAGGTGGGCTGCTTGATGGTGGACGCATTGGGGTACTGTGCCTGCCCGAACAAATCCGGCCGGTTACCCAGCGTGCGCATATAGAGCGAATAGGCACTAAGCTGTTCTTCGGTCAGCACTTCCACGGGTAGGTGGGACAAATCCTTGTTCTTCAGCTTGACCGTGCAGATGTAGTATTCATACGGTTCTTGGTAGGTGATAACCTGCGGCACACCATACGGGCCAATAATGACCATCATTTTTGTACGGTAACGTATCTGCATGGTCACAGTCTCGGTCAGGATATATTGCTTTTCAAAGAGCATTTCAAGTTCGCCCTGCACCTCGGCCAATGTAAAAACGCCATCATGGAGCGCGGACAAAATCGAGATCAGCACATAGGGGTCATGCTCGATTTCATCCAGATAAAAATGGTATTCATCGTAGTTGTGGGTGGCCTCGTAGGTGTCGAGATACCGTTGCAGTTTTTGTTCCAGCTTGGCGTAGGCTTTCTCTGCACCCAGCATATCCTTGTCCTTGGAAAAGTAAGAGGATGCCGTCACGCCGGTTCCAGCGGTGCCCGCCATCACCGTGCAGGACTGCAAGCCCGTTATCAAGAGCAGAGCCAGCAGACCGAACACCGCCACGATCAGAATGGTTTTCCAGTTCTGGGCAGCAAATTCGGCTACCCGTTCGCCGCCTTCGGCTGCCAGCTTTGTTACCCGGAAACCATTTTCTGCGGTAGTGGCTGCACCCTGTGCGGCGGCTTGTCCGGCCTGCCGTGCAGCTTTGGCGTACTGTTGCTTTATACGCTGTTTCTGCCACATCCGGGAAATGGGATTGCTGGCGGACTGCGCAAGTTGCGGATTGTCCCGCAAAGATTTCTGATAGAAATACTCCGCGTTGGCCGAACGCAATTCCCGTTCTGCCGTTTCCACGGCCCTGTAAGGCTTCATCTTGTGGTGCCGGATGCCGCTGCGGATGACCTTGGCGGTCTGATGCTCCACCAGTTCTTCACCCTTGTGGCCACCCTCCACGCCCACATTTTCGTGTTCGACTTCATGGATTTTTCCGTGAGCGAACAGCAACGCTTCCGACAGTGGGCGGCTGGCCGGGTTTGGTTTCAGGCTGGGCGGGCCTTTGTCCTGCTGCTCAAAGCGCAGGGTGGATTTTGTCTTGCCGTTGGCAGCATCGTAGACTTTTTCCTTGACCGGGACACGCTTTTTGGGCAGAGCAGCGCGGGCTGCATCCAGTTTGTCGGCTTTCGCTCCCGCCTTTTGGATATACGGCTGCAACGCCGGGTCTGCCTGTTCTTCCTCGGTCAATTCCAAACGGGCAGCGGAACGGTGCAGGCCATCTTCACTCTCGGCGGTTTCCGCAGCTTGTTTAGCTTTTTTCTTTGCCTTGTGCTTGTCCTTTACGTCCTCGGCCCGTTCCAGAATTTTTTCGGCCTTGCCCTCGGCATCCGTGGAGTAGTCCTGTTCCGTTTCCCGACTGGAAACATTTTCTACAGTGCCGTCCGCTTGATTTTCCACCACCAGACCGTCACGGGTCATGGTCTGGGTGACTTTGGCTTTTGCCTGCAATTCTTTCAAAGTTCTTCACCTCCCATCGGACAGCGGCCCGTTTCAATGTCCGCAATGTATTTGAGAATCGGGAACACCTGCGGCGGCGAAACTGCATTGCCCAGTGTTTTCATCCGCTTGCTGCGGTTCGGCACATCCTCGGTCAGGCGCGGGATGTCGGCAGGTTCTTTGTCCCAAAGGGAATGTCCGTCCATTTGCGCGGGAAACCCATCAGCCACTCTACCCAGTCCGGGTTGAGGTAGGGCTTTTCCAGCGTGGTGGGGGTCATGCGGTAGACCACATGGGAAAGCCGCGCCGTCCACGCCTTGCCATCCTTGTTCATCTTGCGGTAACTGCCATTCGCAGAGATTTGGATGTCCAGCCCCTTGCCCACATCCCCGGTGTCGCTGGCAAGGGGTGTGGGAAGCAGCGGAGCCGATGATGAATACCCGTTTCCGTTCGTGCCACGCGCCAACGGCAGCAGCAGGTAATACGAAAACCCGAACATCGTAACCTGCCTGCTCCAAGTCAATGAGCGTTTTGTCGAGCCCCATACGGAGGAAGCCAGCAACATTTTCTCCAAGCACCCAACGGGGCTGCAATTCCCGGATAACGCGCAGCATTTTGGGCCACAAATAGCGTTCATCGTAGAAGCCGCGCTGCCGCCCTGCGGTGGAGAACGGCTGGCACGGGAAGCCGCCTGAAATGAGGGTGACGGTGTGAAGTCCTGTTTTTTCAAAGAAAGCCTCCTTTGTTACGGTGGTGATGTCCTGAAAACGGGGCACTTCCGGCCAGTGGCTTGCCAGCACAGCGGCGGGAAATGCCGCCCACTCGCATTGGCAGACCGAAGTGAAACCCGCCGCTTCTGCGGCAAGGTCAATGCCGCCGATGCCGGAAAACAAACTGAAATGCGTTAGGCTCATAGCTCCACCACCTCGTTGAGCCGGGTGGTCATAATTTTATAGAGCTGGGTGTTTTTCGGAATGGGATTGGAAAACGGCAGCACCACATTTTCAAAGATCAGCAGTCCTTCGCCCGGTTCGGAATTGTCGATGTACTTCTGCTGGTCTGCGGAGAGGTTTAGCCGTTCCGACAGGATTTTGCGGTCGCCGGATGCCTGATTCAGCAGCGTGATGAAGTCGCTGTTTTCCAGAATGTTCTCGATCTCCGGCGAAGAAAGAAGGTCCTTCACATTCTGGGTGGCGCCCGTGGGCACACCGCCCCATTTGCGGAAGCGTTTCCAAATCTCGGCACTGTACGCGGCGGTCTGTTCCTCTTTCAGCAAAAGGTGGAACTCGTCTGCAAAATACCATGTGGCCCGGCCTTGGCTGCGGTTCTGGGTGACGCGGCCCCATATCTGGTCTTGGATAATGAGCATCCCTAATTTTTTTAACTGCTTGCCTAACTCTTTGATGTCAAAGGCCACGAGCCGGTTGTGGATGTCCACATTCGTTTTGTGGTTAAACACATTCAGCGAGCCGGACACATACAGATCTAATGCCTGCGCTACCCGGTCCGACTCCGGCAAGTGCTGGTCGAGCAGGGCTTGGTGGAGGTCAGACAAAATCGGCATATTCTCCGGGCAGGGATTCGCCAGATAGGGGCGGTAGATGGCTTTCACGGCACGGTCTATCACGGTGCGTTCAATCGCTTCCAGACCTGTTTTGCCGCCCATAACCAGTTCACAGAACGACAGCACAAAATCCGATTTCAAAGCCAGCGGGCTATCATCCTCGGAGTAGTTCAGGTTGATGTCCAGAGGATTCACATAGTCCTTGCTGGTGGGCGAAAGTTTGATGACCTGCCCATGCAGCCGCTTGACCAGCGGATAATACTCGGCCTCTGGGTCTGAAATAAAAATATCGTCAGCAGTCGTTAAAAACACACTGACGATTTCGGACTTGCAGCTCATGGATTTGCCGCTGCCGGGCGTGCCCAGCTTCAAGCCGTTGGGACACCGGGCCTGCTTGCGGTCCAGCATGATCATGTTGTGGGATTTTGCGTTGATGCCGTAGTACATGGCTGCCCCGCTCTGGAAAAGTTCCTGCGTCACAAAGGGCACGAACACCGCCACGTTGGAGGTGGTAAGGCTGCGCTGAATCTTTATCTGGTTGATGCCCAGCGGCAGGCTGGACACAAGGCCCTGTTCCTGCTGGTAGTCCAGCCGGACAAGCGAGCAGTTATACTTCTGTGCCACACCTGCGGCTTGGAACACATCGTTGCCCAGCTTTTGCTTGGTGTCGGCCACATTCAGCACAAGAAAGGTCAGCATGAAAAGCCGTTCGTTCCGGGTCTGCAATTTGTTCAGCAGCTTTTTGGCGTCCTCGCCGTAAGTGGCAAGGTCGCTGGGCAGGATGTCCATGTCGTACCCGGAACGGACAGCCTTTTTCTGCTCCTGAATCTTCATGGCGTCAAGGTCTGTGATCTTCCGCTTGATGGTTTTGATGGCCTCGGTCTGGTCGATGGCCTGCACATGGAGATTGACGAGAATGCCGCTTTCCGTTTTGAGAAAATCGGCCAGCATTTCATCCGAAAGTTCCGGCGCAAGGATTTGTAAAAAGCTCACAGCTCCATATTTGCCGCCCAGTCCAAAAGTCTTGGCCGTGCCGAAGCAGAGGGAGGACGGGGCCACAAAATCCTTAGTGGACAGGCCGGAGGGCGCCAGCCAGTCCCAGTCAAAGCGGAACGGTTCCCCGTCCGGGTGGAAGATGCCGTGCAGCACCTCCAAACGCGCCTGTCCGTCCATGACATGCGCCACGCAGCCCATGGTCTTGAAATAGCCCAGCAGGTCAAGACCAATGCGGGTCAGCCGCGCCCGTGCGGTTTTTAGATTGTCTGCCTCGATGGTGAAGGTCAGGTACTTGGTTTTGACAATGCCGTTGTTTCCGCTGGCAAGCTGCTTTTGCAGGATGGCGGTGTACTCGGCGCGGATGTCGTCAAAATCATCCCCCTGCGGTGCGATCTCAAAACTTTTTGCGTACTGCACCGGGTCAACCTTGCGATTGAGAAACGAAAGCTGCACATGGATGGAGGCATCCACATAGTTGTACAGGTCGCACAGGTGTTCAAAGATGGCGGTCCTCGTTTCCGGCTGGGCCAGCTGATAGCTGATGTCCTCAAAGGCAATGCACTTGGAGAATGTGCGTCGGTCAATGCGGCACACACCGTCCGGGTAGATGGCTTCATACGGGATGGTGGCCTGTGCCGTGCGGGGCTTGCCATCACCCTTGTACTTGCGGAGAACAGCATCAATTTCTTTTTTCTGGGCGCGGGTGAGCTTTTTGGGCTTTTCGGTCTCGCGGGGTGTCGTTTTTCTGGACAATGGCCTTTACCTCCTGTTCCATTTGGTATTGCCGCACAAGGGCGGCGTAAGCATTGTTGGTCTGATAGGGCCTTTCCTTGGGGCGCAGGAAACAGCACTGAATCATTTGCTGAATCACCACTTCAAGGGGCTGGCCGTGCCGCTCGAACAGAGCGAACAGCAGCCCCGGCAGCATGGCAAAAATCATCAGCAGGGCCGCTGCACTGTTGGAAAGATAGTTCCGGGCCAAAAAATAAAGCGGTCCGCCCGTTAAAAGCGCACCGCCGAAGCAGACCAGCTGCCGCTTGGTCAGCCCGAATAAGACTTTGGATTTTACATGGGTCAAATCTTTGGGAACGGTCACATACGCCATTCAAACGCTCCTTTCTCAATGGGCACCAAACACCGATTTGCTGATGCTGCCGGTCTTGAATAGACAGAAACAGAGCAGAACGGTATAGCCCATGCAACCCCAGATAGCCCCGGCAATGTCCGCCGCGCCCGAAATATTGCGTATCAGCACCGCATAGATGCCCACGACAATCATAATCAGGAACGCTTGGAAACCCAGTGCCAGCAAAGACTTCAAGTAGTTCTGCCCGGTGCTGCGCCACTCGTTGCTGCCCATGGTCGCCAGCGGGATGGGGCCTAACGCCGTGACCACATAAATTTCAATCATACGGCCATAGGTTACAAGGAAAATGCAGATAGACAGGATGTTCATGGTCAGGCCCACCACAAGGGTCTGGAACCACAGGCTGAGCAGACTGCCGATGGTCATGCTTTCTAGCTGAAATTCCAGTCCGGGTATCAGGCGGTCAAAGTGGATGGATGTTTCGCCAATGATAACGCCGGAACTTTGGTTGACAACGCTCTGGGTGGCATCGAACACACCCATAACGATATTCCATGTGTTGCTGACTATGAGGATGGCAAAGGCAGACTTGAAAATCCAGCGGAAGAACATGGAAGTATCGAAGTCGTGCATATTGTTCTTTTCGGTAATCATCTGGATAAGCTCATGGCACATCACAAGGGCAAGGATGGCCGCTGCAATGGGCAGTACTACCGTTTCGGAAAGACTGCGCAGCATATTGAAAATGCCGCTGTTCCATGCCTGCGGGGTAGAACCAACGTCCGAAGCGATTTCGCCCACCTTGGCGTTCACGTTGTCGAACAGGCCGGAGAGGTTGCCCGTGATGCCATCTATCAAAATGCCTTTTATCCATTTCTCGATGATCTCACTAATCAAGCAAAGATACCTCCTTTCCCGCGCCCTCCCATGTGAGAGGGAGAGCGCGGAGTAGGATTTTAGGTGTTAGTTGTTCGGAAAATTGTGGGCAGCAATACAGGGCTTAACCCAGCAGCCCGGACAGCAGCGGGACAAGGGTCACGCCGATCAAGGCAACGCCGCCGCCCGCGACCAGCTGCTTCACGCCCTGGCTCTTGCTGCCGGGGTTATCCTGTCCATAGCCCTCCAACAGGTTGATGCCACCCCAGACACACAGGGCACCGCCCAGACCGACCACAATCGTCTGCAAAGTATCAACTGCGCTGTTGAAAAATTCCATAAGGTCCTCACTTTCTGCCGCTTGTTCTGCGGCACTCAAAAATTTTTTCAAAAAATGCCGCCTCATTCGGCGGCTGCATCTTCATCCGACAGGTCGATTTCGTACAGGTCAAAACTTTCGTCCTGTGCGACTACCTGCTGCCGTTTCCGGCGCAGGGTGGATAAGAACCTGTCCACCTCAAAGGTATTCTTTTTGTCCGCGTCCGCAAGGTACTTGTAGTGTGGGTGCTTTGTAATGTCGAACTTCTCCGAGAAGAACGGCCTCACGCCCCGCAGCTGCAAAATGCACCTGCCGCCGTCCATGATTGCGATTTCGTCCTCTGACATCAACGCCTTTCCTAATTTTTGATAGTTCAGTCCGTGGGAGGTTTGAGAACCCCGGTTTTCGCTGGTGTTGAAACTGTCGATGGTTTCTTTCCCCAGCGCATCGGAGATCTCTTTGGCATTCTTTCCCCGCCCACTCAAAAAGAGAACAGAATCGCAGTTGTCCGAAATGATTTCGGCCGCATCCTTGTAGATGGCTTTTAGCTGCGACTGGCTCTGCAAAATGATGGATGCCGAGATTTCCCGGCTGCGGATGGTGGCGATCAGCTTGTCGAAGTTGGGAATCTGCCCGATGTTGGCGAACTCGTCCAGAATCAGCCGCACATGGACAGGCAGCCGACCGCCGTATTTATCATCCGCACGGTCACACAGCAGGTTGATAAGCTGGCTTTGGAGCATGGCAAGAATGAAGTTGAAGGTGGTGTCCGTGTCGCTCATAATCAAAAACAGCACGGTCTTTTCATCCCCGATGGTGTCCAGCTCCATTTCATCGTTCTCCATCAGCTCCCGCACCTCCCGGATGTCAAATGGGGCTAAACGGGCACCACAGCTTATCAGGATGGAAGAACGGGTCTTGCCCGCCGACAGCAAAAACTTTTTGTACTGCCGGACGGCGAAGTGGTCCGGGTCTTTCTGTTCCAGCCGTTCAAACATGAGGTCCACTGGGCTTTGAAACTCCGGGTCGTCCTCGCGGGCTTCACTGGCATTTATCATTTCCAGCAGGGTGGTGAAGTTCATTTCTTCTGCCGGGGCCTCATACCAGATGTAGCCGATAAGCGCAGTGTAGAACAGCCGTTCCGACTTCACCCAAAAATCTTCTGCTGATTTTTCACCCTCGCCCTTGGTGTTAGCGATAAGGGTATTTACCAGCTTCAGCACGTCTTTTTCCGAGTGGATGTAGACAAAGGGGTTGTACTTCATGGACTTGGAAAAGTTTATCGTGTTCAGGATTTTCACCCGGTAGCCTGCCCGCTGGAACATTTGGCCCGTTTCCAGAATCAGTGTGCCTTTCGGGTCTGTGACCACGAATGAGGTGGGATAGTCGGAAGTGGGAAAGCATTGCATGAGGTTGGGCTTCACATAGAAGCGGGTCTTGCCGCTGCCGGAGCCGCCGATCACCAGCACATTCTTGTTCCGGGCTGTTTTGGGGTCTTTGGGCCGCCCGGTCATGGTCAGGCGTTCGGTCTGGGTCAGCAGGATGTTGTTTTCAAACTTGGGGTCGATGTACGGGGCAATGTCTTTGGCGGTGCCCCACCGGGCAGAACCGTATTCCTCGCCCTTGCGGTACTTCTTGGCGTTCTTGCCCTTGCTGTACACGATGAGCCGGACAGCCACCGCCCCGGTAACGCCCACGCAGAGGTCAAACGGATGCAGACTGGGCAGCGGGTTTGCAAAGGCGGCGGAGATACCGTCTGTCAGGTGGAGCAGCTTTGCCGAAGCATCCACGCCCGCCGACAGACGGTACGTCTGCCCGCATTTGGCGAACAGGTACACGAACAGCAGATACGGCAGATTCAGCAACAGTAGTTTTTTCAGTTCAGGCTTCATCGCTCTAACCCCCTTTGTTTGATTTTTTCCTTCGCACGTTTCGGCTGCTGGGCGGCTTTCTGCTTGGCTGCGGTCAGCACTTTACGGATGGATGGCCGCTGCTCTTTGGAGAGCGTTTTGGCCGTGAACTCCCGGAACGCCTGTTCCAGATTGTCCGCATCCTTGGCCTTGAAGATCACGATGTAGTGGGGCGGCTGGGTGGTCTTGTCCTTGCGTAAGGTGAAGTCCACGCCGTACTTCTTGGCACATGGCTTGAACGCCCCGATGCTCGCCTCCGTGACTTCAATGTTGGTCAGGGATGCACCGTAGGCTTTCAGCTGTTTCAGGCTTTGCTTGCCGTGATGCAGCTTTGGCCCCTTGGCCCGGTGCTGCAAGTATTTTTTCAGCGCAGCTTGCAGGGCTTGGGAGGTGAGTTTGCCCGTTTTCATGGACAGGGCAATGGTTTTCTGGGTGACTTCTTCCTGCAATATGAATCCCTCCTTGTTGCAGAAAATTCAGAGCGGCAGCTAGGGTGGAACCACCAGCCGCCGCAGGTAAAGGGCTCTCATGGGTGGACGCTCCTTTCGGTCAGTTGTTGGGCGGGCGGCCCCAATCGGGCTGCGCCATATCGTGCGCCACAAGGGACGCATAGTAGCTGTTGATGGTGCTGGGGGCGTTGAACAGCATGGCCCGCAGGTATTGCTTGATGTTACGGACTTTGGTGGTGTTATCCCGCAGGCAGTCCATGACGAACTCAATGTGATGGCTGTCCAGTTTCAGGAACTTGGCCTTGACCAGCTCTGCCGGATAATCGTCCCCGGCAACCCGGATGGACTTGCGGCTGGTACAGACAGTTTCCAGCAGGATGTCCACGATCTCGTCCAGTTGTTCCCGGTCTATCCGGGGATTCTGGATGAGGGTGTCATACTCGATGTTCTCCAAAATCAGGTCCCTGTAGATTTGATAGGCCGCTTCCTTTCGGTTTTCCGTCCGTTCCGGCGGCGGTGCCGCTGCCTTGTCCTCGTCCAAAGGCAAGGGGTTTGGGGAATGGATAGGAATGGAATCGGTATTTAATCCCTCTTTCTTTTGTTTTTCTGTAATTAGTTTATCTTTATTTAATTGCATTGGATTTTCCAACGTAGGGTTTTCCTGCGTGGGATTCTCCAACGTTGGATTTTCCAATGTAGGTGAAACCGATGCAGGAACAGGCTGCGGCAGCTCGAAGATTACATAGTCTGAACCGCGCAGCCGCCCTTTCTCGTCCCGTTCTCTGGAACGCTGGATGTAGCCTGCCTGTTCCAGTTCCCGGATGGCCTGCCGTATCGCGTCAATGCTTTCCCGGTTGATACGGGCCAGCCCTTGCAGGGTGTAGTCCCAATCTTCCGGCAGGGAGAGCATTTGGGAGAGTAAGCCCTTAGCTTTCAGGGACAAGGCCCGGTTCCGCAGGTGGTGGTTTGACATGACCGTGTAGCCGCTGTTCTTTTCTACACGAAAAACTGCCATTTCACGGATGCCTCCTTTCTGTTTTTGGGCAAAGAAAAAGCCGCAGGCTTTTTGTGAAAGTCTGCGGCTATGCCGATTGTTAGATATTCAATTCTTTGTGTTTCCGCACTCCATATCAATTACCACCGAAACAGTAATGTGATTTTCAATGCGTTTGTTGCGGAGTTTATCGCCCTCGCCATCGAACACAACGTGACGAGAAAATAACGTAAAACGGAGGATTTCTACTAGATTTCTCTTTGTAGCGAAACTATCGCTTCGACGTGCCTTGTCCTTGGGAACAAATCCACGGGCTGAACCTTTTCCAGCGTATACCCCTGTTCACACAGGAACTTAGCATCGCGGGCGGCGGTGGAGGGGTTGCAGCTGACCATGACGAGGGTGCGTGGGGCCATCTGGACAATGGCAGTCAGGGTGGCGTTATCGCAGCCTTTGCGCGGGGGGTCCACCACGATCACATCGGGGTGGGCACCCTCGCTGGCAAGGCGGGTCGCGGCTTCGCCGGCGTCCATGCAGTAAAAATCGGCTTCCTCCGGGGGCAGGCCAAGATGCGCAGCAACGGTTTTGGCACCTTCCACTGCCTGCGGCACAACCTCAACGCCGACCAGGCGGCGGCAGTGCGGCTTCATCGAAAGGCCAATGGTGCCCATACCGCAGTAAAGGTCCAGCAAAAAGTCATCCGGCTGCAGCCGGGCAAACTCTTTCGCCTTGGCGTATAGCAGCTCGGCAGCGGGGGTGTTGACCTGATAAAACTCGTGCACACCCATCTGGATGGGCACTCCGGCCAAAGTATCCTCAATCACGCCGGGGCCAAGCACGGTGCGGGTATCCCGCCCTAAAATCACGTTGGTGCGGGCGGTATTGCGGTTGATCAGCACGGTGGTCAGCTGGAACTCCTGCTGCAAGGTGCGGCAGATCTCGGCTTCGTTGGGCAGGCCGTTGCCGTTTACCACAAAGCACAGCAGGCGCTGACCGCTGTGCCAGCCCTGGCGCATATACAAATGGCGCACGCGGCCCTTGCCGGTTTCCTCGTCATAGGGGGCAATGCCGTTGGCTTCCAGTAACGCACAAGCCCGGCGGGCCAGGGCGTTCATCCACTCCGGCTGCAATTTGCAATCGGGGCAGGGGACGATACGGTGGGTGCGCCCGGCGTAAAAACCAGTTACGACATGGCCATCGGCATCCAGCCCAACGGGCAGCTGGACCTTATTGCGGTAGTGTGCGGTGTGGTCCGTCAGGGCGAGAACGGGCGAAAACTCAAAGCTGCTTACATCAAAGCCGCCAAGGCGGGCAAAAGCATCCCGCACAAAGCCGGTTTTCGCCTCGCATTCCGTAGCATAGCTCAAATGGCGCAGGCCACAGCCGCCGCAGGGAGTGCACACGGCACAATCCGGCGCAACGCGGCCGGGGCCGGGGGCTAAAATCGCGTCAATGCGGCCGAAAGCATAGCTTTTCAATGCCTTTACAATGCGGCAGCGGATCACATCCCCCGGTGCCGCGCCGGGCACAAAAACGGCCTGCCCTTCCACATGGGCAACGCCGCTGCCATCGCTGGAAAGGTTTTCAATCGTGGTTTCAAAAATCTGATTTTTCTTCAAAGACATGGTTTGCTCCGTTTGCTCTAATGTTATGGCAAATATATCAGTCTGTCGGTAAAAACTGAGCGGCAGCACCAAAAAGCAAGGTGCTGCCGTATGGTGGGACATTGTGTGAAAATGGCTTATACCAGCCCCAGCTGCGGGTCTTTTTCCAGCGCGGCAAGGTACTTGCTGGGGGGAACGCCTTTGACCTTTTTGAACACGCGGGAAAAATAGAACTGGTCAAAAAAGCCGACGGAGACCGCGATTTCGGCGATGGAAAGCCCGGTGTTTTTCAGCAGGGAACACGCTTCGCTGATGCGGTAGCCCGTTAAATAGTCAATCGGGCTTTGGCCTACATTGGACATGAACACGCGGTAAAGATGGCTGCGGCTGACCCCAACCGCCTTGGCGATGTCATCTACCGAAATATCATGGGAATAGTTGAACTGAATATACTTGATAGCGGCCAACACATACTGGCTGCTGGAAGACGGCGTGTTGGGCATGGCTTCGCGCGCTTCCTTCATCAGCTGGGCCATGAACAGGTACAGGTAGCCGGTCATCAGGGCTTCGCACTGCGGTTCCGGGCCGCGGGCCAGGTAGATATTATAAATGGTTTCACGGGTGCTTTGGGGGTCTTTGCAGTGGTGCACGGGCTGCACATCGCTGAACGGGGTCTGCTGCACCAGCTTGTTGGCGCAGGCACCGTTAAAGCCGACCCAGTAATATTCCCACGGGTCGGTTTCATCTGCCGCATAGGTGATGAGCTGGTTGGGTTTGGCGAGGAAGAGATCACCCTCCTGCAAATTATAGGCAGCGCCGTTGACCTGATACACACCTTTGCCCGCAACAACAAGATGGATCAGGTAATGGTCACGCACACCGGGGCCCCAGGTGTGGCCCGGCTGGCAGTATTCGTGGCCACAATTAAAAATGGAAAGCTCTACATTATCGGTATAGTTCTGCTTATAAGATTGCTTTGCGATGGTCGGCATACCAAATCCCTCACTCTTGCAAAATCTGGTTGTGGTTCGCCATTCTGCTCCCAAAACAGGGCCCACCGCAGCAGGCCGGAACAGGATGAAGCACATTTTTTACCATTATATCAGAAGATTCATCAAAAGTCCATAATCGCGTTGAAAAAAGATGTTTACATCCTGCTAAAATTTGTTATACTGAGTACAAGAAGCCGTGATACTGGCCTAAAATGCGCTGCATAGCTAAAAAGAACGCGCGGTTTTTGTGCATATTTTACAAGGGACAGCCAAACGAAGAAAGGTGTATGAACGATGGCAACGAGTGCGGAACTGAAACAAAATATCTTGAACGGCGGTTACGACCAGGCTTTTGCCAAGCTGTATGGGGCAGACACTGCTACTGTGGCAGCCCAGCGTGTCCGTTATGTGGATATGATCGACCATTTTGAAGAAAACTTTGGCACGGGCCGCACAGTGTGTTTGTACTCGGCACCCGGCCGCACCGAGATCGGCGGCAACCATACCGACCATAACAACGGCGTGGTGATTGCAGCTGCCGTAAACCTGGATATCATTGCTGTGGTTGCCAAGAATGACGAGAACGTTGTACGCGTGATTTCTCACGGCTTTGGTAAGATCGACGATGTGAATCTGCGCGACCTGACCCCGCAGCCCGTTGAAGCAGAGCACAGCGCCAGCCTGATCCGCGGCGTGGCTGCCGGCATTGTGAAAGACGGCGGCAAGGTGGGCGGCTTTGACTGTTACACCACCTCTGACGTTCTGGGCGGTTCCGGTTTGTCCAGCTCGGCTGCCTTTGAGGTGTGCATGGGTGCTATCTTCCGCGGCGAGTACAACGATAATGACATGAAGCGTTTCGACCAGGTCAAAAACGCCATGATCAGCCAGTATGCTGAGAATGTTTTCTTTGGCAAGCCCTGTGGCCTGATGGACCAGACCGCCTGCGCCGTGGGAAAGGTCATCACCATCGACTTTAAGGAAGTGGGCCATCCGGTCGTGCGCGAAGTTCCGTTTGATCTGGCAGCCAAGGGCTTTGCACTCTGCATCAGCGATACCAAGGGCAGCCACGCTGACCTGACCGATGATTATGCCGCTGTGCGCCGCGAGATGGAGAGCGTTGCCGAATTCTTTGGCAAAAAGGTTCTGCGCGATGTGGACGAGGAAACCTTCCTGAAAGCCATCCCCGAAGTGCGCAAAGTGACCGGCGACCGCGCCGTGGTGCGTGCCATCCATTTTTATAATGACAGCCGCCGCGCCGGGGAAATCTATGAAGCCATCAAGGCAGATGATTTTGACCGCTTCCTGCAGCTGATCATTGAGGGCGGCCATTCCAGCTTTGAGTTCAACCAGAACGCCTACAGCATCAAGAACCCGCAGGAGCAGGGCGTGCCTTTGGCATTGGCCATCAGCCAGAAGGTGCTGAACGGCCGCGGCGCATGGCGTTTGCAGGGCGGCGGCTTTGCCGGTACCATCCAGGCATTTGTTCCGCTGGCACTGCTGGAAACCTACAAGAACGCCATTGACGCTGTGTTTGGCGCGGGCAGTTGCCATGTGCTGAGCGTGCGCAATTACGGCGCTGTGATGGTTACGCCGGATATGTAAAGGCAACACCGCACAATTCCCGCCTTGCGGCTTAAGCACCGCTCCGGCAGCTGCGGCACGGCATCTGCGTTGCCAAAATGCTCGATAAGACATCCAGTATTATCTGCGCTTTTGGCTTGGCATCTGCCGCACCTCGCTCGCCGTATCGGCACTTAGAATTATGCGGTATTGCCTAAAACATTCGGAAAATACATAAAACAAAGGGATCGGCAGAAAATGCCGGTCCCTTTTCTGATAGCAGGCAGAATACAAAACGTGCAAACTTGCTTATTCGGCGTTTTTGCTGTACAGGATCGCCAGCCCCTTGAACAACAGGTCAGAATCATAAATCACCTTGCGGGTGCAGCAGGGCATGATGCAGGGGGCCAGGCCGCCGGTGGCAACCACGGTCAGCGGCTCGCCAAGTTCGGCTTCCACACGGGCAGCCAGGCCGTCCAGCATGGCTGCGGTGCCAAACATCACGCCGTTGTTCAGGCATTCCACCGTGTTGCGGCCAATCAGGTGATCCGGTGTTTCGGGCGAGATAGGCGGCAGCTGCGCTGTGCCGCTGCTGATGGCCCGCAGGCTGGTCTGCACGCCGGGCAGGATAAAACCACCCAGGAACGCCCGCTTGGAAGAAATGACATTATAGGTGGTGGCCGTGCCAAGGTCCACCGTCATGCAGGGCAGGGGATAGTGGGCGGCTGCGGCGGTGGCATCGGCAATGCGGTCCCGCCCCACGCGGTCCGGAGCGTCCACCGCAAAGGTCAGCCCGGTGTTCAGTGCAGGGCTGACCAGCATGGCTTTGCGCCCGGTCAGCCGGGTGCAGGCATCGGCCAGAACTTTGGTCAGGTCGGGCACCACGCTGCACACGATAACGCCCTCACAGGCTTCAGGGGTAACGCCAAGGCGGCCCAGCAGAAATTTCAGCTCGGCGGTGTATTCATCCCCGGTGCAGCGCGGGCGGGTGACCATGCGTGCGGTGAACAGCACCTTCATGCCATCCAGCCCGCCAATGCAGATGTTGCTGTTACCGATATCAACTGCAAGAATCATAGGGTAAAACCTCGTATCCTTGGCAACCCGGCAATGTTTCCCGTTCGATAGGCTTAGGGCAACACCGCACAATTCCCGCCGGAGCGGTGCTTAGAATTGTGCGGTATTGCCTTAGAATGATGCAGAATTGCCCTGTTATAAAAGTATAAAATGCGCAGAATGTAAAATTACAGTTTATTATAGCAGTTCGCAGCCCGTTTGCCAACTGTTGAATTCCCTTTAGGCAACACCACACAATTCCCGCCTTGCGGCTTAAGCACCGCTCCGGCGGCTGCGGCACGGCATCTGCGTTGCCAAAATGCTCGATAATACACAAAGTATTATCTGCGCTTTTGGCTTGGCATCTGCCGCACCTCGCTCGCCGTATCGGCACTTAGAATTATGCGGTATTGCCTTTACTTTTGCCCCCCGGCAGGATATACTTAAAAGCAGAACAATACGGGCAGCCAGAAGCCCGGCCAAATATAAGGATGTGTTATCATGAACCTGAAAGGCAAAACCATTGTGCTGGGCATTACCGGCGGGATTGCTGCTTATAAAATGCCCAATGTGGCCCATGCCCTGGCCAAAGCCGGCGCCAATGTGCATGTGCTGATGACCAAAAACGCCACGGAGTTTATCACCCCGCTGGTGTTTGAAACCCTGACCAACAACCGCTGCATTGTGGATACCTTTGACCGCAACTTCCAGTATGATGTGGCCCATGTTTCGCTGGCCAACGCGGCGGATTTGATGCTGATCGCCCCGGCAACCGCAAATGTGATCGCCAAGCTGGCCCACGGCCTGGCGGATGACATGCTGACCACCGTTACCCTGGCGGCCCGCTGCCCCAAGCTGGTGGCCCCTGCCATGAACACCCATATGCTGGAAAACCCCATCACCCAGGATAACCTGAAAACGCTGGAACATTACGGTTTCACCGTCATTCCCTCCGGTTCCGGCCTGTTGGCCTGCGGCGATACGGGCTCCGGCCGCCTGCCCGATGAAGGCGTTCTGGTGGACTATGTGGCACGGGAGCTGGAACACGAAAAAGACATGCAGGGCATGAAAGTGGTGGTTTCCGCTGGCGGCACCCGCGAACCGATGGACCCGGTGCGCTACCTGACAAACCATTCCACCGGCAAAATGGGCTATGCCGTGGCCCGCGCCTGTATGCTGCGCGGCGCGGATGTGACGCTGCTGACATCTTCCGACTTGCCGCCGGTTCCGTTTGTCAAAATGGTGCCTTTTGCCACCGCGGCAGAACTGTTTGAAGCTGTCAAGGCCAACGCCATGGATGCGGATGCCCTGGTGATGGCCGCCGCTGTGGCGGACTACCGCCCGGCCCAGGTGGCGCAGGATAAGATCAAAAAGCACGATGGTGAACTTTCAATTGAGCTGGAACGCACGGATGACATTCTGGGCTGGGTCGGCGAGCACAAGCCGGAGCAGTTGTTTGTCTGCGGCTTTTCGATGGAAACGAAAGATCTGATCGAAAATTCTACTGCCAAGCTGCACAAGAAAAACATGGATATGATTGTGGCCAACAATGTCAAGGTGCCCGGCGCCGGTTTTGGCGTGGATACCAACGTTGTAACCCTGATTACCGAAAGCATTTCCACCGCGCTGCCGCTGCAAAGCAAGGATGATGTTGCCATGCACATTGCAGACGTCATTGTGAAAGCAAAGCGGAAAAAACAGAAAAAGTAAAGCTGCCCCCCGCAAAAGAAACGAAGCAGCAAAAGAATAAGCTGATTTGGCACCCCTGCAGCCGCGCAGGGGTGCTTTTGCATGTGCACACAATTTTCACATCCTGGCAAAAAAACGACGCACAATTTTCACAAATAGGCAGTATACTTCTGGATAGTTCAGGGGTACGCCTGCCCTGCGGCGGGCGGCCCCCAAGAAAAGGGGAGTGCATCCATTGATCGAAGTCAAGCATTTGACCAAGCGTTACGGAAAACACACTGCGGTCGATGATATCAGCTTCACTGTGCAGGACGGCTGTATTTACGGCCTGCTGGGGCCCAACGGCGCCGGCAAATCCACCACAATGAACATGATCACCGGGTATCTTGCGCCCACGGGCGGCACCGTTGCCATTGACGGCCATGATGTTCAGGAAGAGCCCAAGGAGGCCAAAGCCTGCATCGGCTACCTGCCGGAAATTCCGCCGCTGTATACCGATATGACTGTGCAGGAATACCTGCTGTTTGTCAGCGAGCTGAAAGGCAAAAAGAAAAAAGCGGACCGCGTGCAGGATGTAGCGCAGGCCGTGCAGCGCGCTGGGCTGCAGGAGATGGAAAAGCGGCTGATCCGCAACCTTTCCAAAGGCTACCGCCAGCGCGTTGGCATTGCCGCTGCGCTGCTGGGCAGCCCCAAGGTGATCATTCTGGACGAACCCACCGTTGGCCTGGACCCCGCCCAGATGATCGAGATCCGCAACCTCATCCATGACCTGGGAGAGACCCACACCGTCATCCTTTCCAGCCATATCCTGAGCGAAGTGCAGACGATCTGTGACCGCGTGCTGATTATTGCGCACGGTAAAGTGGCCGCCCAGGGCACGCCGGAAGAGCTGGCCGCCCAGCTGGCTGCCCGCGGCATGATTGCCGCCACGGCACTTGGCACCAAAGAACAGATTCTGGCCGCTGCCGCCAAGGTGGAGGGCCTGACCGACCTGCGCGTGACCGCAGAAAAGGGCGATGAAGTCAGCTTTACCGCCACCAGCACCACCGGTGCAGACCTGCGCGCGGCCCTGTCCAAGGCACTGGCCGAAGCTGGCTGCCCGGTTGTGTCCCTGACAAGCGATACGATGAGTTTGGAGGATATCTTCCTACAGATCACCGAGACTGCACCGGAGGAAGCCCGGCCGGAAGAAACCGAAGAACCGGCTCCGGAAGCGGCTGCCGCACAGCCGGAACAGTCTGCTGAGCCTGCCGAACCGCAGGCCCCGGCGGATGATACTCCGGAACAACCGGAAGCCGAAAACGACCAAAAGGAGGAAGAGTGAGCCATGTTTGCCATTTTTAAGCGGGAACTGCGCAGCTATTTCACCAGCCTGGTCGGCTATGTTGTCATTGGTGTTATGCTGGCGTTTATCGGGTTATATTACTCCGCCAACTGCCTGGTGTATGGCACGTCGGATTTTTCAACCGTTTTGTATTCTACCACGCTGGTCATGCTGTTTTTGCTGCCGGCGCTGACCATGCGCAGCTTTGCGGATGAACGCCGCAATAAAACCGACCAGCTGCTGCTCACCAGCCCGGTGGGTATCCCTTCTATCGTGATGGGGAAGTACTTTGCCCAGCTGGCGGTGTTTGCCGTGCCCATGGCGGCAGCGGCCATCATGCCGCTGGTGCTCACGGCCTTTGGCACCATCTCCCTTACCAGCGCTTACGCCACCTGGCTGGCGTACTTTTTGATGGGCGCTGCCTGCATTGCCATCGGCACCTTTGTCTCCGCCCTGACGGAAAACCAGATCATTGCGTACCTGGCTACTTTTGGTGCGCTGCTGATCTGCTACCTGATGAACGGCATCAAGAGCCTGTTCACCAGCGGCAACACGCTGGCATTCATCGTGTTCTGCGTGGTGCTGGCGGTTGTGGCTCTGCTGGTCGGTCTGGCCTGCAAAAATGTCACGGTGGGCAGCGCGGTGTTCTGCGGCGGTGCCGTGGTGCTGGTGCTGCTGTTTAAGCTGCGCCCGGCCTGGCTGCTGACCGGCTTTAACAGCGTGCTTGGCGCGCTGGCACTGTTCCAGCCGTTTACGGATTTTGTGGGCGGCATGTTCAGCGTGACCGGCATTGTGTATTATCTATCGGTGGCGGGACTGTTCCTCTTCCTGACGGGTCAGGCACTGGAACGCCGCCGCTGGAATTAATGAGGGGGGTCCGACGATGAACTTTAAGAAAAAGAACGCGGCCAATGCCCCTGCCCCTAACCAGGCACAGCAGGCAGCGCGCCGCCGCAGCCTGCGCAGCGGTGCTTACGCCAGCGTGCTGGCCGTTGTGGTGCTGGTGCTGGTAATTCTGCTCAACCTTGTGGTGGGCGCGGTGCCCACCAAGTTTACCCAGTTTGATATTTCCACCGGCAAAATGTTCACCCTGAGCGATACCACCAGAACCATGCTGCAGGAACTGAACACCGATGTGACCGCCTATTACCTGGCGGAAACCGGCAACGAGGATTCCAACATTACGCGAATTCTGGACCGCTATGCGGGCGAAAGCAGCCATTTTACCTGGCAGCAGCGCGACCCCGCGCTGTACCCCACCTTTGCACAGCAGTATGACGCGCAGAACGCAAGCTCCTCCAGCGTGATCCTTGTATGCGGGGATAACCACACCGTGGTGGACTACAATGATATGTATACGGCGGATTATTCCAGCTATTATACCACCGGCAGTTACACAATGAGCTTCTCCGCTGAGAACGCGCTGTCCTCCGGCATTGCCAAGGTCACGCGGGAGAGCAGCTATGTGCTGTACCAGCTGACCGGCCACGGCGAATCCAGTCTGGAAAGCGATTTTACCGAAACGCTGGATAATTCCGGCGTTACCATGCAGGACCTGAACCTGCTGACCACCGATACAGTGCCCGAAGATGCCGCAGCCCTGCTGATCAACGACCCGCAGGCGGACCTTTCCACCCTGGATGCCGCTGCCATCAAGACCTATCTGGAAAACGGCGGCCACCTGTTTGTGACCACCGATCTGACGGTGAGTACCCCCAACCTGGATGCCCTGCTGGCAGAGTACGGCATGACCCGCCAGGAAGGCCTTGTGATTGAAAATGACAGCAGCTATTACCTTTACGGCACTGCACAGACGTGCCTTTTGCCGAACTTGAGTTCTAACGAGATCACCGCGGGCGTGACCGACGGCATGCATGTTTTTACCCCCGTGGCACAGGGCATTGTGAAAGGCGACAGCACCGATGACCTGACCCTGACCACCCTGCTGAGCACCAGTAGCACGGCTTACGCCATGCAGGATTACGCCCAGGCATCCACCGCTGAGCAGGGGGCAAATGACCCCAACGGCCCCTTTAACATTGCCGTTGCCGCCAGCAACAGCACCACTGGTGCAAAGGTAGTGTGGGTGAACTGCGCTAATCTACTGAACAGCAAGGGGATAGAGTATGTCGCTAGGGAATATGCCTCGTTGTTGATTGGTGGCAACGCACAGCTACTAACAAGTACCGTGAACTGGATGACCGGCGAAGAAAACGGTGTGGTGATTGACAGCAAGAGTATGAGCGCCGAAACCTTGACGGTACCTGCCAAGGCCATCATGCTGCTTGGCCTGCTGTTTACCATTGTGGTGCCGCTGGCCTTTATCGTGGCCGGTATTGCCATCACTTTGGTGCGCCGCCGCCGTTGATATTTCCAGTGCCGCAGAAACCTTAGGAGATAACAGCCAATGAACACAAAGAAAATGTTGCCCCTTTTTGTGCTGGTTCCCGTGGTGGTTGTGCTGGGCGTTGCCCTTGGCGTGCTGAACCATGCAGACACCGAGGAAGAGGATACCAGCATTGCACTGTGCAGCCTGGATGCTGACAGCGTGACCGCGATTGCCTACAAAGACGCCAGCGATGGCGCAACGTTGGAATCCGCCCTGACCAAAACGGATGATACCTGGACACTGGATTCTGACCCCGCGCTGCCCCTTGACCAGAGTAAGGCCCAAGGCGTTGCCGACAGCATGACCGCTCTGACCGCGCTGCGCGAACTGAGCGATGACGCCGACGTTGCCAGCATGGGCTTTGATACCCCGACTTATGAGCTGAGCCTGAAAACGGCAGATACCGAATGGACGCTGACCGTTGGCAGCAAGAACTCCATCACAAACAACTGGTATGCCCGCCTGAGCGCAGACGGCCCGGTGTATACGCTGGACAGTTCGGCCCTGAGCGGCATCTGCAAAACCGCAAAGCAGCTGTATGCCGCCCAGAGCATTACGGACATAGATGTGGACGATGTGACCAAGATGGTGGTGCAGACCGCCAACGGCGGAACCCTGAGCTTTGACCAGAATGACAGCACCTGGACGCTGACGGATGATGCGGAGTATAACCTGAATCAGGATATCGTCAAAAAGATGGCGAGCACCATCTGCGATCTGAAAACCAAGTGGAGCGTGACCGAACCGCAGGCCGATGCCGTGTATGGTCTGGATACCCCCAATGCCATCGTTACCCTGATCACATCGGACGGCACCAGCATCCAGTGCAGCTTTGGCGGCAACGATGCCGAGGACGATACCCTGTGCTACCTGCGCAGCTCCGGCGCAGCAGGCGTTGTGTATGAAGTGAGCACTGACGCCCTGAACGCCTTTGCCTATGACAAGGCAGCGCTGGAAGCCGAGGAGGAAGCCACCCCCGAAACCGCCGATGTTGCCGCCGAAGACCCGGTTGGCAATGACAATACCGTTGATGATGAATAATCGGTCCGGCAGCAAAGCCTGAACCAATGCAAAGCCCCCGGCACGGTGCCAAACCACTGTGTCGAGGGCTTTTTGCAGAGTAATGCGGGATTTTACCACTTGATTCCTGTAAATTCCGTTCCATTTTGCCGCGAGGCATGGTATAATCAAAATACAATAAAACACGCCGCAAGGCCAGCATATGCAGCAGTGCGCGTTGTGCGGGGAAAATGGCATTTCCCTATAGTGACCGCAGGGGCGCACATTGTGCACCCGCCAACTTAAGGCAAAGGCAGCACCGCACAATTCCCGCCTGACGGCTTAAGCACCGCTCCGGCGGCTGCGGCACGGCATCTGCGTTGCCAAAATGCTCGATAATGTCGGGTTGCGGTACCCGCATCGTGCTTCGGGGGCAAAAGCCCCTCGCACTCTGCGACCGCTGCCCCTGCTTCGGTTCGCTGTTTCCGCCACTGGCGGCGCTCACCTTTGCAGCATCCAGTATTATCTGCGCTTTTGGCTTAGCATCTGCCGCACCTCGCTCGCCGTATCAGCACTTAGAATTATGCGGTATTGCCTTAAGGCAAAGATATTTCCCTGTGAAAATATGGATAGGAAAAATGCCTTTTATGTAACAATTTGGATGACTTCTTCGTTTATCTTATTAGAGGATACACCCTAGACAAACAGCAGGGGGCGGTAAGCATGAAAAAAAGATTCGCGGCATTTGTGTCAACCGTTTTGGCGGCAGTCTTGTGCGCCTGTTCTGCTGCCCCAAAAGATGTACTCCCCAATAAGGCGGCCCAGCCGACCGAAGCACCAACACAGCAAGCCAAAACCACGCAGGCAGCACCCACGGAACAGCCCACCCCGGAGCCGGACCCCGTGCAGCAGCTGCTGGAGGAGATGACGCTGGAACAAAAGGTGGGGCAGCTCTTTCTGGTTCGACCCGATTCCCTGGACTTGAGCCAAACGCAGGACCAGATCAACGATGCCAAGGCGGACGGCGTGACCGAACTGACGGATGCCATGCGCCAGACTTTGGCGGAGTACCCGGTGGGCGGCGTGGTGATCTTTGGCAAAAATCTGGAAAGCCCGCAGCAGATCACCCAATTCCTGGACGATTTGCAGCAGGCGAGCGATACGCCGCTCTTTACTGCCATTGATGAGGAGGGCGGTCTGGTGGCGCGCCTTGCCAACAATGCCGCGTTTGACCTGCCCCAATACGAAAGCGCTGCGGCGGTGGGAACATCCGGTAACCCGGAAGATGCCCGCGCCATGGGCCGCACCATTGGCGGCTACTTAAAAGAATACGGCTTTAACCTGGATTTTGCCCCTGTGGCCGATGTGAACACCAACCCCGATAACCCGGTCATCGGTACCCGCGCGTTCAGCAGTGAACCGCAGACCGCCGCCGACCTTGTGGGCGGGGCGTGCGCCGGGTTTGCCGATGCGGGCATTGCCTGCACCCTCAAGCATTTCCCCGGCCATGGCGATACCAGCGAGGATACCCACGTTGGCACCGTAACGCTGAACAAAACGCTGGATGACCTGCGCAGCTGTGAGCTGGTGCCCTTTGCCCAAAATGTGAACAATGCTCCGCTGATTATGGTGGCCCACATTACCGTGCCGCAGGTAACAGGGGACGATACCCCGGCCTCCCTTTCCAGCGTCATGCTGACCGATCTTTTGCGCGGGGAGCTGGGCTATCAGGGCTTGATCGTGACGGATTCGCTGGCGATGCAGGCCATCACCGATGTGTATACCCCCGGTCAGGCGGCGGTCAAGGCGCTGCAGGCCGGTGCAGACCTGCTGCTGATGCCCAACGGCCTTGCCGATGCCTATACCGCCGTGCTGGAAGCTGTGCAGGATGGTACCATCCCCCAGCAGAGACTGGACGAAAGCGTGCAACGCATTTTGCAGTGCAAATACCAATACGGCATCCTGACGCAGTAACGCGGTGCCGTTTATAAGGAGAATGAAAATGCCTAAGTATACAGTAGACGGTTCGTTTTTTGTGCAGCAGCTTTCCGGCATCCAGCGCTATGCGCGGGAAATACTCGCTGCCATGGACCCCATGCTGGAACCCGGCGAGCTGGAAGTGGCGGTTCCGCCGGATTGTATCGTTCCCGAATACCGCAATATCAAGGTGGTCACCCTGCCGCAGTCCAGCGGCATTTTGGGCTGGCAGCGGGTGTATGGCCGATATCTGGCACAAAGCGGGCGCTGCTGGCTGGGCATGTGCAACGTTATTCCCATGTTCCACCGTGGGAACGAGGGCATTGCCGTGGTGCATGATGTGTGCTATAAAGCACGCCCGGATTTTTATACCGACCTGCGCGGCCGCACCAGCGCTGTCTGGCACTGCATGCAGTATGCGGCCATTGCCAAAAAGGCCAGAAAAATCGTGACGGTCTCGGAATTTTCCAAAAGCGAAATCGTGAAATATTACCATGTGAACCCCGAAAAGATCACCGTGGTGTATAACGCCTGGCAGCATATGCAGCGCGTGCGCCCTGACCCCATGCTGTTTGGTGAGTACAGCAAGTGGCCGCAGCTGAAAAAGGGCGAGTATTATTTCTCAATGTCCAACCTACTTAAAAATAAGAACTTTCCCTGGGTGCTGCGCGCTGCGCAGAGCAAACCCCAGGTTATGTTTGCAATTGCGGGCGGCGGCAGCCTTGCCAAAGAGGCCGCTGCCTTGGGGTTGGACCACCTGAATAACGTGATGTACCTTGGCTATGTGACGGACGGCGAAGCCAAAAGTCTGATGGAAAACTGCAAGGCGTTTTTGTTCCCCACGCTGTATGAGGGGTTCGGCATCCCCCCACTGGAAGCCATTGCCTGCGGTGCTCCACGCGTGATGGTGAGCAATACCCCCTGCATGCGGGAAATTTACGGCTCCCACGCTGATTACATTGACCTTTCCACCAACCACGGCAGTGTGGACCATGTAACCCCCGGCCGGGATGCCGCCGCCGTACTGCAAAAATACTCGTGGGAAGGCAGCGCCCGCCGCATGCTGGAGGTGCTGCGTGAGCCATGACCGTAACGATACCGGGTGATTTCGATCTGCAAAAAATAGCCGCCAGCGGCCAGGCGTTCCGCATTGCGCAAACGCCGCAGGGCTGGCGGTTTTTGGCCGGGGATAAGCTTTTGTACCTGCAGCCCGGCAGCGGTGATACGTATACAGCTAGCTGTACCCCGGAAGAATGGCAGGGCTTCTGGCACCGCTATTTTGATCTGAACCGCAATTATGCGGCCATCCGCGCCGCGGTGCCCAAACAGGATGCCTACCTTTGCGCAGCGGCCCGGGCCGGGGCGGGCATCCGCATTCTGCGCCAGGACGCCTGGGAGATGCTGGTTACCTTTATCATCAGCCAGCGCAAAAATATCCCGGCCATTCAGGCTTGCGTGGAAACGCTGTGTACCCGGTACGGTGCGCCGCTACTGCAGCCGGGCGGGAATGTGCTGTATGCGTTCCCAACGGCGCAGGCACTCGCCGCGGCAGGGGAGCAGGCATTGCGGGACTGTGCGCTGGGTTACCGCGCCCCGTATGTTCTGGCTGCCGCCCAGGCGGTTGCAGCGGGAGCGCTGGACCTTGCCGCGCTGGAAACCCTGCCCGATGCCCGGCTGCTGGAAGCTTTGATGCAGCAGCACGGCGTGGGCATCAAGGTGGCCAACTGCGTGGCCCTGTTTGCCTATGGCCGCATGGAGTGTGCCCCCGTGGATGTGTGGATCCAGCGTGTGATCGACCAGCATTACGCGGGCCAGAACCCCTTCCCAGCCTATGGCAATGCCGGAATTTTGCAGCAGTGGATGTTCTATTTCGCCCGTTCCGAAAAGGAACGGGCGAAATAGAAAGAATAATGAAAAAAGAATAAAGAATAATGCAGGTGGACCGCAGTGCTGCGCACGGCTCAGAAATATTAGTGCTCTATATTTGACGGAACTCTAATATTTTTGAGCGTTGTGCCAGCAACGCGGTCCACCTGCATTTTTAATTATTCTTTATTACTTATTCATTTGGCAAATATTCATTTGCCTACCGCCCTGTCCATTCTCCGGTATTGCAGCGCTTCCATCAGCTCTGCGGCGCCGATCTGTTCCACACCGTTCATGTCGGCAATGGTGCGGGCAACGCGCAGGATGCGGTCATAGGCGCGGGCGCTGTAGCCCATGCGTTCAAACGCACCGCGCAGCAGCTTTTCGGCGGCGGGGGCAAGCGGGCAGTAGCGGCGCAGCATGCCGCTGGGCAGCTGGGCGTTGCAGGTAAAGCCAAGGCCTTGGTAGCGCTGAGCCTGAATGGCGCGTACCGCGGCCACCCGCGTGCGGATGTCAGCGCTCGGCTCGCCGCCGGTTTTGGCGGCAAGGGCGTCGTACTCCACGGGGCGGGCCTCCACATGCAGGTCAATGCGGTCCAACAGCGGACCGGAAATCCGCTGCCGGTAGCGCTCGATCGCACTGGGCGTGCAGCTGCATTCCCGTACGCCGGAACCATAATACCCGCACTTACAGGGGTTCATGGCGGCAACCAGCATAAAACGGCAGGGGTAGGTGGCGGTGCCGTGTACCCGGCTCACGGAGATGCACCCGTCCTCGATGGGCTGGCGCAGCACCTCCAGCGCTTCGCGGCTGAACTCTGGCAGCTCGTCCAAAAACAGTACACCGTTGTGGGCCAGGCTGACCTCGCCGGGGCGGGGCACTGTGCCGCCGCCCGCAATGGCTGCGGCGCTGACACTGTGGTGGGGACTGCGGAACGGTCGCTGCTGCAATAATCCGGTTCCGGCCTGCACCAGCCCGGCAACGGAATAAATCGCGGTGGTTTCCAGCGCTTCCTCATAACTGAGCGGCGGCAGGATGCCCGGCAGGCGCTTGGCCAGCATGCTTTTGCCGGTGCCCGGCGGGCCCACCATCAACAGGTTGTGCCCACCCGCAGCGGCAACTTCCAGCGCGCGGCGGGCCTCCGCCTGGCCGCGCACATCCGCAAAATCGGGGCCAAGCCACTGCCCGGCGGCATCGTATCCTGTGCGGCTGGCGGGGCTGAGCTTTGCCTGCCCCGCCAGGTGGCGGATCACATCCGCAGCGCTGCGGGCGGGGTAAACTGTCAGCTGCTCGGCCACGGCGGCTTCGGCGGCGTTTTCGGCAGGAACAAACAGCTCGGTCACACCCGCCTTTTGGGCGGCAAGGGCCATGGGCAGGGCACCGGCAATGGGGCGCAGTGTGCCATCCAGCCCAAGTTCACCCAAAAATGCCTGGTGCGGCTCTGGCTGTGGGATGTACTGCTGCGCCGCCAAAATGCCGATGAACACCGGCAGGTCATACAAACTGCCGGTCTTGCGCACATCGGCGGGGGCCAGGTTGACGGTAACATGGCTGGCGGGCCAGGGGCAGTTCAGGTTTTTGATGGCACTGCGCACCCGCTCACTGCTTTCCTTCACGGCGGAATCCGGCAGGCCCACCATGGCAAATTTGGGCAGACCGCCGCTGATGTGGGTTTCCACGGTAACGGGGTAGCCATCCAGCCCCGTTACCCCCAGGCTGACAACGTGTGCATACATGGCGCAGCCAACTCCTTTTTTTCAACAAATTGCGTACTTTGATTATTTTCAGTATATCCTGTTCCGCCCGCGGCGGCAAGCATATTTTTTGTGCCCAAAATCTGCCTTGACGCTGTAGGGTAAAAAACAGGCAAAGCTCCGGCAAAAAGCCGGAATTCCAGCTTTTTTTGATTGACAACGCAAACTAAAATTGATATATTTAATTTGAACAAGTAAATTTACCCAAAACTTTTACAGGGTAAGAAAGTGATGGTGTCCAAAATGTATAAAGAAATGTACAGCCGTTGGCTTGCTGCCAACCTGGATGACCCCGACCTGAAGCCGGAGCTGGAATCGATTCAGAACGATGACGCTGCCATTCAGGATCGTTTTGCCGTTGCCCTTAAGTTCGGCACTGCCGGTCTGCGCGGTGTGATCGGCGCCGGTACCAACCGCATGAACGTGTATGTTGTGCGCCAGGCTACCCAGGGCCTTGCCAACTGGGTCAAGACCCAGGGCGGCACCCAGACCGTTGCTATCAGCTATGACAGCCGCATCAAGAGCGATGTGTTTGCCAAGGCTGCTGCCGAAGTTCTGGCCGCCAACGGCGTAAAGGTGCGCATTTACAGCGCCCTGATGCCGGTTCCCGCACTGAGCTTTGCTACCCGGTATTATAACTGCAACGCCGGTATCATGGTAACGGCATCCCACAACCCGGCCAAGTACAACGGCTATAAGGCCTACGGCCCCGATGGCTGCCAGATGACCGATGAGGCCGCTGATATCGTGTACGCCGAAATCCAGAAGACCGACATCCTGACCGGCGCCAAAACCATGCCGTTTGCCGAGGGGCTGGAAAAGGGCATCATCGAATACGTTGGCGATGACTGCATCAACGCCCTGTACGAAGCAATCGAAGCCCGCTCCATCCGTCCCGGTATCTGCAAGACCGCCGGCCTGAAGCTGGTTTACAGCCCGCTGAACGGCTCCGGCCTGGTTCCGGTCACCCATGTTCTGCATGACATCGGCATTACCGATATCACCGTTGTGCCGGAACAGGAAAAGCCGGACGGCAATTTCCCCACCTGCCCGTACCCCAACCCCGAAATTTTCGAGGCTCTGCGCCTTGGCCTGGAACTGGCCGAAAAGTCTGGTGCAGACCTGATGCTGGCCACTGACCCCGATGCTGACCGCGTTGGCATTGCCGTTAAGTGCAAGGATGGCAGCTATGAGCTGCTTTCCGGCAACGAAGTCGGCGTTCTGCTGCTGGATTACATCTGCGCGGGCCGCATTGAGCAGGGGACTATGCCCAAAGACCCCGTCATGTGCAAGTCCATCGTGTCCACCCCGCTGGCGGACAAGGTGGCCGAGCATTACGGTGTTGAGTGCCGCAATGTGCTGACCGGCTTTAAGTGGATCGGCGATCAGATCGCCAAGCTGGAAGCTGCTGGTCAGGTTGACCGCTTCATCTTTGGCTTTGAGGAAAGCTATGGCTACCTGGCTGGTCCTTACGTCCGCGATAAGGATGCCATCATCGGCTCTATGCTGATTTGCGAAATGGCTGCTTATTACCGCGCAAAGGGCAGTTCTATCAAGGAAGAGCTGGAGCGCATTTACGCCGAGTATGGCCGCTACCTGAACAAGGTTGACAGCTTTGAGTTCCCGGGCCTGTCCGGCATGGACAAGATGGCGGGCATTATGTCCGGCCTGCGCGAGAACCCGCCCAAGGACTTTGGCGGTGACGCCGTTGTAAAGGTTGTGGACTATAAAAAGCCTGAAGAGACCGGTCTGCCCGCCGCCAACGTGCTGATCTACACCCTGGCATCCGGCTGCACCGTTGTGGTGCGCCCCTCCGGCACCGAGCCGAAGATCAAGACCTACTTTACCACCAAGGGCAAAGACCTGGCCGAAGCCGAAGCCAAGAAAGAAGAACTGGCCGCTGCCGTTAAGCCGCTGCTGGCATAATGTGATTCCATAGGTTTAGCGCTTTTGGGCCGCCTGCTGTAATACGCAGACGGCCTTTTTTGTATGCAGCCCCCTAGCCGCCGCAGTGAGGAAATAACGCGCATTTTCAGCCCTCGCTTGGGGAATCACCCCTCAGTCACCTTCGGCGAAAGCTCCCCTCGAAGGGGAACCAAAGGCTTTGCGGAAAATTGTTGCGGCATCTGCTACAAGGCCCCGGAACGGTCAAGACCGTTCCCTACAGAGCATTTTATTGTGTGCGGTCAACCCACAAACACCCAGTAGGGCGGGGGTACCCGACTCCGCCGGAAACTTACCGGAGCAGATACAAAAAACGTGTGATGTACTTTGCCCCACAGTAGGAGACGGCGTCCTCGACGTCCCGGATGGGCATATAAATGGTTGCACTTTTGCTGGCAATTTGCCGCCGCAAAAGATTGCCCGCACTACTTGACAAAGCACAAAAACTCTGGTAAAATACTCTAGCAATCGTTCAGAGGGCTGCTCCACACGCACAGGATGGCGTCTGCTGGTAGCCGAAATTCGAAGATTGTGATGAGCACATATATCAAGTATGGCTCCCTTTAGTCATGATCGAGAAAGAGGTGAAATGAAAATGAAGCAGGGTATTCATCCCAACTATGTGGATTGCACCATTACCTGCGCATGCGGCAACGTGATCCATACCCGCGATACCAAGCCGGAGATCCGCGTTGAAGTTTGCAGCAAGTGCCATCCCTTCTACACCGGCAAGCAGAAGCTGGTTGACACCGGCGGACGTGTTGAGCGCTTTAAGCGCCGCTACGCCAACAAGGCTGGCAAGTAATTGCATTAAGGTTTTGTATACCGCAGATGGCAACATCTGCGGTATTTTTTTCAAATACATCATCTTGCATCTCAAAGGAGAACCCCTATGCCGGACTATCAAACGATCCGCGGTATTTCCACCTTTGAATATGAAGAAAAGCGCTCCCGCTTTATTGCTTCCGCTGCGTTTGCCGATACCGAGGAAGCTGCCCTTGCCCACCTGAACCGCATCAAAGCGGCCAACCGCACCGCGCGGCATAATGTGTATGCCTATGTTCTGCGCGAGGGCGGCCGCACCCGCTACAGTGATGACGGCGAACCCGCCAAAACCGCCGGTACCCCTGTGCTGGAAGCCATCGGCCATGCGGGGCTTTCGGATGTGATCGTGGTGGTTACGCGGTACTTTGGCGGAGTTCTGCTGGGTACCGGCGGGCTGGTGCGGGCCTACACCGCGGCGGCATCCGGAGCCTTGCAGCAGGCGGAAATTGTCAGCATGCGGCTGGTGACGGATTGCGCCGTGACCGTGCCATACCCCAAGTTTGAACAGGCCCAGCGGATGATCGCAGCCGCCGGGGCCAAACTGCAGGAACCGGAGTATGCCGACGCTGTGACCCTGCGCTGGCGCATGCCTGCCGGAACCGAAGAAGCCCTGTGCCATGACCTGAGCGAGCTGACCCGCGGCAGTGCCGAAGTGACGATCAGCAAACCACTTTACGCAGCTTTTTGATGCTGCGCAGTCATTTCTGGCAAGAAAGCAGAATTTCCCATGAAATTTTTACATTTCATACAAGTGTTTGGCGGCTTTTTATCGTATTTATAATATAGAGAGCCGTTTTTGGGCATGATATGCCCAACGGATATGCCCAACAGGGAACCGGATAGGGGAAAGGAGGCTGCGCCGTGACTGTGCGGGAAGAGACCCAGACAATTGAACGCCTGACCTTAAGCCCCTATGCCGCTTTAAGTGAGCAGAGCTTTGGTCGCCGCACCCCGGAACCGGAAGATGACCTGCGGACCTGCTACCAGCGTGACAGGGACAGAATTTTGCACTGTAAAAGTTTCCGGCGGTTGAAGCAGAAAACACAGGTGTTTCTTTCGCCGGAGGGCGACCACTACCGCACCCGGCTGACCCACACGCTGGAAGTCAGCCAGATTGCCCGAACCATTGCCCGCGCCCTGCGGCTGAATGAGGACCTGACCGAAGCCATTGCCCTGGGGCATGATCTTGGCCACACCCCATACGGCCACGCGGGGGAGCGCGCACTGAACCGGCTGTGCCCCGGCGGGTTTACCCACTACCGCCAAAGCCTGCGGGTGGTGGACTACCTGGAAAAGGACGGCAAGGGCCTGAACCTTTGCTGGGAGGTGCGCAACGGGATTATTACCCACACTAAAGGCGCCTGGGCCCGCACGATGGAAGGCTGTACCGTGCGCTATGCGGACCACATTGCCTTTTTGAACCATGATATTGAGGATGCCGTGGCCGCCGGTGTACTGAACCCCACCGCACTGCCGCGGGATGCCGTGCAGGTGCTGGGAGATACCAAATCCCGGCGCATCACCACAATGATCACCGACCTTGTGGCAAACAGCGCAAACTGCAAAAATGGGAAAATGCAGTTTTCCCCCGAAGTGGAGGAGGCATACGGTGTGCTGAAAGACTTTATGTACAGCACGGTGTATGTGGACAAGGATGCCAAGCGCGAAGAGAAAAAAGTGGACAAGATGATCGAAGCGCTGTATGAGCGCCTTTGCGCGGACCCCACGCTGATGCCTAATTTTTATATGCAGGTGGCATATCACCAGGGAATGGACCGTGCCGTGGCGGATTATATTTCCGGCATGAGCGATGAATTTGCTACCCGCCTGTTTGAGGAGCTGTTTGTGCCGCAAAAGTGGCAGGTGCTATAAAATTGGCAGTATGTTAGAGCACTGCCGCCCGCCCCGAAGGGGCGCACATTGTGCGCCCGCTAACCTATGGCAATACCGCATAATTCTAAGTGCCGATACGGCGAGCGAGGTGCGGCAGATGCCAAGCCAAAAGCGCAGATAATACTGGATGTCTTATCGAGCATTTTGGCAACGCAGATGCCGTGCCGCAGCTGCCGGAGCGGTGCTTAAGCCGCAAGGCGGGAATTGTGCGGTGTTGCCCTATAAATTATTACGATATATACGCGAAAGGAGGCCCGGAGCCCCATTGATCCCACAGGAATACATACAGGAAGTGGTTGCACGCAATGATATTACCGAAGTAATCGGCCAATATGTGCAGCTGCGTCATCGCGGGCGGACCTATACCGGGCTGTGCCCTTTCCATAACGAGAAAACCCCTTCGTTTACCGTCTACCCGGATACCCAAAGTTTTTACTGCTTTGGCTGCGGTGCGGCGGGGGATGTGATTAACTTTGTGCGCAAAATTTCCAACCTGGGCTATGTGGAAGCTGTTAAACAGCTGGCGGGCCGCGCCGGGATGCCCATGCCGGAGGAGGACGACCAGGAAAGCCGTTCCCGCTCCCGCCTGTTGGAGATCAACCGCAACGCCGCGCGCTATTTTTATGACCAGCTCAACGCCCCAACGCCGGAAGCCGCCATGGCCCGCCGCTACTGGCGCGAAAAACGCGGCCTTTCGGATGCGGCCATCCGCCGGTTTGGCCTGGGCTATGCACCGGAAGATTTTGTCGGCCTTCTGCACTACCTGCGCCACCGCGGCTTTACCGAGCCGGAATTGGAATCCTCCGGCCTTGTCAAGCGTAGCGCCAAGGGCAATCTGTATGATATCTTCCGCCACCGCGTGATGGTGCCCATCATTGATGTGCGGGGCAATATCATTGCGTTCGGCGGGCGCGTGATGGATGATTCCAAGCCGAAATACATCAACTCGCCCGAAACGATGGTCTACCACAAATCCCGCACGCTGTTTGCGCTGAATGTGGCAAAAAAATCAACGTCCAAGCGGTATATCCTCTGCGAAGGGTATATGGACGTCATCTCGATGCACGAAGCCGGGTTTGATACCGCTGTCTGTGCCTGCGGCACGGCTTTGACGCCGGAGCAGGTCAAGCTGCTGACGGAATACGCCGACGAAGTGGTGCTGAGCTATGACTCGGACGAAGCAGGCCAGAAGGCAACGGAGCGCAGTTTGGCGCTGTTTTCCGGTACCAATTTGCAGGTGCGGGTGCTGAACATCCCCGGTGCCAAGGACCCGGATGAATTTATCCGCACCTATGGCCGCGACCGGTTTGAAGCCGTGCTGGAAGGCACCGCAACCCCGCTGGAGTTCAAGCTGGCTAAGGCAGTGAAAAAATATGACCTGCGCAACGATGCCCAGCGCCTGCAATATGTGGATGAAGCCATCGGCATTCTGGCAGGCAGCGCGGTCAGCCCCACGGCGCGGGATGTGTATGCCGGGCGCATTGCGGAGCAGACCGGCATTGATAAAAAGGCTGTGTTGGTCCAGCTGGAAAGCGCCGTGCGCGGGGCCGGGCGCAGGGCGCGCCGCAAAGAGCAGAACGAACTTTCCCGCCAGGGGATTGCGGCGGATATCCGCGTGCCCTATGACCGCGGGGGCGAAGCTGCCCTGGGGGCCGCAAGCGCCGCCCGCCAGCTTGTGGCGGCTATGCTGCAGGATGCCGGCGCCATCCCCTACATCCGGGAGCGGCTGAACCTTGGCATGGTGGTGCTGCCGGAAATGCAGCAGGCAATCAAGGCGATTTACGACTGCGCCGCCCGCGGCCAGCCCGCCAACGCCACGACCCTTTCCCCCTTGTTGGAGGAAAAAGCTTACAGCCAGGTGATGCTGGCCCAGGCCCAAAACGCCGATACCCGCCTGACCCGCCGGGATATTGATATGCTGCTGGATCGTTTGCAGACCGCAAACCCCGAAAGCGCCCAGGTGGCAGGCACCACAGACGATGAATTCCGGCAGAAATTTGCCGCCCTTGCCCGCAAAAAAGTGGGCGAACGCCCGCCGGAAGAATAATTTCCACCCGGCCAAAACCATGTTGTTTTATCCCGTTCCAGTAAGATGGGCAGAATAAAAACCAAAGGAGAAACTACTTATGGCAGAAAAGAAAGATTCGATTCGCAACCTGATTGAACAGGGCCGCCGTGCAGGCAAATTGACCAGCACCGAAATCAGTGACGCTATGGAAGAAAGCAGCCGTGTTATTGACGCGGAGCAGATGGAAAAGCTGTATGAAGAGCTGGAAAGCAACGGCATTGAAGTGGTGGATGATGACGCCACTGATATGTCCGCTGTGGCCGATATGGGCGAGGAAGGGATGGATGACTTTGAGGATACCGTTACCTCGGACGGCATTACCATCGATGACCCCGTTAAGGTTTACCTGAAAGAGATCGGCCGCGTGCCCCTGCTGACCCCCGATGAGGAAGTGCAGCTGGCCCTGGATATCCAGAAAGGCGGTAAGGACGGCGAACGCGCCAAGCAGCGCCTGAGCGAAGCCAACCTGCGTCTGGTAGTTTCCATTGCAAAGCGCTATGTGGGCCGCGGCATGCAGTTCCTGGACCTGATCCAGGAAGGTAACCTGGGTCTGATCAAAGCGGTTGAAAAGTTTGACCATACCAAGGGCTTCAAGTTCTCCACCTATGCAACGTGGTGGATCCGCCAGGCCATCACCCGCGCCATTGCGGATCAGGCCCGCACCATCCGTATCCCTGTGCATATGGTGGAAACCATCAACAAGGTCAAAAAGGTTTCCAGCCAACTGCTGCACGAAAACGGCCATGAGCCCAGCGCCGAAGAAATTGCCGAGCGCCTGGATATGCCGGTGGACAAAGTGCGCGAGATTATGCGCGTGGCACAGGAACCCGTCAGCCTCGAAACCCCCATCGGTGAGGAGGAAGATAGCCACTTAGGCGACTTTATCCCCGATGAGGAAGCCCCCGTTCCCGCCGAAGCCGCCAGCCAGACCCTGTTGAAAGAGCAGCTGGCCGATGTGCTGAAAACCCTGACCCCGCGTGAAGAAAAGGTCCTGCGCCTGCGCTTTGGCCTGGAAGATGGCCGCCCCCGCACGCTGGAAGAGGTGGGCAAGGAGTTCAACGTTACCCGTGAACGTATCCGCCAGATCGAAGCAAAAGCCCTGCGCAAGCTGCGCCACCCCAGCCGCAGCAAAAAGCTGCGCGACTTCCTGGATTGATGCCGTGATTCTTATATAGAATAGAAATAGCAAATTAAAATCATCTGCACCCGTACTGCTGTTTGCCCGGCGGTGCGGGTGTATTTTTGTGTGCAGCAGGCATAAATGACAAAGCCACAGCATACGATTACCCTGATGATATAGGGGAGGGGATAACGATGTGTGGAATTGCCGGACAGATCAGCGCGGACCCAAATAAGATTGCAGCCAACTACCCAGCTTACTGCCGAATGCAGAAAAGCCTTGCACGCCGCGGGCCGGACCAGCGGGGAATATACCTGCACGGCCATGCGGCGCTGATCCATGCGCGGCTGGCTGTGGTGGATCTGGAAAACGGCTGCCAGCCCATGGTGCTGGATCAGGGCGGGGAGAAATACATTCTGGTGTACAACGGCGAGCTGTACAACACGCCGGAGCTGCACGCCCAGCTTGCGGCTCTGGGCCATCGCTTTGTAAGCCATTCCGATACTGAGGTTTTGTTACATGCTTTTGCCCAGTGGGGGCCGGACTGTCTGGAAAAGCTGAACGGTATTTTTGCATTTGCTGTGTGGCAGCAGCGGGCGCAAAAGCTCTTTCTGGCGCGGGACCGCGTCGGGGTCAAGCCGCTGTTCTATGCCCTGCGCGGGGACAGCCTGATCTTTGCTTCCGAGCTGAAAACGCTGCTCTGCCACCCGGAGATCCCGCCGCAGGTGGATGCCCATGGGCTGGCCGATGTGCTGCTGCTCGGCCCCGGCCGCACGCCGGGGTGCGGGGTGTTCCGCAATGTGCAGGAATTGAAGCCTGGCTGCTGCGCAGAATACACTGTGCCACAGGTTGGTGCGCCGCGCCTCACCGTGCGCCGCTACTGGCAGCTGACCGACCACGAACATCCCGATGATTTTACCCACACCGCAGCCAAAGTGCGGGACCTGGTGATGGATGCCGTCACGCGGCAGCTGGTATCGGATGTGCCGGTGGCAACCTTCCTTTCCGGAGGGCTGGATTCCAGCTTGATTTCGGCAATCGCAGATTCCCGCTTTACGGCGCGGGGCAAAACGCTGCAGACTTTCTCGGTCGGTTATCAGGATAACAAAAAGTACTTCCACGTCACCCATTTCCAGCCCAGCCCGGATGCGCCGTATATCCGCACCATGAACCAGTTCTTGAACGCGCAGCATACCTGGGTAACGCTGGACAGCGAAGCACTGACCGCCGCCCTGCTGGAAGCGGTGGACGCCCGCGACCTGCCCGGTATGGCGGATGTGGACTCCTCGCTGCTGCTGTTCTGCCGTGAGATCCGTAAAACAGCCACCGTGGCACTTTCCGGCGAGTGCGCGGACGAGATATTTGGCGGTTACCCCTGGTACAGGGATAAGACCGTGCGGGAGCGGTATGGCTTCCCTTGGGCGCAGAGCACGGCATACAGGGTCAGCTTTTTTAAGCCGGAGGTGTTCGGCAGCATTGACCCGGCGGCGTATATTGATGAAGGCTACCGCGCTACGCTGGAGCAAACTTCCATCCGCCCCGGTCTGGATCCCCTGGAACAACGGATGCGCCAGATGTTTGCCCTGAACTTTAACTGGTTTATGCAGACCCTTTTGGACCGCAAGGACCGAATGAGTATGTACAGCGGGCTGGAAGTGCGCGTGCCGTTCTGCGATTACCGCATTGCGGAATACCTGTACAGCGTGCCGTGGGAATATAAGGATTACGAGGGCCACGAAAAAGGCCTGCTGCGCCAGGCGATGCAGGGCGTGCTGCCCACGGAAGTGTTGTGGCGAAAAAAGAGCCCCTACCCTAAAACATGGAACCCGGCGTATTTGAACGCTGTCAGCGCCATGCTGCGCAGTGCGATGCAGGACCCGGATGCCCCGCTGCTGCGTATTGCCAAGAGGGCAGCGCTGGAACAGCTGTTGACCGCTGCCGAGACTGCGACCCCCTGGTATGGCCAGCTGATGACCACCCCGCAGACCATTGCCTGGTTTGTGCAGCTGAATTACTGGCTGCAAAAATACCGGGTGGAGCTGGTGTAAATACCCGTGTGGCGGGCCCGGCATCAAACGCATAACACCAAAAACAGACGAGTGCCCACCCTGCACACGGATAACGGCGGGAAGGGCACTTTTTGTTTGCAAAACGTAAAAACCGGGAAAATGCAGAAAAAACGCAGGCTGCAACCCATACAAAAAACACACAAGGTAATTGGGCATTGTGCCAATTAGCGGCATTTCAAGGATTTGTCAAGTGGCAAAAGAAATGCAAAAATAGCACTTTGCCAAAAGAAATGCGACACACAGCCGGGCGTTCAATTGCCTGATAAAAAAACACGCAAAATGCCAAAAGAGCCCTTGACAATCAGCTTTTTGGCTGGTATACTGGCATAGTATCACAAAATGGAATAGAGCGCCCTAAAGGAATTTTGATTTTTTCGCGTTTTTTCAAACTTTGTTAAAAACGACGAATGTTCCAAGAAAATCATTGCTTCGGCGGAGCGCTTTTGCCAAAAACAAATCTGAACGGAATAGGAGTGGTCGCATTTTATGGTAAAGGTCAAGCCCGTACAAAACGGTCGAACCTCCAGAATGAGCTTTTCCCGCATCAACGAAGTGATTGGCATGCCCAACCTCATCGAGATCCAGAAAAACTCTTATAACTGGTTCCTGGACGAGGGCCTGCGCGAAGTGTTCCACGACATTGACGCGATCGAGGATTACACCGGGAATCTCTCGCTGGAATTTGTCGATTACCGTCTGGACAAGCACCCCAAATATACCATTAAAGAATGTAAAGAGCGTGACGCAACGTATGCTGCGCCGCTTTATGTCACTGCGCGCCTGTTGAACAAAAGCACCGGCGAAGTGAAGGAACAGGAAATTTTCATGGGCGATTTCCCGCTCATGACGGATTCCGGCACTTTCATCTCCAACGGTGCAGAACGTGTTATCGTCAGCCAGCTGGTTCGTTCGCCCGGCGTGTTCTATGCTTCCAGCAAGGACCGTACCGGCAAGGACCTTTTCACCGCAACCATGAACCCCAACCGCGGCGCATGGCTGGAATACGAAACCGATTCTTCCGATGTATATTATGTGCGCATTGATAAAAACCGCAAGCTGCCGGTTACTACCTTCCTGCGCGCACTGGGGCTTGGCACCGATGAGCAGATCCGCCAGTACTTCGGCGATTCTGAACCCAAAATCAACGCCACCCTGGAAAAGGATATCACCCATTCCACAGAGGAAGCCCTGCTGGAGTGCTACCGCAAGCTGCGCCCCGGCGAGCCGCCGACGGTGGAAAGCTCCCGCAGCCACATCAACCTGCTGTTCTTTGATCCGCGCCGTTACGACCTGGCTCGTTTTGGCCGCTTCAAGATGAACAACAAGCTGTGCCTGTCCCGCCGTATTGCGGGCTATAAGACTGCTGAGGACATCATTGCCCCGCTGACCGGCGAACTGCTGGCCGCCAAGGGCGAGCGCATCAGCCACGAAAAGGCTGTTGAAATTGATAACGCCGGTGTTTCCCGCGTTACTGTTATCGTGGAGCGCAAGGGCCAGGATCCGATCAATGTGATCGTGTTCTCCAACGGCTGTGTCGATGCCCAGAGTTTCTTCAGCTTTGACGTGAAGGAATGCGGCATCAACGAGCGCGCTTCCTTCGCCGAAATCCGTAAGATTCTGGATGCTACCTCCGATCCGGAAGAGCAGAAAGAACTGCTGACCAAGAATCATGATAAGCTCATCAGCCGCACCGTTACCGTTGACGATATCTTTGCTTCCGTCAACTACCTGCTGGGCCTTGACCATGGCATCGGCGTGACCGATGAAATCGACCACTTGGGCAACCGCCGCGTGCGCAGCGTTGGCGAATTGCTGCAGAACCAGTTCCGCATCGGCTTTGCCCGTATGGAGCGCGTTGTGCGCGAGCGCATGACCCTGCAGAACCAAGAATCCGGCGAGATCACCCCGCAGAGCCTGGTCAACATCCGCCCGGTCGTGGCTGCCATCCGTGAGTTCATCGGTTCCAGCCCACTGTCTCAGTTCATGGACCAGAACAACCCGCTGTCTGAGCTGACCCATAAGCGCCGTCTGTCCGCTTTGGGCCCCGGCGGTCTGTCCCGTGACCGCGCAGGCTTCGAAGTCCGCGACGTTCATTATACCCACTATGGCCGTCTGTGCCCGATTGAGACGCCCGAAGGTTCCAACATCGGTCTGATCTCCTATCTGGCATCTTTCGCCAAGATCAACAAGTACGGCTTCATTGAGGCACCTTACCGCCGTGTGAATAAAGAAACCGGCGTTGTTACCGATGAAGTTGTTTATATGCCCGCCGACGTTGAAGATGAATACATCGTGGCACAGGCCAACGAACCACTGGACGAGAACAACTGCTTTGTCCGTCCCCGCGTTTCCGGCCGTCATCGCAACGACATTCAGGAATTTGCCCGTGAACAGGTCGATTTCATGGATGTCTCTCCGCGAATGATGGTTTCTGTGGCTACCGCCTGCATTCCCTTCCTGGAAAACGATGACTGTAACCGTGCTCTGATGGGCTCCAACATGCAGCGTCAGGCTGTGCCTCTGATGGTTACCCAGCGCTCTCTGGTTGCTACCGGCATGGAATATAAGGCTGCTACCGACTCCGGTGTCTGCGTGCTGGCTGCCCATGACGGCACCGTTGAAAGCGTTGACGCAGATAAGGTCGTTGTCCGTCTGGAAGATGGCTCCGCCGATACCTATGAACTGATTAAGTTTATGCGCTCCAACCAGGGAACCTGCGTCAACCAGCGCCCCGCCGTCTATGTGGGCGATGTTGTCAAGAAGGGCGACGTTCTGGCTGACGGCCCCGCCACCAAGGACGGCGAGATCTCTCTGGGCAAGAACGCTCTGATCGGCTTCATGACCTGGGAAGGCTACAACTATGAGGACGCTGTTCTGCTGAACGAAAAGCTGGTCCGCGAGGATATCTACACCTCTATCCACATTGAGGAGTACGAGAGCGAAGCCCGCGATACCAAGCTGGGACCTGAAGAGGTGACCCGTGATATCCCCAACGTCGGCGATGATTCCCTGAAGGATCTGGACGACCGCGGCATTATCCGCATCGGCGCCGAAGTCAAGACCGGCGATATTCTGGTTGGTAAGGTTACCCCGAAGGGTGAAACCGAACTGACCGCCGAAGAGCGCCTGCTGCGCGCCATCTTTGGCGAAAAGGCACGGGAAGTACGTGATACCTCCCTGCGCGTTCCCCACGGTGCTTACGGCATTGTTGTGGATGTTAAGGTCTTTACCCCCGAAAACTCTGACGAGCTGCAGCCCGGCGTGCGCACCTGCGTGCGCGTCTATATCGCCCAGAAGCGTAAGATCAGCGTTGGCGATAAGATGGCAGGCCGTCACGGCAACAAGGGCGTTGTTTCCCGCATTCTGCCGCAGGAGGACATGCCGTTCCTGCCTGACGGCACCCCGCTGGATATCGTGCTGAACCCCCTGGGCGTTCCTTCCCGTATGAACATCGGTCAGGTGCTGGAAGTCAACCTTGGCTATGTTGCCAAGGCCCTTGGCTGGCATGTGCAGACCCCCGTGTTCGATGGCGCGCACGAATCCGATATCCGTGACTGCCTGGCCGAAGCCCGCGATAAGTGGCATGGCGACCATGCACCGGAATATCCCACCAAGCTGCCCCGCCTGATGGGCGATAAGGGCCACATCATCGATTTCAGCAAGATCGACCTGACCGATGACGGCAAGACCACCGTTTACGATGGCCGTACCGGCGAAAAGTTCCCCTCCAAGGTTACTGTCGGTTATATGTACTACCTCAAGCTGCATCACCTGGTTGATGATAAGATCCATGCCCGTTCCACCGGCCCGTACTCTCTGGTTACCCAGCAGCCTTTGGGCGGCAAGGCCCAGTTCGGCGGCCAGCGTTTCGGCGAAATGGAAGTTTGGGCTCTGGAAGCTTATGGCGCGGCTTACACCCTGCAGGAAATCCTGACTGTCAAGTCTGACGACGTTGTGGGCCGTGTCAAGACCTACGAAGCAATCGTCAAGGGCGAAGATGTGCCGAATCCGGGCATCCCCGAAAGCTTCCGCGTTATGCTGAAAGAACTGCAGAGCCTTGGCCTGGATATTGTTGTTCAGGATAAGGAAGGCAACGCTGTTGATATGCGTCAGGAATATGACGATGACGATGCCAACTTTGACAACAGCGATATCGGTGATAACGTTCTGCTGGAAAGCGAGCTGCAGGATGATTACAGTGTCAAGGATGCCGATGAAGGCTTTGACGACGACCTGGGCGATGAGGAGCCGGATGAAGCTTCTCTGGCACAGATCGAAGCCGACAATGGCGACGACCTGTTCGACGGTGAATGATCGGAATGCTGTTTACGTCACGATTAAATGAGAGGGTTCGCTGAATGGAAAATAAAGAGTTCGATTCTATCAAGATCGGCCTTGCTTCTCCCGACCAGATCCGTGCCTGGAGCTATGGCGAGGTCAAGAAACCTGAAACCATCAACTACCGCACCCTGAAGCCGGAGCGCGACGGCCTGTTCTGCGAGCGCATTTTTGGACCTACCAAGGACTGGGAATGCCACTGCGGCAAGTATAAGCGCATCCGCTATAAGGGCAAGATCTGCGATAAGTGCGGTGTCGAAGTTACCCGCGCTAAGGTCCGCCGCGAGCGCATGGGCCACATTGAGCTGGCTGCACCCGTTTCGCACATCTGGTATTTCAAGGGCATTCCCAGCCGCATTGGCCTGATGCTGGACATCGGCCCCCGCCAGCTGGACAAGGTGCTCTACTTTGCAAACTATATCGTTACCGATCCCGGCTTTACTCCGCTGGAGAAAAAGCAGCTCCTGACCGAACGCGAGTACAAGGAGATGCGGGAAAAGTACGAGGATACCTTTGAAGCCGGCATGGGCGCCGAAGCCGTCCAGAAGCTGCTGGCTGAGATCGACCTGGAAGCTCTGTCCGCAGAGCTGCATGAGGAACTGGAAAAGGCTACCGGCCAGAAGCGCGTCCGCCTGTTGAAACGCCTGGAGTGCGTTGATGCGTTCCGCCTGTCCGGCCAGCGCCCGGAGTGGATGATCCTGAACGTTGTTCCGGTCATTCCGCCGGATATCCGCCCCATGGTCCAGCTGGATGGCGGCCGCTTTGCGACTTCCGACCTGAACGATCTGTACCGTCGCGTGATCAACCGCAACAACCGTCTGAAGCGCCTGCTGGAGCTGGGCGCTCCCGATATCATCGTGCGCAACGAAAAGCGCATGCTGCAGGAAGCAGTTGACGCCCTGATCGATAACGGCCGCCGCGGCCGCCCGGTCACTGGCCCCAACAACCGCGCCCTCAAGAGCCTTTCCGATATGCTGAAGGGCAAGCAGGGCCGCTTCCGCCAGAACCTGCTGGGCAAACGTGTTGACTACTCTGGCCGTTCCGTTATCGTTGTCGGCCCTGAGCTGAAGATGTACCAGTGCGGTCTGCCCAAAGAGATGGCTCTGGAGCTGTTCAAGCCCTTCGTTATGAAGGACCTGGTCCAGAAGGGCATTGCCTCCAACATCAAGGCTGCCCGCAAAAAGGTCGAGCGTGCTTCCACCGAGGTGTGGGACTCTCTCGAAACCGTCATCAAGGGCCATCCCGTTCTGCTGAACCGTGCACCTACCCTGCACCGTCTGGGCATTCAGGCATTTGAGCCCGTTCTGGTCGAAGGCCACGCCATCAAGCTGCACCCGCTGGTCTGCACCCCCTTCAACGCTGACTTCGACGGCGACCAGATGGCTGTCCATCTGCCGCTGTCCACCGAAGCACAGCGCGAAGCCAAGATGCTGATGCTGGCTTCTGGCAACCTGCTGAAGCCGTCTGACGGCGAACCCGTCACCGTGCCCACGCAGGATATGATCCTGGGCTCTTACTACCTGACCATGGTCAACCCCGAAGACCCCGGCCACGACAAGGTGTTCCGCGATGAGGACGAAGCCCTGATGGCTTACGCCGAGCATATCGTCACCCTGCAGGCTCCCGTTAAGGTGCGCCGCACCATGGACTTTGGCAACGGCCCCGAAACCGCCCTTGTCACCACCACTGTCGGCAAGATCATCTTCAACACCCCCATCCCGCAGGATCTGGGCTATGTGGATCGTACCGACCCCGAACATAAGTTCGATTACGAAGTCGATTTCCAGGTCACCAAGAAGAAGCTGCCCGACATCATCAGCCGCTGCCTGACAAAGCATGGCACCAAGCGCTGCGCTATCATGCTGGATCACATCAAGGCACAGGGCTATAAGTATTCCACCCTTTCCGCCATCACCGTTGCCGTGCCTGACGCTATCATCCCCGAAGAAAAGCCGGCGATCCTGGCTGCAGCTGACAAGAAGGTTGAAAAGGTCATGAAGAACTTCAACCGTGGTCTTATCTCTGATGAAGAGCGCTATAAGAACACCGTTGAGATCTGGCAGGCAGCTACCGAGGAAGTTTCCAACGCTCTGTCTACCAACCTGAAGACCCACCACCAGCGCAACCCCATCTATATGATGTCCGACTCTGGTGCTCGTGGTTCTATGGACCAGATCAAGCAGCTGGCCGGCATGCGCGGCCTGCTGGCTAACACCGCAGGTAAAACCCTGGAAATGCCTATCCGTGCAAACTACCGCGAAGGCCTGAACATCTTGGAGTACTTCATCTCTTCTCGAGGCGCTCGTAAAGGTTTGACCGATACCGCACTGCGTACTGCTGACTCTGGCTACCTGACCCGCCGTCTGGTTGATGTTTCTCAGGAAGTCATCATCCGCGAGGAAGACTGCCACGCTACCGAGGGTATCCTCGTCAGCGAGATCAGCGAAGGCAACGCTACCATCGAAAGCTTCTCCGAGCGTCTGATTGGCCGTTATGCTCTGCATGACGTGATGGATCCCAAGACCGGCGAACTCATTGTGTCCAAGGACAAGATGATGGATATGTTCGACGCTGAAAAGATCAAAGCTGCCGGTATTACCGAGCTGGAGATCCGCAGCGTGATGACCTGCCGTGCTCACGTTGGCGTCTGTGCCCGCTGCTACGGCTCCAACATGTCCAACGGCCAGTGCGTTAAGGTCGGTGAATCCGTCGGTATCATTGCGGCACAGTCCATCGGCGAACCCGGTACTCAGCTGACCATGCGTACCTTCCATACTGGCGGTATCGCATCTGCTGAAGATATTACTCAGGGTCTTCCGCGTGTTGAAGAACTGTTCGAGAGCCGCCGCCCGAAGGCAATGGCTATCATGTCCGAGATCGCCGGTACCGTCCATATTGACGATACCAAGAAGAGCCGCCACGTTGAAGTGACCGGTGTTGACGATAACGGCGCACCGGTTACCAAGAGCTACCTGATCCCGTTCGGCCACCGCCTGAAGGTGATGGAGGGCGATGTGCTCGTCAAGGGCGCACTGTTGACCGAAGGCCATGCTTATCCGCAGGATATCCTGGCTGTCAAGGGCCGCATTGCTACCCAGAACTACCTGATCAGCGAAGTCCAGAAGGTTTACCGTCTGCAGGGCGTTGAAATCAACGATAAGCATATCGAAGTTATCGTCCGCCAGATGATGCGTAAGGTTCGCATTGACGATGCAGGTTCCAGCGAGTTCATCATGGGCAGCGTTGTCAACCGCCGCGATGTGATGATCGAGAACGAGAAGATTCAGGAACGCATTGATGCAGGCGAAACCGACCTGAAGCTGGTCCAGGCCAGTCAGATCCTGCTTGGTATCACCAAGTCCAGCCTGGCAACCGACAGCTTCCTGTCTGCTGCATCCTTCCAGGAAACCACCCGCGTTCTGACCGAAGCCGCCATCAAGGGCAAGGTTGACCCGCTGGCCGGTCTGAAGGAGAATGTCATCATCGGTAAGCTGATCCCCGCCGGAACCGGTTTGCCGGAGGTTGAAGAAGAACTGGCTCGCGCCGAGGAAATCCGCGATGCCGAAGGCAGCGCTTACGACCACGCTGAAAAGTAAGACTATTCTTATCTGATAAGCTTAGCCTGACAATAAAACATAACATCCCCCACAGCATTCTCCGCACGGGCAACTGCGAACGGAAAGGGTACTGTGGGGGATTTTTATGCTGCTTTGCAGGAAATGAAACTGCTTATTGCGGAAAAGTGGCAGAAAAGTGATACAAAGTTGCTTGAAAATAGTAGTACAGCTGTGCTATGCTGGCCCCAAAGAAAGGGGGATAGCACCATGACATTGGGAGAGAAAATTGCATCCGCCCGGAAAGAAAAAGGCATGACCCAGGAAATGCTGGCAGAGCAGCTGGGGGTAACACGGCAGGCTGTGGCAAGGTGGGAGACAGGAAAAGCACTGCCTGGCACAGCTAACCAGTTTATGCTCCGAGAACTGTTGGGTATCCCGCCGGAAGAGGTTGCTTTGGAAGAAAAGACAGAAACAAGAGAACCAGATGTACAGGAAAAGGCAGAAACGGCCGGAAGCCTGACAGCAAAACAAACGTGGGTACTGATTGCGGTAATGGCAATTTTGCTATGGCTTGCTCTGCAATTTGTTGGGCTTGGCGCGGCGATTGGATTGTTGATACTTCTGTTCATTTCAATAAGCGGACTCTTTTTTATAGCGGCGGGAAAAAGCGGCGCTGCAACGGCTGCAAAAGCAGCAGCAAGGCGGGTACGGTATTTAGCGGCAGCAACACTGCTGGCGGTACTTTTATGGTGCATTGCTTTTGTGGCATCTGCAAACTACCAAAGTACAGCGATGTGGAACGTACCACAAGATGTATGGCAGCAATACCCCACAGTTGCCGCATGGATGCAGCATTGTGAAACAATGGGCAGCGGTGTCTATATGCAGCAGGTGGATTTACCAGCAAGTCAGGGGGCCGCAACGGTATATCTTGTCTGCCGCAATGGCGTGACCAATGAACAGGCAGGAAAAATCACCCCCAATCCACTGCGGCTGCGCTTCTGGGTTACTTATCAGGCAGGGGAGAGCGAGCCCATGCTGGATGTGCTGACGTTCTGCGGAAATAAGGACTATCAGGTGTTTTTCAGAATCGGGAAAGACCAGTCTGATTGTATCTTTACGACAAATGAAAGTGAAGCGTTGGCAGGAGAAGTAAGAAGCCTGCTGGAAAGCCGGGCAAATGACAAATAAAGAAAGTTAGAGAAATGAGCCTGTGCAGGAACCGTGCATAAACACTGTTTCTGCGCAGGCTTTTTGTTAAATAAAAACGGATTTGTTTTTTCTAACATTTGGTGTATAATACTTTTATACTGGGTTTGTCTGTGCAGGATGAATGGTGCCTGCATGGAGGGCAGGGGAGAACGCTTCCCTGACTGGCTCAGAAAGACATCATATAGAAAAGGAGAATCCGCTATGTCGGAAGCATTGAAAGAACGCAAAGAGATGGACCCGCAGTACCAGTGGGACCTGACCAAAATGTACGCCAGCGATGCGGAATGGGAAAAGGCTTTTGCCGCCATTGACCCCAAAATTGAAGCTTTGGCTGCCTGGGAGGGCAAGCTGAACAACGCTGCCAGCATTCGTGAATTTTATGATGCAGAAATCGGCGTGTTCCGTGAACTGGAAAACCTGGCTGTCTACACCAGCCTGCGTCTGAGCGAGGATACCCGTGCTGATGACGCCCAGAGCATGGATGCCCGCGCTACCGCCAAATATGTAAAGGCTGTCGGTACCATCGCCTATGCTCAGCCGGAAATCTTGGCACTGCCGCAGGAAACCCTGGATGCCATCATGGCTGACGAGCAGGTTGCCCCCTATCGTTTTGCTCTGGAAGACCTGCTGCGTGCAAAGCCTCACACCCTGACCGCCCCGGAAGAAAAGCTGCTGGCTGCTTTCGGAGAGGCATTCGGCACCCCGAAAAATGTTGCCGATAACCTGGAAGACGCCGACATGGTGTTCGATTCCGTCAAGGATGGCGAGGGCAACGATGTGGAGCTGACCGCTTCCAACTACATCCTGCTGCAAACCTCCAATGACCGCGTGCTGCGCAAGAATGCCTTTGAAAGCTACTACAAGAGCTTCCGCCAGCACATCAACACGCTGGCTGCCTCTTACTCCGGCGCTGTCAAGACCGCTACCGCCGAAGCCTCCGTCCGTCATTATGAATCTTCCCGCGCCATGTCCATGGCAGGGGAGAACGTGCCCGGCCAGGTCTATGATAACCTGGTGGCTACTGTGCGCAAGCACCTGCCGGATATGTATCGCTATGTTGCTCTGCGCAAGCGTATCCTGGGTGTGGACGAGCTGCACTACTATGATGTGTACGCCCCGCTGACCAAGGGCGTCAGCGCACATTACACCTATGACCAGGCCAAGCAGATGGTTCTGGATGCCGTTGCACCGCTGGGCGAAGAGTACGGCACCATCGTTCGCAAGGGCTTTGCCGAGCGCTGGATCGATGTGTTCCCCAACAAGGGCAAGAGCGGCGGCGCTTACTCCGGCGGCAGCTATGATTCCAACCCCTATATCATGTGCAACTTTACCGGTACGCTGGACAGCGTTTCCACCATTGCGCATGAGATGGGCCACAGCATGCACAGCTGGTTCAGCCGCCATACCCAGCCTGCCCAGTATGCCGACTATACCCTGTTTGTCGCAGAGGTCGCTTCCACCGTCAACGAGAACCTGCTCATTGAGCACCTGCTGGCAGAAAAGAACCAGGATCCCGCAACCCGCCTGGCCCTGCTGAATCAGTACCTCGAAAATTTCAAGGGAACCGTCTACCGCCAGACGATGTTTGCCGAGTTTGAGCGCGATGCCCACGCCATGGCCGAGCGCGGCGAAGCCCTGAATCCCGCCGCCCTGAACAATCTGTACAAGAAGCTCATTGTGGACTACTTTGGACCGGAGCTGGTTGTGGATGACGAAGTACAGTACGAGTGGGCACGCATCCCGCACTTCTACCGCCCGTTCTATGTTTATAAGTATGCAACCGGCTATTCCACTGCCGTGGCATTGTCCGAGGGCATCCTGAAGAATGGCGAACCGGCTGTTAAGAAGTACCTGGAGTTCCTGCACATGGGCGGCAGCGCTTACCCGCTGGATGAGCTGCGCCATGCCGGTGTGGACCTGACCACCCCCGCCCCGGTGGATGCTGCCCTGGATAAGTTTGGCCGCATTCTGGACGAAGCCGAAGCCTGCGTGGCACAGCTGGAAGCTGCAAAATAAGCAGGGGAAAGTCCGAGGGGGTATCTGAAAAATTCGAAAATTTAGTCTGTTTCTGCAAACACAGCGGGATTTTGCGTTAAAAAGCCTTGGAATCCGCAAAGGATTCCTATGGCTCTTTGCCTTAAATTCTGCTTGCGTTTGCGAAATATCCGTCGTTCTCTTTGTTTTCAGAGACACCTTAAGCGCAAAATTAGGGCAATACCGCATAATTCTAAGTGCCGATACGGCGAGCGAGGTGCGGCAGCTGCTAAGCCAAAAGCGCAGATAATACTGGATGCTGCAAAGGTGAGCGCCGCCAGTGGCGGATGCAGCGAACCGAAGCAGGGGCAGCGGTCGCAGAGTGCGAGGGGCTTTTGCCCCCGAAGCACGATGCGGGTACCGCAACCCGACATTATCGAGCATTTTGGCAACGCAGATGCCGTGCCGCAGCCGCCGGAGCGGTGCTTGAGCCGTTAGGCGGGAATTGTGCGGTATTGCCTTAGAACCCCCAGTGCAGAAAATCAGCATCTTGCACGATTATTTGAAATATTTTTTGTGAATACTCTTGACAGAGCGTGGTTTATCCGCTATTATAATAAATGCGTGAGTTAAGGGGTCAAGTGCGGCCAAAATGGAAGCACAACCCCCGCAAAAACTGCGCGGAATAATCAAGAAAGGAGAAAAGAAATGCCTACTTTTAACCAGCTCGTACGCAAAGGCCGTGAGGTCCTGGTAACCAAGAGCACTGCTCCTGCCCTTCAGAAGAGCTACAACTCCCAGAAGAAGCAGTACACCACCATGAACAGCCCCCAGAAGCGTGGTGTTTGCACCGCTGTTCGTACCATGACCCCCAAAAAGCCCAACTCTGCTCTGCGTAAAGTTGCCCGTGTCCGCCTGACGAATGGTATCGAGGTCACCTCCTACATTCCTGGTATCGGCCATAACCTGCAGGAGCACAGCGTTGTCCTGATCCGTGGCGGTCGTGTTAAGGACCTGCCCGGTGTCCGTTACCACATCATCCGTGGTACTCTGGATACTCAGGGTGTTGCAAACCGTAACCAGGCTCGCAGCAAATACGGCGCAAAGCGTCCCAAGGCCGGTGCCAAGAAGTAAGGAAACATCTTTTCGCCATAAAATGGTCAGCTGACCCTTTTGTGGCATAACGGGAGTTTTCTTTAACTTTCGAGTACCGATGATATCATTAATGTGAAGGAGGGAAGAAAGATGCCCAGAAGAGGTAAAATCGCAAAGCGCGAAGTTCTGGCTGATCCTATTTACAATTCCAAGCTCGTCACCCGTCTGGTCAACAGCATCATGCTGGATGGCAAGAAGGGCGTCGCTCAGAAGATCGTTTACGAAGCTTTTGAGACTGTCAAAGAGAAGACCGGCAACGATCCTCTCGAAATGTTCGAGAAGGCCATGGAAAACATCATGCCCAGCCTCGAAGTTAAGGCCCGCCGTGTCGGCGGCTCCACCTACCAGGTTCCCCTGGAGGTCAGCCCCGCCCGCCGCGAGACCCTCGGCCTGCGCTGGCTGACTCTGTACAGCCGCAGCCGTGGTGAAAAGACCATGTCCGCTCGCCTGGCCGCCGAGATCATCGACGCTACCAACAACGTTGGCGGCGCCGTCAAGAAGCGCGAAGATACCCACAAGATGGCAGAAGCCAACAAGGCTTTCGCGCATTACCGTTATTGATCTGCTTACTGAGGAGGTTTAAGCCATGGCAACGCCGAGAGACGTATCCCTGCAAATGACCCGAAATATCGGTATCATGGCCCACATCGACGCAGGCAAGACCACCACCACCGAGCGCATTCTGTACTACACCGGTATTAACCATAAGATCGGCGAAGTTCATGACGGCGCTGCTACGATGGACTGGATGGAGCAGGAACAGGAACGTGGTATTACCATCACTTCCGCTGCAACCACCTGCTACTGGAGCCACACCGAGACCCAGCACGATCCGGCTCTGTTCAAAAAGAACCGTCATCGTATCAACATCATCGACACCCCGGGCCACGTTGACTTTACTGTTGAAGTTCAGCGTTCTCTGCGTGTTCTGGACGGTTCTGTTACCGTTCTGGCCGCAAAGGGTGGCGTTGAGCCTCAGTCTGAAACCGTTTGGCGCCAGGCTGACGAGTACAAGGTTCCCCGCATGGTTTACGTCAACAAGATGGATACCATGGGTGCTGACTTCTTCCGCTGCGTACAGATGATGCATGATCGTCTGCATGCCAACGGTGTGCCTATCCAGTTGCCTGTCGGCCAGGAAGACACTTTCCGCGGCATCATCGATCTGATCGACATGAAAGCCGATATCTACTATGATGATATGGGCAATGATGTGCGCGTTGAGGAAATTCCTGAAGACCTGAAAGAACAGGCTCAGGAATATCATGACAAGCTGATCGAAGCTGTTGCTGAGACCGACGAAGAGCTGATGATGAAGTACCTGGACGGCGAAGAGCTGACCAAGGGAGAAATCAAGGCTGCTCTGCGTAAGGCTACTATTTCCAACGAGATCGTTCCTGTTGTCTGCGGCTCTTCTTACAAGAACCGTGGCGTTCAGAAACTGTTGGATGCAATCGTTGATTATATGCCTGCTCCGACCGACGTTGCGGCCATCAAGGGCACCAACCCGGAGACTGGCGAGGAAGAAGATCGCACTTCTTCCGATGATCAGCCGTTCTCTGCACTGGCATTCAAGATTATGACTGACCCGTATGTCGGTAAGCTGTGCTTCTTCCGCGTGTACTCTGGTACCGTTGAGGCTGGCACCACTGTTTACAACTCTGTTAAGGATCAGGACGAGCGTATCGGCCGTATCCTGCAGATGCATGCAAACAACCGTAAGGATATCGACATCTGCTACGCTGGCGATATCGCCGCTGCTGTTGGTCTGAAGAACACCACCACTGGTGATACCCTGTGCGATGAGAAGCATCCCATCATCCTCGAGTCCATGAACTTCCCCGAGCCGGTTATCCGCGTTGCCATCGAGCCCAAGACCAAGGCTGGCAGCGAGAAGATGGGTATTGCCCTGTCTAAGCTGGCTGAAGAGGACCCGACTTTCCGTACCTGGACCGATGAAGAAACCGGTCAGACCATCATCGCCGGCATGGGCGAGCTCCACCTGGAAATCATCGTGGACCGTCTGCTCCGCGAGTTTAAGGTCGAAGCTAACGTTGGCGCACCTCAGGTTGCCTATCGTGAAACCATCCGCAAGGATGCTAACCAGGAAACCAAGTACGCACGTCAGTCCGGTGGTAAGGGCCAGTATGGTCACGTTAAGATCAAGATTGAGCCCAACCCGGGTAAGGGTTATGAGTTTGTCAACGGTATTGTTGGCGGCGCTATCCCGAAGGAATACATCCCCGCTGTTGACAACGGTATCCAGGGCGCGATGAAGTCCGGCATTCTGGCTGGCTATCCTGTCGTGGATGTCAAGGTCACTCTGTGGGATGGCTCCTATCATGAAGTTGACTCCTCTGAAATGGCGTTCTCCATCGCCGGCTCCATGGCATTCAAGGATGCTATGAAGAAGGCTGATCCCGTCATCATGGAGCCCATCATGAAGGTTGACGTTGTTGTTCCTGACGAGTATATGGGCAACGTCATTGGCGACTTGAACAGCCGCCGCGGCGCGATCCAGAACCAGGAATCCACCGATGGCACTGCCCGTGTCACCGCTATGGTTCCTCTGTCCGAGATGTTCGGTTACGCTACTGACCTGCGTTCCAAGACCCAGGGCCGTGGCCAGTACTCCATGGAGCCGGCTGATTACCAGCAGGTTCCCAAGAGTGTTGCAGATAAGATCATGACCGAGCGCAATAAGGGCTGATTCTGCACAAATTCGCGCAAAATACTTGATTTTTCTTGAAAAATCTAGTATGATAGCCTTACAACAGGCTATTTTATCTGTTTGAATTAAAGGAGGATACTTCCAATGGCTGAAAAGGAAAAATTTGACCGCTCTTTGGAGCATGTCAACATCGGTACCATCGGTCACGTTGACCACGGCAAGACCACTCTGACTGCCGCTATCACCAAGGTTCTGGCTCTGAAGGGCGACGCCGATTTCATGGATTACTCCAGCATCGATAAGGCTCCTGAAGAGAAGGCTCGTGGTATCACGATCAACACCGCTCACGTTGAGTACCACACCGCGAAGCGTCACTATGCCCACGTTGACTGCCCGGGCCATGCTGACTACATCAAGAACATGATCACCGGTGCTGCTCAGATGGACGGCGCTATCCTGGTTGTTGCTGCAACCGATGGCCCGATGCCGCAGACCCGTGAGCACATCCTGCTGGCTCGTCAGGTTGGCGTGCCCAAGATCGTTGTGTTCCTGAACAAGTGCGATATGGTTGACGACGAAGAGCTGCTCGACCTGGTCGAAATGGAAGTTCGCGAACTGCTGGACAGCCAGGATTTCGACGGCGACAACACCCCGATCATCCGTGGCTCCGCTCTGAAGGCTCTGGAGAGCACTTCCAAGGATCCCGATGCTCCGGAATACAAGTGCATTTGGGAGCTGATGGACGCTGTTGACAGCTACATCCCGACCCCGGACCGTGCTGCTGATAAGCCGTTCCTGATGCCCGTTGAGGACGTTATGACCATCTCCGGCCGTGGCACCGTTGCTACCGGTCGTGTTGAGCGTGGTACTGCTCATGTCGGCGATCAGATGGAAATCGTTGGTCTGAAGGAAGAGAAGCTGACCACCACCATCACTGGTCTGGAAATGTTCCGCAAGAGCCTCGAGTTCGCTCAGGCTGGCGACAACATCGGCGCTCTGCTGCGTGGTATTGACCGTGACCAGATCGAGCGTGGCCAGGTTCTGGCTGTTCCCGGCTCTGTTCATCCTCACACCACTTTCGATGGCCATGTTTACGTCCTGAAGAAGGAAGAAGGCGGCCGTCATACCCCGTTCTTCAACAACTATCGTCCTCAGTTCTACTTCCGTACTACCGACGTTACCGGCATCATCACCCTGCCCGAAGGCACTGAGATGTGCATGCCCGGCGACAACGTTGATATGCACGTTGAGCTGATTACCCCGGTTGCCATGGAAGAAGGCATGCGTTTCGCTATCCGCGAAGGCGGCCACACTGTTGGTTCCGGCGTTGTTTCCAAGATCGAGAAGTAATTTTCGGCTTGTGATATAGCTTTCAAGGCCCCTGCTGTTAAGGCAGGGGCCTTTTTGTTGTGTACGACTTATGGGACGGGGAGGGGGCAAAGGCCGGGTGTGGAAGACCAAGGAAGGCATCATGAAAACATCAGGAATTGTAGATAGGGGAGAGGACACTATTCGGAACGTTGAAAAAGTGGAGCAGGAGGGGGCACTCACACCGCCCTACCTTGGGAAGGTGTATTTCAGGTCGCGGTTAAGGGGCAAGGGTTGATCTATCCCTAAGGCAATACCGCATAATTCCCGCCTTGCGGCTTAAGCACCGCTCCGGCAGCTACGGCACGGCATCTGCGTTGCCAAAATGCTCGATAATACATCCAGGATTATCTGTGCTTTTGGCTTAGCAGCTGCCTCACCTCGCTCGCCGTATCGGCACTTAGAATTATGCGGTATTGCCTTATAAAAAGTCAACCTTTTACGGGGAAAAGAAAAATATCGCTACTCTTTTTTGAAAAAATCACAAAGGAAATTTTGTGTTTTTCTTTTGGAAAGAGGAATTTTGGATGAAAAAGGGGAGTTCGGGAAACAAAAACAGGAAAAACTTTGTAAGATATGGGGAATAAATGACGATGAAACGAACTGTATTTTGACGAAACTAAAAAGGCATAAAATAATAAAAAAACTTTCAAAAAGTGTTGACAAAAGGGGGATACTTGGTTATAATAATACTCGTCGCTGGTGAGGCGGCCAAACAAAATAAGCGGATGTGGCGGAACTGGCAGACGCGCTAGATTCAGGTTCTAGTTCCCTTAAAAGAGTGTGGGTTCAAATCCCTTCATCCGCACCAAAGAGCTTCAAGCTTTGGCTTGAGGCTCTTTTTCTTTGTCTTGGCTTTTAAGTTTGTTTATTGCCCTGCCAAAAGCAGAGAGATGATTACCGCTCCGGTATCAGTGAGGAAAAAAGGCCATATGAAGGTTTACCACAAGCTGTCAGGCGAATTTCCATATGCCTGCGTTCCCCTGTGGCCCTGAATCTGGCTCTAAACCGTGTTCCCAATAAAGCAAGATAAAAGGACAGTGTATTCGTATGCTGCCCTCTTTCATACAACGAAATGTCCACGGACGGAACACAGATATATTGCCCACAAAAACATTTTTTTAAATATTTTTTACTTCGTATCAACGATAAAAATAGATTGTTTTTCCACGGGGCACACCTGTCCGCCCTATTGCAATCTTGAATGATTGCGGTATAATGGAAAACGTTCCGCGAAACCGTTTGTGCGGGCGGCTGCGGAATGGGCAGGTGCGGAACGTCTGCCAAACCCAATTAAAATAGGGAAGAGGAATCGTTATGAATCAACTCACAAAAGCGGCCAAAACGCTGGCTGCCAAGTACAACTCCACCAGCCTGATCCTGCGCATTGCAATCGGCCTGGTGGTCGGTTCGGTGCTGGCTTTGATCTGCCCCGGTGCTGCATGGATCGAAGAATTCGGCAACCTGTTTGTCGGCGCGCTGAAAGGCGTTGCACCGGTGCTGGTGTTTGTTATTGTTGCCAGTGCACTGGCGCAGGGCTCCTCCAAGCTGGACCGCCGCTTTGGTACGGTGGTCTGGCTGTACATGCTCACCACCTTTGTGGCGGCTGCGCTCAGCGTTGTGACCAGCAAGCTGTACCCGCAGACGCTGGTTCTGGCGGAAGCTGCCACGGCAGATGTGGTGCCCCAGGGCCTGGGTGATGTGATGCACACCCTGCTTTCCAACATCGTTTCTAACCCGGTTGCTTCCATCATGAACGGCAACTATATCGGCATCCTGATGTGGGCCTGCCTGTTCGGCCTTGCCATGAAAAAGCTGGGCAGCGATACCACCAAGAACTTTATGGCCAACACGGCGGATGCAATTTCTACCATTGTGCGGTGGGTCATCAACCTGGCGCCGTTTGGCATTATGGGCCTGGTGTTTACCAACGTGGCGGACAACGGCCTGTCCATCTTTACCCAGTACGGGCGCCTGTTGCTGCTGCTGGTGGGCACCATGCTGCTGATGGCGCTGGTGATCAACCCGTTCATCATCTCTATCTACCTGCACCGCAACCCCTACCCACTGGTGTTCCGCTGCCTGCGTGAAAGCGGCCTGACCGCTTTCTTCACCCGCAGCTCCGCCGCCAACATCCCGGTCAACATGTCTCTGTGCGAAAAGCTGGGCCTGGATAAGGATATTTACTCCGTCTCCATCCCGCTGGGCGCAACCATCAATATGGACGGCGCTGCCATTACCATCACCATCATGACGCTGGCTGCCGCCAACACGCTGGGCATGCAGGTCTCCGTGCCTGCCGCCATCCTGCTGTCCATCATGTCGGCTTTGGGCGCATGCGGCGCTTCCGGTGTTGCGGGCGGTTCGCTGCTGCTCATCCCCATGGCCTGCTCGCTGTTTGGCATTTCCAATGATATTGCCATGCAGGTCGTCGGCGTTGGCTTCATCATTGGCGTTATTCAGGACTCCGTTGAGACTGCGCTGAACTCCGCCGGTGACGTGGAATTTGCCGCCACCGCCGAATACCACCAGTGGCTCAAAGAGGGCAAACCTCTGCCGGCTTTCATGGGCGGTAAATAAGGTACATAGGTATCATTTAAGTATTACAGCCCCGGTTCTGCGTTTGCAGAGCCGGGGCTGTTGTTATGTAAAGACGCAGCTTTGAGAAGTGTTCCGGTTTAATAGGAGAAAATGGCATTTAAAAACGGGAAGACTTGTAGTATAATAAAAATAGTTCGGATTTTTGATTAGGCAATTAAGGAATGGACAATTAAGTGTGAGGAAGTATGCATCTTTTTGAAAAATCAAAAGAAAACCGATATATAAATGTAGCTATAGAATTTTGCAAGAACTTTTTAAGGTATATCTTTTCGATAAAGTCGCTTGCTGTATACACAATATGCTTTATACTATGGAGTGCTCTTGCTTTTAGCGGTGGACTTATGAGCGGAACAGGCGCCCAAACGGTAGTAGCAGTCATTGGTTGTGCCATTTTGGCATTGCCAGTATGGCTAATAATGTGTACTATTTTGCATTTATATCATGTGGTTAAAAAATTTTGTAACCGAGCAAGGGAAAAAGAAAAGGCGAAAGTAAATTCAGCATATGCAGTTGAGGATGTTTCAGAAAATATGGTCTTTGATGGGAGCAAAATCCCAGACAGTGAATTAGTATGGCGTATTATGGATGATGCTTTTACTTATAAAGGGATTTCTGCATACAGATTACAAAAACGCTATAATTTAGGAAGTGAAAAAGCAAGTGAATTTATTGCTTTTTTTGAATCTAGAGGTTGGATAGAACCGTGGACAGAAGTTAATCACGGCAACAGAGATATATTGATTTCGGAAAACGACTGGAAAAACATCTGCTACTATTACCGCTATTATTGCACGCAGCGATATGAGAGAAAGAACAAAGAAAAAGGTGAACACAGTGAAAAGCAAAAAACTGAACCCAAAACGATGCTTTCACGGTTAGATGAGATGGACGGCACCCAGTTTGAGCAGTTTTGCGCGAAAATACTATCAAACAATGGATTTCAAAAGGTAAAAATAACATCGACAAGTGGAGATTATGGAATTGATATATTGGCGGAAAAAGATGATATTACTTATGGAATTCAATGTAAAAGATATGGAGGAAAAGTTGGCAACCATGCAGTGCAAGAAGCACTGTCGGGAGCGAGTTATTATCACTGTATGGTAGCCGTTGTTCTAACCAATAATTACTTTACACCGGCCGCAATAGAAACAGCACAAAAGACAAATGTTTTGTTGTGGGATAGAGATAAACTAAAGATTCTTTTGGATAAGATGCGCTAAAAAATAGCTTTTACTTAGCAGGAGAAAATTCAAAAAATCTTTTATGTCAGAAGTTGCAATGCCCCGGAACGGTCAAGACCATTCCCTACAGAACATTTTATTGTGCGCGGCTAACCTTCTAAAATACCAGTAGGGCGGGATGCTCTCACCCCGCCGCGGAGAAACATAAAATCATTCATTGTGCACCTAAAAGATAATTTGTAGGGGACGATGCTTGCCATCATCCCGTTTGGCAGCCTTGCCATCAATTCTCTTTCCTATACTTTGCTACTTTGCCTATAAAACATAAACTCAATAGAAGGTATACCAATGCCCCACATGCACGGCTCGGAACCACGACCGGTATCCGCCCGCCAACTGTGGGGCATTTACTTTGATATATAGCAATTTTCAATAATCCAGCACAGTATCGGCACCGCCGTCCACCGGGCCGATGGACTTCATGGAAGAATGGATCAGAATGGTTTCCTGCCCGGTCAGGCCCATATCAGCCAGGTCCTGCAGAAGGTCCAGTTTGGTATAGCTCATAAAAAATCCTTTCTGGAATCAAAGCGGCGATATGACAGCAGCAAGCCCGCAGGCGCATACAGGGACGCGGTGCGGGCTTGCTGCTTTTTTAGGAGGTGGAATGTTATAATTGGCAGCTCCGCAAAGAGCTTGTTACGCTTCTGCACCGAAGTCGGCCCGGAATTCAGCCAGCATGGCGCGCATTTCCTGGGCGGAGGCTTCATCATTCAGGGCGGCGTAACCGGCGCGGGCGGGGCTTGCTTTGGGGGCACCGGGGCCCTTGGAGCCGTACTCGCCAAAGTGAACGGTTTCCTCGTTGGCAGGGTCAGACCAGTTGTCCCACCCAAGGGGGATGATCTCATCGCTTAAATCGCAGTCCAGCCAGTACACGCGGGCATATTGCCGCCACGGGCGGCCCAGATAAACACTGCCTGCGGGGCTGTTGCCCTGCACGGTGCAGTCGGCAAACAGGTAGCCCGGCTTGCCCTGCGGCGTGCTGGCGGCGGCAATATAGCTGGTAACGCCGCGGTGGGCAACGGGCACAATGCGGCAATGGTCAAACACCGCGTTGGCCCCGCCGAAAATGAAATCAATGTTGCCGGAAATCTCGCAGTCACGGTAGTATTGTTTGGTGTCCAGCCGGGGCGTGTTCTCCCGCGGACCGCGGAAACCGTTTTTCTGCCGCACGGCCAGCGGCAGGGGAGCGGTGAACAGCGTATCCTGGTTGCCGTGCAGGGAAACATCCACCATGCACACACGGCTGGCATCGGCATATACCGCCAGCGCCTGGCCGCGGTCCGCACCATCACCGGCGGTGTTTTCCACGGTCAGGTGCTCCAGCCGGGCGCTGCCGCCACCAAGGAAAAGCGTCTGGCTGCGAAAGGTACCGGTGCGCTCCTCGCCGGGCCAGGGGTCGCGCCCGGCGGCCCCGGCGGAGATCACGGTCTGCCCCATCCCGGCACCGGTGATGATGTAATCCGCCAGTTCCAAAAAAGGGCGTTCATAATAGGTCCCGACCCCCAGCACAAAGTGAAGCGGCTGGGCGGGGTCCTGCGCGGCAGCAGCGGCGGTCAGGGTGGTAAATTCAGCGCTGCCATCCACGGCAACGGTTACAAGCTTGCGTTCCATATTGAATCGGTTCCTTTCACAAAAAGGCTTCCATGGTATCAGTGCAAATACTCCGGTCCGGTGGGGCAAAAAGAAGCGCTTAGAAAAACTGTTTGATAAAAGCAATATCGCTGGCAGCATGGGCGGGCACGGCTTCCTCGCGCAGAACGGGCAACGGCTGCGGCAGGGTGCGCAGCATGGCAAAGGCACCGGCGTAATCAGTGCAGGAATCTTCCAGGCTGGTGTGCAGCATGGTGCCGTCCGGCGCAAAGTTCTTGCCCTTAAAGTGTACGGCCTTGATTTTGTCCCCAAGCAGCTCGCCCATGGCGTCCCACAGGGGCTGCTGGTTGTCCTTGCCCTCAAAGTTGACCAGGTTGCTCATGTCCAGGATGACCCCCAGCGCGGGGCTTTGCATCATATCCAGGATGTGCCGCGCTGCCTGCGGGGTGTTGGTGCTGTCGCCAACAACGGGCTCAATGGCAACGGTCACGCCAAGGCGCTCGGCTTCCGGCAGAATGGTTTCCAGGCTTTTGCAGAGCATATATTGGGCTCGCTCGCGGGTGGTGCCGGCGGGCTGCTTGTGCATGCCGGTAGTCTCGGTGCCAATGCAGCCCGCGTTCAGCGCCTTGCACACGGCCAGCTGGCTTTTGAAATCCGCTGCGTTGGCGCTGCGCTGCACTTCGTCCGCGATGGCAAGCTCCACATAGGTGCCCAGCACGGCAACAGCGATGTTGTGCTTCTTTTGCGCTTCCAGCGTGTTCTGCACCAGCTGCGGGGTAACGTCCGCATAGCTGGCAACGCCGGGCACGCATTTTTTGTAGGCCAGCTGCACGCAGGCAAACCCGTCTGCGGAAACCTTGCCAAACAGCTCATCGGGCGTGCCCTTACCATAATCATGCAGGCGGGCACCAACGGTAAATACGGCCATAACAGCGGAACCTCCTTACTGGATGATCATTTCGGTATAGGCCAGCAGCAGGGGGGCAACGCCCTTGGCGTCGTTTTCCACAACCGGCTCGCTGAAATAGTATTCCAGGCTGCCATCGCGGCGGGTGGCGCCGCCCAAACCGGCTACCAGGCAGATGCCGGACAGTTGCAGCTCGCCCTTATCGTTCACACCCAGGTATTTGTCACAGGTGCCATAGAATGCCTTTTCGCCGTAAGCGCGGAACCGCTTGGGCAGGTAGCCCAGCCGCACGCCTTTGAGCACGGCGTAAGCGAACAGGGAGCTGCCGGAGGTTTCCAGATAGTTGCCCGGTACGCCGGCTTTATCAATGACCTGCCAGAACATGCCGGTCTCGGCGTCCTGGAACTGGATCATGGCCTCCACGGCTTCCTTGAACATAGCCATAATGGCGCGGTATTCGTAATACATCTGCTCGTCCATGCGCTCCAGAACATCCACCATGGCAACCAGGAACCAGCCCATGGCGCGCAGCCAGAAGTTTGCGCTGCAGCCGGTTACAGGATCGGCCCAGTACATCTGGCGGCTTTCATCATAGCCGTGGTAGTACAGGCCGGTTTTGGGGTCTCGCATGTACTTTTTGATGTTCATGAACTGCTTATAACTGTCCTGGCAGCCCTTCATGCCGTTGCAGCGGGTCTCGTATTCCATGTAGAATGGCTGCGCCATATAGGTGCCGTCCAGCCAAACCTGCCACGGGTAGATGGCTTTGTGCCAGAAATTGCCATCCTTGGTGCGGGGCTGGGTGTCCAGCTGGGCGCGGATGGTGTTGATGGCATCCCGGTAGCGCTGTTCGCCGGTCAAATCAACCAGGGAAAACAGGTTTTTGCCCTGGTTGATGTTGTCCAGGTTATGCTCGTTGGCGTCAAAGGTGTAGATCTCGCCGCCATCCTTGACAAAGTAGTCTACAAAATCGCGGGAGAACTTCAGGAACTTTTCATCCCCGGTGGTCTTGTACAGGCTCAGGCAGGCGGTGATCATGCAGCCGTCCACATAGTTCCATTTATTGGGCTTGCCGCTGCGCACCTTTTCAATGTTCCACAGTGGGGCTTCGGCAGAGCTGCCGGCAATCAGATAATCCACATAATTGCCCAGGGTGGTCAAAATCTCTTCATGGGTCATGGCTTAATCCTCCTTAAAGCTGCCAACGTTGATAAAGTTCAGGCGTTCGCCTGCATAGCCCTCCAGTTTGACATTGTGGAAGTGAATCTCCTTCACGTTTTCGGCCCAGATCGCCAGCTTGCTGCATTCGGCGGCACCGCACATCATGGCGGCGTGGCCAGCCCCGGCGTTTTCGGCAAAGGAGATGCTGACATTGTTCATCTCCACTTTTTCAACCGGCTGCTCCGGCAGACCGCTGAACCAGCAGCCTGCATACTCGGCGTCGGTGGCGGTGATATTTTCCATCGTCAGGCTGCCCAGGCGGGGGGTAGCATCGTCCAGCGGCAGGGGTTCATGGCTCTGTACATAGTCGCTCTTGCCGTCCGGGTCACAGAAGTAGAACATGTTGATGACGAATGGGGTCAGCACATGGCGCATTTCCACGTTGCGGAACACCAGCCCGTCGATCACGGCGTTCTTGCCGCGACCGCGGCGGGTCTTGATGCGCAGGCCGCGGTCGGTGTGGTCCATCAGGCACTGGGTCATCACCACATTTTTCACGCCGCCGCTCATCTCGCTGCCAATAACCAGGCCACCATGGCCGCGGTTCAGGTTGCAGTTGCGGATGGTCACATTCTCGCAGGGGGTATGCATCACAGTGCCAAGGAAGAGTTTGCCGGACTTGAGGGCGATGCAGTCATCGCCAACATGGATGTAATCACCGATGATGTTCACATTCTTGCAGCTTTCGGGGTCAATGCCGTCGGTGTTGGGGCTGTCGGCACGGTTGTGGATCTGCAGCTGCAGGATGTTCACCCCGTCCGAGTAGGTGGGGTGGATGGTCCAGGAGAAGCTGTTGCACACCTCCACACCGTGCAGGGTCACATTCTTGGCTTTGCTGGTAAAGAAGAGCCGCGGCCGCCAGGCGATAAGTTTCACCTTGATGTGCTGGTACCAGTCGCCGTTGTCAGCGTTGGCGTTGATGCAGCCTTCGCCGGTGATGGTCACATTTTCGGCATTGATGACATTGATCAAACCGGCAAAGCAGTCCAGCGGGTTTCCCTCCCAGCCGCCGAGATAGGCTTCGTGCTGTTCATCGGCGCAGGGCAGCACACCGGGCAGGATGGGATATTCGCGGCGGTCGGTGCCGCCCAGCAGGGTGCAGCCTTTTTCCAGGTACAGGGTGGTGTTGCTGCACAAAAACAGGCTCTGGGTGCGGTAAGTACCGGCGGGCACATACACCGTGCCGCCCGGCGGGCAGGTGGAAAGCGCAGCCTGCAAAAAGGCGGTGTTGTCGGTCACGCCGTCATTCACCAGGCCATAGCGGGAAGCGTCTACAAAAAAGCTTTCCGCCGCGGTGGCAAAGTCCAGTGTACCGGTATCGCCATCAGTGGCAAGCACTTCCAGGTGGTAGGTTTTGCCGGGTTCCAGGCTGAACACGCTGAACACGTTGGTGCAGCAGGCTTCCAGCACAGTCTGGCCGTTCAGCTGAACCCGGAACGGGGCAGGGGCGGTATAGCAGGTGTTGTTTTGCAGCTCAAAACAGGCGCTGCGGGTACAGGCACGAACGAGAGCGAGTTTCATACGATAATTTCCTCCATAAAAGATGAAAAAAGTTTTGAAATTCAACAAGAAATGTGTTAATATGAAATAAATCAACAAAATTGAAGCGCGTTCTGCCCTAAAACTGGCAAAAATGCTTGGGCGGGGCGTGGCGGGAGGTTTGAACAGGATGGTCAAGGAATATACCTATTCCCCCCATGTGGACTTTTATATCGATATGATCGACCGCGAGCATAGCTACGATATGGGAAGTTTCCACACACACCACAAATATGAACTGTATTATGAAGTGGAAGGCGCGCGGCGCTATTTTATTGAGGATTCCGCCTATATCGTCAATGCAGGCAATGTGATCCTGATTGGGGAAAACCAGATCCACAAGACTGGTTCGGTAGGGGATGGCCCCACCAGCCGCATTGTGTGCAATTTCAGCCGCGAGTATCTGCAGGAGATCAGCGGGGCTTTCCCGGAGATTGACCTGTTCAGCTTTATGAGCGAGGAAAACAACCACCTGCTGAGCAACATCACGGTTAAGCAGCAGAACTATATCTACTCCATCCTGCAGCAGCTGATCCAGATGCAGGACGAAAACAGCTCCGAAAGCGCTGTGACCCGCAAAATGCTGCTGGCCACGCTGCTGTTGCAGCTGAAAAAAATGTGCGAAAACCAGCATGAGCTGGGGGGCGACAGCGGCCGGGTGACCAACCGCATCGTCAGTCAGATCCAAGGCTATATTGCGGAGCATTACGCCGAGAAGCTGACCCTGACAAGCATTGCCAACCAGTTTTACATCAGCCCGTATTACCTCAGCCGTCTGTTCAAAAAGACCATCAACCTGAGCCTGATCGAATACATCAACGGCGTACGCATCAAAGCGGCGCAGAACATGATCGAAAAGACCAACGAAAGCATTTCCGGCGTGGCGGAAAAGACAGGCTTTATGACAAGCGCGCATTTCCGGCGAGTGTTCAAAGATGCCACTGGGCTTTCGCCCCAGCAGTACCGCCAATATTTCAAGCGGGTAAACAAACCGGAAAAATAAGGCCAAAAATGTTACAGCACAAAACCACAACCCCCGGCGGCTGCCAACAGGCAGCCGCTTTTGTTTTGCCCCTAACGGATAAGCAGGGCAGGGGAGAGCGATGCAAAGGGATCAGCAGAAAAGGCACCATCATGTGCCGGAATACAGCGGAAAGCTTTTTTATTCCGGCTGCATCCTGAATATTAGGAACGGCCAAAAGCGAGAAAAGCCAGTGGCCGGAGTTTTCAAAGTAAAAGCTGCCCGGTACCCCTTTTGCAGCGGTACGGGGCAGCCTGTGTGGTGGTTTGGGCGCAAAAAGATCAAAAGTTTTGGAAAAAACTTGAAGCTTAGGGCAATACCGCATAATTCTAAGTGCCGATACGGCGAGCGAGGTGCGGCAGATGCCAAGCCAAAAGCGCAGATAATACTGGATGTCTTATCGAGCATTTTGGCAACGCAGATGCCGTGCCGCAGCTGCCGGAGCGGTGCTTAAGCCGCAAGGCGGGAATTGTGCGGTGTTGCCTTAACCCTTTACACTGCCAGCGGCAATGCCGTCAATAAAGGAATCCTGAGCGGCAAAGAAAACCAGCAGCTGCGGGATAATGGAAATCAGGGACAAGGCAAGGATGCGGTTCCACTGAATGCCTTCACTGGTACTGTCCATAGACAGCTTAACAAAGATTGCCATGGGGTATTTGCGCGGGGTAGTAACGTAAAGCAGGGGACCCATAAAGTCGTTGCAGCTCCACATGAACTGGAACAGCGCACAGGCGACCAGAGAGGGGCTGAGCATGGGGCAGATGATCTTGTACAGGATCTTGACCGGGCCGCAGCCGTCAATGGCAGCTGCTTCGTCCAGGTCGTGCGGGATGCTGCGCATGAACTGCACCAGCTGGTAGACAAAGTAGGTTTCGGTAGCAAACAGGGACGGCACCCACAGGGCGGGGTACAGGGGGTTGTTGATCCAGTCAAACTTGTTGTACATCATGTACTGCGGAACGTTCAGAACAACCTGCGGCAGGAACAGCGTCATGATCATAACGCCGAACAGGAAATCGCGGCCCTTGAACTTGAAACGGCTGAAACCGTAAGCAGCAATGACAGAAGAAATAACAGTGAACACAACCTTGGGGATAACGTAGCTGTAGGTGTTCAGGAATGCACGCCAGATGGTGATATCGCCGCCGTAAGTTTTGGTCACAGCGTTATAATAGCCATCCGGGGTGGGATGCGCGGTAAACGGGGAAAGGCTGGTAAAAATCTCGGCGTTGGTCTTAAAGGTGGAGCCCACCATCCACAGCAGCGGGTACACCATGATAAAGCCCATCAAAATCAGAACAAAATACTTGAAGAAGGTTGCCACATTGGCGCGTGCTTTCATACCCATAAATCAATTCCTCCTTCAATCAGTCAGCATAGTAGACCCAGTGCTTCTGGCTGCCAAATGCGATGACAGTGAGCAGGGCGATGATGATGAACATGACCCAGGCCATGGCGCAGGCCATACCCATTTCGTTGCTCTTGAACGCATAGTTGTAAACCAGCAGCGAAACCAGCGTGACGGAACCGCGGGGGCCGCCATTATTAAAGATAATGTAGGGGCCGTTGAATTCCTGGAACGCCTGAGCGATCTGGGTAACGAGGTTGTAGAAGATAACGGGGGTGATCATCGGCACGGTGATGGAGAAGAACTGGCGGGTTTTGGAAGCACCGTCGATGGTGGCGGCTTCGTACAGGTCGACCGAAACGCCCTTCAATGCGGCAAGGAACAGCACCATGGCGGAGCCGAACTGCCATACACGCAGCACAATGATAACGACCATGGCGTAATCGGGGTCAGCCAGCCAGCTGGGCCCCTGAATGCCGATAAAGGAGAGCAGCATGTTGATGATGCCATCCTCTTTGAACAGGGCCTTCCACAGAACGGCAATGGCAACAGAGCCGCCCAGGATGGAGGGAATGTAGTAGATGGTACGGAACAGGTTGACGCACTTGATCTTGAAGTTCAGGATGTAAGCGATGAACAAAGCAAAAATCAGCTTGAGGGGAACGGTGATGAGGGCATAACGGAAGGTGATGATGAACGAGGTCAGCGTTTTCTTGTTGGTAAAAATGTAGATGTAGTTCATCAGGCCGTACTTGGTAATGCCGTCAAAGAAGTTCATATCCGTAAAGCTGTAGAACAGGGAAGTGGCAAACGGATACAGCTTGAACACCACAAAACCAATGATCCAGGGAATCAGGAACAAAAGGCCAACGTTTTCATCACACCATTTTTTGAAAGGAGTGCGGGTCACTGTCTTGGCAGCAGGTGCGCTCATAAAGGAAACCTCCTTGTTACATAATAAAGGGCTGGCCCCACCGCCATGGGGCCGGGGCCAGCCTTGCTGATGTGTAAGGTTAAGGTAATACCGCATAATTCTAAGTGCCGATACGGCGAGCGAGGTACGGCAGATGCTAAGCCAAAAGCGCAGATAATACTTTGTGTATTATCGAGTATTTTGGCAACGCAGATGCCGTGCCGCAGCCGCCGGAGCGGTGCTTGAGCCGTTAGGCGGGAATTGTGCGGTATTGCCTTAAGTGTGAAAACGGGGATTAGGCAAGTGCTTCGCAGATGCCATCGTACAGGATCTGGGCAGCCTCGGCGGAATCATACTGATCGTAGCTGAAGCCTTCAAACACATCGCCGTACACGCCATTGGTCTCGTCCTTCAGGGAAGTGCTCTCGTAGCAGGGGTCGAACGGCTGGTCAACAAAAGCCATAACCTTGGTGTTGGCTTCCAGAATCAGCTCGTTGACAGCACCGGCTTCCTTGGCGTATTCCTGGCCGGCCTTGGAGCAAACCATGCCGCACTGGGTGCCCATGATGGAAGCGCCCTCTTTTTCGTTCAGGATGAAGTTGATCAGGGCAGCAGCCTCAACAGGATGCTCGCAGCTCTGGGTAATAGCCATACCCATGGAAACCTTGGCAAAACCGCCGTTGGCAGCCTCGCCCCACTTGATTTCGTCGCCAACAACGTACTCAGCGTCGTCGGGCAGGTTCTGGCTTGCACTCAGTGCGCTGGAGTCCCAGGTGAAGATGCCGGCGTACTTGCCGGTGATCCAGGCCTGACCATCGGTGATGGTCTTATCGCCGGCGGCGTTCATGGTCTTCAGGTCGGGCATCACGTGGTTATCTTCCAGGCTCTGGATCCATTCCAAACCTTCCTGCAGCTGCTCAACGGTGTAGTTCAGGGTGCTGTCGGTAACCCAGGGCTCGCCGTACTTGCTTTCCAGGTAGAAGGTCATCATGATCATGCGGTCCAGCGGGCCGGCAGCCAGCGGATAGTAGTCATCGCCCAGCTTTTCCTGGAAGGTCTTGGCGGCGTCCAGCAGCTCCTGCTCAGTAGTGGGGTAGTGGTCCAGGCCAGCCTTCTTGAAGGTTGCCATGTTCCAGTAGTAAATACGGCCGGCCATAGCGACGGGAACAGCCTGCAGGGAATTAGCCACAGTGCAGGCATCCAGAGCGCTAGAGGGGAACTGGGTCAGATCCAGCACATCGGAGTAATCGTTCAGGTTAACGAAGCTCTGACCCTTGCCGGAGTACTGGAACAGCCAGTTCCAGTTGACCTGCATCACGTCGGCAGCGGTGCCGGCAGCCAGGGCAGTGGATTGAGCTTCCTCCCAGCCGTTCCACGGGCCGTAAGTGCACTCAACGGTGATGTTGGGGTATTTTTCAGTGAATGCCTTGCAGGCAGCCTCGTATGCAGCCTGGCGGGCATCGCCGCCCCACCAGCTGATGGTCAGGGTGATGGGATCGGTGGTGTTGACGGTGTGAGCCTCGGTAGCAGCCTCGGTAGAGGTGGAAGCGGCTTCAGAAGAAGCGGCCTCGGAAGAAGCTGCGGTGCTGTTGGCAGCGGAGCCGCCGCAGCCTGCCAGCAGGCCAGCAGCCATAACGCTGGCCATTGCAAGGGCGATTGCCTTTTTCATTGTTTTAGTCCTCCTAAAAATGTTCCTATAACGAGCGGCCTGACAACTGACCGCTTCATTCAACGCTGTTATAATAACAAATTGTGAACATCAAAAAAATATCCAAAATGGTGTGCAAATTATAAAAACAAACAAATATTGCTTTAATTAAATGGGCAAAAAATCAACCTATGTCAAAACATACGAACTAAGACAAAACAATTTGTGCATAATACTGAAACAGCTTAACCCCGCATCTAACGAAAATTACGGAAAATCTTGCATAAATTGAGGCAATTTGTGCGTATTTGTATATGTTACAAACGGTTACAACGAAATTATAGGGGAAAACGTGTAAAATGCTGAATGAATCACAGAAAACAAACGCACAAATTCGGTAACGCAAAAAATGTACGCAAACGCACTTCTTTTGCGCATTCGTGCAAAATTTGCAATGGGAAGAAATACAGTATGCTAAAAAATATTCGCGATGGCAAAATATGTGCGAAAAATGGAATGGAAATTGCTGCACATAAAACATATCTTGTATATGCAGCCTTTTGGTGCTCTGAAAATTGCGCCGCAAAGTGTTGGAAACAAAAATGGCACAAAAGCGGTGCTGCAAGGCTGGGCAGCGGCTTTTGTGCCATTTTTTACTTATTAAAAGGGCGGAACACAGATTGAAATAAAAGAATGGATCACTGGTGCGCGGGGTGGCGTTTCAGGAAAGCGCGGTATTCCCGGTACCAGCACTGGGGGCAAAGGCTCTGATACTCTACAGCGTCCACTGTGTCAATCGCAACCTGGGCGCCCTCAAACACGAACTCGCCGTTCACCTTGCGGCCGTTGCAGGTGGCTTTGCGGCCGCAGGCGCAGATGGTTTTCATCTCCTCGATGGTATGGGCCAGCTCCAGAAGGCGGGTGGAACCGGGGAAGCCGCGGTTCATAAAGTCCGCCCGCAGCCCATAGCAGATGACTGGAATGTTCAGGTCCACCGTGACCAAAAACAGCTGCTCGGCCTGCGCCGGGGTAAAGAACTGGCTTTCGTCACACAGCACACAGGCAGGGGCGCTGCCATGGGCGGCGGTATCGGCCCGGACGATATCCAGGATGTCCATGTCCGGGCTGACCAGCACATCCACCTTGTGGCTGACCCCCAGGCGGGAAACAATGTGATCGCCGCCTTTGGTGTCCACGCTGGCTTTCAGAATCAGCACCCGCATGCCGCGTTCGTTATAATTGAAAGCAACCTGCAAAAGCGCCGTGGTTTTGCCGCTGTTCATTGCGCCGTAACGGTAATATAGCTTTGCCATGTTTGGCTCCTTATTAAAATAAAGTGAAAAACAGCATGAAAATCGGGGTGTACCACAGGATCCTGCACCCATGCCGGGGCAGGCGCTGGGGTACACCCCGCCGGAAACAGTCATGTGCTGTGTGCCCGGCTTTTATTCATCATGGCTGCGCAGCCGGTAGCCAAGGCTCATCAGGCTGTCGCCCAAATGGACGTTTTCCACTGTGACCTGCGGATAAACGACCGAAAGATCATAGTGGCTGAAGTTCCAGAAGCCCTGAATACCCAGCCGAACCAGCTCGTCCGAAAGGTCCATGGCGCTCTGGCGCGGCACGCACAGCACGGCGACCACCGGCTTGTGCGCCGCACAGAAGCTTTCCAGCTCGGACAGTGGGCGGATGGTTACGCCGCTGATCTCCTTGCCCTCCAGGGCGGGGTTGATATCAAACGCGGCAATCAGCTTGTAGCCGTTGGTATCGCGGCTGATAAAGCTGGAGACCGCCGTGCCCAGGCGGCCGGCGCCGATCAGCACGGTAGGCAGCAGCTCGCCGTTGCCAAACAGCAGTTTACCAATCTCGGTAAGCAGCACATCCACCTTGTAGCCGATGCCCTGCTGGCCAAAACCGCCAAAACAGTTGAAATCCTGCCGCACCTGGCTGGCGGTGGTGCCCATCATGCGGGCCAGCTCGCTGGAAGAAATTTTATCACGCCCATCTGCCTGCAGGTTGCTCAAGTAGCGGTAATATTTGGGCAGCCGCTTGATCACGGGCAACGATGCTTTGTTTTGCATTGTTGATGACATAAAGACTAATCTCCCGTTCTCCGGGCAGGGGTAAAGGGAACACCCTGCCTCTTGTGTAATTCCGATGTAAATTCTAGTAAAAGTATAATCAATCTTGTGCCGATTGTCAATTTTTTATCTAAGTTTTTCCGCGCTTTTTTTGCTCAGTCGCGCCCCTCTGTGCATAAAAAAGCGTACCAGCGGGGCATACTGTCAGGGTATAGCCGGGTTTTGCACTGCCCGGCGCACCGATTCTGTCGGAAGGAAAGGACCCCCGCCATGCCAAACCGTACCCCAAAACAACAGCCCGCCCCCCATGCTGCCAAGGATGCCAAGGATGTGGAGCGCATGCGGCTGGAACATGACCTGATCACGGACAGCGGCATTGTGCCCGCCACCAAGGGCCGCCATGCCATTTATTGCCTGACGGTGATCGGCACCATTGAGGGCCACAGCCTGGCTCCTGATAACCAGAAAAGCACCAAGTATGAGCATGTGATCCCCCAGCTGGTGGATATTGAGGAGGACCCCGCCATTGAGGGGCTGCTGGTCATCCTGAATACCGTGGGCGGCGATGTGGAAGCCGGGCTCGCTTTGGCGGAGCTGATCTCCGGCATCAGCAAGCCCAGCGCAACGCTGGTGCTGGGCGGCGGGCATTCCATCGGTATCCCGCTGGCGGTTTCGGCCCGCAAAAGCTTTATTGTGCCCACCGCCACCATGACGGTGCATCCGGTGCGCCACTCCGGCATGGTGCTGGGGGTGCCCCAGACCCTGCGCTATTTTGAGCAGATGCAGGAGCGCATCGTCAGCTTTGTGGCGGGGCATTCCGGCATCAGCGCCAGGCGCTTTACCCAGCTGATGCACAATACCGGGGAGCTGGTGATGGATATGGGCACCGTGCTGGGCGGGGAACAGGCTGTGGAAGAGGGGCTGATCGACGCCATCGGCAACCTGGGCGATGCGCTGCGCTACCTGTATGCCGAAATCGACGCCGGGAAAACCGGATATTGAGGGGGCGCTGCCCGCCAGTGGGCGGAAAGGCTTTGATGAAAATAGAAAGAGAAAGGGGTTTTACAAGCGGGCGTTTTCATGCTACAATATACCTTATGCTATAAGGGGTAGTATGCCCCTGCCCAAAACAGCACGGCACAGCTGCCGTGGCGGATGGCAGATAAAATCACTGCGCGGAAAGTCTCTTTATGCGGGGTCGCCGGATGCTGTTTAATGGCCGCCCGCTGCCAGATAAAAGGCAAACAAACTTTCGTTCAAAACGGGGGCAGGGCCCGCCGCGCCAAAGCAAATCAACAATGGCTGCCCGCTGAACAGGGCAGCCTGAATATACGCATATTATAGTAAAGAGGTAGGGAGAGCATGGCACGTTCAAGTTCCGCCAAAAACGGAAAAAACAGTAAAAACACATACCGCGCCTCCGGCAGCAAAAGCAGTAAAAGCAGCAGCTCCGGGGCCAGACACAACAGTTCGGCCTCCGGCAGCAAAAAGCGGATGTCCAGGCTGGAACAGCGCCGCGCCCAGCAGCAAAACCTGATCCGCAGCGTGGTGCTGGCCGGGCTTGGCATTCTGGCCATTGCGCTGGTGCTGGTGCCGGGGCAGAGCTTCTGGAATGTTCTACGCAGCTGGCTGTTTGGCACCTTTGGCGTGGTTACATATTTTGTCGGCCCGTTTTTGCTGTATCTGGCCTATCTGCTGGCATCCGGTTACCATGTGGGCACTTTCATTGGCAAGGTGGTGCTGCTGGCGGTACTGCTGGCCGGTACGGCGGTCATCTTCTCGGATTTTAAGGTAGGGGATACCCCCTGGCAGACCGTCAAGATGCTGTTTGCCTGGGGGCAGCGCAAGTTCTGGACCGGCGGTGTGCTGGGCGTGCCCATCGGCGCATCGCTGCTGGCCGTCTGTGGCCGTCCCGGTGCCAATATCGTCATGATTATTGTCATCCTGATGGGGCTGATGGTGTTTTTTGCCGTTACCCCGGTGGATGTGGTGCAGTTCATCAGCTATTATATTCAGGAGTTCAAAGCCCGCCGCGCCGCCCGTGCGGAGGAAGAAACCGCTTATGATACCCAGCTGTTTGGCCATGAAGCGGAGGAAGAATCCCTTGAAAACCTGACCGGCAGCCTGCCGCCCATGGCCGGCGAGTCTCCGGCCACGCCGCAGTCTGGCACCCGCCGCCCCTTTGATGTGGCCCCCTATCTGGAACAGGAGGAAGCCGCCCGCCGCAATGCGGCCCAGGCAAACCCTGCCGACCAGGCAGCCGCCGCGGCGCAGGCCGGCCAGCCGGCGGCCCAGCCCCAGCAGGCGTATACGCAGCCCGGCACCGCAACATACCCCGATATGCAGCGTGCCCAGGCTGCGCCCCAAGGCGTGCAGCACACCCAAAGCTTTGCCCCGCCCGCCCAGCGTTCGGACTTTGATGTGGACCTGGGGCCGGATGCTTCCCAGCGCGCTTTGCAGAACGCCGTGCAGCATGACCCGCTGCAGAAAATTGAGATCGGCCCCGGCGGCACCTTTGGCCTTGACCCGCTGGAGCAGTTGAATCATCGCAAGTACCCCGCGCCCCAGCCGGAACCCCAGCCCCAGCCGCAGGAAGAAAGCTTTGAGCTGCACCTGGAACCGGAAGCCCAGCAGGCTGAGGAAGCCCCGGTGGAGGAAGACAGCCTGAATGACCTGATCCAGCGCGCCGTGACCGGGCGGGATACCCCCGTGGCCGGTGCCGATGTGGGCCTGCCCGATGAGGATGAAGCGGAAAGTTTTGAAACCCCGCTGACCCCGGAACCGGATGATAACGCACCTGCTGCCTCGGTGGAAGATTTTTCCACCCCGCTGGAGCCGGTAGAGGAATTGCCGGAACCGGATGACGTTGGCAGCAGCGAAAGCGCGGATAATTTTGAAACACCGCTGGTGCCGGAACCCACCCAGCCAGCGCCTGCCCCTGTTACAGCCATCCCCACATTGGGCGGCAGCTTTGACCAGGGCGGTTTCGATGCAGCCAAGGCTGCCTGGAACGCCGGAATTCCGGTATCGGATCTGCTCACCGGGCGGGTCAGCGTGCAGGCCCCGGCACCGCAGCCCACGGCCCAGCCTGCCGCCGCTGCGCCTAAAGTATACAGCGTAACGGATGAACGCCGCCCCGGCAGCCCCAACCGGCTGCGGGTATCTTCCAGCATGGGCAATTCGGCTTCGGCTCCCATTTCCAGCCCGCCCAGCGTGGCCAAAGCAATGGCGAAAGCCCCTGCCGCCCCGGCAGCCACCGCACCCGCCGGCGTAGCCCGCGAAGCGGACGAGGATGCCAGCAGCGAAGCTACGGCAGCCTTTGCCGCCCAGGCCAAAGAGGAGTTCCCGCCGTATACTTACCCATCTTTGAACCTTTTCAATGCGGCCAAGCCGGAAGATGAACGCGGCGCGGCCGCCGAGATGAAGAAAAACGCCGATATCCTGGTGAACACGCTGGACAGCTTTGGTGTTAAGACCCATATCCTGGATATCTGCCGCGGCCCTTCCGTGACCCGGTATGAGCTGCAGCCCCAGGCAGGCATCAAGGTCAGCCGTATCACCAGCCTGTCGGATGATATCGCCCTGAACCTTGCCACCGCCGGTGTGCGTATCGAAGCCCCCATTCCCGGCAAACCCGCCGTCGGTATCGAGGTGCCCAACAAGATCCGCTCTACCGTCAGCATCCGCGGGGTGTTTGAATCCCAGAACTACATCAACATGCGCAGCCCACTGACCATGGCGCTGGGCAAAGATATTGCCGGTACAGCCCAGGTGGCGGACCTGTGTAAAATGCCCCACCTGCTGATCGCCGGCTCCACCGGCAGCGGTAAATCCGTCTGCGTCAACTCGATCATCATCAGCTTTTTGTTCCGCTCCGGTCCGGAAGATGTCAAACTGATTCTGATCGACCCCAAGGTGGTGGAACTGGCTGAGTACAACGGCATTCCCCACCTGTTAATGCCCGTTGTGACCGAGCCGCGCAAGGCCGCCGGTGCCCTGGGGGCCAGTGTGGCCGAGATGGAGCGCCGCTATAAGCTGTTTGCCGAAAACAATGTGCGCGATATCAAGAGCTATAACAAGCTGGCCAAGCAGCACCCCGATGTGCTGGAACACCTGCCTTATATCGCCATTATCATTGACGAGTTGGCCGACCTGATGATGGTTGCCGGCAAAGAGGTGGAAGATTATATCTGCCGCATTGCCCAGAAAGCCCGTGCGGCCGGTATCCACCTGATTGTGGCAACCCAGCGCCCCAGCGTGGACGTTATCACCGGCCTGATCAAAGCCAACATCCCCAGCCGTATTGCATTTGCAGTTTCAAGCCAGATCGACTCCCGCACCATTCTGGACAGCGGCGGCGCCGAAAAGCTGCTGGGCAACGGCGATATGCTGTTCCTGCCGGTCGGTGCTTCCAAGCCCGTGCGTGTGCAGGGTACCTTTGTGACGGATGAAGAGATCAGCGCTGTGCTGAACTTTATCAAATCCACTTCCAGCGCCCAGTATGATGAAGAGATGATTGCCGAGATGGAGCGCCGTGCCGTGGCCGAAAAGGGCGGCAAGGGCAGCAGCTCCGATCCGGACGATGACAGCGGCAGCCGCGACCCCATGTTTGAACAGGCGGTGGAATGCGTCATCGAAGCCGGGCAGGCATCCACCAGCCTTTTGCAGCGCCGCTGCAAGCTGGGCTATGCCCGTGCGGCCCGCATCATGGACCAGATGGAACAGGAAAAGATTATCGGCCCCTATGAGGGCGCCAAGCCCCGTGCCGTTTTGCTGACCCGCGCCCAGTGGCAGGAACGCCAGCTGGGCCAGGGTGAGTAAATACCGGCGGCGCAGGTATTGCCGCCATTCCTACCGCCGCCCCCAGATGTGGACCATTGTGGCCGCTGTTCTCATCGCCGTTGCCTTGTATGTGGTCGAAAATTACGGCGGCAACGGTTTTGTGCCCAGCTGGGACCAGATTTACCAATGGGTTGGCCTGGAACCCAGCCAGAGCGAAACCACAGCCCCGCTGCCGGAGGGGAAAACCGAAGTGGTGTTCCTAGATGTGGGGCAGGGGGATGCCGTGCTGATTTTGCAGAACGGTGCGGCCTGCCTGATTGATGCAGGCCCCAAGGATGCCCGGCAGAACCTTGTGCAGGACCTGCGCAGCTATGGTGTAAGCCAGTTGGACCTGTTGGTGATGACCCACCCCCATGCCGACCATGTGGGCGGCATGCAGGCCGTTTTACAGAACTTTGATGTGCAGACCCTGCTGACCCCCGACCTGAGCGAAACTGACGTGACCGGCCAGACCCAGCGCACCCTGCAAACCGCCCAGGAATGCGGCGTACCGGTGGAAACTGCCTATACCGGCCAGCAGTACACCATCGGCACCGGCACATTGACCGTGCTGCTGCCCGGTGTGGATGCCGATACGGCGGGCAGTGACGATGCAACAAATGATATGTCGCTCTGCCTGCGGTTTGAAGCCGGGAACTTTACCTTTTTGGATACCGGCGATGCCGAGCGCAACGAGGAAGCCGCCCTGGCGGAGCAATATCCGTTCCGCTTGCGGTCCACCGTGTTCAAGGCCGGGCACCATGGGTCGTCCACATCCAACACCCAAACACTGCTGTGGCAGGTGCAGCCCCAGCTTGTGGTTGCCAGCTGCGGCCTGAACAATGATTACGGCCATCCCCACCGCGAGGTCATCCAGGAAATGCAGGATGAGGGCATTGACTTTTACCGCACCGACCTGTACGGCACGGTGACCGTGACCGCCCAGGCGGATGGCAGCTTTACTGTGCAGACGGCAAAACAGCCGGACGAAGAGCTGGCTCCCGCCGCGTAACCCCCGGCAGCCTGACTCTGTGTGCCTGACCCCAGTAAGTCGGCAGGAAAGTGTTCCCGTACGCCCCAAAAGTTTTAAGGCAACACCGCACAATTCCCGCCTTGCGGCTTAAGCATCGCTCCGGCAGCTGCGGCACGGCATCTGCGTTGCCAAAATGCTCGATAATGTCGGGTTGCGGTACCCGCATCGTGCTTCGGGGCAAAAGCCCCTCGCACTCTGCGACCGCTGCCCCTGCTTCGGTTCGCTGTTTCCGCCACTGGCGGCGCTCACCTTTGCAGCATCCAGTATTATCTGCGCTTTTGGCTTAGCATCTGCCGCACCTCGCTCGCCGTATCGGCACTTAGAATTATGCGGTATTGCCTTAATTGGGTAGAAATAGAGGAAAGTAATAAAGATACAGGAGGATGAATCCTATGCAGATCTCCCAGATGTTCAAGCGCAAGCCTTGTGTGTTTTCCATCGAGTGCTTCCCCCCGAAGCAGACCGCCAACTTTGGTAAAATGAAGGACACCCTGCGCACCATGCGCACCCTTAACCCGGATTTTATCAGCGTTACTTACGGTGCAGGCGGCTCCACGGGCGGCGTTTCCACTGTGGAAGTGGCCGAATTCCTGAAAAACGACCTGAACGTAGAGCCGCTGGCCCACATGATCTGCATGGGCAGCGATAAGGCAAAGGCCGCCCAGCTGCTGGACCAGCTGAATGCCGCCGGTGTGCGCAACGTGCTGACCCTGCGCGGCGACCGCACCCCCACCCGCCCCGAAAGCCCGGACTTTGCCCACGCAAGCGACCTGGCCCAGTTTGTGTGGCAGACCCAGCCGGAATTTGATATCCACGCTGCCTGCTACCCCGAAGGCCACCCCGAAGCCGCTACCCTGGCCCAGGATGTTGCCAACCTGCGCTTTAAGCAGGAGGCCGGTGCCACCCACCTGCTGACCCAGCTGTTCTTTGATAATATGCACTTTTATCGCTTTTTGAACCTGGCCCGCCGCGCAGGCATCACTTTGCCGGTGTCTGCCGGTGTTATGCCCATCGTTAAGCGCAGCCAGATCGAGCGCACGGTGGCACTTTCCAGCGCCAGCCTGCCTTCGGAGTTTACCCGCATGATCTCCCGCTACCAGGACGACCCCGAAAGCCTGTATGCTGCCGGTATTGACTATGCCGTGCAGCAGCTGCGAGATCTGATCGAAGGCGGCGCGGACGGTGTGCACCTGTATGCCATGAATGACGCCAAGGTTGCCGCCGCTGTGTATGAGGGCATCAAGGACCTGCTGTAATCGGCCTGTTGGCCCCATAGAGGGGGAGTGAAACGCTGTGCAATTAGTCTACCCGCAAAACAATACCCGCGCCGAGACCCTTCGCTACCTTGGGGCAGGGGGCTGGCAGCCGGATGCTGCATCCCAGGTGCTGCTGCAAAAAGCCGAGGACGCCCTGCGCGCCGCCGCCACCCCGCGCGGCGTGTGGAAACAGCTGCCGCTGACCGCCCTGCCGCTGCAGAACGCCGGGAATGATATTGCCCGCCACCTGCGCGGCTGCGATGCCATGGTGCTGATGGCCGTTACCCTTGGCAGCGGGGCTGATACCCTGATGCGCCGCCTGGAGCTGACGGATATTGCCCTGGCCGCTGTGGTGGATGCGATGGCTTCCGCTGTGATGGAAGAGCTGTGCAACGCGCTGGAAGCCGAGATCCGCACCAGCGTGCAGGCGCAGGGGCACTACCTGACAGGGCGTTTTTCCCCCGGCTATGGGGACTGCCCGCTGACTTTGCAGCAGCCGTTTGCCATTGCGCTGGATACCGTGCGCGGCCTTGGCATGGCGGTCACGCCGGAAAATCTGCTGACCCCGCGCAAAAGCGTAACAGCCATCCTTGGCGTGGCGGACCACCCGGTAACGGGGGCCCGCGCCGGGTGCGGGCACTGCCTGCTGCGCGAAAAGTGCGAATACAGAAAGAGGGGAACCACCTGTGAAAATTGAGGAAGTATTTGCCCGCCGCCGCTTTATTATGCTGGATGGCGCCATGGGCACCCAGCTGCAGCTGCGCGGCCTGACCACAGAACAAAAGCCGGAACTGGCCGCCTTTATCATGCCGGATGTGCTCACTGCCGTCCACCGGGACTATGCCCACGCCGGGGCGGATATCCTGCTGGCAAACACCTTTGGCGCCAACCCTCGTAAATTGAAGGGAACCGGCTATACTGTGCAGCAGGTGATCGAAGCGTCCATCGCATGTGCCCAGACCGCCGCGCAGGAAACCGGTGCCCTGGTGGCACTGGATATCGGCCCCATCGGCGAGCTGCTGGCCCCGGCCGGTACCCTGCCGTTTGAGGATGCCTGCGCCCAGTTTGCTGAGATGGTGCGCGCCGGTGCCGCAGCCGGGGCAGACCTCGTCTTTCTGGAAACAATGACCGACCTGTATGAGCTGAAAGCCGCCATCCTGGCCGCAAAGGAAAACTGTGACCTGCCGGTGTTTACCTCGATGAGCTTTGAGGCCCGTGGCCGTACCTTTACCGGCTGCACAGTGGAAAGCTACGGCATTACCGCCGCCGGCCTTGGTGCGGACGCCGTGGGCATCAACTGCTCGCTGGGCCCCAAGGAAATCCTGCCCTTTGCTCAGCGGCTCTGCCGTGTGGTGCCCGCCGGTATGCCGGTGTTTGTCAAGCCCAATGCGGGCCTGCCGAACCTGGACGGCAGCTATGATATCACCCCGGCGGAGTTTGCCGCTGAGATGGCCGCCTACCTGCCCACCGGAATTTCCATGCTGGGCGGCTGCTGCGGCTCTGAGCCGGAATCCATCCGCCTGCTGAAAGAGCTGACCCAGGATAAAACCCCCGCCGCCAAAACCCCTATTGTGCGCAGCCGCCTGTGTACCCCCGTGCGCTGCGTGGAGGTAAACGGCATTACCGTGGTGGGCGAGCGCATCAACCCCACCGGCAAAAAGCGCTTGCAGCAGGCCCTGCGGGAGGGCGACAGCGCCTATGCCTGCGCCCAGGCCGTAGCCCAGGCCGAAGCCGGTGCCGAGCTGCTGGACGTGAACGCCGGTCTGCCGGATATTGACGAACCCGCCACGCTGGAAATGCTGGTGCGGGAGCTGCAATCCATCACCGACCTGCCATTGCAGCTGGATTCTTCCAACAAAGATGCTTTGGCCCGTGCGCTGCGCATTTATAACGGCAAGCCGATCGTCAACTCGGTCAACGGCGAGCAGAAGGTGCTGGACAGCATTCTGCCCCTGTGCAAAAAGTACGGCGCCGCCGTGGTTGGTCTGGCACTGGATGAACACGGCATTCCCAAAACGGCAGAGGGCCGCTTTGAGGTTGCCAAGCGCATTGTGGCCGCAACGGATGCTATCGGCATTCCCCGTGGGGATGTTTACATCGACTGCCTGACGCTGACGGTTTCTGCCGAGCAGAGCGCCGCTGCCGAAACCCTGAAAGCCATTACCATGTGCAAAAAGGAACTGGGCGTGCGCACCGTGCTGGGTGTTTCCAACATCAGCTTTGGTTTGCCCTGCCGCGGCTACATGAATACCACTTTCCTGACGTTGGCCATGCAGGCCGGGCTGGACCTTGCCATCATGAACCCCAACACGCCGGAAATGATGGCCGCCGTGCGCGCCTACCGTGTGCTGACCAGCCAGGACGAAAAGTGCAATGATTACGTTGCCGCCTATGCCAATGTGCAGGTGCAGACCTCCCAGGTGGCAAAAACTGATGCCGCCGCCCCGGCGGGCGGTGCAGCAGGGGCCGATGCTCTGTTTGAAGCCGTGCGCCGCGGCCTGAAAAACGAAGCCCGCGCCGCTGCAGAGGAAGCCCTGAAAACCCGCGAGCCTTTGCAGGTGGTGAACGAAACGCTGATCCCCGCGCTGGATGTGGTGGGCGATGCCTTTGAAAAAGGCTCCATCTTTTTGCCGCAGCTGCTGCAATCCGCCACGGCGACCCAGGCTGCTTTTGAAGTGATCAAAACCGCCATTGCCGCCAGCGGCAGCCAGGGCGAAAGCAAAGGCCGCATTGTGATCGCCACCGTAAAAGGTGACGTACACGATATTGGCAAAAACATTGTGCGCGTAATTTTGGAAAACTATGGCTATGACGTGCTGGATCTGGGCCGCGATGTGCCGCCGGAGCGCGTGGTGGAAGCTGTGCGCCAGACCGGTGCGCCGCTGGTGGGGCTTTCGGCCCTGATGACCACCACCGTGCCCAACATGCAGGCCACCATCGAAGCCCTGCACGCGGCCAACCTGCCCTGCAAGGTCATGGTGGGCGGCGCTGTGCTGACCAAGGCATACGCCGAACAGATCGGTGCCGATTTTTATGCCAAGGACGCCAAAGCCAGCGCCGATTACGCCAAACAGATTTTTGGCTGATTGAATCAAGTTTTGACTTTCACGTTTCAGCTGGTATTTATGATGAAAAAAATTTAATACGATAACGCAATAAAGCAGCAGCACACCGTTTCCCGGAAAATAGGGAAGCCGGTGTGCTGCTGTTTTTATTTGGAAAGGGGGAATGGCGAAATAGGAACGAAAAGAGTGTGAAAATAAGAAATGAGGAAATTGGAAAAATTGAAGAAAGAAGAAATCAAGAAAATAAAAGAGTGAGTTACGCCTTTTCTACCTCACAATCACTCCAGCTGTCTGCTGTGGTGGCGGCGCTGGTGTCCACGCTGGTTTGGTAATGGCAACGTTCTGCAGCAAAAAGGTGGATTCGGTGTTGGTGGTGTAAAACAGGGATGTGCATGGCCCTAAAACGATGAAGAAGGAACTTTTTAATTGAATTTTTATTCAAATCTTTTTAACAAAAACTTTCTGCCCCAGCCCCCAACCGCTACTTGCAATTTGCCAAACGGTATAGTATAATACTTAAAGCGGACAGGGCTGTATATTGCGCTGTTTTGCATACGGATGTGGGCCCCGTGCGCAGGAGCCCTGTGAACCATGTCAGGCGGGGAACCGAGCAGCATTAAGCGGTGGTCTCCTGGTGCTGCGGTCAGTCCGCATTCGTATGCAAAGCAGCGCAGCCGCGGGGCACACCCCGCGCGGGCCTTGTCCCTTTTTCTATGCCGCAAAATATTTTACAGGGGGTGGTTGCATTGTACCGTGCGCTGTACCGCAAGTGGCGTCCGCGCAAGTTTGCGGATGTTGTTGGCCAGGAAGCCATCGTAACGGCCCTGCAAAACCAGATCGCCGCCGGGCGCATTGGCCATGCCTACCTGTTTACCGGCACCCGCGGCACCGGCAAAACCACCTGCGCCAAAATTTTTGCCAAAGCGGTCAACTGCCTGGATACCACCAGCCCGGACCCCTGCGGTGAATGTGCTGTCTGCAAAGGCATTGATGAGGGCACCATTCTGGATGTATCGGAAATTGATGCCGCCTCCAACAACAGCGTGGATGACATCCGTGACCTGCGCGATGAAACCGCCTATCTGCCTGCCGTGTGCAAGTATAAGGTATATATCATCGACGAGGTGCACATGCTGTCTACCTCGGCGTTCAATGCCCTGCTGAAAACCATGGAGGAACCGCCGGAGCATGTGATCTTTATCCTTGCCACAACGGAAGTGCAAAAGGTTCCGGCTACTATCCTCAGCCGCTGCCAGCGCTATGACTTCCAGCGCATTACGGCGGATAAAATTGCCGGTCGGCTGGAATATGTGGCCGGGCAGGAAAACATTGAGCTGGACCATAACGCCGCCGAGCTGATCGGCCGCCTGGCCGATGGCGCCATGCGTGATGCACTGTCTATCCTGGATACCTGCGCCGGTGTTTCCAACACTGTGGATGAAGCGCTGGTGCGCCGTATGGCGGGCGTGACGGACCGCAAATATCTGTTTGAGATCAGTGATGCCATTGCCGCGCGGGACGCTGTGAAAGCCTTGCAGGAGATTGCCGCCCTGCGCCAGCAAAGCGTGGATATGCGCCGCCTTTGTATGGAGCTGGCCGGGCATTACCGCAATTTGATGCTCAGCGCCCTGCCCGGCGGCACCGACCTGCTGACGGGAACTTCCCCCGAAGAGGAAGCTGCCTACGCTGCGCGGAAAGATTTCCCCCAGGCGGAAGCGGTACGCGCCGTCAATGCGTTTGGCGCCGCGCTGGAAAAGATGGCCCGCGGTACGGACCAGCGCATTGAGCTGGAACTGGCGGTTTTCTCGCTCACCCAGCCGGAAGCAGTGCCTGTTGCGCTGCCTGCCGCCGTGCCCGCCCATCCGGTGGTTACAGCAGCCAGTCCGGCCCCCTTTGCCGCCGCCCCGCAGCAGGTGCCCCCGGTGCAAATGGCATCGGCCCCCGTGCCGCCTGTGGCAGCCCAGCCGGTTCCGCCTACCGTGGAACAGCCGCCGTTCAGCGCACCCATAGCAGGGGAGACCCCGCCCTTTGAGCCGGAGCTTGCCCCCGCCGCCCCGGCGGTGCAGCAGCCCACCCCGGCTCAGCAGCCGGTGTACGCGGCGGATGTGCCCATCCCCAAACCGGTGCGCACCGTGGCCAAAGAGCCGCAGCTGTTCCCCCAGTGGCAAGCGGTGCTGGAGCTGATTGCGGAAAACGATCCCATGCTGAACTCTTACCTGCGCGGAACCCAGGCTTATTACGATGGCCGCCGCGTGCTGATCGAGTGCAGTGATGATTTTCGCGATTTTATGCGCCGCAGCAAAGAAACCAGCAAAAACATCAAACAATATATCTACCAGGTCACCCACATCAAATGCGGCATCGGCCCGTATGAAAAAACCGCTGCAGCTGTATCCAACGCCCCCGCAGCCGATGTGGAAGAGACCCTGCGCCAGATGAAAGATCTTGGCGTGGATGTAGTGGTAGAAGATAAATAATGTTGCTGTCAACCGCAGTGTTGCGGTGTGCCGCCCGGCGGCAGCGCCGGGTGATAACAATATGGATAATAAGGAGAATTACCTATGAAAGCAAGACTTCCCAAAGGCTATGGCCGCCCCGACCCGCAGGCAATGATGCGTCAGGTCCAGAAAATGCAGGATGAGATCCGCGCAAAGCAGGACGAGCTGGAAGCCCGTGAATACACCGGCACAGCCAGCGGCGAGATGGTTACCGTTACCATGACCGGTAAGCACGAAGTGACCGCCATCAAGATCAAGCCCGAAGCCGTAGACCCGGATGATCTGGAAATGCTGGAAGACCTGATCGCTGCAGCTGTCAACAGCGCGGTTGCCGCAGTGGATAAGGATTCTGACGAAGAAATGGCTAAAATGACCGGCGGCATGAATATCCCCGGCCTGGGCTGATCGGGGGCCGCTGCATGCAGAACGCCGAACCCCTTGAAAACCTTGCGGACCAGTTTGCCCGGTTCCCCGGCATTGGCCGCAAGGGTGCCGTGCGCATGGCCTATGAGGTAATGTCCATGAGCAATGAGCAGGCCATGGAGCTGGCCAAGGCGATTGAAAACGCCAAGGTCAAGCTGCACCGCTGCCGCCTTTGCCAGGATTATACCGCCAATGAGGTGTGCAGCATCTGCGCTTCCCCCAAACGGGACCGCTCCGTGATCTGCGTGGTGGAATCCCCGCGGGATGTAAAAGCCATTGAGCGCACCCATGAGTTCAACGGCCTGTACCATGTGCTGCATGGCCTGATTTCCCCCATGGACGGCATCGGCGCGGATCAGCTTTGCGTAAAGGAGCTGCTGGCCCGCCTGGACGGCACCGTAAAGGAAGTCATCATGGCCACCAGCCCTACGGTGGAAGGCGAGGCGACCGCCATGTACCTGGCCAAGCTCATCAAGCCCCTGGGCATCAAAACCACCCGCCTTGCCTATGGCTTGCCAGTTGGTTCCAGCCTGGAATACGCTGATGAAACCACTTTGTACCGCGCTATGGAAGGCCGCGGCGAAATGTGACGCCCGATTTGGCTTGACAAAACGATTTTACTGCGTTATACTGTATACCCCTTAGCGGAATGGATTTGCATGCTGCAGGGGAAAACGGCTTTGAAAGGAGGTGCGCTTGATGGCACAGGAAAAGCCCGGCAAAAAGGTGATTGCCCAAAACCGTGAAGCGCGCCACGAGTATTTTGTCATCGAAGCGCTGGAAACCGGCGTTGAACTGGTCGGCACCGAGGTCAAAAGCCTGCGTGCCGGCGGGGTCAACTTGAAGGATTCCTGGGCAGATATTGATGATGGTGAGATCATCCTGAAAGGCATGCACATCAGCCCATATGAGCAGGGGAATATCTTTAATAAAGATCCCCGCCGCCCCCGCCGCCTGCTGGCGCATAAAAGCGAGATTCGCCATTTGCAGCAGCAGATCAAACTGCAGGGGTACACACTGGTGCCGCTCCAACTGTATTTCAAGCAGGGGCGTGTAAAAGTGGAACTGGGCCTGTGCAAAGGCAAAAAGCTGTACGATAAGCGTGCTGATGCCGCCGCACGGGACGCCAAGCGCGATATTGACCGCGCAATCAAAACAAGAAGATAATTTTTTCGCGCACACACTTTTGTTTTCCCACGCTGTGTGGTTCTGCCGCATAGCGCTTATATGGGGCTGTAATGGTTTCGACGGGGAGAGAGAGGCGTGAGCAGCGGGCCGTGGCGGTGCACCACGATAAAAGTGCCAAACAAAATTAACTGACAACGATTATACTGTTGCCGTCGCTGCCTAATTAGGCACGACCGTCCTGCCTGTTTTAGTACCGCACAGGGTCAGGGCGTCGATTAGGTACTGAACGTGCACGGGCCTAAGCTTTGCCGCCTGTCATGAATTTATGAAGCTACCAATGTGTCAAGCGTGTGCACTCGCTCGCACTGCGGGAATTTTAATAAATGCACTGCGCCCGGAGATACTCTAACCGCTTTCTTTTCGGACACGGGTTCGACTCCCGTCAGCTCCACCAAAATAAAAGCACCCGCCGTACCCCGGCGGGTGTTTTTGTTTTGGTGCTCCGTGAGCTGCTAAGGAGTCGAACAGGGCGGCAGTACCGCAGTACCAGCCCGATGGCCGATGCGGAACGCGGATGCCGTGCGTTCGTCATCCTCGGCGGAATCACTCTCATTATACCAGTGGTTTGCCCGGTGTTTGAATGCCCTGCGAATAGCCGCCTGCCCCTCATACAGGGCAGGCATAAAAAAATACGGTGTGCGTGCATCGTGGTTTCAACAAATGTTGGCGCGGCCATTACGGCACAATTTCCACGCCGGGCAAAACGTCCATGTAAAAACACAGCCGGTACTGGCGCGGGCAGATAGAATTCATTTTGAACTGTTCCAGGCTGGTCACTGCGGTCAGCATGGCCAGCATCAAAACAAGCAGCTTCTTCATTGCGTTCTCCTAAAAATGGGCATGAAAGAACCACGGTGCAGAATTTGCATGCGCTGAATACTCTGGGCGGTGATCTCCCTGTATCTCAGGCTGTTTCTTTCGGTGTAGCATTGTTTTTCTCGGATTGCAAGGCACTTGCCACCGCAGCCGTCCGTTTCCCGTTCCGCCGTTTACAAAAATATTTTTGAAATAGGGCTTGCTTTTTCCATCTTATCCTGCTATAATGATCAAGCGCTGTTAAGGCAGAGGCACAAATGAATATGGGAGCTTTCCCGAGTGGCCAATGGGGACAGACTGTAAATCTGCTGCTTAATGCTTCGGTGGTTCGAATCCACCAGCTCCCACCAAAAAGCTGTGGCAAAAATGTGTCACAGCTTTTTTTGTTGTATCGCTAAAAAATGACGAGCTCATCAGCCCCTTTTTTCAAACGTTTTTTACAGTGTTGTCCAACACATAAAGAGGAAAACCACAAATGTGCACTCAAGAATTAAAAATTGGCACAATTCCGGCTGTACTGTACGGCGAACCGGCCCCCAACATCTGGTTGTTCGTGCATGGCCAGGGCGGTAATAAAACGGAAGCCGCAGCATTTGCGGCGCTTGCCGCCCCAACCGGCTGGCAGGTGCTGGGCATTGACCTGCCGGAACATGGAGACCGCACGGGGGAAACTGACTTTACTCCCTGGCAGGTGGTGCCAGAGCTGCAAACGGTGCTGGCCTATCTGCAGCAGCACTGGCAGGGGGTTCGGCTGCGGGCCAACAGCATCGGGGCCTATTTTTCCATGTTGGCTTTTGCCGGGGCAACGATTGAAAAAGCGCTGTTTGTTTCGCCGATTGTGGATATGGAGCGGCTGATCTGTGATATGATGCAGTGGGCAAAAGTAACGCCGGAGCAGCTTTGCGAAAAAGGTGAGATCACCACAGAATTTGGGCAGACCCTTTCGTGGCGGTACCTGTGTTGGGTGCGCCAACACCCGCTGGATGGCTGGCAGATCCCCACAGCAATCCTGTACGCCGGGCAGGACACCATGACAAGCCGGGATACGGTGACGGCGTTCGCCCAAAAACACCATGCGGAACTGACGGTATACGAACCGGGCGAGCATTGGTTCCACACCCCGGCTCAGCTAAATGCCATGCAAACCTGGGAGCAGGCACACCGGTAAGAGCCGCTCAAGGCTTGAACCATGAGAAAGAGAGAGGAAAGACCATGGCCATTACAATGTTGGCGGGGTACCTGGTTATTATCAACGCGGCGGCGCTGCTGATGATGGCGGAGGACAAACGCCGAGCCAAGCGGCACCGGTGGCGCGTGCCGGAAGCCGCACTGTTTGGCGCAGCCCTGCTGGGCGGCAGCGCCGGGGCATGGGCGGGCATGTATCTGTTCCACCACAAAACCAAGCACTGGTATTTTGTGGTGGGTATGCCGCTGATTCTGGCCGCACAGCTGGCCGCTGGGGTGTGGCTGGCAGGGAACAGCGGCCTGGTTTGAACAATCGGAATGCTCTGCCGGAGCAATAACGGTGCCGCAGCACCGGGACCCCGACAGAGCATTTGACTTTTTGGGTTAGCCATGATAAACTAATGGCGCCTGATCAAAACAAACAAGGCGTTCCCCAGAAAAAAATTGCGACGGTTCGGCAACGCACCGCCGTTTTTATGAATCAAATGTTAGTCAAATCTAACATTTGCTGACCAAGGAAGTGAAAAAAAGCTCAATGTCAAAACAAACTGATAACAAGCAATTCTGGCAGCAGTGGGCCAGCTGCTATGGCCCGCTGATGCAAAGCAGCGAGCCGCTGTATGCTGCCATTGCGCAGCAGATGCAGCCGCACCTGACGCCGGAAATGAACGTGCTGGAACTGGCCTGCGGGTCCGGCCAGCTCAGCTTCCGGCTTTCCCGCCTGGTGCGGGACTGGGAGGCTACGGATTTTTCGCCCAAAATGATCGCCCAGGCAAAGCTGAAACCCCGCGGGGTGGGGCTGCACTTTTCGGTGCAGGATGCCACCAGCCTGCCCTATGCGGACGAAACCTTTGATGCGGTGCTGATCGCCAACGCCCTGCACATTATGCCCCGGCCGGAAAAGGCTCTGGCAGAAATTTACCGGGTGCTCAAGCCCGGCGGCCAGCTGTTTGCCCCAACCTTTGTGCATGGCGAGGTACCCCGCACCCGGCTGCGCATGCTTGCCATGCGGTGCGCGGGGCTGCAAATCTATAACAGCTGGATGGTGCCGCAATACCTGGCATTTTTGCAGGCGGGCGGCTTTGCCGTGCAGGAACATGCCCTGCTGGGGGATACCCTGGCCCCGCTGTGCTATGCCCGCGCTGTGCCGGACAAAATGCGTGTAACACAGCGCTGAAGCAATCCACCCCAGAACAGAACGATATAATTAAAGGCTGATACCATGATCAACAAAAAACTGCTTTCATTTGACCCCGCCGCCATGCGGTATGTGTGGCGGTGCGTGCTCTGCCAATGGCTCAGCCTGCTGTGCAATGTGGCCTTTGTGTGGGCGCTGGCCGGGATTGTGGGCGACGCGCTGGGGGCCGGGCTGGCTGCTGGCGCATGGCCCGCGGCGTTTGCTGTCTGCATGATCAGCATTCCGCTGCGCATCGTCTGCACCACGCGGGCTTCCGCGATGAGCGATAAAGCTTCCGCGGGCGTCAAGCGCACACTGCGGGCTAAAATCTACCAGAAAATGCTGGCCCTTGGCACCAACTACAGCGAGACGGTGGCAACCTCCGAAGCCGTTATGCTGGCGTCCGAGGGGGTGGAACAGATCGATTATGAATTTGTAGAGTGTGGTAAGGTGCAGGTCCGGCGTGGTCGGGTGACCACGCCCTACAGAATGGGGGAGACTAAGGTGAATACCAAAATCCCAAGCCCATCCCCCCGGCGGCCAGGGGGCTGGCCGCCCTACAGCTTGCCTTCACACGAATATCTCCCCAAAACCAAAAGCCCGGTACAAGCCAAAAAACTTGTACCGGACTTTTATCTTATATTATTGGTATTATATGATTAAAGTTTCTTCGGTTCCTTCTTTTCAAAGAAGGAATAAAACAACCCCCGTAAAACCAATCAGATGCGCTCCAAAATGGCGTCACCCATGGCGGTGCAGCCAACCTTGGTGCAGCCGTCTGCCATCATGTCAGCGGTGCGCAGGCCGGCATCCAGCACGGCGTTCACGGCGCTTTCAATGGCGTCAGCCTCAGCGGCCATGCCAAAGCTGTAGCGCAGCATCATGGCGGCGGAAAGGATGCAGGCAATCGGGTTGACCACATCCTGCCCGACAATGTCCGGGGCAGAACCATGGATGGGCTCGTACAGACCGCAGGTGGTGGCACCCAGGGAAGAGGACGGCACCATGCCAATGCTGCCGGTGATCTCGCTGGCTTCGTCGCTCAGAATATCGCCAAACATGTTCTCGGTCACAATCACGTCAAACTGGCTGGGGTTCTTGCAGATCTGCATGGCGCAGTTGTCCACAAACATCTCGCTGTACTCCACTTCGGGGTACTCGGCCTGCAGGCGATGCATCACGGCACGCCACAGGCGGCTGGTATCCAGCACGTTGGCTTTATCCACACAGGTCAGCTTTTTGCGGCGCTTCATGGCAGTTTCAAAGCCAATGCGGCCAATGCGCTCGATCTCGTGCTCCGAGTAGGGCATGCTGTCAATCGCAACTTTTTCGCCGTTCTGCTCAATGGTTTTGTGCTCGCCAAAATACACGCCGCCAATCAGCTCACGCACCACAATAAAGTCGATGCCTTTGTCCACGATCTCTTTCTTCAGCGGGGAAGCATCCGCCAGCTGGGGCCAGATCCTGGCCGGACGGTTGTTGGCGTACAGGCCCATACCGGCGCGCAGGCGCAGCAGGCCTTTTTCCGGGCGCTTGTCACCGGCCATGCCCTCCCACTTGGGGCCGCCGACGGCGCCAAGCAGTACGGAATCCGAGGCCAGGCACTTGTCCAGCTCGCTCTGGGGCAGGGGATCGCCAAACTTGTCAATGGCTTCGCCGCCCATGTAAGCGCGGGTGTAGGTAAAGGTGTGGCCAAACTTTTCAGCAACTTTGTCCAGCACGCGCACTGCCTGGGTCACGATCTCCGGGCTGGAGCAGTCGCCATAAATTAGGGCAATGTTTTTCTGCATCTTACTTTCCCTCCTGGATGCTCTTCATCAGGCCGCCGGCCTTGATGATCTTCTGGATAAACGGCGGGAACGGCGCAGCCTGGAAGGTCTGGCCGGTGGTTTCATCAGTGATCACGCCGGTGTCAAAGTTGATGGCAACCACATCGCCCTCGTTGATGGCCTCGCTGGCGGCAGGGCATTCCAGAATGGGCAGGCCGATGTTGATGGCGTTGCGGTAGAAGATACGGGCAAAGCTCTTGGCAATCACGCAGTCAATGCCGGCGGCCTTGATGGCAACGGGGGCATGCTCGCGGGAAGAACCGCAGCCGAAGTTTTCGCCGCCAACCATAATGTCACCGGCCTTTACGCGGGTCACAAAGGTCTTGTCAATGTCCTCCATGCAGTGGGCGGCCAGCTCGGCGGGGCTCTGCGTGTTCAGGTAACGGGCGGGAATGATCACATCGGTGTCAATGTTGTCACCGTACTTAAAAACAGGTCCTTTTGCGTTCATGCTTCTACCTCCCTGGGGTCAGTGATGTGGCCGGTCAGTGCGCTGGCGGCGGCGGTGGCGGGGCTTGCCAGATAAATTTCAGAGGTAACGTGCCCCATGCGGCCGACAAAGTTGCGGTTGGTGGTGGAAACGCAACGCTCGTACTCGGCCAGAATACCCATGTAGCCGCCCAGGCAGGGGCCGCAGGTGGGGGTGGAAACAATGCAGCCGGCATCAATAAACGCTTCGGTGTAGCCGCGCAGGATGCACTCTTTGTAAACAGCCATCGTGGCGGGAATGATGATGCCGCGCACACCCTTGGCAATGTGCTTGCCTTTCAGCACGTTGTAAGCGGCTTCCATATCCTCAATGCGGCCGTTGGTGCAGGAACCGATCACTACCTGGTCAATCTTGATGTCGGCACCCTCCTTGGCAAGGTGGGTGTTCTCCGGCAGGTGGGGGTAGCTGACGGTAGGCTCCAGGGTATCCAAATCGATCACCACGGTGCGCTCATATTCGGCATCGGGGTCGGCTTCGTATTTGGTCCAGGGACGCTGGCTGCGGCCCTTCAGGTATGCTTCGCAGGCTTCGTCCACCGGGAAGATGCCGTTTTTGGCACCGGCTTCAATGGCCATGTTGCAGATGCACAGGCGGTCCTCCATGGTCAGGCTCTTAACGCCCTCGCCCACAAATTCCAGGCTCTTGTACAGCGCACCGGAAACGCCGATCTCGCCGATCAGGTGCAGGATCACGTCCTTGCCGCACACAGGGGCGTGGATGGCACCTTTCAGCTCAACCTTGATGGCGGCAGGCACCTTGAACCATGCCATGCCGGTTGCCATACCGGCGGCCATATCGGTGGAGCCAACGCCGGTGGAAAACGCGCCCACCGCACCGTACGTGCAGGTGTGGCTGTCGGCACCAATGATGCAGTCACCGGCGGTCACAATGCCCTTTTCGGGCAGCAGGGCATGTTCAACACCCATCTGGCCGACATCATAAAAGTTGAGGATATCGTATTTGTTGGCAAACTCACGGCACTGCTTGGACTGCTGGGCACTCTTGATATCCTTGTTGGGCACAAAGTGGTCCAGCACAATGTTCACGCGGGTTTTATCAAACACCGAGTTGAACCCGGCTTTTTCGAACTCATTGATGGCAACCGGGGTGGTAATATCGTTGCCAAGCACAATATCCAACTTGGCATTGATGAGCTGCCCGGCTGTTACCGAAGCTTCGCCGCAATGCGCAGCGAGGATCTTCTGTGTCATGGTCATTCCCATAGATTTCTGCTCCTTTTGCTCTGACGTATATCTTACGAATTAAAGAATAAGTAATAATGAATAAAGAATAATGGTGGTGGACCGCGGCGCACAAGCGCCGCTCAAAAACGGGGATAAACGATAACCCAGAGGCAGGCACAGCGGGACGTGTCGCACATCATATCCAAACCGTGCCGCAGGCACACCATCATTTTTAATTATTCTCTATTCTTTTTTATTTGCAACCTTATTGGTTATTGATTGCACTGACCAGCGCGCGGATACCGGCAACGATGATGTCGGTGTGGGTGCCGCAGCCCCAGGTCTCCTTGCCGGATGCCCATTTCAGGCCCACATAGCAGCAAGCGCGGGAGTCGGTATCGTTGTCCAGTGCGTGCTCGCTGTAATGCACCAGGGTAAAGTGCATGCCGGTGGTCTGCTCGATGGCGTTGGCCACAGCATCCAGACGGCCGTTGCCGACAGCATCGCAGGTAACGGGGGCGTTGCTGCCGTTAGCCACGGTAATATGGGCGGTAATGGTGGAATCCGGGTTCTGGGTAAAGTGTGCTTCCGGAACATTCAGCGGGGTCTTGTTGTTCAGGTAAGCGCGCTCAAACACATACAGCACTTCCTGGACGCTCAGCTCTTTGTGCTCGTGGTCGGATACATCCTTTACGCGGTAGCCAAGGTCTTCCCGCATGCGCGGCGGGGGATTGTAGCCGTAATTCTGCTGCAGCAGGAAGCCGATGCCGCCCTTGCCGCTCTGGCTGTTGATGCGGATGACATCGGCATCGTAAGTGCGGCCAATGTCATGCGGGTCAATGGGGATGTACGGGCAGGTCCACTCGTGCAGGTTATGCTCCTTGCGCCAGGTCATGCCCTTGGCAATGGCGTCCTGGTGGCTGCCGCTGAACGCAGCAAACACCAGGGAACCGGCATACGGGCTACGCTCGTACACATGCATGCGGGTCACGCGTTCATACGTTTCGCAGATGGCCGGCATGTTGCTGAAGTCGAGGTGCGGGTCCACGCCGTGGCTGTACATGTTCATGGCCAGGGTGATGGCATCCACGTTGCCGGTGCGCTCGCCGTTGCCGAACAGGCAGCATTCAATGCGCTGGGCACCGGCCAGAACAGCCAGCTCGGCATCTGCCACGCCGCAGCCGCGGTCGTTGTGGGGGTGGGTGGACAGGATCACGCTGTCGCGGTACTTGAGGTGCTTGGAGCACCATTCGATCTGGTTGGCGTAAATGTGCGGCATGCTCATTTCCACCGTGACCGGCAGATTGATGATCATCGGGCGGTCCGGGGTGGGCTGCATCACATCCAATACGGCGTTGCAAACCTCAACGGCGTATTCCGGCTCGGTGCCGGTAAAGCTTTCGGGGCTGTATTCAAACAGGAAGTTGCCCTCGTATTCTTCGCTCAGCTTTTTAACCAGCTTTGCGCCGTCAACAGCGATTTGCTTGATCTCTTCCTTGCTCTTTTTGAACACCTGCTCGCGCTGGGCAACGCTGGTGGAGTTATAAAAGTGGATGATGGCGCGCGGCGCACCCTTAACGGCCTCAAATGTTTTACGGATGATATGGTCACGGCACTGGGTCAGCACCTGAACGGTGACGTCGTTCGGGATGCGGTTGCCATCGATCAAGGCGCGCAGGAAGTCGTACTCGGTCTCGGACGCTGCCGGGAAGCCGACCTCAATCTCCTTAAAGCCGATCCTGATGAGCATATCATAAAATTCAAGCTTTTCTTCCAGATTCATGGGAACGATCAAGCTCTGGTTGCCATCGCGCAGGTCTACGCTACACCAGGCGGGAGCCTTTTCGATATGGTCTTTCTGGGGCCATTCATAGACATGGCCGGGCTCAACCGGCGGGGGATAATAACCCACATGATACTTTGTTGCGTCCATCATTTTTTATTGCCTCCATCAAAGTTTGTCTGCCCCTGAAAACCGGACAAAATAAAAATCCCGTCTCTCAAAGGCGTTTTTACCTTTGAGAGACGGGATGTAAATTTTACAAATACCCGCGGTACCACTCTCATTGCCGCCAGGGGGCGGCCGCTCTGCACGATCGGCTGTTTTATAGAAAGCAAACAGTGAATCGCTCCTGCAAGATAACGGTCAGGTTCCGGCTGCACCTAACGCAAAGCGCTCAGCGCAGCTGCTCAGGGGCCAGTGACGCAAAACCTTCTGCACCGCCTTGCACCAACCGGCGGCTCTCTGAAGCTGAAAGGAGATTGCTTTTTCCCCATCATTGCATTTGTGAATTGATAACAATATGGATTCTAGCAGGTTTCACATTCTGTGTCAAGATGAATTTTTGGGATTTGAACAAAATGACGAGAATGGGGAAAACTTTTTGGGAAAAAGAGAAAAAGAAAAGTTAGGAGGGAGGAGTTAGGAGTTGAAGGAGGCTGTTTGAATGAATAAAGAATAAATAATAAAGAATAATGGCGGGGGACCGCGGCGCGGTGCGCCGCTCAGAAAATATGGGGTTTGAGGCTATTGGAAATGTGAGATGGAGGATGAAACAACCGGTAGGGCGTGGTTACCTGACCACGCCGAAACTTTGGAATATTTGAAAATCTGGAATCTATAATATGCCCTGCCCCACAGTAGGGGACGGCGTCCTCGACGTCCCGCGGGTACCTTGAACCAAACTGTACCTTACCCATCATAAAAACAAAAACGCAGCACACGCTTTCCCCAAATCCCGTGTGCTGCGAAAAAACATATTCTATTTACTGCCGCGCCGTGCTTAGATGGGTGGCCACCCACTTGATCAGCATATCCAGTGCCACCATGTTGCGGCCGCCTTCGGGCACGATCAAATCGGCTTTGCGTTTGCTGGGCTCCACAAACTGCTCGTGCATCGGCTTAACGGTGGTCAGGTACTGGTTCACCACGCTGTCCAGCGTGCGGCCGCGCTCCTTAACATCGCGTACAATGCGGCGCAGAATGCGCACATCGGCATCGGTATCCACAAACACTTTCATATCCATCATATCGCACAGCTCCTGGCTGGCAAAAATCAGGATGCCTTCCACAATGATGACCGGGGCCGGGTGTACCGTAATGGTCTTATCGCTGCGGTTGTGGATCGTGTAATCATATACCGGAACCTTCACGCTTTCGCCGCGGCGCAAAGCCTGCAGGTGCTGCACCAGCAGCTCGGTATCAAAGGAATCCGGGTGGTCATAGTTCAGCTTGCAGCGCTCTTCATACGGCAGCTCGTCATGCCGCTTATAGTAGCTGTCATGGTTGAGCACGCTCACTTCATCCGCGCCAAAATGGTCCCGCAGGCGCTCCGTCAGGGTGGTTTTGCCGCTTCCGGTGCCGCCGGCAATGCCAATGATTATGCTTTTCATGCTTTCCTGCCTCGTTGTTCTTTATACTTCAAAACTGATTTCACGCCCGTGCGGATGGTAAGCACGGTACTTGACCCCCGCCATGTTGAACAGCCGCCGCGAAGCAATGCTGGCGTTGGTATCATGGTATTTATCCGAAAGATAGATGATTTCCCGGATGCCGCTCTGAATGATGGCCTTGGCGCACTCGTTGCAGGGGAACAGCGTCACATACACCCGCGAACCGCGCAGATCGCTGTGAGCACTGTTCAAAATGGCGTTCAGCTCCGCATGGCAGACGTACATGTATTTGGTCTCCAGCTCGTCACCTTCGCGGTCCCAGGGCATATCGTCATCATTGCAGCCGATGGGCATGCCGTTGTAGCCAAGGGAAAGGATCTTGTTTTCCGGGCTGACAATGCAGGCCCCTACCTGGCTGGAATCATCCTTGGAGCGCATGGCGGACAAAATAGCAATACCCATAAAGTATTCGTCCCAGCTGATGTAATCCTTGCGTTTCATGCTGTATACACAACCTTCCGGCAGGCATGGATCCCATGCCCTTATTTTTTGCTTCTATTATACCGTTGCGCGGGCTGTGGTGCAACCCCTAATCCGCATGGTTGTGCTGTGCGTGCAGGTATTTGCAGCGGGTGGCTTCGCCGCCGCGCAGGTGGCGCTGGGCTTTGTTATACAGCAGCACGGCGCGTACCTCCTGCCAAAGGCCGGGGGCCAGGTGCTGCAGGCGGCACTGGTCCTTCCACACGGTACTTTTGCTCACGCCGAACACCTGCGCTGCCGCCCGCACGGTAGCGCCGCTTTGCACCAGATACCGCCCAATCTGCACGGCGCGCTCTTCGGGGTCACCTTTCATAGAACATGCCCTCCCAACCGTTTTTTCAACGGTATGCGGCGCGCCGTCGGTTTATGCGGGCAGTGCTGGCAGGCCGGGCGCCGGCATGGTACAATACGTTCAGAACAAATATTTTTTTCAAATGCTGAAACACTTTGCCCTCCCGGTTCGTTATCCCAGTGTAAGGCCTTGCAAAAACAAACACAGGAGAATGCCCCCATGTGCAGCATCAAAATTATTATCGTGGATAAAAACTGGAGATAAAACCGGGCCGCGCCCCACGGCCTGACCCAAAGGAGAACCCATGCTGGAAGAACTGTTTTGCGCCCACCGTGCGGAGCTGACCGCCTATTGCCGCGGGCTGTGCCGCAGTGATGCGGCCGCGCAGGATATGGTGCAGGAAGTGTTCCTGCGCGCATGGCAGAATATTGGTACATTGCAGGACCTTGGCCCCAGCCAGCGCCGGGCCTGGCTGTACCGCACGGCGCGCAACTTGTTTGTGGATGCCATGCGCCGTACCGCGCGGGAAGCCGCCGCCCTGCCGGAGCTGGAGCCAGAACCGGAAACGCCGGATCCGGATTTTGCCGAAGCGGAAGCCCGCCGCCTGTTGGAATTGCTGACCCCGGCGGAGCAGGAGCTATTCCGCAAGCGCTACCTGGAAGGCTACACCGCAGCGGAACTGGGAAAAATGTACGGTTTGCCGCCTGCCACCGTGCGCACCCGGCTGGCCAAAGCCCGCCGATACTTAAGCCAATTATTGATGGAGGAATAAACGATGCCGAATAAACTACTGATTAAAGCAAACTTTTGCGACCTGCGTAACGTGAAAGAAGAAACCCTTGCCGCCTATGATGTCATTGAAGTGCGGGCCAATGTGGTGGTGCTGAACGACCGCGCAAAAGAGCTGATTGCTCGTTATCCCGTTACCTTAAAATGTGACCTGGCAACGGACAACCCGAATATTGCCCTGCGCAGTGTGAACGGCGTGGCGGAGGTCACCCCCTGCGATGTACCCGAAGCAGACACAGTGCTGACGGTGAACGGCGAACTGAAAATTGCTTCCGGCTCGGCCGAAGTGCTGGCGCGGTATCTGCAGATTACGGTAAACGGGCAGGTATACTGCCCGCGCAGCCTGAGCGGAAAGCTGGGCAATGTGGCAGTGAACGGGCAGATCATCACCTGGCCGGACGGTGCAGTGCAACTGAAAAACACCGCCGTGCTGGACAGCACTTTTGCCCTGCGGGCCAAACCGGCCCTGTACTGGGCGGCCCGCTGTGTTGTGATGCTGGACCCCGCGCTGGATGTCGCTGCCCTGGCAAAGCAGGGCGTGCGGTTCGATACGCCCAGGGCAATTTTGGCCCAAAGCCTTGCCACACAGGCCGCCCCGCTGTTTGAGGATGATACCGACCTGGAAATTGTGCCGGACGGAACAGCCTACCTCAAGGATGATGCCGAACTGACCGCCGCGCTGATCCGCCGCAAGGGCAACAAACTGTATGTGGATGGCAGGCTGACCCTGACGGCGGAAAGCGCCGCCCTGCTGCCCCAGCTGGAATACTGCAAAGTGACCGGCACCGCCCTGGTGCCCGCCGCACAGGAGAAAGCATTTTCCGCCAGCTGTGTGCAGGCAGAGAAAGTTCAGACAGTGCGTGGCAGACTGTTGCAGGGCCAGGGCAGGGTACAGGTGGACTATTGGATGCTGGAGGCCCCGGACGGCCTTTGCGTAAAAGAGTGCGGCATGGTGGCGCTGACCCCGGAACTGGAACCGGAACTGATTGCCGCAAAGCTGATGCTGTTGGAATGCGGCATGGTACAGTGCACCGCCGCACAAAAAGGTGCTGTGCAGCTGGTAGCCAAAGATGTGGGCGTTATCTCCGACGACAGCGGCAAGCCCACTGAGGACACGAATACTCACAAGGTAAGGGCAGACCGATATGTGATGTGAGGGAGCTGAACAATAAAAAACAATGAATAAAGAATAATGCTTGTGTGACGCCCACCGCGTCACATTTGAATCAGGCCAGTCACTCCGGCAAAAAGCGTTCCGGCCAGAGCAACCCGCCTATTTTCTTTGTGCCGCCTGCAGCGGCGCACTGACATGATTCTTTATTCTCTATTCACTACTGTTTATCACGGGCAAGTACTTTTTTATACGCAAGTAATAACTTTTTTATACGCAAGTAATAACTTTGTTATATCCGGGGGTTTTCAGAACCGGGAAGATGCGGTATACTGGGCACAGAATACAAAACACGCGTGCTTAAAAATCCAAAGCCGCGCCAACAAAAAGGAGAATGCCTTATGAACCAGCATTATCTTCAGCTGTATGCCGATTTTATCGTCAAAGTCGGTGTCAATGTTCAGCCGCGCCAGAATTTTATCATCCGCTGCCCGGTCACCATGCCGGAGTTCGGCCATGCCTGCGTCAAAGCCGGGTATGAAGCCGGTGCTAAAAACTGCATCGTGCGTTGGGAGGATGACAAACTCAGCCGCCTGCATTATGAGTATGCCAAAGAGGAAGACCTGGCTGCCATGAAGCCCTATGAGCTGCGCAGCTACCTGGACTATGCTGAGGACCCGGATGGCTGCTGCACCCTGGCAATCCACGCCGCTGACCCCGAAGCACTGGCCGGGCTGGATGCCGCCAAGATCAACCGCGTCAACCTGGCCCGCCGCAAATTCCTGAAACCCTGGCAGGAATACACGATGAACGACCGTGTACAGTGGTGTGTGGCCGCTGTTCCGGCACCGTCCTGGGCCACAAAAGTGTTCCCCGGCATCCCGGTGGAGGAAGCGATGGAAAAGCTGTGGGCACTCATCTTTGATGTCTGCCGCGTTTCCACCGGCGACCCTGTCAGCGCCTGGAAAGCCCATGTGGCCGAAGGCCGCCGCCACCGCGACCAGCTGAACGCCTGGAACCTGGACCATATCCACATGACCAGCTCCAACGGCACCGACCTGACCGTTGGCCTGGCAGATGATGCCACCTGGGAGGGGGCTTCCAGCAAGGCGGAAAACGGCACCGATTTTATCGCCAACGTGCCCACCGAGGAAGTGTTCTGCGCACCCCACCGTGAGCGGGTAAACGGCATTGTGTACGGCACCAAGCCCTATGTATACAACGGTCAGCTGATTGAGGGCTGGCATGTGACCTTCAAGGACGGCAAAGTTGTTGAGCATGGCGCGGAGAAGAACGCCAGCCTGCTGGCTGAGCTGCTTTCCACCGACGAGAACGCCTGCCGCATTGGCGAAATCGCCCTGGTTCCGGCATCCAGCCCCATCAACCAAAGCGGCGTGCTGTTCTATAACACCTTGTTTGATGAAAATGCCGCCTGCCACATTGCCTTTGGCGCTGGCTATCCCACCAACATCAAGGGCGGCAGCAAGATGAACCGCACCGAGCTGCTGGCCAAGGGCCTGAACGATTCCGCTATCCATGAGGATGTCATGATCGGCGCGCCGGATACCAACGTCATCGGCACCACCAAGGACGGCAAAGAAGTGACCATCTTCACCAACGGTGAATGGGCATTCTGATACGGCAAAGCAGATGCTACAGCCATAACATAAAATTATAACAGCAAAGCGCCGCCGCCCCACGCAGCAAGGTGGGGCGGCGGCGCTGTTTGTTTTGTGTTTTGTATAGAGAAGAAATAAAGAAATTCTGCCGGTTTAGCAGGTTTAAGCGGATTCACCCGATGCAGCAAATCCACTTTTGCAGATCGCTTCAAGCTCCTGCAAGGGAATCTGTTCCTCCTGGTACTGGAACAGCAGCACCCGCAGCACTTTATTGCCGTCCACCAGCGTGCGGCAGTAGATGAAACCATTGGCGGCATCGGCGGCGGTTTCGGGAAAGTTGTGCAGCCCGTTGGTTTTGCCTTCGCGGTACATCGTCTGGGCCAGCTGCGGGGTGATACATTCGTAATACTCTACATATAATGCACCACGCAGCCCATTCGCGCCGGCCTGGCCGTGGGCTTCATATTTGATAAAGGTCGGGGCCAGCGGCAACCGTTGCACCAGCACAAAACTGGCCGCGGGGGCGGCGTCGGCATCCAGCGCGGTGGGCTGCCCGGCGTAATCGTCCAGGGTGGCAAACGGCAGGGGAGCGGTGTAATCTTCCAGCGGAATGCTGCCGTGCCGGCTCTTTTCCATGGCAGAACCGGCAAAGGTCCACACAATGGTCAGCACAAACAGCAGCGCCGCCAGCACCCGCCCAACCAGATACCGCCCGGCACCCTTACGCCAGTTTTTGTGACGCTCCGGCTCCGCACCGCGCGTTAACCGGGCAGAAAACCGGTACAGCAGCACGGTGTTATGTACCACGCTGACCAGCGCGGCGGCCAATAGCCCCAGATAGCAGAAGCTCAGCCAGCCCAGCTCCACAAAGTCGATCACCGGCGTGTGCCAGACGCCCATGGCGTACCGCACCCAAAACGTTACCAGCCAGTAAGCCAGCAGCCCGGCGGGGGCGAATACCTGCCGCTTGGCATAGCGCAGGCTGAGCGCCTGTACCTGTGGGTCGGTGTTCAGCTCCGGCGCATCACTATCCTCGCAGGCGTACAGGAAAAAGTCTCCCACGGCGGTAACATAATACCAGCCGCATTCCTGCGCCAGGGCGCGTTCCTCACCATCCGGGGTGCCGGGGGCAGATTCTAAAAATGTTTCCGGCGCAGGCTTGGCGTTCAGTCGGTAGCGCACGGCTTTGGGCTGACTGCAGCGGAAGCGGGCAAAGTTCTGGCCGATTGTTACAGGCACAAGCCCCTGTGCGGCCATATCGCCCAGCCAGCTTTCCAGCCCCTCAATGTCAGACAGTGGGCAGGGGATGGGCTGCCAAAGGGGGTTGCAGCGTGCTTTGGTCATGGTCGTCAAGCTCCTTCCCCGGCAGGGCGGCGGGGGCAAAAGCGCCCTGCGCCGCCGCGGCCGCGTTTTGCAGGCAGAGCTGCAGCCGGGTACACTCGGCTGTATAGGCGGCTCTGCCTGCGGGGGTGATCTGATAATACCGCTTACAGCCCAGAACGGACGTTTCGGCAATCAGGCCTTCTTTTTCAAACTTGCCCAGCAGGGTATACAGCGTTGCCGGGCCAATCTTGACCCGCCCGGCGGTGATCTCGGCGGCAAATGCGGTGATCTCAGTGCCGCAGCGCTCACCCTGGGTCAAGGCCATCAACAGGTAAAACATAGATTCCGTCAGGCTCTCCAGCGCCTGTTTCGGCATGGCGCAGCACCTCCTTTGGTAGCAAACTGCAATATCGTAACACGATATCTTATAACGATATTATACCGGAAGCACGCTGCGCCGTCAAGAGCCGGGCGCATAAAAGGCGGCCAAAAGGGATATTTTGGTTACAATTTCGCGCAAAATGAGCCAAACCCCTTGCATTTTTTGCCGCGGTATGCTATATTCTTATTGTTCGATGATGATTTTATGGAAAGTGGGCTGTCAAAGGTCCGCTTTCTTTTTATGATAGGGAGATTTTTTATGGCCAAAGGCAAAAACCATCAGCCCGGCGGTGCCGCAGCCGTTGTGGAAGCACTTGTCCGCCCCACGGTCGAAGGGTTCGGCCTGCGCCTGTGGGATGTCCGCTTTGAAAAAGAAGGCCCGGACTGGTTCCTGCGCGTTCTGATCGACCGCGACGAGCCGCTGGACACGGACACCTGCGAGGCGGTTTCCCGCGCCATCGACCCGATTCTGGACGAGGCTGACCCCATTGACCAGAGCTACTACCTTGAAGTCGGCAGCCCCGGCCTGGGCCGCCGACTGACCCGCCCCGAACACTATGAACAGCTGAAAGGCCAGAAATGCGCTGCCCACCTGATCCGCCCGGACGAACAGGGCCGCCGCGATGCGGAGGGCATTCTGGAAGGACTTTCCGCTGACGGCATGGTGACGCTGAAAAGCGATGACGGGGATTATACCTTCCCGGTAAAAGCCGCAGGGTATGTAAAACTGTGTGACGATGAAGATTTGTTTTGAGCGATATTGAACGGAGGACTAACATGGCAACGAATAACAACGAATTTTTTGACGCACTGGCCGCACTGGAAAAGGAACGCGGACTGCCGGCAGACTACCTGATCGATAAGATCAAGGCCGCCATTGTCATTGCTGTCAAAAAGGACTATGAGGTCGAGGACGATAACGTCGTTGTGGATATTGACCCCAACATCGGCGCATTTCGCGCAAGCCTTTTGCAGGACATTGTGGAGGAAGTTGAGAACCCCCACACCCAGGTCAGCCTGGAAGATGCCCAGAAGATCCGCAAGACCTATAAAGTGGGCCAGCGCCTTGTTACCCCCCTCAAGACCAAAGAGTTTGGCCGCATTGCCGCCCAGACCGCAAAGCATGTGATCCGCCAGGGCCTGCGCGAAGGCGAGCGCAGCCTGCAGTGCAGCGAGATGCAGTCCCGTGCACACGAGATCATCACCGGCACCGTTACCGCTGTGGATGCAGAGCGCGGCAACATCGTGCTGGATCTCGGCAAGGGCGGCAGCGCTGTTCTGCCCAAAAACGAGCAGGTGCCCGGCGAACACTTTACCGAAGGCCAGATGGTCCAGGTTTATGTGGTCGATGTTCTGGCAACCGAGCGCGGCCCCCGCGTGACCATCAGCCGCACCCATCCCGGCCTGGTCAAGCGCATGTTTGAACTGGAAGTGCCCGAAATCTATGACGGCACCGTTGAGATCAAGGCCATTGCCCGTGAGGCTGGTGCCCGCACCAAGATGGCTGTGTGGAGCAAGAACCCCGATGTTGACCCCGTCGGTGCCTGCATCGGCGCCCATGGCTCCCGTGTGGAAAAGATCGTGGAAGAGCTGGGCGGCGAAAAGATCGATATCATCCGCTGGAGCGAGGACATCAACGAGTTCATCTCCGCAGCTCTGTCCCCGGCAAAGGTTGTCAAGGTGGAGCTGCTGCCCGGCGAAACCAAGAGCTGCCGCGTGACCGTGCCTGACCACCAGCTGAGCCTTGCCATTGGCAACAAGGGCCAGAATGTGCGCCTGTGCGCCCACCTGACCGGCTATAATATTGACATCCGCCCGGAATCCGGCTACTATGGCGAGGGGGACGAAACCCCGGCTGAACAGCCGGCCGAAGCACCCGCCGCCGAGACCGCCCCGGAAACCGGCAAGGAATAATGAGCACACGCCGTGCAATGCGGCGCTGAGACTGAAAAGAGGTCAGCCATTTGCAACAAAAACCGCAAAAAAAGGTGCCGGTGCGCCGGTGCGTTGGGTGCAACACCCAAAAACCGAAAAAAGAACTGGTGCGCATTGTGCGCAGCCCCGAAGGTGAAGTCAGCGTGGATCTGACCGGCAAGCGCTCCGGCCGCGGCGCATACCTGTGCCCGTCGGCAGCGTGCTTGGCCAAAGCACGCAAGGCCAAGCGGCTGGAACATGCCTTTGGTGTGCCGGTGCCGGATGAGGTGTTTGAGCGCCTGACCGAGGAGATGGCCTGTGCCGAGCAGGCAGTAAAGGAGGCGATGCCCCGTGGCGAATGATAAGGACCCATTGTTGGGTGCATTGGGAATTTGCCGCAAGGCCGGCAAGCTGCTGCACGGTTATGACCGTGTGGAAGAAGCTGTGATGCGGGGCAAGGCATGCCTGGTGCTGCTGGCCTGCGACGCCAGCAAGCGCACCACGCAGCATATGCAGGATACCTGCCGCGGGGTGATCCCCTGCGCGGTGATGCCGCTGAAAGGCGAGGACCTGCGCATGCTTACGCCAAAGCCTGCTGCCGTATTTGCGGTTACGGACGAAAACCTTGCACACCTGTGTGCAGGCTACCTCAAAAAGCAAGTGAAGGAGGATTCAGCCAATGGTTGATTTCAAATACAAAGTTACGGATATTGCAAAAGATTTTGGCATCAGCACCAAAAAGGTTATCGAGACTTTTGCGGAGCTGACCGGCGAGACCCGCAAGACGGGCGCGACCTTTGAAGAAAACGAGGTCAACGCCCTGCTGGAAGCCCTGACCCGCGAAACCGCCGTCAAGGACCTGGGCGAGTATCTGGCATCCGGCAAGGAACCGCAGCCCGTCAAGCAGGAGACCAAAAAGCCCGAAGCAAAGCCCCAGGCAAAAAAAGAAGCGCCGAAGCCGGAGGCCGCTAAGCCCCAGCCCAAGCAGCCCAAGCAGCCGGAAGCCCCCAAGGCAGAGCCGAAAGCGGAGCAGGCCAAGCCCGCCCAGAATGCGCAGCCCAAGGCAGCACAGCCCAAACCGGTCCAGCAGGAAAAGCGCAATGATAAGCGCAATGATAACAAGCAGGCCGAAAAGCGCAGCGAAAAGCGCGTGACCATGCAGGAGCTGGCCAGCGAGACCGGCATCAAGGAGCCCGTCGCCACCGAGCAGGTCAAGGTTGACCGCGCCCAGGTGTCTGTGGATACCCGCACCGTGGATGTGAACGTGGATAAGTTCAGCGCACGCTATGATGACCTGGCCGACAGCCGCAATATGCCCAGCAAGCGCAAGAACGCCCCCACCGGCAAAAAAGAAAAGTTCAACAACCGCAATAACCGCCGCGGCCAGCAGTTTGGCCGCCGCCGTGAAACCGAAGCCGAGCGCCTGCAGCGCATCCAGCTGGAAAAGGCCCGCAACGCCCAGCTCAAAATCTCCATCCCCGATGAGATCACCGTTGGCGAGCTGGCTACCCGCCTGAAGCAGAACGTGGCCAAGGTTGTTGCCAAGTTCATGCAGATGGGCGAAATGCACGCTGCTTCCGATGTGATCGATTTTGATTCCGCCGCCCTGATCGCAGAGGAATTCCACGCAAAGGTGGAGCATGAAGTTCATGTTTCTATCGAAGAGCGCCTGTTCACCCAGGAAGAGGACAGCGCCGATCAGCTGGTCGAACGTCCGCCGGTCGTTGTTGTTATGGGCCACGTTGACCACGGCAAAACTTCCATCCTGGACCGCATCCGTTCCACTAACGTTACCGCAGGCGAAGCCGGCGGCATTACCCAGGCCATCGGCGCTTACCAGGTCAATGTCAACGGCAGCCCCGTTACCTTCCTGGATACGCCGGGCCACGAAGCCTTTACCGCCATGCGTGCCCGCGGCGCGGATATGACCGATATCGCGGTTCTGGTCGTTGCTGCCGATGACGGCATCATGCCCCAGACCATCGAGTCCATCAACCACGCTAAGGCTGCCAACGTCAAGCTGATCGTTGCCATCAACAAGATGGATAAGCCGACCGCTAACCCGGAGCGCGTGAAGGAACAGCTGACCAAGTACGAGATCGTGCCCGAAGACTGGGGCGGCGAAACTGCCTGCATCCCCGTGTCTGCCGCTACTGGCGCAGGCATCCAGGACCTGCTGGAACGCATTGTCCTGGAAGCAGAGGTCATGGAGCTGAAAGCCAACCCCAACCGCCGCGCCAAGGGTGCCGTTGTGGAAGCCCGCCTGGATAAGGGCCAGGGCACCATTGCCACCCTGCTGGTTCAGAACGGCACCCTGCACAAGGGCGACTGTCTGATTGCCGGTACCGCCGTTGGCCGTGTGCGTACCATGCGCAACGATAAGGGCGTTGAGATCGAATCCGCCGGTCCTTCCACCCCTGTGGAGATCACCGGCCTGACTGAAGTGCCCACCGCCGGCGATATCTTCGAGGCTGTTGAGGATGAACGCCTGGCCCGTGAACTGGCTGACAAGCGTACCACCGAAGCCAAAGAAAAGCAGTTTGCTGCTTACACCAAGGTCACCCTGGATAACCTGTTTGACCAGATGGCCCAGAACGATATGAAGGAACTGCCCATTGTTGTCAAGGCTGACGTTCAGGGCAGCGCCGAAGCTGTGAAACAGAGCCTGGAAAAGCTCAGCAACGAGGAAGTGCGCGTGCGCGTCATCCATGCCGGTGTTGGTGCGATTTCCAAGTCCGATGTTTCTCTGGCCGATGCTTCCAACGCCATCATCATCGGCTTTAATGTCCGCCCGGACGCTGTTGCCAAGGCCGAAGCCGAGCAGGCCGGTGTTGAAATGCGTATGTACCGCGTCATTTACGATGCCATCAACGATGTTTCCGACGCTATGAAGGGCATGCTGGCTCCCAAGGTGCGCGAAGTCGCCTTGGGCGAAGCACAGGTTCGCCAGGTCTACAAGATTTCCAGCGTTGGCACTGTTTCCGGCTGCCGTGTTACTTCCGGCAAGATCACCCGCGATGCCCAGCTGCGCCTGGTGCGTGACGGTATCGTCATCTGCGAGGATGCCATTGCATCCCTGAAGCGCTTCAAGGATGACGCCAAGGAAGTGGCCGAAGGCTATGAATGCGGCATCACCCTGCAGAAGTTCTCCGACGTCAAAGAGGGTGACGTATTCGAGTGCTTCAAGCTGGAAGAATACCGCGATTGATCCGGCATTGAGCCGTTCCCGCTTGTTTGACAAGCCCCGCAGGGGGCTTTATGAGGTAAAGTTATGCCAAGCAAAAACCATGGCCGTATGGCACAGGATATGAAACGCGAGCTGATCGCCATTATCGGCGAAATGAAGGACCCCCGCGTTTCGGGTGGTCTGCTGACTGTGACCCGGCTTGATGTTACCCCGGACCTGGATGTCGCCAAGGTGTACATCAGTGTAATGGGGCGCGAAGGCGGCGCCGACCCGGTGGTGAAAGCCCTGAACAAAGCTTCGGGCCATATCCGCACCGAAGTCAGCCGCCGCATGCACATCCGCAAAGCCCCACGCTTTGTGTTTACCAAGGATGACAGCGCTGCTTACGCAGTGCACATTGACCAGCTGCTGCAGGATATTGAAAAAGCACACCCCGCAGCACAGGCAGAACCGGAAGAGCAGGAATAACCTGCCCAGACTGTATCTGAAAAGTCGAAAAAATCGACCAAAACGCGCAGTTGAAATTTACGCTTGCAGCTGCGCCTTCCCAAAGGCCGGAACCAACGGGGGAGAGGGAATAGCCCCCAATCGCGGCCGAGAAAAGAGGAGCCTTATGACCGAATCTGTGGATCGGCAGACAGCCGTGCTGCGTCTGCGCGGCGCGGACGATATCCTGATCCTTTGCCACAAAAACCCCGATGGCGATACCATCGGCTGCGCCGGTGCACTGTATCTTGCGCTCAAGGCGCTGGGCAAAAACGCCGCGATTTTATGCAGCGATACCATCCCCAAAATGTATGATTATATGGAGCTGCGCTGGTTTGACGGCAGCTTTAACCCTGCATTTGTGGTGGCGGTGGATGTTGCCAGCATCCAGCTTTTTGGCGAAAATAACAATGTGCCGCAGTATGCCGCCCATACCAACCTTTGCATTGACCACCATGCCAGCAACAGCGGCTATGCCTATGAAACCCTGCTGGACCCCGGCGCCGCCGCGGCCTGCGAGTTTTTGCTGGATGTGATCGTGGATATGGGCGTGACCATTACGCCGCAGATCGCCAACTGCCTGTATACCGGCATTGCAACCGATACCGGCTGCTTTAAGTTTGCCAGTACCACGCCCCGCACCCATATGGCGGCGGCCCGCGTGATGGAAGCCGGTGCCGATGTGGAAAAACTGAATGCCCGCCTGTTTGAATCCCGCTCCCATGCCCGCATAACTGCGGAACGCATGGCGATGGAAAGCCTGGAATATTATTTCAACGACCTGTGCGCCGTGATCTGCCTGACCTGGGACCAGATCGAATCTTCCGGCGTGGCGGGTGCCGAGCTGGAGGACCTGACCAGCCTGCCGCGCTCCATTGAAGGCGTGGAGGTTGGCCTGACCTACCGCCAGCAGCGGGATGGCAGCTTCCGCATCAGCGTGCGTACATCGGGCAGCATTGATGCCTGCAACATTGCGCGCCGCCTGGGCGGCGGCGGCCATACCCGCGCAGCCGGGTGCGAGATCAGCGGCAACCTGGATAACGCCAAGCATGCCGTGCTGGAGGAAGTCCGCAAGGAGTTGCAGCGCTGCGGCTTGCTGGATCAGGACGCTGGTTGAAGGCCAGCTGCACCACAACGCGCAGCATACGGGGATGCGGCACACGCCTGTAAACCTGCAAGATGGCACCGTCTGCTTGCCGCCGCAAGGCTGGCACCGCAGCTGGGTGCTGCTGCCGAATGCAGCACAATAAACTGAAAAGGAAAACCCCAATGAATACTTGTGCCATTCTCCCAGTTGATAAACCTGCGGGCTGGACCAGCTTTGATGTGCTGGCCAAGCTGCGCGGTGCGCTGGGAACGCGCAGGCTGGGGCACGCGGGCACACTGGATCCTATGGCGACTGGTGTGCTCGCCGTGTTTATCGGCAATGCCACCGCCGCGGCGGACCGCCAGCCTGACCATGATAAAACCTATGAAGCTACCATTCGCCTTGGCCTGCGCACCGATACCGGCGATGTGACCGGCACTGCGCTGGAAACCGCTCCTGTTACGGTGGGTGAAGCAGAGCTGAAAGCCGTTTTGCCGCAGTTTATGGGCCGGCAGATGCAGCTGCCGCCGATGTATTCAGCGGTCAAGATCAACGGCCAGCCGCTGTACAAGGCGGCCCGCAAAGGCCAGACGGTGGAGCGCACCCCGCGCCCCATCACGATTTATGAGATTACCTACCTGGGCAGCCCGGCACCGGGGGATTATACCATCCGAGTCAGCTGCTCCAAGGGCACCTACATCCGCGTTCTGGCGGAGGATATCGGTACAGCTTTGGGCGTGCCCGCCACATTGGCGGCACTGCGCCGCACCCGCGCCGGGGCGTTCAAGATTGAGGAATGCCACACCCTGCCGGAAATCCTGGCCGCTGCCGAAGCAGGTACCCTGCAGCAAAGTGGATGGCTGCTGCCGGTGGAACACGTGTTTGCCTCGCTGCCTGCCCTGACGGTGGACGATGCAGTGAAAAAGCACCTCTTCAACGGCTGCCCCACCAGCCACTACCGCGCACAGGACGGCAAATACCGCGTGTATGATGCCGCAGGTACCTTTTTGGGGCTTGCCAACGTGACGCAGGGTGTGCTGCAGGTGGAAAAGATCTTCTGCGAGCGGGCGTGAACCCCTGCACCCAAACCGCAACGGGCAGAACCGCTGTCCGCTCAACAACAGGAAGTATGCCAACTACCATGAATATTTTGAATACACTGGCCCCGGTGGGCGCACCCAACGGCAGCGCCGTGGCCTTGGGCTATTTTGACGGTGTTCACCTTGGGCACCGCCGTGTGCTGGGGGCAGCGGTGGAATACGCCGCGGCCCACGGCCTGACCCCCGCGGCTTTTACCTTCAGCCTGCCGGGCGGGCAGTCGCTCAAGGGCGGGCGTATCTTGTCCGCTGGGCAAAAGCATGCCCGCGTTGCCGCTTTGGGCATTACCGCCTATATGGAACCCCCGTTTGAATCCTTCCGCAGCTTAAGCCCGGAAGATTTCGTCAACAAAATTCTGGTGGAATGCTTTGCCGCCAAGGCGGTGTTCTGCGGCGATAACTTTACCTTTGGCGCATATGCCGCCGGGAATGTGGACCGCCTGAAGGAGCTGTGCGCCCCGCTGGGCATCGCCGTGACCATTGTGGACATGGCACAATACGGCGGGCAGACGGTTTCCTCCACTCGCATCCGTGCCGCGCTGGAGGAAGGCCGCATCGAGGATGCCAACGCCATGCTGGGGGCGCCCTACGGCATTGACTGGCCGGTGCGCCACGGCAAGGGCATCGGCACCTCCAAGCTGGGCAAACCCACCATCAACCAGAACTATCCTGCAGACGCTTTGCAGCCCTGCACCGGCGTGTACCTGACCCGCATCTGGCTGGATGGCCGCTGGTGGCCATCTGCAACCGGTATTGGCCGCCGCCCCACCGTGGATGCCGCCAACGCCCCTGTTACCTGCGAAACCTATGTGCCGGGCTACCATGGCGATACCTATGGCCAGACGCCGGTGCTGGAATTCCACCACTACCTGTGCGCTGTGCGCAAGTTTGGTACATTGCAGGAGCTGGCAGACCTGATCGAAACCGCTGCCCAGCAAAGCATTGCCTATTTTGCCGCAAAGGAGGAAGCGTAATGCGCCGTAAGGATCGTGAAGTGGCGGACCTGGAGGGCCAACTTGCCATTTTGGAACAGTGCCCCGTCTGCCGCGTTGCCATCAACGACCCGGCATCCGGCGTGCCGTACCTTGTTCCGCTGAACTTTGGTATGGCCGCCGGGCCGCAAAGCCTGACGCTGTATTTCCACTGTGCCCCCGTTGGCACCAAGCTGGACCTGCTGCGCGCTGACCCCAATGTGAGCTTTGAAGCTGACTGCCCCGGCACCGTAAGCGGCGGGGCAACCTCCTGCACTTATGGCATGAACTACCAGAGCGTCATTGGCCGCGGGACCGTCCGCTTTGTGGAAGGCGGGGAAAAGCTGACCGCCCTGCAGGCGCTGATGCAGCATTACCACTGCCCGGACCTGCCCTTTGAGCCGGAAATGGTGGAACACACCACGGTTTTGGCCCTGGACGTTGCCGCCATGACCGGCAAACGCCGCACATCGTTTTAAGGGCGGGACCCATCATCCGAGGAATTCGGATGAAATTCGGAGGATACTGATTTGGAACGTAAAAAACTGGCTCCCGGTGTATTTATCACCACATTGGATGCCGAAAAATTTAACCGCTGCCGCATTACCATCCATCTGCGCTACCCGGCATTGCGCCGCAGCGCAACGGATGCCGCTGTGCTGCCGCTGGTGCTGGAACGCGGCTATGCGGGCTGCCCGGATATGACGGAGCTTTCCCGCAAATTGGCGCGGCTGTACGGTGCCGACCTTGGCGTGGACCAGAGCAGCGCCGGAATTGACCGCGTGCTGACGGTGGACATCTGCGGCATCAAGGATCGCTTTGCCCTTGACGGTGAGAATCTGACCCGTGAATATGCCGATATCGCCTTTGGTACCATCTTTGAGCCGTACCTGATTGATGGTGTGTTTGACCCGGAGGCTGTGCGCATTGAAAAAGAATCCCTGGCCCGCCGCCTGGATGCCGAGTTCAACAATAAGCGCCTGTACTGTGTGCGCCAGGCCCGCCGCAAATTTTACGGCGATTCCCCGGCAGGCATTGAGCTGGGCGGCTACAAAAGTGACCTGCCCAACGTAACGCCCCAGACTCTGAAAGCCGAGTATGACCGCATCCTTTCGCTGGCATCCATTGATGTGATGGTGCAGGGGGCGGATCCCGCCCTGGTGGAAGAGCTGCTGCTGCAAAAGCTGGCTGGCGCTGCCCGCAGCCCCCAGCGCTTTGCCATGCCGCTGGCCATGCCCATTATTGAAACCCAGCACTTCAGCGAGGAAATCCCCGGCCTGACCCAGGCTAAGCTGTGTATGCTGTTTACCCGCGGCACGCCGGAGGACCTGCCCAGCATTACCGTGATGCGGATGGCAATGAGCGTGTTTGGCGGCTCCACCACCAGCCGCCTGTTCCGCAATGTGCGCGAAAAACAGAGCCTTTGCTATTACTGCGGTTCCAGCGCTCTGCGCGCCACCGGTGTGATGATGGTGGATTCCGGCGTGGAGCCGGGCCGCGAAGCCCAAGCCGAAGCTGCGATCCTGAAAGAACTGAACGACTTGTGCACCGGCCCTATCACCGAACAGGAAATGGACGACTGCCGCCGCAGCCTGCTTTCCAGCCTGGATTCGCTGGGGGATTCCCTCGGAGGACTGGAAAGCTGGTACTATGGCCAGATCCTGCGTGACGAAGCGCTGGCCCCGCCGGAGTACGGCAAGGTGCTGACCAACGCCGTTACGGCGGACGAAGTGCGCGAAGTGCTGCAGAGTTACCGTTACTCTGTTGGCTACACGCTGACGGCAAAAGGGGAGGGGGAAAACGCATGATGGAACACGCAGAACACAGCCCGGCTGCCATCCGGGAAAAAGCCGCGGGGGCGGTCAACTGCCAGAGCGTGACCCTGCCCAGCGGCTTGACGGTTTTGTGCCGCACGATGCCGGGCTACAGCTCGGTACACGCCATGTACGCCACCAACTTTGGCTCCGTTGTGCGGGAATTTACCCTTAACGGCAAACGAATCCAGCTGCCCGCCGGTACCGCGCACTTTCTGGAACACAAAATGTTTGAATCCGAGCAGGGCGATGCGTTCGACCTGTATGCCAAAACTGGCGCTGCGGCAAACGCTTTTACCAGCTATGACCGCACCTGCTATATTTTTACCGCAACCGGCATGACGGATGAAAACCTGGATATTCTGCTCAACATGGTCGGTCATCCCTGGTTTACCAAGGAGACCATCGCCAAGGAGCAGGGCATCATCGGGCAGGAAATCAAAATGTATGACGACAGCCCGGATTGGCGGCTGCTGACCGCACTGTTCCGCTGCCTGTATAAAAGCCATCCCATCCGGGACGATATCGCCGGCACCACCCAGAGCATTGCCGAGCTGACGCCCGAACTGCTGTACGCCTGCACCGATGCGTTCTACCGCCCCGGCAACATGGTACTTTCCGTTGCGGGCAACATCACGCTGGATCAGGCTGTGGAAGCCTGCCGCCGCAACGGTGTGTATGACGCAGTGGAACCCCCGCAGGTGGAAACCATCTTCCCGCAGGAAGCCGATACGGTGCAGCACAAAGAAACCACTTTTACCATGCCGGTCAACAAGCCCTGCTTTGCCCTTGGCTACAAGGAAGCCGCCATCAACCGCGGCGATACCCGCATGGAGGTCATCGCAGACCTGCTGCCGGACCTGATCTGCGGCGGGCTGACGAATCTGTACCGCAAGCTGTATGATGAATCGCTGGTCAACCCGGAGTTCAGCGGCGATTATCTTTCCACCGAGGGAGCCTGCATCATCGCTTTTACCGGTGAAAGTGAGACCCCGCGTGAGGTTGCCCAGATGGTGCGGGATGAAATTGCCCGCCTGCGCCAAAACGGCGTAGACCCGGAGCTGTTTACCCTGGTCAAAAACCAGATGTACGGCGAAATGCTGGCTGATGTGGAGAACGTGGACGATGCCGCCGAGGAGATGGGCATGGCCTTCCTGAAAGGCCGCACCCTGGCAGATGAAATTGAAGCGCTGGCCACTTTGACCGTTGACGATGTGAACAAGGCACTGCAAACCATGCTGCTGGAAGAAAACAGCGCCTATATCCAGATCGACCCGAAGGAATGAGGTGTAATGGCAGATGTCTTTTGATGTTCAGTTTCCCGGCCTTGGGCTGGAATTTACCATCAACCGCGTTGCGCTCAGCATTGGCGGTTTCAACATTTACTGGTACGGTGTGATCATCGCCGCGGGCATGGTGCTTGCCATGCTGTTTGCTTTCCGCAATGCGGATGATTTCGGCATCAACTCCGACCGCCTGATCGATGTGATCCTGGTGGGCGCGGTCATGGCAATCGTCTGCGCGCGCATTTATTATATTGTGTTTGCGCCGTTCAAGTATGAAAGCATCTGGCAGATGATCGATATCCGCCAGGGCGGTATTGCCATTTACGGCGCGGTCATCGGCGCATTTGTGTTTGGCGGCTTGATGGCCAAGATCCGCCGCATTCCCATCCTGCCGCTCTTTGATCTGGTTGGGATATGCTTCCTGATTGGTCAGGGCGTGGGCCGCTGGGGCAACTTTGTCAACCAGGAAGCTTTCGGCAGCAACACCACGCTGCCCTGGGGCATGTACAGCGAGGGTACCTATAACTACCTGCTCAGCGTACAGGCCACCCTGGCCGCTGAGGGCGTTACTGTGGACCCCACCCAGCCGATACACCCGACCTTCCTGTACGAGAGCATCTGGTGCCTGGTGGGGTTTGTGCTGCTGGCAAGCCATATCAAAAAGCGCCGCTTTAACGGCGAACTGTTTCTGCTCTACATCATCTGGTACGGCCTGGGCCGCTACTGGATCGAGGGTCTGCGCACCGATGCGCTGATGGTCACTTCCACCCTGCGCACCAGCCAGCTGGTGGCACTGGTGTCTGTGGCCACGGCGGTGGTGCTGCTGGTGGCCGGGTTGCAGCGATTTAAGGGCGCGCAGCTGATGGTGCCGCTGCAGGTGAGCAACCTGAAAAAACTGGATGCCGCCGGAACTTATTTTGTGGTGGATGAACTGCCCGCAAGTGCGTCCCATCGCGAATTTGTTCAGGCCACTGCCGCCATGAACCGCCGCCTGGAGGAATTTGACCTTGACGAAGCGGAAAAAGTGGAAGATAATAGTGACAATGGTGAAGCGATAGAAGAGGGGAATGTGGTAGCCGAACCCCAGCAGCCCGCCGAAGCGCCGGAAGCCCCGGCCCCGGAGGACGAAGCAGGGGAGTAACGTTTAGGTGCATCCTGCACCTGAAAACCACAGGAGGGAATGCAAAGATGAGTGCACAGATCATTGACGGAAAAGCCCTTGCGGCCGCAACCAAAGCCGAAGCTGCCGCCGAAGCAGCGGCCCTGAAAGCCAAGGGCATCGAACCCTGCCTGGCTGTGATTCTGGTGGGCGAAAACCCCGCCAGCCAGGTGTATGTGCGCGGCAAGGTAAAGGACTGCGGCGAATGCGGCATCAAGAGCCTGGAACTGCGCATGCCGGAAACCACCACCCAGGAAGAACTGCTGGCCAAAATTGCAGAGCTGGCAGCCGACAAAACCGTAAACGGCATTCTGGTTCAGCTGCCGCTGCCCAAGCAGATCGATGAGCACGCCGTGATTGACGCCATCCCGCCGGAAAAGGACGTGGACGGTTTTTCCCCTGTCAACGTGGGCCGTATGCAGACCGGCCAGCCCTGCTTTTTGCCCTGCACCCCGGCGGGCTGCATCCGCATGATCGAATCTACCGGCACCAAAATTGACGGCAAAAATGCCGTGGTCATCGGCCGTTCCAACATTGTGGGCAAGCCCGCAGCCCTGTTGCTGCTGGCTAAAAATGCAACCGTTACGGTCTGCCATTCCCACACGGCCAACCTGAAAGAAATCTGCGCCAACGCGGATATTCTGGTTGCCGCCGTTGGCCGCGCTGGTTTTGTGACCGGCGATATGGTCAAGCCCGGCGCCGTGGTGATCGATGTCGGCATCAACCGCGGTGCGGACGGCAAGCTGCACGGCGATGTGAACTTTGAGGAAGCAAGCGCCGTGGCGGGTTACATCACCCCGGTGCCCGGCGGCGTTGGCCCCATGACCCGTGCCATGCTGATGAAGAACACCACCCAGGCTGCCGCCATGCAAAATGGCGTTGCTATTTGAAATTATTTCAAAAAGTATCTTGACGGAACCGGGCGCATGTGGTATGATAATTAGGCCGCATGGCATGGGCTCTGCAAGTGTGTGCATTTGCACGCCGCCCCGCATCCAGCGAGACTTATTGAAAGAGGTTATCACATGTACGCAGTTATTCTGACCGGTGGCAAGCAGTACAGCGTCAAAGTTGGCGACAGCATTTTTGTTGAGAAGCTGAACGCTGAGGCTGACAGCGAAGTCACCTTCGAAAAAGTCCTGGCCGTTGGCGAGGAGGGCGCTGTTAAGGTTGGCGCTCCCGTTGTTGAAGGCGCTACCGTTGTCGGCAAGGTCATCAAGAACGGCAAGGGCAAGAAGCTCAACATCATCACCTATCGTCCCAAGAAGGGCAGCATGGTTCGCAAGGGCCATCGTCAGCCCTACACCAAGGTGGAAATCACCGCGATCAACGGCTAAGGAGGTTAAGCACAATGGCACATAAGAAAGGCGTAGGTTCTACCAAGAACGGCCGTGATTCCGAGTCCAAGCGCCTCGGCGTTAAGCGCGGCGACGGTCAGTTTGTTCTGGCCGGCAACATTCTGGTCCGTCAGCGCGGCACCCACATCCATCCGGGTGAGGGCGTCGGCATCGGCAGCGATGACACCCTGTACGCTCTGGTTGATGGCCGCGTTCATTTCGAGCGCGTTGGCCGTGACCGCAAGCGCTGCACTGTCAAGCAGTAAGTAACCTTTTAAGGGCGGGCCGTGCGGCTCGCTCTTTTCTTTTGCCCAAAGGCGAGAACAGGCGGGGAAACGTGGCAAAAGAGTAGCAAGGTAGAGGGCCGATTGCAAAACCCCGGCAAGTTCTGTAGGGGCCGATGCTCGCATCGTCCCGCGGTACATTACCCTATTTGCTCGCCTCAATCTTTTGCCGCCTATCCCGCCCTACAAACCCTTTGCAATGTTTGCAGCGATAAGCAAGGTTTCTCTACGGCAGGGTGAGGGCATCCTGCTCTACAAATATTTTTAATGTTTGCGGCTAGTCATAAAAAGCGATATAGGGAACGGTCTCGACCGTTCCGACAACTATGCCCAGATGCGTACCCTAAAAAGAAAATATTCCCGCCATTCTGCGTACACACTATATTATAAAATCATAGACTAACCAATCAATCCAATCTTTAATATCCGATTCTGTGCCGCCATTGGCGGTACACCATCATGTTTCATTATTCTCTATTCTTTGTATTTGCAACACCCCCTAAAGGAGGTAACACATGCCCAGTACCAGTAATTTTATTGATGTCGCAACCATCTGGCTGCACGCCGGCAAGGGCGGCGATGGCGCGGTCAGCTTCCATCGCGAAAAGTTCGTCGCGGCTGGCGGCCCGGACGGCGGCGATGGCGGCCGCGGCGGCAATATCGTGTTCCAGGCGGACCCCAACCTGTCCACCTTGATGGACTTCCGCTATAAGCGCAAGTATACCGCCCCCGATGGCGAAAATGGCCGCGGTGCCCGCCAGAAAGGCAAGGATGCCGATGACCTGGTCATCCGCGTGCCCCGCGGCACCGTGCTGAAAGAAGCCGAGACCGGCCTGGTCGTGGCAGATCTTTCCGGCGATGCCCCGGTGGTTGTGGCCAAGGGTGGCCGCGGCGGTTGGGGTAATGCCCGCTTTGCCACCCCCACCCGTCAGATCCCGCGCTTTGCCAAGCCCGGTCTGCCCGGTGAGGATATGCACCTGACTCTGGAATTGAAAGTGATCGCGGATGTTGGCCTGATCGGCTTCCCCAATGTGGGCAAGTCCACCCTGATCAGCACCATCAGCGCGGCACGCCCCAAAATTGCAAACTATCACTTTACCACGCTGACCCCTGTTTTGGGCGTTGTGCGCGTTGGCCCGGAACAGAGCTTTGTCTGCGCCGATATCCCTGGCCTGATCGAAGGTGCTGCCGATGGCGTTGGTCTGGGCCATGACTTCCTGCGCCATGTGGAGCGCTGCCGCCTGCTGCTGCATGTGGTGGATGTTTCCGGCTGCGAGGGCCGCGACCCCAAGGAGGACTTTGAGCAGATCAACCACGAGCTGGAGGGCTTCTCCGCAGATCTGGCTACCCGCCCGCAGATTGTTCTGGGGAACAAGTGTGATATCGCAACCCCCGAACAGGTAGAAGAATTCAAGCAGTTTGTGGAAGCCAAGGGGCTGACCTTTGTGCCCATCTCCGCCGCAACCCGCCAGGGGGTGGATGCCCTGCCTGCCCTGGTGTACAGCCGCCTGAAAGAGCTGCCGCCGGTCAAGGTGTTTGAGGCAGAGTACGTTAAACCCAGCTTGGTCGATGCCCCCACCCGTCCCTTTACCGTGGAGCGCACCGGTGCCCACGAGTTTACCGTGGATGCCCCCTGGCTGGAGCGTATTCTGGCCGGTACCAACGTGGAGGACTATGAAAGCCTGCAGTATTTCCAGACCCAGCTGGGTGATTCCGGCATTCTGGATGAGCTGGTCCGCCAGAACGTGGAAGAGGACGATACTATTAAGATCGGCGAATACGAGTTCGATTACGTTTATTGAGGCACGCCATGTTATTTGAAGCACACCCGGAAATTGATATCCACGAAATGTCGCCGCTGGCCTTGGCTTTTGCGGGGGATGCCGTGCTGGAACTGCTGGTCCGCCAACGTCTGGTGGAAACATCCCGCCTGCAGCCGGGGCGGCTGCACAGCGTGGCAACGCATTATGTATCTGCCCACGCGCAGAACCAGGAGCTTGCCCTTATTGAGCCGATGCTGACCGAGGAAGAGCAGAACATCCTGCGCCGCGGCAAAAATGCCAGCAAAGCCAGCGTGGCCAAGCATGCCACCGCGCAGGAATACCGCGCCTCCACAGGCTTTGAGTGCCTGCTGGGCTGGCTGCACCTGATGGGCCGGGATGACCGGATCGAAGAACTGTTTGAAACGATCTGGAAAAATTATACCCCGGAACAATAAGTGCCTGCGCGCAGAAACACAAGCTGCAACAAAGCCGGTGCCCAGCAAACGGCACCGGCTTTTTGCGTGGCGGCACAATAAAATAGGCAGTGCTGTTGATATAGCACTGCCTTAGACTGCCAAATAGCGCTCCGTAGGGGCAGACATCGTTCGCCCGCGGCCGCTTGCCCTGTGCATAACCTTAAAAATGCGTGTTGAAGCCAAATTTTTCAATATGCATCTGGCTTTTCAGGGCAAAGCATCACTTCTTTTTGCTGCCGTCGTCCTTGCCCTTGGTGCCGCAGCCACAGCCGCAGTCTGTGGTGGAGTTGGTGGTTTTCTGCGTGGTGCTCTGGGTAGCTTTCTGGCTGGCCTTGCGGGTATTGCAGTTCTGGGTCTTGTTCTGTTCGTTGGTGCTGCGTGCCATATGCGGGTACTCCTTTCAAAATCAAAAAAGCAATTTGGGGCCGGGTTTCACCGGCTCTGCCAATAGTCTGCCCAGCCTTGCCGCTGATATGCAAAATGGAGGTTGATCCATGATAATTTCACAACTGCCGGAACTGTTTGTTCAGCGGGAGCGCGCCCTGCTTGGCCCGCGGTTTGATGCAATGTTTTCCTATCCGGGGCAGGGGGCGGTGCGTGGGGCCAGCGTGAATGCCCTGCGCTGCACGCCGCAGCAGTTTGCTGCGCTGGCGGATTTTCCGCTGGAAGCATCGCCGTTTTGCGCGTCCGCTTTTGTGGTGCCGCAGCCGGATTGGAAACCCGGCCGCCACCCCTACCACCATGCGGGAGCCTTTTATGCGCAGGAACCCAGCGCCAGCGCCCCGGCTGCGCTGCTGGATGTGCACCCCGGTATGCGGGTGGCAGACCTGTGCGCCGCGCCGGGCGGCAAAACCAGCCAGCTGGCCGCCGCGCTGGCCGGGCATGGCGTGCTGCTGGCCAACGAGTTTGTGGCTGCCCGCGCCGAAGTTCTGCGCCAGAATCTGGAGCGCATGGGCGTGACCAACGCCATTGTGACCAACGAGGACACTGCCCGCCTGGCCGCGGCATATCCCGGTCAGTTTGACCGCATTCTGGTGGATGCCCCCTGTTCCGGCGAGGGGATGTTCCGCAAGGAAAGCGTTGCCGTGACCCAGTATGACCAGCCCCTGCTGGATCGCTGCGCCGCTTTGGGGGCAGAGATTCTGGAAAACGCCGCGGCCATGCTGGCGCCGGGCGGAATTTTAGTCTATTCCACCTGCACCTTTGCGCCGGGGGAAGATGAAGGGCAGATCGCAGCTTTCCTGGCAAGGCATCCGGAGTTTACCCTGTGTGATCTTTCCGGCTGCGGCTTTGGCCAGCCCGGTGAAGCCAACCGGACAGGGGACTATCCGCTACAGGCAGAATACTGCCGCCGCATCTGGCCCTGTGATGGCGGCGAGGGCCATTTTATGGCCAAACTGCAAAAGGCGGCGGATGCCCCGGCGGTGGAACTGCCGCGCGGCAAAAACGGTAAAGGAAAAGGCGGCAAAACACCCCGTGTGGATGCCAAGGCATTGCAGGCGTGGCAGAGCTTTGCCAAAGAGCTTTTCCCCACATTGGCGGGCCAGCCCATTGCAGTAGTGGGGGACGGCTTTTTGCTGGAGCCGCCCGCCCTGCTGCCCGCGGCAAAGCTGCATGTGCTGCGCGCCGGGGTGCCCGCGGGCCGCGCGGCAAAAGGGCGCTTTGAACCGGCCCACGCGCTGTTTATGGCTTACGGTGCCCAGTGCACCAATTGCGAGGAGCTGACCCTGGCGGATCCGCGCACCGCAGCGTGGCTGCGCGGGGAAGAGATCGAAGCCCAAACCGCCCAGAACGGCTGGTGTGCTGTGCTGGTGGATGGCTTCCCCCTCGGCGGGGGCAAGGCCAGCGGGGGCCGCATCAAAAACCATTACCCCAAAGCCCTGCGCAACCTGAAATGACCGTAAAAATAGTGCAGACATAAAAGCGGAAAGGGAAAGCTGTAACCATAGCCCCGTTTCCGTCAACATGGTTAGCACTTGAAAAAAAGTTCGTTCTGTATTTACAAAACGTTTGCCGCTTTTTGTTTTCAAATACATCCAGAAAAACACCGCCAAAACATTGAAAACGGCATAGAAATGTGCTATACTATACTAATGTAATTTGTCGGTTCGCGCACTTTGCGCAAAGTACGGGAATCTTACCGCCTTCAATGTGCGGTTACACATCAATTTTTTAGGGGGATTTTCATGTCCGGACATAGCAAATGGAATAACATTAAGCGCAAGAAAGAAAAGACCGATGGCGCCCGTGCCAAGGTTTTCACCAAGATCGGCCGCGAGATCGCTGTTGCCGTTAAGGAAGGCGGCGGCAACCCCGCTTCCAACTCCAAGCTGGCAGCCCTGATCGCTAAGGCTAAGGCGAACAGTGTGCCGAATGATAACATTCAGCGCATCATCAAGCGCGCCGAGGGCGGCGATAAGACCGAGTACGAAGCAATTACCTATGAAGGTTACGGCCCCGGCGGCATTGCCGTTATGGTCGAAACCCTGACCGATAACCGCAACCGTACCGCTGCCAACATGCGCCATTACTTTGATAAGTTTGGCGGCAACCTGGGCCAGATGGGCTGCGTTGGCTTCATGTTCACCCAGAAGGGTGTGATCGTGGTTGACCTGGAAGATGCCGACCCCGACCAGCTGATGATGGATGCTCTGGATGCCGGTGCCGAGGACTTTGATGCAGGCGAAGAGGCTGCACAGGTCACCACTGATCCCGATAACTTCACCGCTGTGTGCAACGCACTGGAAGAAAAGGGTTATAAGTTCATTTCTGCCGATGTGGCACAGGTTCCTTCCACCACCACCGCCCTGACCGATCCGGATCAGCTGGTCAACATGGGCAAGCTGCTGGACGCACTGGACGATGACGACGACGTGCAGAACGCATGGACTACCCTGGAGAATGAAGAAGACCTGGACCGCTGATTGGCAGCCAAGGTTTGAGCTTGAATGTTTAAGGAGGCGCGCAAAAGCCGGATATTTCGGTTTTTACGCGCCTTCTTTTTACACAAAGGAGCCATGTTATGAGCCAACTTCCCCTTTGCCCGCACTGCCTGGAACCCGTGCGCAGCGGCTACCATGGCAGCTGCCCCAACTGCGGCAAGTCCCTGGAAAACCATAACCCCGAAGGCGCGCTGCCCCTTGGCACCCAACTGGGCGGGCATTACACCGTGGGTGAATACCAGAGCGCTGACGGCGACGGCCTGTGCTACCGCGGTGTGGATAATGATGAACGTCGGTTTGTGCTGATCAAAGAGTATTTCCCGGTAACGCTGTGCAATGGCCGCAGCCCGGATGGCGACCTGATGCCCAAAGAGGGCCGGGAAGTGCTGTTCAAAACCAGCCGGATGGATTTCAAAGATTTGTACGATGACCTGCACCGCATCACCCCGGCAACCGGCCTTTCGCAGATTCTGGATGTGATGGAAGAAAACAACACCGTGTACGCGGTGGAGGAAACCGAGAAGGGCATGACCCTGACCCATTACCTCAAACTGCGCGCCCGCACCCTGACCCCCGTGGAGGCCCGAACCTTGCTGCAGCCCGTGATGGAGGGGGTGGCCCTGCTTCACAAGGCCGGGCTGATCCACCGCGGCATCTGCCCGGATAACATCCTGCTGCCCATTGACGGTGCCGCCCGGCTGACCGGGTATGGCACGCTGGCCCTGCGCACGGCAGGCAGCGAGCTGAAAAGCCAGCTTTACCCCGGCTATGCGGCACCGGAACAGTATTCAGCGGCGGAATTCTCTGGACGGTACACCGATGTGTACGCTCTGGCGGCGGTCACTTACCGACTGGTAACGGGCCAGGTGCCGGTGGCAGCCCCGCAGCGCAAGGTACGGGACAGTATGGAGAACGCCCACAGCCTGGAATCTGGTGTGCCGACCTATTTTTCTCAGGTGCTGACCTGCGCCATGCGGCTGGACCCCGCCAAGCGGATGCAGACGGTACCGGAGCTGATGAGCGCCTTGACTGATCCCACCGTGGCGAACGCCATGTTTGAAAAAGGCGAAAACCAGGTATCCACCAAAAAGATTCTGGCGGCTTCCATGGTGGTCATCTTTGTGTTGGTGGTGCTGTTGCTGTGGAGTCTGCTGAAAGGCGGCAAGGGGAGCGATACAAAACCGGCAGTTTCCGGTGCGGCATCCACCGGCACATCGGCTTCCAGCACGACCAACAGTGATGTGGAAGTTTACCCGGATCTTGTGGGAAAGAACTATAAGACCGATATCAAAAATAACACGCTGTATACCCATTACCGCATTGCCATGACGGAGGATTTCAGCTCCACTGTACCGGAGGGCTGCGTCATCAGGCAGGAGCCGGTGGCCGGAACGCTGGTCACGGAACAGGCACCCACCATCCAGTTAGTAGTCAGCAAAGGCCCCATGCTGGTGGAAATGCCGGACATCATCGGCTGGACGCAGAACAACGCCAGCAAAAAGCTGGATGAATCCGGCATCAACTATAGCATGCAGATCATTGAAAACGATGGCCAGTACGCAGAGAACTGCGTTGTAAAATGCGATGTGAGCAAAGGCACCAAGTTTGATGCAGATGAGACTGTCGTGACGGTGTATATCGCCGGGGCACGCAACGATGCGTTTGCGGTGGATTCATCGCCCACACCCTCCGAACAACCCAACTGGGCGGACAGCACAGACCCTGCTGCAACAGCAGCACCGTGATAGCAAAAACCTAAGGCCCCGGCATTACAGGAAAGACAACCTGTTGTGCCGGGGCCGCGTTTATTGAATTAAAAAAGAATAAAGAATAATGAATAATGGGAGTGTGACGCCCACGGCGTCACATTTTAATCAGGTCCGCTACTCTGGCAAAAAGCATTCTGGCCAGAGCGGCCCACCTATTTTATTCGCGCCGCCGCGGGCGGCGCACCAACACAAAAATCCCCCGCCGCAGGCTTTGCAGCCTGAGCGGCGGGGGATTGCTGTGCTTATTCAGCAGCCGTTAAAATCAATCGCTGACGTACGGCATAAGAGCCATATGACGAGCACGCTTGATAGCAACGGTCAGCTCGCGCTGATGGAAAGCGCAAGTGCCGGTGACGCGGCGGGGAATGATTTTGGAACGCTCGCTGACGTATTTGCGCAGGCGGGGCAGATCCTTGTAATCAATGCGGTCGATGCGATCAACGCAGAAGCTGCAAACCTTTTTGCGGCCGCGATGCATCGGACGAGAAGAACGATCCATAGCCATGATCCGGTTACCTCCTTGTAAAATTGGTATAATCGATTCAGAACGGCAAATCGCCCTCGTCCTCAATCAGTGCAAAGTCATCGTTGCTGCCAGCCGAATAGGCGGGAGCAGCGGGCTGCGCTGCGGGACGGGAATAATCAGCCGGTGCTGCAGGAATCGGAGCAGACGCCATCGGCGCGCCCATACCAGCAGCGGGATTCTGGGATTTGGGAGTAACAAAATTAATGTTACTGGCCACGATCTCGATCGCAGTGCGGTTGTTGCCGCTCTTATCCTGATAGTTACGGCTCTGCAGACGGCCATCAATGGCAATCATGGAACCTTTCTGGAAATAACGGCAGACAAACTCAGCGGAGCGGTCCCAGGCGACAACATCAAAGAAGTCGGCCTGGTTCTGGCCATTGGCATCGCGGCGCCCACGGTCACAGGCAACGCGGAACGAAGCCACGTTTTTGCCGGTCGTCGTCTGGCGCAGCTGCGGGTCCGCAACAAGGCGGCCCATAAGAACAACCACATTCAGCATAATTCAGTTACTCCTTCCCAACACGCACACCAGGGTGCGTGGCGCTCAATCAGGCTTCCTCGGCAACGATAATGCTGCGGAGAACGCCTTCGGTGATACGGTAGTTACGATCCAGCTCTGCGGGGAAATCCGGCTCGCTGGTGAACTTGATCACGGTATAAACGCCCTCGGTTTCGTCTTCGATAGGGTAGGCGAGACGGCGCTTGCCCCAATCATCGACAGAATCGATCGTACCGTTTGCTTCGATCAGGGACTTGAACTTGCCGATCAGGGCAGCGGAAGCCTCCTCATCCAGAGCAGAACTGGTAACCAACATGGTTTCATACTTAGCCATTTTCTGTGCACCTCCTTTTGGACTTTAGGCCCTTGCCTTTACGCAAGGGCAAGGATGTGTGTCTTGCTTGACACAGCAACTTATTATATCAAGCAGAATCACCTTTTGTCAAGGTGTATTTTGCAGGATATCAAAAATATTTTGCCGCTTTTGGCGGGAACGCGCATTTTATGCCTTACGGTAACCAACGCTTTCCATAAATTTCAGGAAAGCTGCCTGCCCGGCGGCATCCTGCTTGAAGACACCGGCGTTTTCAAGCACATGGCTGAACACAATACCGATCTCATCCCGCAGAACAGCTTCGGCTTTTTCACGCTTCAGGCCGGTGCCGTACTTTTTGATCAGACCATCGATCCAGTCAGCGTGTACAGCCAGCGGGCTGCCAGCTTCGCGGCTGGTGTTGGGGGCGGAACCGGTCAGGATATCGGCAATGGCGGCGCTCTGATCTTTCAGGCGGGCGGGCAGGATGGCCAGGCCCATTACCTCAATCAGGCCGATATTCTCTTTTTTGATGTTGTGGTATTCCTTGTGCGGGTGGAAGATGCCGTCCGGATACTGTTCGGTGGTGCGGTTGTTGCGCAGCGCCAGGTCCAGAATGTAGCCGTCATTCTCATCATAGTGCAGAATGGGGGTGACGGTGTTGTGCGGGGTATCGCCGGTGTGGGCGATGATATCTACGCTGGTATCGCTGTAATCACGCCAGGTGCGCAGGATGTCGTCCGCAGCACTCTGCACTTCCTGGGAACTGCGGCCCACCAGGCGCACGGTGGAAACCGGCCAGTTGACGATACCGGCTTTCACGCCGGTGTAGCGCGCGTTGCGCAGCGGTACGGCGATATGCGCTTTCTGCATGGGGAAGACATAGCACCCGCCCTGGAAATGGCTGTGGCTCAGGATGCTGCCGCCTACAATAGGCAGGTCAGCGTTGGAACCGCAGGTGTAATGAGGGAACTGTGCCACAAAGTCAAAGATTTCAGCCAGGGTATGGCGGTCCATCTCCATGGGCTTGTGGCTGTCGTTCAGCATGATGCAGTGCTCATGGAAATAGGCATAGGGGCTGTATTGCAGATAGAACGTTTCACCGGCCAGGTTCATGGGCACAATGCGATGGGTCTGGCGGGCAGGGAAGTTGATGCGCCCCGCATAGCCGATATTCTCCTTGCACAGCATGCACTTGGGGTAGCTGGCAGCGGGCTGCAGCCGCTCCATGGCAATCACTTTGGGGTCTTTTTCCGGTTTGGTCAGGTTGATGGTAATTTCCAGCTCACCGTAAGGGGTGGCCGTGTTCCACTGGATGTTCTTGGCAATTTGCGCCGTGCGGATGTAGTTGGACACAACGCACAGATCATAGAACCAGTCCGTGGCAGCTTTGGGGCCGCCCTTGGCATACAGTTTGCGGAACTTGCGGCAGACTTCGCTTTCGCGCGGCATCAGGGCACCCATCATGCGGGTTTCAAAGTTGATGCGGTACTGCGGCACACTGCCGTCAAACAGGCCCTTGGCGGCGGCAAGCTCCACCATCTCGTCCAGCAGGGCAGCGGGGGTGTCAAAATCCTCTTTGGGCACCTGTTCCTCGCTGGGCTGGGCCAGACCCAGCAGATCCAGCAGGGTGTTGCGGGCTACAATGGCATCCAGCTCCTTGATGAGCTTGTGTTTGCGGCCAAAGCGCAGCAGGCGCTCCACATCCAGGGCAAGTGCGGCATCACGCTGTTCGGCAGTCATTGCGGAAATGTTCACGGCTTCGATGTTTTGTTTCGGCATCTGTACATCCCTCCTACATTTACGATACCGCATTTTACCCTCACTTTCCATGGTGCAAAATCCCATGCTTTTGCAGTTTTCAATCAAAAGGAGTGAACCCGCGGAAAGATTTCTGTGCGGTTCGCACATTCTCTGGCTCCGGGATTCACCCCTTTGATTTATTTCATACGGTTTGCAACGGGCGGGCTCAGTGCTTCAGGTCGCTGAACAGGTTTTTCTGGTAAACGCCATCGGCCACCAGCTTGGCAAAGCTGTCAATCACGGTCTGCTTGTCCTCTTTATAGGTAACGCCGAACCACTTGTCATGGGTGGGCAGCACCTGAACGGTCACGGCATTCTTTTCCAGCAGCTCGCCAATATAGATGGGCAGCAGGTACTCGGCCTTCAGCGGGTTGGCGGGAACGCTCTTCTCAAAGAACTCCACAAAACCGTCCTCCAGCACCTTCACGAACTCCGGTGTCAGGCCCCAGAAATTCATCGAAACCAGGCTCTCCGGGTCAATGGCCTTGCCCTCAACGGCAGCGCCGTCAGCGGTCTTTTCAATGCCGGAAGTCTCCACAACATCGGTCAGGTAGCCTTCGGCGTTCATCTGGCAGACACCGCGGGTCACAGCGCCGTTGTCGCTCAGGGTGTTCTTCAAAACAAAGCCGGCCATGGACAGGGCGTTCGGTTTGTCCGGGGTGTAGCACTGCAGGAAGTTGTGAATCTGGACAAAAGCTTCCTTGCCATAGTAGTCGTCAGCATTGATAACGGCGAACGGCTCCTTGATGACATTCTTGCAGGCCAGAACTGCCTGGCCGGTGCCCCAGGGCTTGCTGCGCTCAGCGGGAACTTCGTACCCGGCGGGGATGGCGTCCTTCTCCTGGAAAGCATAGGCAATCTCAATGCCCAGGTCGGCACAGGTCTTTTCAATGCGGTTGCCGATGGCTTCCTTGAAAGCCTCCTCAATGTCGTGGCGGATGATAAAGACAATCTTGTCAAACCCGGCTTCGATGGCATCATGGATGGAGTAATCCATGATGATCTCGCCGTTGGGGCCGACAGCGGCCAGCTGCTTGATGCCGCCGCCAAAGCGGGAGCCGATGCCGGCTGCCATAATGACCAATGCTGTTTTCATACGTTTTCCTCCTGAAATATCGCTTATCCTTACTTCTTCATATTTTTACATCGTCAAAAACCGGATTACGGCGTTCAGGTCCGGTCCCATCAGGAAAGATCCCAGAACCCCGGCTGCGATGTAAACACCAAGGTAGATAAAAACGGCTGCCCAGCTGGTGCCGCCGGTTGCGGCCAGGGCATCGCTGCGTTGCGGGCCTTCGGGGCAGCGGTCATAAACGCGGTGAATGCGGCGTTCGCTTTCTTTTTTATACCAGTACACAGCAAACAGGCCGCGAATAGCCATCTGGATAAAGTTCAGCACATAGCATACCTGCATGGCCGTGGGAATTAGCCGCAAAAACGGCATACCCACCATCCACTCCGCACCGGATACCGCCATCAGGCACAGCAGGGAGGGCAGCACCACAATAAAATCCAGCAGCGCAAAAAGAACACCCTGCTTCCACATTTTGCGGTAGAAGAAATAGAAAGGCCCAAGGAAAAAGGCGGAGAACGAGATGACTGCTTTGCGCCGGGTTTCCTGCATGCGGAAGAACTGCATCATATAATAAATGCTGGACGGCCCAACATAGCTGGCCCAGTCCCGCGCCTTGATGCCGTCAATCGGGTCATCGGGGCCGACTTCCTTGCAGGTAAAGCCATCCGGGCCCATGCTGCCTGCACTGAAAAAGTCCTGGTCGGGTGCCTGTTCTTGGCGCGGTGCCTGGCGATACTGCGGGGCACCGCCGGCCTGGTAGCTGCCGTTGGCGTACACCGGGCCGTTGCCGCCGGGGGCGGGGTGATCCTGCTGGTACTGCACGTTATCCGGGTGGTCCGGCAGCGAAACGCCGCAGTGGTTGCAGTATTTTGCGCCCAGCGGGTTATGGGTGCCGCAGTTGGGGCAGACGATATCATCCGGCCGGTCGGAAATCACGTTGTCCGGGGTCCATTCAAACCCGGCGGCGTGGTCTGCCTGATGCACGCAGACACCGACCTTTTTCCAGCATTCGCGGTGGTACGGTGTGCCGCAGTCCGGGCAGACAACGATATCATCTGCTTCTTTGAATTTTTGTTTGCATACGGGGCAGGTATTGCCCTTGTAATCAGCCATGTGTGGTCCTCCGAATTTTTAGGGTGGGGAGTGTTATCCTGCCCATCCATCTTGTTCCGCTGCGGCCAAAAAGGCGCAAACGAAATAATTTAGCCATATTATACACCATATGTCCATGGAAAGCAAAGAACTTTTCGTGAATAAGCGGGCAGAAAGCGGATTTTTGCAGAATATTTGCAGATTTTGGCCTGCCGATAGCTGGTGTATATCAAAAAAGTAGAAGCCGATTTTAATCTGCACGCCTGTAACGTGCAGATCATGCCGTGTGTTTTATACCTCTTTACAAGAAATAAGATTTGCGTTATACTGATAGCATCTTGATTTATGCGTATCTTTATTTTTAATGATTGACCAAGGGGTAGCAAATATGATCACCATTGACGAATTGAAATTTAAGCTCGGCGGGCTGGAAACTGCGGTAAACGACCTGCGCGATGCCCTTTCCATTGAAGCGAGCGAAAAGCGCCTGGCAGAGCTGGAACACCAGATGACGTTGCCCGGTTTTTATGATGACCAGGAAAAAAGCCAGAAAGTCATCAGCGAGATGGGCGAAGTGAAAAATAAGCTGGAGCGCTTCGGCAAACTTTCCACCCAGTACGAGGAAGCCCAGACCCTGCTGGAAATGATTGAGGAAGAAAATGATCCCTCTCTGGCAGCAGAAGGCGAAGAAGCTGTGAACGGCGTGGAGAAATCCATTGACGAACTGCAGCTGATGACCATGCTGAACGGCGAGTACGACCATTCCAACGCTATCCTGACTTTCCATGCAGGCACCGGCGGCACCGAAGCACAGGACTGGGCCGAGATGCTGACCCGTATGTACACCCGCTGGGCCGAAGCCCACGGCTACACCGTGGAAGTTCTGGATGTGCTGGAAGGCGATGAAGCCGGTATCAAGTCCGCTTCTATGATGATTAAGGGTGCCAACGCTTACGGTATGCTGAAAAGTGAAAACGGCGTGCACCGTCTGGTGCGCATCAGCCCGTTTGATGCCAACGCCCGCCGCCAGACTAGCTTTTCCAGCCTGGAGGTTATGCCGGAACTGGATAACAATATTAAAGTCGAGATCAACCCGGCGGATATTGAAATGCAGGTTTACCGTTCTTCCGGTGCAGGCGGCCAGCACATCAACAAAACGTCTTCCGCTGTGCGTTTGATCCACAAGCCCACCGGCATTGTCACTTCCTGCCAGACCCAGCGCAGCCAGCTGCAGAACCGTGAGTACGCCATGGAAATGCTGAAAGCCAAGCTGTACCAGATCGCTCTGCAGCAGCACAAGGATAAGGTGGATGACATCAAGGGTGTGCAGAATGAAATCGCCTGGGGCCACCAGATCCGCAGTTATGTGTTCATGCCGTACACCCTGGTCAAGGACCACCGTACCAACTATGAAAGCGGCAATGTGCAGGCCGTGATGGATGGTGACCTGGACGGTTTCATCTATGCTTACTTGAAAGCATTTTCCCGCGGTGAACTGCAGGATGTATAATTAAAATAGAATAAAGTAAAATAGAATAAAGAAATATCCATCCGGCGCGCATGGCCTGAACAAAGGGCTGTGTGCGCTTTGCTTTTTGGCGGGTAAAAACAGGTGAACCTGCTGCAAAAGCCGCCGCAGTTTTGCATAAAGTGACCAAAGTGTACGGCATACCCGGCGGGACCAGTTGCATTTTTCGGCAAGCCTGCTATAATACATGCAGTATTGCCAGCAAACATTAAAATTGTGTTAATATGGCCTTGGGGTGTATCTGAAAAGTCGAAAATATAGTCTATTTCTAGAAATGCAGCCGGATTTTACGTTAAGGCAATACCGCACAATTCTAAGTGCCGATACGGCGAGCGAGGCACGGCAGCTGCTAAGCCAAAAGCGCAGATAATACTGGATGCTGCAAAGGTGAGCGCCGCCAGTGGCGGAAACAGCGAACCGAAGCAGGGGCAGCGGTCGCAGAGTGCGAGGGGCTTTTGCCCCCGAAGCACGATGCGGGTACCGCAACCCGACATTATCGAGCATTTTGGCAACGCAGATGCCGTGCCGCAGCCGCCGGAGCGGTGCTTAAGCCGTCAGGCGGGAATTGTGCGGTGTTGCCTTAAAAAGCCTTGGAAGCCACAAAGGACTCCAGCGGCTCTTTGCCTTACATCCTGCTTGTGTTTGCGGAATATCTGTCATTTTCTTTGCTTTCAGAAACACCTTGACAGGCTGCTTTGCTGTTTGGCGTCGTCCCTGAACCGATACCGCAGCAGCTGTATGCCATAAGGATCTGGCGGAAAAGAGGAAACCGAATGAAGATCGTGGTTGTGGGCTTGGGCAAAGTGGGCCGCGCGTTGACCCAGCAGCTCAGCGCAGATAAGCACGATATTGTTGTAATTGACCGCAACCCGACCGTTGTGGATGATATCTGCAATATCTGCGATGTGCGCGGCGTGACCGGCAACGGCGGCTGCTATGAAGTGCAGGCCGAAGCGTTTGAAGGCGGCGCCGATTTGCTGATTGCCGCAACGGACAGCGATGAGATCAACATCCTGGCCTGCCTGGTTGCCAAAAAGCTGAACACCCGCCATACCATTGCGCGCATCCGCAACCCGGAATATGAAAAGCAGCTGCGCTTTATGCGCCAGGAACTGGGCCTTTCGATGGTCATTAACCCCGAAAAGGCCACGGCACGCGAGATCGCCCGCGTGCTGCGCTTCCCCAATGCGCTCAAGCTGGAACAGTTCAGCAAGCAGCGCTTTGAACTGGTGGAATACCGACTGACCGAGGGCAACCCCCTGACCGGCCTGCAGCTGAGCGACCTGTACAGCAACATGCGGGTCAAAATGCTGATCTGCGCCGTGGCACGCGGCAAACAGATCACCATCCCCACCGGTAGTTTTACCCTGGAAGAAGGGGATACAATCTACCTGATGGCCACCCCGCAGGAACTGGAACAGTTTTTCCGCCGCCTGGGTATTTTCAAGGAGCGCGCCAACAATGTCATGGTGGTGGGCGCTTCCCGCATGGCGTATTATCTCGTCAAAGAACTGAGCGAGATGAACATGCACGTTACCGTAATTGACAACAATCCCGCCCGCTGCCAGGATATGAGCGAAAAAATCCCCCGTGCGCTCATCATTCAGGGCGATGGCACTGACAGCGAGCTGCTGGCGGAGGAAGGCATTGCCGATATGGATGCCTTTGTGGCGCTGACCGGTCTGGACGAAACCAACATTATTCTGGCAATGTATGCTTCTCAGTTGAACCACTGCAAGGTGGTGGCTAAAATCAACCGCAAATCCTTTGCCGATGTGGTGACAGAGCGCGGCCTGGTGGACAGCCTGGTTTCCACCGGCGCTGTCACCACCGAGCTGATCGTACAGTATGTGCGCGCCATGCAGAACAGCCAGGCTACCAATGTGCGCACCCTGCACCGTCTGGTAGGCGGCAAGGTGGAAGCGCTGGAATTCGGCGTTACCGCCGATGTGCCGTTTGCCGGTGTGCCGCTGCGGGACCTGAACCTGCGCAAAAATATCCTTGTGGCGGGCATTATCCGCGAAAACGGCAAGACGATTATCCCGTCCGGCAACGATTCTTTCTGCGCAGGGGACGATGTGATCATTGTTACCACCAACACCGATCTGACCGATCTGCGCGATATTATGGCAAGGGGGTAACGGAATGAACTACCGCATGCTTGGGTATGTGCTGGGCCGTATTTTTATGGTTGAAGCCGCCCTGCTGCTGCCTCCGTCTATTGTAGCTGTTATTTATGGCGAGTGGAGCTGCCTGTTTGCCTTTGTGGTAACGGCGGTGGGGCTGGCCGTGCTGGGCCTTGTTCTGGGGCTGCGCAGCCCCGCCAACTCAGCGATCTATGCGCGCGAGGGTCTTGTGATCGTGGCACTGGCCTGGGTGCTGATGTCCGTGTTCGGTGCGCTGCCGTTTATCATCAGCGGCGATATCCCGTTTTTTGTGGATGCCTTTTTTGAAACGGTATCCGGCTTTACCACCACCGGCTCTAGCATCCTGCGCGATGTGGAAGCCATGAGTTACAGTATGCTGTTCTGGCGCAGCTTTACCCACTGGGTAGGCGGCATGGGCGTACTGGTGTTTACCATGGTGGTTCTGCCGGTCAGCGATGGCCGCGCCATGCACCTGATGCGCGCCGAATCGCCGGGGCCTTCGGTGGGCAAAATCTCCAGCAAGATCCGCGATACTGCCAAGATCCTGTATGCCATGTACCTGGTGCTTACCGTGGTGCAGACAATTTTGCTGCGCCTGGTCGGTCTGCCCTGGTACGATGCCCTGATTACCGCCTTTGGCGCGGCGGGCACCGGCGGTTTCAGCAACCGTGCGGCCAGCATTGGTGCTTACGGCAGCCCGGCGGTGGAAATGATCACCGCGGTCTTTATGGTGCTGTTCGGCATCAACTTCAATGTGTATTTCTTCCTGCTCATCCGCCATTTTAAGGAAGCGTTTGCCTGCGAGGAAATGCGGGTCTACCTTGGCGTGATTGCAGCTTCCACCCTGGCCGTTGCGGGCAATATCTTCCACTTGTATGGCAATGTGTGGCAGTCCCTGCGCTATTCTTTCTTCCAGGTGGCTTCCATCATTACCACCACGGGTTATGCCACAACAGATTTTAACATGTGGCCCACCTTCTCCAAGGCGGTGCTGGTGCTGCTCATGTTCTTTGGCGCCTGTGCGGGTTCCACCGGCGGCGGCATCAAAATCAGCCGTATCATTATTATGTGCAAAACTGCCAAGCAGGATTTAATGCGGGTGCTGCACCCCCATGCTGTCACTACCGTCCGGTTTGAGGGCAAGCCCCTGGACGATAAAACGGTGTTTGGCGTGCGCACCTACATGAACCTCTACCTGATCATTTTTGTGCTGTCCACCATGGTGGTGGCCATCAACCAGTTTGACCTGGTTACTACTTTTACCGCGGTGGCATCCTGCCTGAACAACATCGGCCCCGGTCTGGAATTGGTCGGCCCTATGGTCAGCTTTGCGGATTTTTCGCCGCTGATCAAGCTGGTGCTCAGCTTTGATATGCTGGTGGGCCGTTTGGAGATCTTCCCCATGCTGGTATTGTTTGCCCCCAGCACCTGGCTGCGCAGCAAAGGCCATCTGGACCGCCGCCTGCGCGCCCGCAACCTGTTCTGAGCCTTACAAAATTATGGCAACACCGCACAATTCCCGCCTTGCGGCTTAAGCACCGCTCCGGCAGCTGCGGCACGGCATCTGCGTTGCCAAAATGCTCGATAATGTCGGGTTGCGGTACCCGCATCGTGCTTCGGGGGCAAAAGCCCCTCGCACTCTGCGACCGCTGCCCCTGCTTCGGTTCGCTGTTTCCGCCACTGGCGGCGCTCACCTTTGCAGCATCCAGTATTATCTGCGCTTTTGGCTTGGCATCTGCCGCACCTCGCTCGCCGTATCGGCACTTAGAATTATGCGGTATTGCCTTATATCTATTTGCGCCCCCTGCTGCATATGTTTGGAACAAAACAGTGCGGCAGGGGGCGTTTGTGTATGCGCAGGGAAACCAACAATGACAGGCAGCAGCGCCTGTTTGTGACTGGGCTGCTCATTTCGGCTGTGGTGGGGGCGCTGATCGGGCTGCTTTGGCCGTTGTGGTTCCCGGCCGATTCTGCCTGCGAAACCACCATTCCCGATGCTTCGTTCTCTGTGCCCACCCTTGCTATGGGCGGCACCCAGCTGCCGGGGGAGGAGGGCGCTGCCATGAAGATCTGCTGCCTGACCTTTGACGATGGCCCCTCCAAATATACCCCGCAGGTGCTGGCTGCGCTGGAAAAATGTGATGCCAAAGCCACCTTTTTTGTCACTGCACAGGACGCGAACCAGGATTATCTGTCGTATCTAACGGATATTGAGGCTGCGGGCCACCAGATTGCCCTGCACAGCGCGTCCCATTCCTATTCCCGCATTTACAGCAGCACCGAAAACTTCTGGCTGGATATCAAAGCTCTGCGCGCCACGCTGGCGAACTATATCGATGTGGATGCTATCCACTGGCTGCGGTTCCCCGGCGGCAGCACCAACACGGTCAGCCATCGATACGGCGGACGGCAGATCATGCAGCAGCTCAAAGCCCAGGCTGAGCAGAAAGGCTATGCCTGGATCGACTGGAACGTGTGCGCCGAGGACGCCACCGCCAGCCACCCCAACGCCGCCCAGATCCTGCGCAATGTCCAGAACGATGCCAAAGACCAGTCGATTTGTGTTGTTTTGATGCACGATACCAATGCCACCCACGAGACAGTCAAGGCATTGCCGGATATCCTTGAATGGTTTGCGGCCAAGGGATACCGCTTTTTTACCGTGCAGCAAATGGCAGAATAGAGCGCTGTGCGGCCAACTATGGCGAACGGGCAGGGAAGGACATTAAAATAAATGCCTTCGTCATGTTGCACATTTTATGCGCGTAGTGTATAATACTTCTTGTGCGGCAAATGCAATACAGGAGGTTTTGACCTTTGCGAAAAACAGAATCTCAAAAAATTGCGCTCTGCGGTGTGCTTAGTGCGCTCTCGGTGGTGGTGCTGCTTGTGGGCAACGTATTGCAGATCGGCACTTACGCCGCGCCCATGCTGGCCAGCTTTCTGCTCATTCCTGTGCTGGAAGATTACGGCAAAAAGTATGCACTGTTGTTGTATGCAGTTGTGTCGTTGCTTTCGCTGTTCCTGGTGCCGGATAAAGAGCTGGTGCTGTTTTATGTTCTGGTGCTGGGGTATTACCCTGTGCTGCGGGTGCGGTTGAACAACATCCGCCGCGGTGTGCTGCGGTGGATGGCCAAGTTTGGCTGCTTCAATGCGGCGGTGGTCGTCATGTATGCGCTGCTGATCGTGGTGCTGGCCCCGCCGGAACTGGTGCAGGAGTTTGCCGCCGAAGGTGCCCCCATGCTGCTGGCTTTGTTGGCGCTGGGCAACCTTTCGTTCTGGCTGTGTGACCGTGCCTTAACGGCCATCACCCCGCTGTACCGCCAGCGCATTGCCCCCAGGCTGAAAAAGAAGTTCTGATGCGAAAGCGAAAAGATGAATAAAAGGCAACACCGCACAATTCCTGCCTGGCGGTTGTGGCACGCCGTCTGCGTTACAAAATGCTCGATAATACACAAAGTATGATCTGTACTTTTTGCTTGGCAGCCGATGCACCTCACTCGTTGTATTGGCACGTGGAATTGCGTGGCATTGCCAAAAGAAAAAACAAAATGGAGGAGTAAAAGTTATGTGGTTTGATGATGCAACAATCTACCAGATCTATCCCCTGGGCCTGTGCGGTGCTCCGCTGCAAAACGATGGTAGCGACCAGACCGGGGAACACCGTATTCTGCGCGTGCTGGACTGGGTGGAACATATAAAAAAATTGGGCGCAACCTGTGTGCTGTTTAATCCTTTGTTTGACAGCGATGCCCACGGCTATGACACCCGCGATTATAATCGCGTTGATCCGCGCCTTGGGACCAAAGAGGATTTCCAGGCTGTCTGCAAAGCCCTGCATGAAGCCGGCATCCGCGTGATGCTGGACGGCGTGTTCAACCATGTGGGCCGCGGATTCTGGGCGTTCCGCGATGTGCAGGAGAAAAAGTGGGACAGCGCCTATAAAGACTGGTTCCATATCAGCTTTGACGGCAACACCGGCTATAATGATGGCTTCTGGTACGAAGCATGGGAAGGCTGCTATGAGCTGGTGAAACTGAACCTGCGCAACCCGGCGGTGAAGGAACACCTGTTTGACGCGGTGCGCGGCTGGGTACGGGACTATGATATCGACGGCCTGCGTTTGGACGTTGCCTACTGCCTGGATCTGGATTTCCTGGCAGAGCTGCGCGGCCTGGCCAACAGCATCAAGCCGGAATTTGCCCTGATGGGCGAGACACTGCACGGCGATTATAACCGCTGGATGAACGACCGTGCCTGCCACGCTGTAACCAACTATGAATGCTACAAGGGCCTGTATTCCAGCTTTAACTCCGCCAATATGCACGAGATCGCCTATAGCCTGAACCGCCAGTTTGGCTCAGAGCAGTGGTGCCTGTACACCGGCCGCCACCTGTTAAGCTTTTTGGACAACCATGATGTCAGCCGTATTGCCACCGTTCTGACGGATAAAGCCATGCTGCGCCCGGCTTACGGCCTGTTGTTTGGTATGCCCGGCGTCCCGGCAGTCTATTATGGCAGCGAGTGGGGCCTGGAGGGCGATAAGAAAAACGGTGATGCCACCCTGCGCCCTGCCATTGAAAAGCCGCAGGAAAACGAACTGACCGAATGGATCTCTGCCTTGGCCAAAGCCCGCGCCGAAAGCCCCGCCCTGCGCTGGGGCAGCTACCACAATGTGATGGTGCAGCCCCGCCAGCTGATTTTTGAACGCCGTGTGGATGGCGAGCGCGTGCTGGTGGCCATCAACGCGGCAGGGGAGACCTACCACGCGGATTTCAACGCCGGCTGTGGCACCGCGGTGGATCTGATCACCGGCCAGCCGCATGACTTTGGCGGCGGCAGCGATCTGCCCCCGTACTCCTGCGCGTTCTGGAGGATGGAACATTGATGCGTGGAAAACAAAATAGAATAAAGGCAATACCGCATAATTCTAAGTGCCGATACGGCGAGCGAGGTGCGGCAGATGCCAAGCCAAAAGCGCAGATAATACTGGATGCTGCAAAGGTGAGCGCCGCCAGTGGCGGAAACAGCGAACCGAAGCAGGGGCAGCGGTCGCAGAGTGCGAGGGGCTTTTGACCCCGAAGCACGATGCGGGTACCGCAACCCGACATTATCGAGCATTTTGGCAACGCAGATGCCGTGCCGCAGCTGCCGGAGCGGTGCTTAAGCCGCAAGGCGGGAATTGTGCGGTGTTGCCTAAAGTAATATTATGAAAAACAAACGCCCTGGCCCTGCTTTTTGCGGCAGCCGGGGCGTTTTTGCAACCATTTGCAAAATAAACCCCGCCCCGGGGCCAAAAATGCAAGATTTTACTTGTGGTTTCAGCAAAAAAACTGTATAATAAAACTAATAAACGCACTGTGCCGGTGCATAAGCTGCACGGTGCGCTGCGGCAGCTTTGCACAAATTTTGCTGTGGGGCCGGGGTTCCAGAGCTATCTTGGCGGCAGGGCAGCCCCAATACTTTGATTCGTGAAAGGAGCGTGAGCGGATTGGCTGAAGATTTTGTCATTGAGATGCTGAATATTACCAAGGAGTTCCCCGGTATCAAGGCAAACGACAACATCACCCTCCAGCTGCGCAAAGGCGAAGTGCATGCCCTGCTGGGCGAAAACGGCGCCGGCAAATCCACCCTCATGAGTGTTCTGTTCGGCCTGTACCAGCCGGAACAGGGCGTCATCAAGAAAAACGGCAAGGAAGTCAAGATCAATAACCCCAACGATGCAAACGACCTTGGCATCGGCATGGTCCACCAGCACTTTAAGCTGGTGGAGTGCTTCTCTGTGCTGGATAACATCATGCTGGGTGTGGAACCCTGCAAAGCGGGATTTCTGCAAAAAGAGGTCGCCCGCAAAAAGGTCGTGGAGCTTTCGGAAAAATACGGCCTGCGTGTAGACCCGGATGCATTGGTCAGCGATATCTCGGTTGGCATGCAGCAGCGCGTTGAGATCCTGAAAATGCTGTACCGTGACAATGAAATTCTGATTTTTGACGAACCCACCGCTGTATTGACTCCGCAGGAAATCGACGAACTGATGGAGATCATGCGCGGTTTTAAGGCTGAGGGCAAGAGCATCCTGTTTATTACCCACAAGCTGAACGAGATCATGGCCGTGGCGGACCGCTGCACGGTTCTGCGCAAGGGCAAGTATATCGGCACCGTGGATATTGCCAACAGCAGCAAGGAAGAGCTTTCCCGCATGATGGTTGGCCGCGATGTTGAGTTTGTGGTGGACAAAAAGCCCGCCCAGCCCGGCAAAACCATCCTGAGCGTGCAGGGCATGACGGTGCCCAGCCGCACCCATAAAAAAGATGCGGTGCGCAATGCCAGCTTTGACGTTCGCGCGGGTGAGATCGTTTGCCTTGCCGGTATTGAGGGCAACGGTCAGACCGAGCTGGTGTACGGCCTGACCGGTCTGGAAAAAATCTCCGGCGGTACGATCACGCTGGATGGACAGGACATCACCCACGCTTCCATCCGCCAGCGCTCCAAGGACGGCATGAGCCATATCCCGGAGGATCGCCATAAGTACGGCCTGGTGCTGGATTACACGCTGGAAAAGAACATGGTGCTGCAGCGCTACTGGCAGCCGCAGTTCCAGCATAATGGCTTTATCAAGGCGGATGAAGTGCGCAAGTATTCTGACCACCTGATTGAGCAGTACGATGTGCGTTCCGGCCAGGGCAGTGTGACCATTGCCCGCAGCATGTCCGGCGGCAACCAGCAGAAAGCCATCATCGCGCGCGAAATCGATAAGGATCCCAAGCTGCTGGTGGCTGTGCAGCCTACCCGCGGCCTGGATGTTGGAGCCATTGAGTATATCCACAAGCAGATTGTTGCCCAGCGCGATGCCGGTAAGGCCGTGTTGCTGGTCAGCCTGGAACTGGATGAGGTTATGAACCTTTCAGACCGCATCCTGGTGATGTACGAAGGCGAGATCGTGGGCGAATTTGATCCCAAGACCACCACCGTGCAGGAACTGGGCCTGTATATGGCCGGTGCAAAAAAGAAGGAGGCAAAGTAAACCATGGCAAAACTAAACAAGCCTTCTTTGGGCACAACCATCCGCCAAAACAGCAGCGGCGTTCTGGCTGCACTCATGTGCATTGTCATCGGTCTGGTCATCGGCTTGATTGCGTTGTTTATCATCAACCCGGAGCACGCCCTGGTGGATGGCTTCTGGCGCATTTTGCAGGGCGGCTTTTATGACTTCCCGTATGGCTGCGGCAAGGTGCTGACCCAGACCGCCCCGCTGATCATGACCGGCCTTTCGGTTGCCTTTGCGTTCAAAACCGGCCTGTTCAACATTGGCGCAGCAGGGCAGTATACGCTGGGCGCTTTCGGCGCTTTGTACTTTGCCATTGTGCTGGGCATGCCCTGGTGGGTGTGCCTGCTGGTGTCCGCTGCGTTCGGCGCGCTGTGGGGGGCCATTCCCGGCATCTTTAAGGCGTACCTGAACATCAACGAAGTTATTACCTCCATCATGTTCAACTGGATCGGTCTGTATCTTGTCAATGAGATCATCTATGGCCGCGGCTCCGGCGTGATGTATGATGCGCATAACACCCGCACCTGGAAGCTGGCCACCAACGCCCCGCAGGCGCAGATCCCTTCCTGCGGGATGAGCGAACTGTTCCACACCAGCAACACCACCATCGCCATCTTTCTGGCCATCATCGTGGCCATTGTGGTGTGGGTCGTGCTGGAAAAAACGACCTTTGGCTATGAGCTGAAAGCCGTTGGCCTGAACAAGAACGCCGCCCGCTATGCCGGTATCAATGAAAAGAAAAACGTCATTCTGTCTATGACGATTGCCGGTGCATTGGCAGGCTTTGGTGCCGGTTTGTTCTATCTGTCCGGCGGTGGTGAGTGGAACCCCCTGAACTCCACCAGCTTGCCTGCTATGGGCTTTAACGGCATTGCAACCGCACTGCTGGCAAACTCGAACCCCATCGGCACCATCTTCTCTTCGCTGTTCATCAGTCATATCAGCGTTGGCGGCGCATATCTGCCCACCAAGTATTTCCCCAGCGAAATTGCCGACCTGATCTCCGGCATTATCATCTACCTGTGTGCATTCTCCATGCTGTTCCGCACGCTGTTTGAGAAAAAGCTGATCCACAAAAAGGACACCGCCAACGCCAATGCCGAACCGGCAGCCAAGGCAGTGACCAAACCGGAAAAGGAGGGCAAGTGATATGCTGCTGCTTATCAAATACACCCTGCTGTATGGCATTGTTCTGATGCTGGTTGCCCTTGGCGGCATGTTCAGCGAGCATTCCGGCGTAATCAACATCGCGCTGGAAGGCATCATGGTTGTCGGCGGCCTGGCAGGCGTGCTGGTTACCGCATCGCTGCCCACCACCATGGCCCCGGCGCTCATCGTTCTGGCTGCCGTTGTGGCAGCAGCGGTCTGCGGCATGCTTTACTCGCTGCTGCTGGCGTTTGCTTCCATCAACTTAAAAGCCGACCAGACCATCGGCGGCACGGCGCTAAACATGCTGGCAACCGCCATTGCCATGATTCTGGCCAAGAACTTTAACGGTTCTACCTCCGCCAAAATCAGCTACACCAACAAGCCGTTCCTGTTCTCCATTGGCGGGCTGGAGCTCAGCATTTTTATCCCGCTGGGCATTGTGTTGCTGGTTGTCAGCTACATTGTTATGTATAAGACCCGCTTTGGCCTGCGCCTGCGCGCCTGCGGCGAGCACCCCCAGGCAGCGGATTCCGTTGGTATCAACGTCTACCGCATGCGCTATGCCGGTGTGCTGATCTCCGGTTTCCTGGGCGGTGTTGGCGGCCTGGCTTACGTTATCCCCAGCGTGCAGACCTGGAACTTTGAAGTCGGCGTTGCCGGTACCGGCTTTTTGGCACTGGCCGTTATGATCTTTGGCCAGTGGAAGCCGTTCAACATTTTTGGCGCGGCCATGTTCTTTGCCGTCTTCAAGAGCCTTGCCAACATTGCGGATTCCACCGTTCTGGCACAGCTTGGCTGGTCCAGCAATATTTATAACATGATGCCGTTCATTGCCTCCATGGTTATTCTTGCCTTTACCAGCAAGAACTCCCAGGCCCCCAAGGCCGAAGGCATCCCTTACGATAAGGGCAGCCGTTAAGCCCCGCAGATAAAACCAGCAATAGTGCCCGCCCCGCAGGCTTGTGCAAGCCGGTCCGGGCGGGCGCTTTGCGTTTTAGGCAACACCGCATAATTCCCGCCTTACGACTTAAGCACCGCTCCGGCGGCTGCGGCACGGCATCTGCGTTGCCAAAATGCTCGATAAGACATCCAGTATTATCTGCGCTTTTGGCTTAGCAGCTGCCGCACCTCGCTCGCCGTATCGGCACTTAGAATTATGCGGTATTGCCTTAACAAAAGTGTACCAGAAGAATCAGTAATTCAGCCGACAGGATAAAACCCTGCCAGCTGCTTTCGCCTTATTTTTCAAGTGCACATAAAAAGATAGGAGAACCCCAAATGCGTATGTATGATATCATCGCCAAAAAGCGCGATGGCGGAACCCTGACGCGGGCAGAGATTGCCTTTGCCGTCAACGGTTATGTGGATGGCAGTGTGCCGGATTACCAGATGTCCGCCCTGCTGATGGCAATTTACCTGCGCGGCATGACCGATGCCGAAACGGCTGAACTGACTGATGTGATGGCACATTCCGGCGATATGGTGGATCTTTCCGCCATTCAGGGCATCAAAGCAGATAAACACTCTACCGGCGGCGTGGGGGATAAAACCACCCTGGTTATTGCCCCCATTGTGGCAGCCTGCGGCGTAAAAATTGCCAAAATGAGCGGCCGCGGCCTGGGCCATACCGGCGGCACCATTGATAAGATGGAGTCCGTCCCCGGCACCCGCACCTCACTGACGCAGGAAGAATTCTTTAAGCAGGTCAATGAGATCGGTATCTCAGTCATTGGCCAGAGCGGCAAAATTGCGGTGGCGGATAAAAAGCTGTACGCCCTGCGGGATGTTACGGCAACGGTAGGCTGCATTCCGCTGATTGCTTCCTCTATCATGAGCAAAAAGCTGGCGGCTGGTTCGGATGCGATCCTGCTGGATGTTACAATGGGCAGCGGTGCGTTCATGAAGAACCTGGACGAAGCCGTGGAGCTTGCCCGCTTGATGGTTTCCATCGGCACGGCACATGGCCGCAAAGTGGCAGCCCTGATTACCGATATGGACACCCCGCTGGGCCATAACATCGGCAACTCGCTGGAAGTGGCTGAGAGCATGGCCGTGCTGCAGGGCAAAGGCCCGGCGGATTTGACCGAAGTCTGCCTGCAGCTGGCCTCCAATATGCTGTATCTGGCGGGTAAGGGGGAGATGGCCGCCTGCCGCGCCATGGCGGAACAGGTGATTGCCGATGGTTCCGCCTTTGAGATTTGCTGCAAAATGTTTGCAGCCCAGGGCGGGGACACCAGCGTTCTGCGGGATGCCTCGCTTTTCCGCAAGGCCAAATATGCCCACGATATCTGTGCCCCGGCGGATGGCTACATCGTGCAGAACGATGTGGAGCGTATCGGCAACGCCAGCGTGCTGCTGGGTGCAGGCCGCATTAAAAAAGAGGACAGCATCGATTTTGCTGCCGGTATCATCATGCACAAAAAGCTGGGCGATGCCGTCAAGGCAGGGGAGCCGATCTGCACCCTGTATGCGGATGATGACACCCTGTTTGCCGCAGCGGAAGAAATGTATGTTGGCGGCCTGACCATCGGTGCCGAAAAGCCGGAAGTTCCGCCGCTGATCTATGCCCGCGTGACCAGCGAGGGTGTGGAGCGCTTTTAATTTGCTAAGGCAACACCGCACAATTCTCGCCTTGCGGCTTAAGCACCGCTCCGGCAGCTGCGGCACGGCATCTGCGTTGCCAAAATGCTCGATAAGACATCCAGTATTATCTGCGCTTTTGGCTTGGCATCTGCCGCACCTCGCTCGCCGTATCGGCACTTAGAATTATGCGGTATTGCCCTAAAGAATGACAGCGCAGAACCCCACCGCTGAATAATCGAATCAATAAAAATTGCCCCCGGATGTGCCGCTTTGCGCGGTACGCCGGGGGCAATTTCGCTTGCTGATAAATGTGAATAGAATAAAAGGGTGCGCAGGAACGCCCGCGCGGCTTAGTGTTTTTTCAGCTTGCGGCGCAGCAGAAAAACTTTGAAACGGCCATATCCGTTGGGCTTGTCCTCGTCAAACTCTTCGGTTTTTACATAGCGCTTGCGCTGGTTGTCCACCTGCAGGGCAGTACCGTTTTCCTGTACATCGGTAATCACACGGGGAATCGCTTTCTGGTCTACCTCAAACTCCGGCTCCTTCACCCACAAAATCTTGCCGGTTTCGTCCAGCCCGTTGGCCCACAGGCTGAACACCAGGCAGGCTGCCTCGCCATAGCAGTAGCGCTCAAACCGAATGCGCCCGTCAATGTAAAACAGCAGACAGTCCCGAAAATGGGTTTCCAGTTCTTTTTCGTACCGGCATCCGCAAAGGGTGCCCGCAAAGTCAACGGCGTTTGCAGCCATGGCAACAGCCCTCCTGATATATGTTTGATTGAATAACAAGATTATACCATGCCAGATAGCATACTTTCAACGTAGAGAAAAATAAAATGTGACAGCGAAAGCGGTACTGTGTAGAATTTCCCACCCGAGCTTCCGCCGAAACCATCGCTGTCGGTATTTGAACCGCTCGAACTGTCGTCCTTGACGGGGTCGCACTTTTCGGTCTCGGTGGTGTGGGTGCAGGTGTCCTCCACCACAGACAGAGCATCGGTACGATCTTACCTCCGCCGAGATGCGCGTGCTCCGCCTGTTGGTGCGCGGGCTTTCCTACAGCGGGAGCGCCAAGGCGCTTTGTGTGGAGCCTTCAACCGTAAAATACCATGTCATCAATATGCTGCAAAAGACCGGGCTGGAAAACAAGCTGCAGCCTGCCATCGCCGCCAGTGAGGCAAAGCCGGTGGTAGAATTGGCAGAGAAATAAGGCACTGCAGACGGCTGTCAAGCTTGTATCGGCAGGGTGACTGTGAAAACCGTCCCATGCCCATCAGCCGGTTCAGCTGTAACGGTGCCGCCATGCAGCAGGGCAATCTCCCGTACAAGCGCAAGCCCAAGGCCTACGCCGCCCATCTCCCGGCTTCTGGATTTATCTACCCGGAAAAAGGGCTGGAACACACTTGTCCGATACTCCTCAGGGATGCCGCAGCCTGTGTCTGCAACACGCAGCACAGCGCTGCTTTCCTTTTGCCGGATCGTGATATGCACAGAACCGCCGGGGGTATTGTATTTGATGCCATTTTCAACCAAATTAAAGAGCAGGCGGTAGATCAGGGTGTCGCTGCCCTTGATGCTGACATCCTCACATTCCTGAAAGAGGGTGATGCTCCGGCGCTGTGCCAGCGGGGTCAGGTCAGCCACGATCTCATCAGCCAACGGGGCCAGCTCGATATGGTCCTCGCGCGGAATCGACTGCAGATCGCTCATTTCCAGCAGTGTGCGGACAAGGCTTGCTAGGCGGGACACCTGATCCGTCTGAAAGCGGAGCAGGTCGGTGATCTCGCTGTCGGTATCGGGGTGTTCTTCAGCGAACATTTCCAGCTTTGCCTGCATGATGGCCAGCGGTGTTTTCAGCTCATGGGCGGCATTGCCGGCAAACTGACGCTGCAGGTCAAAGGAATGCGCCAGCCGGTCCAGCATGTGGTTGACAGACTGGCTCAAGTCGCGAAATTCCGGAATCGTGTTTTCCTCTAAGCGAACCTCCACAAGGCTGTCCTGATCAATGCGTTCGGCCTGCTGTGCAAGCTTTTTCAAGGGCTCCAGAGCCTTGCCGCTGACAAAATAGGCAATCGCCGCGCTCAGCAGCGTTACTGCTGCTGTGATGCACCAGCCCTTGCGGCCGAAAACAGCCTTGGCATCGTAGACCTCCTGCGAAAACTGTATAAGAAAATCCGACATCTGGTCGTCCGGGATTTCAATCATCAGGTTTTCATCATCATTCTGCTGGTATTGCAGGACATACCCGTTCAGGTTGTCCATACCAGTGGCACCAGAGTGGTAGAGCAGCAGATTCAGGCAGATGCAGGCCCCTGCAATCAGTACGGCGGTCATCAGCGTGATCCGCCACTGAAAAGATATGCGGTTCATGGTTCGTTTTCCTCCAACTCATACCCCTCACCGATGCGGTTTCGGATGGGGTCGTACCCCAGTGCGGTGCGCAGTTTTTTTCTCAGTGCAGAGATATGCACGCGAATCGAGTTGCTGAACGCATCGACACTGCTGTCCCAGACATGCTCAATCAGCTCCTCCTGACTGACAGGGCGTCCCTGATGCAGCAGCAGATATTCCAGCACGCCGCTTTCCTTACGGGTCAGCGGAATGGGCTGGCCATCCGCCATGGCAAGGCGGCTCTTGGTGTCGAAGGTCAGCCGCCCGCACCGCAGGCATACATCGCGCTGGATAAACTGCCGCCGGGTCAGGCTGCGCACACGGGCCTCCAGCTCAGCCAGGTGGAACGGCTTGGCCAGATAATCATTGGCACCCGCGTCCAGCCCCTCCACCTTGTCGGAAATTTCGCTGCGGGCGGACAGAATTAGTACCGGCGTTTCAAGGTCGGTCTTGCGCAGCGTGCGCAGAACGGTCATGCCGTTCACCTTCGGCAGATTGAGATCAAGCAGGACAAGATCGTACCGCTCTGCTGCAAGCAGCTCGAGCGCGGTCTCTCCGTCACCGCAGTCATCCATTTCGTAGCCGGAACGGCGCAGTTTTTTAGCCACGCTTTCCCGCAGAGTAGGTTCATCCTCTATCAACAAAAGGCGCATAAGCGATCATCTCCCGCATTTATAAGGGCAACACCGCACAATTCTAAGTGCCGATACGGCGAGCGAGGTGCGGCAGCTGCTAAGCCAAAAGCGCAGATAATACTGGATGCTGCAAAGGTGAGCGCCGCCAGTGGCGGAAACAGCGAACCGAAGCAGGGGCAGCGGTCGCAGAGTGCGAGGGGCTTTTGCCCCCGAAGCACGATGCGGGTACCGCAACCCGACATTATCGAGCATTTTGGCAACGCAGATGCCGTGCCGCAGCCGCCGGAGCGGTGCTTAAGCCGTTAGGCGGGAATTGTGCGGTATTGCCTAAGATGTTTTTTGGCGCTGCACAAGGCAAAAGCACGGCAGCGATACCTCTATAATAGTCATTATAGCAGATTTCGATAAAGTCTGTGCTAATTTTTTCTTAGCAGAAATTTTATATCGGTGGGTGTATACTGTTCTCATCAAGCAGAAAGGGGCAACCGCAAATGATAAACAAAAAAGCAATCGCCCAGTCGGCGCTGCTGTTGGCCGCCGTTTTGATGATCGGCTTCGGCATCTGGCGTGGGGAGGCAGATACGGTGTTGGCAAAGGCTATCCGGTTGTGTATGGAGTGTGTTGGCATTGGATAAGAAAAATGGTTCTTTTCTGGCCCGTTTCCGGGGCTGGTTTCAAGCAGGCGCAGCGCTGCTGACAAACATTCACCTGCCGAATTTTGCCAAGGGTGTTCTGTATCAGGGCAAGGGCAAAACAGTATGTGTGCCGGGGCTGAACTGCTACTCCTGCCCGGGTGCGGCGGGGGCCTGCCCGATCGGCTCGTTTCAGGCAGTGGTCGGCTCGTCAAAATTCCGATTTTCCTATTATATTACCGGCATCCTGATTTTATTGGGGGTGCTGCTGGGACGGTTTATCTGCGGCTTTCTCTGCCCGTTTGGCTGGCTGCAGGAGCTTTTGCATAAGATCCCATCGCCCAAGCGCTCCACCAAGCGTCTGAAGCCGCTGCGATATCTGAAATACGCCGTGCTGCTCATCATGGTGGTGCTGCTGCCTGCGTTTGTTGTCAATGAGATGGGAATGGGTGATCCGTTCTTCTGCAAGTATCTCTGCCCGCAGGGTGTGCTGGAGGGCGCAATCCCCCTCTCGCTGACCAATGCAGGGATACGCGCCGCGCTCGGCAAGCTGTTCAGCTGGAAGCTCTGTATCCTGCTGGCGGTCGTTGTTGCCAGTGTGGTGTTTTACCGCCCATTTTGCAAGTGGCTCTGCCCGCTGGGGGCCTTTTACGCGGTCATGAACCGTGTATCTCTTTTCCAGATGCGGGTGGACACCGATAAGTGCGTATCCTGCGGTGCCTGTGCGCGGGCCTGCAAGATGGATGTGGATATTACCAAGACGCCAAACCACGCGGAGTGTATCCGCTGCGGTATGTGTATAAAATCCTGCCCGACCAAGGCGATACACTATCAGTACGGCTTTGGCGATAAGGCAGATAACAGTAAGGAGATTTGAGTATGAAACGAATTGCAGCAATTTTGACCAGCCTGGTTCTGGTATTTTCCCTCGCCGCCTGCGGCAGCCAGCAGGCAGGCACCTCCGCCGGCAGCGAAGCGGCCTCCACCGCCAGCAGTGAAACAGCCTCCACCGCCGGCAGTGAAGCAGCCTCCGACGCACAGACCAAAACCGAGGAGCAGCTTTTGGCAGAGGAAAACGATATTCTGACCGCGAACGATGAACTGTGGGAAAAGGTTTTTGCCTCGATGGACAAAAATGTGACACAGACCACCCTCAACAACAATTACGGCGATTTCCTTATGGATGCCGTGGATAACGCGAAGGATCAGTTCACCGAGGAAGAGTACGCCTCCCTCAAAGCGGACGCTGATAAGATCCGGGAAATCGAAAATCAGATCACAGCCCTTCCTCAGGATGAAGCCACCAGCCAGAGCGCAGCGGAGAACGGCAGCACCTTCCCACAGTTTGAGGGCAAGGACCTTGATGGCAACAGCGTTGACAGCAGCCTGTTTGCCAACAATGCGTTCACCGTTGTAAACTTCTGGTTCAGCGGCTGCAAGCCCTGCGTGGATGAGATGGATGACCTTGACGCACTCAACCAGCGCATCAAGGAGCAGGGCGGCGAGGTCATCGGCGTCAATACCGAGACGCTGGACGGCAACGCGGACAATATCGCCACCGCTAAGAAAATTCTGGAATCAGCAGGCGCATCCTTCCGCAATATCTACTTTGATCCTGACAGCGAGGCCGGCAAGTTTGCACTGGGCATCATGGCTTTCCCCACAACCTGTGTTGTGGACCGTCAGGGCAACATCGTTGGGGAGCCGATCATGGGCGGCATTGATCAGGAGGCCAATATGGCTACGCTGGAAAAGCTGATTGCCGATGCTGTTGCGAGCGATACCGGCAAATAACAGCCGCCGCACGATAAAAAGAAAAAGACGCCTGAAAAGCAAAAAAATGGCTCGTAACCTGAAAAAGCTCAAGGACAATATTGTAACGATCACGGACGATTCCCAAAACGAATTTGAAAAGTTCTAAGGCAATACCGCATAATTCTAAGTGCCGATACGGCGAGCGAGGTGCGGCAGATGCCAAGCCAAAAGCGCAGATAATACTGGATGTCTTATCGAGCATTTTGGCAACGCAGATGCCGTGCCGCAGCTGCCGGAGCGGTGCTTAAGCCGCAAGGCGGGAATTGTGCGGTGTTGCCCTAACTGCGGGGTTCGCACAACTTCTTTGGAGATTTTCTGCTGTACGAAAATCCATTGACATTTGCTCACACCCATGCTATAATTTCGAAAGTTCGCTCGGAGGGCAAGTTGTTCGTGGAAACAACAGCCGGATAAGGCGCAGACTGAGATGTCTGTCCCTTGTCCGGCTTTTTCACGTACATAGGAGCTTTTGATGGGCTTTTTCACGGGAATATCAAACAAATTTATTTCAGGTTATGCTGATGCATTCTTTGTGTACTGCAGTGTGCCCGTATGCTTTTTATACAGTAGCACTGGATCATATGGAGGCTGGAAAGGCATCCATTCTGTCTTCCTGTGAACCGGTTGCAGCAATGGTATTTGGCTTTTTCTTTTTTATGGCAACACCGCACAATTCCCGCCTGACGGCTTAAGCACCGCTCCGGCGGCTGCGGCACGGCATCTGCGTTGCCAAAATGCTCGATAAGACATCCAGTATTATCTGCGCTTTTGGCTTAGCATCTGCCGCACCTCGCTCGCCGTATCGGCACTTAGAATTATGCGGTATTGCCTTAGAGAAATTCCTACAGTGCTTTCAATTGCAGGACTAATTATTGTATTGATCGCACTTGCTATGCTTGTGCTTTCGGATAAAAAGCAGGAAGTTGTGGAGGAATAGGATCATGTCAAAAGATGAGTATTTGATTACCGATGCGCCGCTGAAAGCGCTGACGGTTTTTGCAATGCCGATGATTCTCGGCAGCTTTTTTCAGCAGGTATACAATATGGCTGACTCCATTATCGTCGGTCAGTTTGTTGGTTCCTCCGCACTGGCGGCGGTCGGTGCCTGTGCAGCCCTGACGAATGTTTTCATTTGTGTGGCACTGGGAGCCGGTGTTGGGGCAGGTGTGCTTGTAAGCCGCTATTTCGGTGCCAAAGAGTATGGCAAAATGAAAACCATTGTGTCTACATCACTGATCAGCTTTTTACTTCTGAGCATCATCCTTGGTGTCTTTGGCTTTGACTTTTCTCATGCGATGATGAGCGGATTACAGACCCCTGCCGATATTCTGGAGGAAGCGGTACTGTACCTGCGGGTCTATTTTGTGGGCTTTCCGTTTCTGTTCATGTACAATATTCTCTCTACCATGTTCACTTCCATCGGTGAATCAAAAATTCCGCTGGGACTGCTGATCTTTTCATCCATCCTGAATATTGTGATGGATCTTTGGATGGTAGCCGGTCTGGGGCTTGGCGTGTTTGGCGCAGCACTGGCAACCCTGATTGCCCAGGGGATTTCCGCTGTGTTTTCACTATTGATTTTCCTCTATCGGATGCGGCGGTATAAGAGTGCATTTGCCTGGTTTGACGGGCGGGAGTTGCGCTCGATGCTTCAGATTGCTGTTCCATCGGTTCTCCAGCAGTCTACCGTGTCTATCGGTATGATGATCGTACAGGCGGTGGTAAATCCTTTCGGCACACAGGCTCTTGCAGGATATGCGGCGACGATGCGGGTGGAGAATGTCTTTTCTCTGATTTTTGTGTCCATCGGCAATGCAGTTTCGCCGTATGTTTCCCAAAACCTTGGGGCGGGCAAACCCCAGCGCATCAAAAAAGGCTACCACGCAGCATTGGTGTTGGATGTGTGCTTTGCGGCGCTTGCCTTCCTTGTCATTGAAACGCTGCACATGCAGATTTCTTCGCTGTTCCTTGGAAAAGACGGAACCGCCCTGGCCTATCAGGTGTCTGGAGATTATATGAGATGGCTCGGTTACTTCTTTATCTTTATGGGAATTAAAATGGCGACCGATGGAGTTCTGCGCGGACTCGGAATCATGCGGCCATTCCTCATTGCCAACATGGTAAACCTTGCGATTCGCCTGTCCGTGGCACTGATCTGCGCACCGCGTTTTGGCATTGATTTTGTTTGGCTTGCTGTGCCGGCAGGATGGTTTGCCAACTTCTTGGTTTCCTATGCGGCACTCAGAAAATCCTGGCCAATGGATAAAGCGGTACGCGCTCGCTAATATCCGGTTTGTCAAGTTATACTAGCGATTTTACGGCGGGCCTTGGTCCGCCGTTTCTTTTTGCTTTATATATTCTTTGCCCTGCTGTACGCCTCGCTCCTGCCATTCAGCGGTAAGCTCATTACGGACACGGATAGAAAGCAGCCGCTGATGAATCCAGTCTGTATCATATCCCTTTTTCTGGTAGGTCTCTAATGCGCGGTCGATTGCCTGTTCCGGGTCAATCGTTTCTTCGATGCGTTCACGGCCGACCTGCGCAAGCCAGAGTTTGAATGGTTCAGCCTTTACATCTGCACCGAAGGTTTCAAAGCCAGGGCAGTCTTCAACTTTCGCCATTCAACATCACCCACATACATTCTATATTTCATAGTTTGTGTATGAAATGATGTGACATCCGTTTTACTTACATTTTATAATTCATATCTTAAACCTTGTATTCTTCGAGATAACGAAATATAATATGTTTGGGAGGTGCGGAATGAACTACATGACATTAAAAGAAGTAAGCCAGAAATGGAATGTTACACCTCGTCAGGTAAATTATTTGTGCGCTGCTGGGCGCATCCCCGGCGCTGTGAAGATGGCTGGTGTTTGGCTGATCCCAAAGAACGCAGAAAAGCCGATTGACGGAAGGACAAAACAAGGGAAGGAGTTGCGCCATGAATAAAATCCTGATTATAGATGATGACAGAGAACTGTGTGCTTTGATTAAACGCAGCGTACAAGCAGAAAACATAGAAGCTGATTTTTGTAATACCGGAAAAGAGGGTTTACAGAAATTAAAAGAGCAGGAATACCAGCTTGTAGTGCTGGATGTGATGATGCCTGGTATGGATGGCTTTGAAACGCTGGAAGAAATCCGCAAAGAGAACAGTCTGCCGATTTTGATGTTCACATCTAAAAATGACAGCATTTCTAAAGTACGGGGCTTACGAGCCGGGGCGGACGATTATCTGACAAAACCGTTTGATATGGACGAACTGATTGCCCGTATTGCGTCCCTCATTCGCCGCTACACCCGTTTTAATCATCAAGCCGGAGCTGTGCAAAAACTGGATTTTGATGGATTGCAAATTGACCTTGAAAATCGTTCTGTTACGACGGCAAACGGCACTTTTGAACTTCCGCCAAAGGAATTTGATTTGCTCCTGTACTGTGCAAAGCATCAAGGAAAAATTTTGACCAAACAGCAGATTTATGAGGAAGTATGGGGTGAAGAATATTTCTATGATGACAGTAACATTATGGCGATCATCAGTCGGCTTCGTAAAAAATTAGAAGTCAATCCTTCAAGCCCAAAGTATATCCAAACGGTCAAAGGGATTGGCTACCGGTTTAATAAGGAGGTATAGCTGGTATGGAAATCATCGTTTCCTTGTCCATTGTGATTGCTGTTGTGGCTGTATTGACTTCCATCGTTCTCGTTCGGCGCGTAAAAAAACAAATCGCAGAAATGACCGATGTGCTGGTTGATGTGAAAAACGGAAATGGCAACCGGCGTATTCTGTCTGCAACAAATGAACTGACAGCACCTCTTGCCTATGAAATCAATGAGATCGTTGTGGCCTATGAAAGCAGACTTTCAACTGTACGGCAGACAGAAGAAACCAACCGCCAACTTATGACGAGCCTTTCCCATGATGTCCGGACGCCCCTTACCACTCTGATCGGCTATCTTGACGCCGCACACAAAGGACTGGTCACAGGAAAAGACTGGGATGATTATATTGAAACCGCCCGTCGGAAAGCCCATGATCTGAAAGAATACATTGATGTACTCTTTGACTGGTTCAAGTTAAATTCAAACGAGTTTGCTTTGGAGATCCAGAGCGTTGAGGTTGCAGAGCTGACAAGAAATATTCTGATCGACTGGATACCGATTTTTGAGGATAAACAGGTTGATTATGACATTGATATTCCCGAACAGCCTGTCCGGGTAAGATTGGATATGGACAGCTATATGAGGATTGTCAATAATCTCATTCAAAATGTAATCGCTCACAGCCATGCAGACAAAATCAAAATTGCCCTGTCAAAGAAGGAAAATAACATGGAGCTGCTGCTGGCGGATAATGGAGTGGGAATTGAGAAGGAAGATTTGAAACACATTTTTGAACGGCTTTATAAGTGTGACAAAGGACGGTCTGAAAAAGGAAGCGGTCTTGGTCTTTCTATTGTCCATCAGCTTGTAGAAAAGATGGATGGGAATATAACAGTTGAAAGTTTGCCGGGAAAAGGAACTGAATTTATGTTGCTTTTTCCTTTGGAGAGTTAAGCGGGTTCCCGTCTTTATGGCGGGAGCCTTTGTCATTTTACTGGATTTCAAATTGCAAGGTTAATGCAAGGTTGCGGCAAGGTTAATGCAAGGTTGGCATGATAGAATACCTTACAGAACAGGAGGTTTTGAATATGGATACAAATTATATCATTGAAACAAAAAATCTGACGAAGCAATACGGCTCACAAAAGAGTGTGGCTGACTTAAATATTCATGTGAAGCGTGGGAGAATTTACGGTCTGCTGGGCAGAAACGGAGCCGGAAAAACCACTACCATGAAAATGCTGTTGGGCTTAACGAAGCCGACTTCCGGGGAGGTCAAAATCTGGGGAAAGTCTTTGCAAGGGAATGAAAAGAAGCTGTTGCCCCGTATCGGAAGCCTGATTGAGTCCCCCGGTTTTTATCCCAATCTGACCGGCACAGAGAACCTGCGTATCTTTGCTACTCTGCGGGGCGTACCAAACAATCATGCCATCAAAGATGCTCTGGATCTGGTAGGACTGCCCTACAAAGATAAAAAGCTCTTTTCACAGTATTCTCTTGGTATGAAGCAGCGGCTTGCCATCGCCCTTGCCGTTATGCACGATCCGGAGCTTTTGATTTTGGATGAGCCGATCAACGGCCTCGATCCCATCGGTATTGCAGAAGTACGTTCCTTTATTCGTGAGCTTTGTGACGCGCGAGGAAAAACCATTTTGATTTCCAGTCACATTCTTTCGGAGATTTCCTTGCTGGCTGACGATATTGGAATTATCGACCACGGCGCATTGCTGGAAGAAGAAAGCCTTGCTGAGCTGGAGCAAAAAAGCAGTAAGCATATCCGTTTTACGCTTTCGGATACTGCACAGGCGGCAAGAATTTTGGAACGCAATTTCCATGAAACCCATTTTTCCATACAAGACGACCACAATCTGCGTCTACACAATATGGAGCTACCCGTGGGGAAAATTGTAACTGCCTTTGTAGAAAACGGATTGGAGGTATCAGAAGCACATACCTGTGAAGAAAGTCTTGAAGATTACTTCAAGCGTGTGACAGGGGGCGAAGGAATTGCTTAAACTAATCAAATGCGAATTTTTGAAATTGAAACGGAAGAAATTTATTCCGCTGATTATTTTGGCTGCGTTCCTGTTTCCAATCCCGCTGACTTATCTGATGACAACGCCCTCTATGATGGAGCGATATACGGATCGGGCAGATGCTTTCGACGGACTATTTAACATGGTGTTGGGATATGGTATCCAGTTTTTACTGCCCTGCATTATCGGAGTGATTGCCGCTATTCTGTTCTTTATGGAACGCGACAACGATACATTCAAAAATCTGCGTACAATTCCCATAACCAGCACGCAAATGGTGCTTGCAAAGATTATTGTCCTCTTTCTTTTTGGAATTGTTTTTTGTGTGGCTTCTACCATTGCAACAATTCTTTGCGGAATTGGAACATTAGAAGTTTATGGAATTGGTTATAAGCTGTTTTTGGCGGTTGAAACGGGGATCTTCATTACGGCAGGAACACTCCCGTTGATTGTCCTTGTTGTCTTTTTCAGTAAGACCTATGTTTTTTCCATTTTGTTGTGTGTCTTTTACAGCGTTCTGAACATGAGTGCTACGGCATTGTTTGACACGCTGCCTAAAACCATGTTATGGCTTCTGCCCACGCCACTGACTACATTTTGGAGTGCGGGAGATATGGCGGCTCATGGAATAAAAATGGACTTGGAGCAAATGACAGGGCTAATTCCCTCAACATTTCAAGTTGTATTCATTCTTGGGATCATGGCATTCGTTTCGTTCTTACTGATTGACAGATTATATAAGCAGAGGGGGGAATAAACATGGTTCGCATTGTAAAAACAGAATTTTATAAATTGAAAAGGTATCATATCCTTTGGGCGGGCGTTGCACTCATGCTCCTATCCGTCCTGCTGACCTTGTTTACCTCTATGGCGAATGATGGTTCCGTTTGGGATTTTGCCTATCTTACAGAACAGGTCATCAAAAACAATATGTCCATGATTTTTCCGATGTGTATCAGCCTAATTGCTGGATATATGATTTCTCGTGAGCAGACGGATGACACATTGAAAAATATTCTGACTGTGCCGATCTCTTTTAAGAAACTGTTGACCGGAAAATTGATTGTGTGCGGCGTATTGTCTATTATTTTCGGGCTGATATGCAGTCTGTTTACAATCATAGCAGAAATGATTGTGGGATTTCCCGGCTTTGAGATTTCCTTAGCTCTAAAAGCAGCCTTGCAGATTACTGCGGTTAATTTCTTTTTATATCTTGCGGTTCTGCCGATTATCGCTCTTACTTGTCGGAGGGCAGGTAGCTTTTTAGTCGGTGTAATCATTGCTTTTGTCTATGGATATGGAGGGATGTTTGCCGCAGGAAATATGACATTAGCAAACCTTTATCCGATTACCGCAAGTCTCGGAATGGTAGGCTACCGCAGCTATGATACCGCAGTCAACTGGAATATCGGAACCTGTTCTTGCAGTCTTGCGCTTGCTGTCGTTATTTCTGCCATCTTGATTTTGTGCATGAAAGAACGAGAAGCAACCCAAACAAAGAAAAAGGCCAAAAAGGTAGCTCCAAAGAAAGGCTGGTGATGATTTTATGAAGAAAATAGTTTTAGCATTAACATTCGTCCTTGTGGGAAGTTTTATGCTTGCTGGCTGTTCAAAAGATGAAATTCTCAATCATTACAATAACATTGTTCAATCTGCGGGCTCCATAGAACTGACAGGGAAATCGTCACTGCAAGGGGAAAAAGAAAAAGGAATTGATGATTATACAGGGACTTATACGGCTGATTATGCGAACTTTTCAGGTACAGAGTATTTGTTCGGAGGAACTTCCATAAAGAGAGAAGCCGGTAAGGAGCTGTCCATTGATTGCACCTTGGAGATTACGGAAGGTACTGCAAAAGTATTTTGGATTTCTGGATCTGATGAAGCAGTCACGTTGATTGAAGCAACCGGAACTTATAGTGACACAATTACACTTCCTGATGGTGGAAATTATATTGGCATTGAATGTGAGAATTTCACTGGAAACATTGAATTAAATATTGAATAATACTCTGCCGGACGACGGCAAAAGAAAAAAAGCCGTCGTAGAGCAGACAATTTGACACGCCCATTTGAAACGGCGGCTTTGATTTTCAGAGCCGCCGTTTCTTTGCGTTTGCACAAACCAATGACGACTTGCAGGGACACGGTAGCTGATTGGAGGTTAATTTACCGTGTCCTTCTTCTTATTTCGCAGTATCCATGATCTGCACCAATTAAAAAAAGCATAGCCCCTCCATCGAAGCAGTCCAGCTTTGGATATGAACTATACCATGTAAGCAATCTTCTTCATAGCAAATATACATCATGCGGCGTATAAAAATCTCCCGGTAACGGAAGTGAAATTACCAGGAGAAGGAGAAACAAAAAAACGCTGCAAACCCCGAAAAAGGCTTGCAGCGGTGCTTTCTGGCGTCCCAGAGAGGATTTGAACCTCCGGCCCCACGCTTAGGAGTATGGCTTACCGCTTTGTACGCCGTTTTGAACCATGTTGTCTGATGCTGAATTTTCAACGAAACAGCGATATTATTTATCGACATATATCTTGCGTGATACCTTGGAGTACTGTGTGAGTTTCCATGGTTTTGGGTCGTCCAATTAGCAAATTCTTAGCAAATAACGAGTCCCATATAATGGACAGATATTCTTGTTGCACAGAACTCCAATGCCTTGACAGAGAAAGGGGACTTGTGCTATACTCCACCTGTAAATGATTTTTGTGCCTTGCGCACACGTTGTTTTAGTTTGCAATTCGTGCCAGCAGCCTTGTCCTGCCCATATCGGGCGGACGCTGCCGGCACTTTTCTTTTTATACGGGGTGAATACACCCAACCATAGCGAGAATGATCGTGGTTCACGGTTCGCCGTGAACATCAGGCATTGCCTGCGGTCATTCTCGCTTTTTTATTTTGTTTCAAGGCCAATCGACTTTGAGAAATACATTTTATATAGGAAAGGCGGAACACAAAATGAACGAACAGGCAAGACCCAAGGTAATCGCGCGGCGCATTACACGCCCGCGCAAGGCAAGACCCATCCCGCGCAATTTGCAGTATCGGCTGTACAATGTGCGCACCCGGCCCAAGCGCCCCTATCGCCAGCGCGAGAGGAGGGGCTGAGGATGCCGGAGCACATACGGCAGGAACCCAAGGTGCTGGTCAGCACCGAAAACCTCACCGAGCAGGAATGGCTGGCATACCGCAGGCAGGGGATAGGCGGCAGCGATGTCGCCGCAATCCTCGGCATTTCTCCGTTCCGCACCGCCCGCGACCTGTACGATGACAAGCTGAACATTGCTTCGGCTGTCGATGATACAGGCAACTGGGTGGCGCTGGAAATGGGGCATCTGCTGGAACCGCTGGTCGCGCAGATATTCACCAAGAAAACCGGGCTGGAAGTATTCCAAATCAAAAAGATGTTCCAGCACCCGCAGTATCCTTTCATGCTGGCAGATGTGGACTACTTTGTACGTCTGCCAAATGGGGAAATTGCGCTGCTGGAGATAAAAACGACCAACTACAACGCGAAAGACCACTGGTGGAAGGACGGCGAGGAATATGTTCCCGTCTATTACGAAACACAGGGACGCCATTACATGGCTGTCATGGACATGGACGAAATCTTCTATTGCTGTCTCTATGGCAACAATGAGGACGAAGCCATCATCCGCCACCTGTACCGTGATCGGGAGTACGAGCAGGAGATGGTTTATCTGGAACGCGAGTTCTGGCACGACCACATCCTGACCCGCATCCCGCCGCCCTACACCGAGGACGGCAGCCTGATCCTCGAAAGTCTGCGCCGCCGCTTAGGTGCTGCGGATAAGACGGTTCCTGCTATCCAGCTGGACAACGACCTGTCTACCACCATGCTGCGGTATCTCCGCTTACAGGAGCAAAAACAGCAGGTAGAAGCGCGGGTCAAAACGCTGGACACAGAAATGCAGCGGCTGAAAGGCCAAATGGTTGCCAAACTCAACGGCAGCTGCATGGCGATGGGGGAGTACGGCGGTACACAGTACACCATCAGCTACAATCCCGTCAGCAGGACAGGCATCACGAAAGATAATCTCCAAAAGCTGAAGCTGCTGCACCCGGATATTTACGACGAATACGTCACGGTATCGGAATCGCGGCGGTTCAGCATCAAGGCAAAAGCGGCGGACGAAGCCGCCTGACAAAGAAGGGAGCGTGCCTATGCACGACAGTGAACAGGAACACCGCGGCATTACCGGCTGCCGTGTCACCTACGAATCTACGATTTTTTACAATGAAGCAAACAAATTCTCCATCATCGTTGTCAAGACCAGCGACCCGCGCATCCCGCCACAGGCTTGCAACGGCCGTTATTACGGCGACCGCATGCTGCGCTTTACGGCGGTGGGGTACGAACTGCCCCGCACCAAGGCGGTGGAGCTGGAACTGGACGGCGAATGGGTGGAGAACAAGTACGGCTATCAGCTGCAAGTCGAGCAGTGGCAGGAAATCGTTCCGCAGACAGCGGACGGCCTGCTGGCGTATCTTGGCTCCGGGCTTATCAAGGGCATCGGCCCCAAGACGGCAGAGGACATTGTCGCCACGTTCGGCCCGGATACCTTGAATATCCTTGATAACTCGCCGGAGAAGCTGCTGCAAATCCGCGGCATCACCGAGGGAAAACTCAAGGATATTGAGGAATCCTACGCCGAGAGCCGCGTTCTGCGCAATCTTATGAGTCTTTTGGGACCGTTCAAGATCACGCCCGCCACGGCGCTGAAAATTTATCAGCACTTCGGCCCGGCGTGTGTGGACATCCTCAAAAAATGCCCGTATGACCTGTGCCAGATCTCCGGCTTCGGCTTCAAGCGTGTGGACGGCATCGTCCGCAAGACAGACAACCGCCTGCACAGCACCGAACGTATCAAAGGCGCAGTGCTGTACACGCTGGAAGATGCCCGCAGCAAATCGGGGCATCTGTTCTTGCCTGCTGAAGACCTGACGAAAGAAACTCTCTTGCTGCTCAACGCGCCCATTCCCATCCCGGAACAGCGCGTCCGCACCGAGGAAGTACAGGAGACCTTACAGCAGATGATTCTGCACGGCGCAGTGGTCGCCTACAAGCAGTACCTGTACAGTCCGCGCGTGTTCGGGCAGGAGGACGATACCGCTCGCATGATTGCCGAGCGGCTTGCCTATATCAGCGTGGCCGAGAACATCGAATCCTCGCTGGAATCGGTGCGCGAAAGTCTGGGCATCACGCTTTCCCAAAAGCAGGAACAGGCGGTGCGCACAGCGTTCCAGCATGGGCTGACGATTATCACCGGCTCGCCCGGTACCGGCAAGACCACCGTGTTAAAAGCCATTATCGAAGTGTTTAAGAACCTGCACCCGAAAGGAAAGTTTGCGCTCATGGCTCCCACAGGCCGTGCCAGCCGCCGCATGGCGGAAAGTACCGGCGTGGACGAAGCCCGCACGCTGCATAGCGCACTGGGCCTCGGTACGGGGGAAGAAATCGGAGACGGCGACCGTGTCAGAACCGTGGATGCCGACCTCATCATCGTGGACGAGTTTTCTATGGTGGATATGTGGCTGGCACAGCAGTTTTTCAAGCGCATCAGTCAGCACACGCGAGTTGTTCTTGTGGGCGACCCGAACCAGCTGCCCAGCGTGGGTGCCGGCAATGTGTTCTATGAGCTGATTCACAGCGGAATGGTACCTGTTACCGTGCTGGATTGGATCTTCCGCCAGTCGAAAGACGGCCTGATTGCCTACAATGCGAAGTTCATCAACGAGGGCAGCACCAAGCTGTACTATGGCAATGACTTTGTGTTTGTTGACAGCCCGACGCAGATTGAGTCGGCAAAACGAATTCAGGACATTTATTGCAAAGAAGCCGCCGAGCGTGGCATCGAGAATGTGCAGATCCTTTCGCCGTTCCGTGAGAAAGGCGAGGCAGCGTCCGAGCAGCTTAACCGTGCCATTCGGGAACGGGTCAATCCGTTCCGTTCCGCCGAGGAAGAAGTGAAGATCGGTAACCGCACGTTTCGCGTCCATGACCGCATTATGCAGACAAAGAACACCGAGAAAGTGTCCAACGGTGACCTCGGTTTTATTACCGGCATCACCACCAGCAGCAAAGGCGAACGACTCGTGCAGATGGATTTTGGCGGCGACCGCAAGTTGACTTACACGCCGGAACAACTGGCGCATGTTGACCTTGCCTACGCTACTACGATTCATAAAGCAATGGGATCGGAGTTCGAAACGGTCATTATCCCCATCGTCAAGGCACACACAATCATGCTGTATCGTAATTTATTGTATACAGCCGTGACCCGCGCCAAGAAAAAAGTCATCCTTGTGGGGCATAAGCCGATCCTGTTTATGGCAGTCCATCGTGCCGACATCAGCAAGCGCAATACCATGCTGGGCGAGCGCATCCGCCTGTACTGCAAGGCCTACCACACCGAACGAAATGTACTGCCGGAACTGCAACAGGCCGGCTGAATGTAATAATGAAGGGAGAAATTACCCATGAAAGGGAATCAAGAACCTATGCTGTACACCACCAACGCCACTGTGGCCGCGCTGAATCATGTACCCGGCTTTGATCCGCTGAAATTCCTGCGTCGCACAATTTCCCGCAAGACAGGGGAGGACGTGATGCGTCTGGATCTGCGGTACAAAAAGCTGTGGTTCCGGCTGGCATGCCCCACGGGGCGGCTGAAGCTCAACGCCCTGCGCATCACCGAGAAGATGGCGATTTTTGAAGCCAAGGTCTACCGTGACCGTGAGGATGCCGAGCCGTTGAGCAGCTATGTCGCCAACTGCACGCTGGATGCAACGCCCGGTGGGCTGTATGTGGAGGCCGCGCAGGAGGAAGCACTGGATACGGCGCTCTCCAATGCAGGCTTCGGCATCCAGTTTGCCGATGTGGGCAGTGAATCAGAGGAATACGGCAGTGAAGTGCCGGTGGGAGCGAAAGTAGAGATTGCAAAGCCTGTTCAGGTAAAAACGGCAGATGCCAAGCCTGTGCAGACGAAAGTAGAAGTCGCAGAACCTGTGCAGAAGCAGCCAGAAACTGTGAAGACAGCCCCGCAGGAGCCTGTCAAGGCTGACCCGCTGGATGCCATCATGGCAGACGATATGCCCGTTCCCGAACAGGTCACGGCAGAAGTTGTGGAAAAGCCCAAGACTGTTGTGCGGGAATCCGTACAGCCTGCGCAGACCCCGGCAGAGCAGCCGCAGAATGTCATTGTGCTGGAGCAGGAACCTCCCGCCGCTGCATATACTCAAAGCAGCCCTATGGAGGAGATCCGCCGGCAGATGACCTACGAGCAGGCGCAGAACGTCATCGTTGACTGCGGTACTTGCAAGGGTTGGACGCTGGCACAGGTGGCTGACCGTCGTGCCGCCAGCCTGCGCTGGTATGTGAAAGGCTATCAGGGCGAGAACAACATTCTTCGCGCGGCGGCCGCCATCATATGGGACAGCTTGCAGGAGAAACAGGCAGGATAACCGGGAAGGAGGCCGTTTTGCATGACCTCATCTTCCGATACGTTTCCGTTTGGCATTGCCGATGTGGTAGAACTTCTGGGGCTTACCGTCCGCCGCCGTCTGCCGTCGAGCCTGTACCTGAACTGCCCCTTTTGCGGAGACCAGCGCGGGCGGCTCAACGTCAACACAGACAAAAACGTCTGGCGCTGCAATCGCTGCGGCGCGGCGGGCGGTATGCTGGCACTGTATGCCCACTATTACTGCACCAGCAATGCCGATGCCTACCGCGAGATATGCGAGGCACTGGGGCGGTACACACCCCGGCCAAGGGTGAATGACTACATCGGGATAAAGCCGGAGCAAAATGCCCGCGCTACCCCGCAGGAGATACACCAGACCTACTCGCTGCTGCTCTCCATGCTGCCGCTGACACCCACGCACAAAGCGCATCTGCTGTCACCGCGGCGCGGGTTGACCGAATACCAGATTGCAAGGTTCGGACTCAAATCAACCCCGCCTGCGTTTCTGTGCCGCGGCTATGCCGAGCGCCTGCGGCGGCAGGGCTGTACCTTACAGGGCGTACCGGGCTTCTATCAAGACGATGCCGGGCGGTGGACGATCAACTTCGGCAGCCGCACGGCGGGCATCTTGCTCCCGGCTGTCGGTTTAGATGGTCTGATCTGCGGTATGCAGATACGGCTGGACACACCGCTGCGCCGCAGGGATGACCCACCGGGTAAAAGCGGGGCTAAGTATATCTGGTTGTCCTCAATCGGTAAGCCGCATGGTGTGACCTCCGGCAGCCCGCTGCATTTTGTGGGCGAGCCGTTTGCCAAGACCGTGTATGTGACGGAAGGGCTGCTCAAAGCCGATATTGCTCACTGCCTGACAGGACGCTCATTTATCGCTGTGGCAGGGGTGAACAGTCTGAACGGCTTGGAATCCGCGCTGCGCTGCATGGCGCAGAACGGCACCAAGCTGGTCGTGGAAGCCTACGACATGGACAAGTTAGAAAATGAGTATGTGGCATCTGCGGCCGAAAAGGTCCAGCAGATCGCCCATGCGGCCGGGCTGCAAAGCACAAGCCTTGTCTGGAATACTGCCTACAAGGGTATAGATGACTGGCAGCTTGCTTTGCGGCAGGAAGAAGCAAAAGAAAATGCGGCCTAAAGCCGCGCAAAAGTTATGGCAGAGAGCTACCGTATGGCGGCTCTCTGCCTTTTTTAGAAAGGATAGGACAATGGGTATATTATCTGAAATTGATATGATGAACCGCGATGCCGAGGATGATGCTTTCGAGGTGTCCTCGGACAGTGAAACCGTAGATTCTTTCAGCGAAGAATTTGAGCCGGTTGAACCCCCGAAGCCGAAACCGCAAGAGGAGGAAGCAGAAGAAGCCCGCAAAAAGGCTGAATTTGATGCCGCCGAAGCCAAGCGCAAAGCTGAATGGGAGGCAAAACAGGCGCAGAAGAAACTGCGGGAACAGCAGGAGCTGGACCGACTTGCCGCCATGTCGGATGACGACGTGATGCAGGCATCCATGAACCGCGTCTCGCAGGACACCGAGCGCCTGACCCGCCGCAACATGAAGCTCTGCGTTATGGAGGATGTGCAGACCGAGTGTCTGACTGACCCCGCCTTTGCCCGGCTTGTGATGAACCCTAAGAAAAAGATAGTAAACTGCTTCCACTACATCAACCGCAAGGCGCGGGAGTATCTGGAACAGGAAATGAAGGACAACGATGAGAAGCCTATGGGCGGCGGTTTCGGCGGTGATGTGCCGGACGAACTCTGCTACCAGTGGGCGCGGGAGTATTTCCGCGATGCCGATGTCAAAGAGGATGCAGAGCCCGAAGAAAAGTTTGTACCTAAGACCTACAATGGGAAAGCGTCCAAAACCGGCAAAAAAGAGAAGCCCAAAAAGGCAGCACCTAAGCCTGCCCCGAAACCCGCAGATGAAGAACAGCTCACCTTTGGTGACTTCGGCACAGAGGAGGCAGCAGGATGAAACTGGACAAACGAGCCTGCCGCCATGCGGCCAATGTCCCGCTGCACATCAGCCTGAATGCCGGTGTGCTGTACACAGAACGGGTGAAATACCTTGTCACTGCCGCAGTCAAGCTGCTCGGTGGGCATAGAGTGCTGGCAGTTTACTTTTATGAATGTGAACGCCTGAAAGCAAATGACCGTATGCCAAAGTGGGTTGTGTTTCAGGGCAAGGATACCTTTGCCACGCTGGAACGCGATGCCGAAGGCAATGTCAAGTGGCGGGATGCTATGGTGCAGCACCTAACAGACTATTACATGGGAGATTTTTTGCAATCCTGCGTGTTTTATAAAAAGGCTGGATGCCATACGATTGCCAGGTATATCGGAGCAAAAAGTGATCCCACGAAAGTTCTGTGGGAACTGAATTGGTACCAGCAGGATATTCGTGACCAACAGACAAAAATCCGCCGCTACAAGCGGGATACTGTAGTTCTGAACAAAATGAGCAGTGTGCCACAAACGCCCGCCAACTTGAAGCGCTGGGCAGATAAGCACATAATGCCGCACTATCTGTTCTATGACTACAATAACGGCCGAGTCAAAACACAGGTGTACTGCACCTATTGCGAGAAGTTTTCTGTAATAAAAAGGCCCAAAAACAACGATGTTTTGCGCTGCCCAAAATGTGACCAGAAGGTCATAGCCAAGGCGCAGGGGAGAAGGGCTGCCTACTATGAAGACAGGGAAACTTGTCAGGTAGTCCAGCAAATCAGCCCGCATGAGCTTGTGGTGCGCATCTATAAGCTGTACTGGTCTTACGTCAAAGGAAAGGATACCACCAGAAAATCCGCGTATGAAGTCATGCGTATATTTGTTTGCGGCGATGATGGCAAAAAGGCGACCATTGAGCCCTACTATTATAGTAGAGACTATGATAGTGTGACCCATTGGCGGCACGGCCATCATCCGGGAGCCTTGTTCGGTATAGAGTGCTTTATTTCTGAAGAAATCGGTGCAATATATCTGCCGGGACTTGAAAAAGTGCTGTATGGCACGCTTTGGGAATACTGCGCACTGCGGCAGTTCTATGAGCAGACATATAACCCGATGCAGGTCAGCTACTACCTGAAAATGTACTTACAGCACCCGCTTTTGATCGAACGACTGACGAAAGTGGGCTTTAGGGACATTGTGTCAGACGTTGTCTACCGCGACGGGTTCAGTGATGCATTGGATGAAACGCAAACCAAAACGCATCGTATTCTGCGCGTGCAGAAAGAAGATGTGTCTTTTCTGCTGGAGAAAAATGCAACCATGGCGATGCTGAAAAAGTATCAACCCTATGTGGCAATCAACCTGTGCAGCAGGAAAGCGCTATTTCAATGGAAAATCGACAACAAAGTGGCGGAAATTCCTACGGATGTGTTCCGGTACATGACGGCGGAAAAGTTCATGCGCTACATGGAGGCGCAATTCCCAATTTATTGTGAAACACGCCCGCTCAACAGATACCGTGATTTGACAATAGGAACGCTGGTGACAACCTATGTGGACTACCTGCATATGTGCCGCAGGCAGGCCTATGACATGAAAGATAAATCGGTATTGTTCCCGAAAAACTGCGCAGCGGCGCATGACCGAGAAGCAGAGCGTATCCAAAAGATCAACGATGCACAGAAAAACAAGGCATTCTGCATGGCCTACGCGGGCTTTGCGCGGAAAGCGGCTCTTTCCAATAAAGAACTGCAAATCGTCTGCCCACAACGAGCCAACGACCTTGTTGACGAGGGAAAAGCGCTGCACCACTGTGTTGGCGGATATATTGACAACGTGGCAGAGGGCAGATGCTTAATTGTATTTGTTCGCCGCGTGGAAGAGCCGAAAAAGCCGTATGTGACCGTAGAAGTGCGCGATGGCAAAATCGCACAGATCCACGGCGATCATAACAGCAAACCAACAGAAGAAGTACAGAAATTCATTGACCTGTGGAGCCGTAAGGTGCTGCCTATGGCTTTACAGGCTGCGTAAGAAAGGAAGTGCTTACATTATGAAGCAAATCGGAAATCTCGCCATCGTCTGCGCCCGGCGCAAGGATGTGACCCTGCGCATTGAGCAGGGGAGAGTAATGGTCCTACTGGACGGCACTTATGCGCCGACAGCGTTTTCCGCCGACTGGGATGACGATGAAACCATCCTGTCGGTGATCCACGAGTTGAATTTCGGCCGCTGCGCCCCCAAAAGCCAATGAGAACCGAAGAATGGCAGGAAAAAGCCGCTTTTATCGACAAGCTGCGGGAACTGACAGACCACCTGAACCGCTGCCGCGCGGCGTATGAAGCCCATACGCCGCTGGTAAGCGATGAGGTTTACGACATTCTGTTTAGCGATTTGCAGACACTGGAAAGTTGGCTGGGGTTGAGGATGAAAAACTCACCAACGAAGAAATCATAAAACAGAAAAGTCTCTCATTTACAATGATGATGTAAGTGGGAGACTTTTACTTTACGAATAAGTTATTCTACTATAACTAGAAATCAAAAAAGATGAGTTGTATCTCAAAGAAGAATTGTATTTATCAAGCGTGCTATTAACAAAATTAATAATAAAACCGACGGACTTCACTAAAAGAGAAAATACTCCAATTGAATATCAGAATTGGAGTATTCGAGGATTTCAAAAGGTCTTCGATCAAAAAACGATTCATTCTATTCACTTGTTAATGGAGCTAATCAATTTGGGATGTAAGTGAACATCTCATACAAATTGCGTCTGGAAATATTGTGGGATTTGCTATATTGCAAAAAAATCCTTGTTGTCTATAATTCTATTGAGATACTATTGATTTCGAAGATATGGATATTTATTCGATACATTTCGGCATGTTTAATTATGCATTGTATGCTGCTTTTTCTGTTGCTCAAAGAAAGCTTTTGCGTTATTATGGATAATACAGGAGGCCACTCTCTATGAAAAAGAAATCCAAATCTATTCCGCCTCTCTTATCATGTAGCAATGATATTCTTCGCCGTGCCGTTGTTGCTATCCGAGATTCTAGAGGAGAAGTAAACACTCAAACGCAACTTGTTCTTTCTCTACGCAACAATTTGCAAAAACAGTTAAATAATCGTATCAATACACTGAATCAGGTGTGCGGTGCAGTTATTCCGCAGATACGAATCGAGTTGCTTCCTAATCCTGCCGACATCGCTGAATCAGGAGATCTTCGCATTATCGTTTCTACAAATGCAGCTGCGTCTTACATTATCACGGCGGAATACTTTGATTCGGCTAAAATTTCTCATATTGTGGAAGTTGACCTTGTTCATTATGAGGCCACAGTGAGAGCCAAGCAAAATGTCAATGCGGTTTATGCAGTTCCTAGCATTAAGGCGGTTGAATCGATTTGTGTTGATATTCTTACGGATATTGCGATGTACCATTCTTGGGGAAGTTTTACTTCCCCGAAAAATGATCTTGCGTTCCGTAGAGAATTTTCACAGAAGAAATTGGCTTATGCCTACGAACATAATCTGACCGTTCCGGATGAAGCGAAACAAGTTTGCTTGGATAGCATAAGTTATTACTCTTTTGCGTTTTCGTGTCACGATATCGGAGTAGATAATTTTGACTGCAAGAAGTATGAGGCCATTTGGATTGACTTTTTGAAACCTTACATTTTAGTTGAACCCTCCCTTGAACAACAATTATTATACTTTACTAAGGAAAAACAGCTTTCTCGGCAGAAAGTTCAAAAGGAGTACAAAAAGATTCCAAACCCAGGCCCTTACATTATGTTAGTGATGAACCGTCGTCCAAAACGTCATAAGGAGGCCCAAAAGATTCTGGATTTTTTTGGGCGAAAGAGTTGGAAAAATGGGACAGTAAAGATTGTCCCGCTCTCGATGTATGAAAGAGTTGCTCGTTATTATCCATACCTTGCTTTTTTCAAGATTATTCGGCGGTGATTTTACATCTAATAGTGTAGTCGAGTGACTTATGCTATGGGGGGATTTTATGAGCTATATTGCCTTTCTAGACTTGCTCGGAACCAAAAATCTATCCACTGATGATGCTACTTCGTACAGCAAAAGTATTTCTATTTTCACAAATTGCCTGCAACGTAGCCTTGTTGAAGGATGCGAGGCCTATGCTTTTAGTGACTGCGCTTACCTCGAGGCTTCAACACTGTCACAGATTGTTTCTACGCTGTATACCTTGCGTGCTGAATTACTTATGCAGCAACGCTTTTTTGTAGCAGCAGTAGCATGTGGAACGTTGAATGCTTCTGTTGTTGATAAAAAAAACTTGTACTGTCAAAACTTTTCAGGGGCGGATATTAGCAGGGTATATGTGGCACAAAATGTTCTTAAGGGAATAGGAATCTCGATTGATTCGACAATTATTAGTAAACAGAAGCGAAAGGGACATAAAATTCCACGCACAGACTGCTTCTGGATAAAGAGCTTCTTTGTGGCAGATATCGATAAAATCTCAGAGATTACGACATTCTTTGATTTGCAAATTAGCCAAGATGAGAATGATTTGACTGCTTATTTAGATTACACTCTTCGGGAATACCGCAAGGCAAATATTAAATCGAAGCGGTATGGAAGGTACTATATTTCTTTGCTCATCAATATTTTGTCTGCGGCAACATTAAATCCGCCAGAAGATGAGAATCTTTTTTCGTCACCGCTCTTATGCCGAATTTATAATATATGCAAAAACGATGTGTACTTTGGTTCGAATGCACCAGGGTTTAGTTATATATTTCTTTACTTGTTGGATCGACTCTACACAGAAAATGAGCGAAGTGACTTTACTAAAGATTTTTTGAAGAAAATTTTATCGCTTAATATCGTTAATTGTTACATTTCGGATTTTTCTAAAATTCCAACAGGTTTAGTGTCGCGTTCTGCTTTAAATGCGCTGGCGGAAGATTATTACTTGATTATTTCATCTGACGACACATACTAAATGAGCACGTAATTTGAATAAAAAGCGAAGTAAGACCGAGGACGAAGAAAACGTCCAAACCGCTATAATGCTTTGTACCTGTTTTAGTTGGTGCTATTGCCAGATAATCTTTTTACAATATTTTGATTATTGATGTCTTTCAAATTGATTTTTTGAATTTGGTGTATGAGGGTGTAAAGATAAAAAGAGAATTGACGTTTACCCTCAAGTGTGTTATCATACTAATGTAAATAATTTATGTGTCCTGTAAAGCAATTTGCACTGACACACGTTGTTATTTTTGTACTTTGTGCCTGCAATGCCGCTGACCGTCTGGTCTGTGCAATGCGGGCATTTTTTATCCGCCGGGAGGATGCCCCGCATAAAGCGAGAATGACTTTTGTGCTGCGATTGGCAGCGAAGAAAAGTTATTCTCGCTTTTTTTGTTTTGGTTTAGCGCCGCCCGGCGTTAAAAATAAAAAATCAAGAAAGGCGAGATTACAATGATGGACGAACTCAAACAGCAATTTTACGAGGTCATGCACAAGTATCAGAAGCCGTTTTCGGAGGAAGGTGTCACAGCAAACCTTACACAATGGAGTGAACAGAAGCAGGGGCTTTTGCAGCTTCTGCGCAGGCATCCGATATGGAACGAGAAAGAACTGGCAATCGTGTTCCGCGTGGAGGAGCGCCGGGAAATTGACCGCATCACGGTAGATGAAACGCGCGCCGCCATCCTTGAACTGGGCCGCAGGGCCTGCACGGATGATACAGTGTACGAGAACTTTGAAACAGCCCTGCGTGCGGCAACCGCAGACTATGCCAGGATACCAAACGAGTACCGCTTGGACACGATTCGACAGTACGGCGGCATCAAGTGTGCACCGGGGCAAAAGGCGAGTCGCATTATCAATCGTCTCTGCCTGAAATTTCATCTCGACCAAATCGAGGAAGAAGCGGAGGCCGGCGAGCCGGACAACCGCTATATGCGCACGGTCAAACCTTACAATGCACTGTTTGCGCGGCTGGCCGATGCCCTGAACCCGGCGCATATAGAGAAAACCGCTGTGTTATCTATCCACCCCTGCGATTTTCTCGAAATGTCTAACCGCGACAACACTTGGAGTTCCTGCCACTGCTTAGAGAGGGGCAGTTATCACGGCGGCTGCCAGTCCTATATGGGCGATGCCGTCAGTATGATTTTCTTCACGGTCAGTGACGAGTACACGCAGGACTTCCATACAGCCCCGCGCATTACGCGAGAAATTTTCTGCTATAAGGATAATGTTTTGCTGCAATCACGCCTGTATCCTACAGATTTGGAAGACCAGAAAACTCTGTATCGAGGCATCGTCCAACAGGCTATCGCAACATGCCTTGACAAGCCGAATCTGTGGTCGATCAAGCGCGGAAAAGACACCGAACCTTACTGCGAATCTGCGGCGGACAGCAATCATTATCCCGACTATGAGTATGGGTATGCGGTAGTATCTCTGCTGAAAGGGGAGACCGACTATGGCAAAATGACGATTGGCTCGGTGGCCCGCTGTGTCTGCTGCGGCGGGGAACAGAAAGACCACCGCTCGATACGCTGTGCAGAATGCGGTAGTATGTTTGTCTGCAAAGGCTGCGGTAAAACGGTGCATGGATATGGGCGATATATTGATAACCACTTTTACTGTAAGGAATGCAGTTATCGCTGCACTGCCTGCGGAGAGGAGTTTATCGGTATGCCGCGCATCGGAATTACCCGTTCCGGCGAGCAGCGTGGGATTTGCCCTGCCTGCTATGAGCAAGTGATAAGCGTATGCAGAAACTGCGCAATCCATAAGCGGCTGCCTTCCCATCGGTGCCAATCGTTTCTGCCCAAATCAGATGAACGGCCTTGCCGCATAAAGGAGGAATCCATGCAAGAATTGACGTTTGAAACCATTCTGCGCCTGCCGCAGATGGAATTGAAAAAGACGCTGAAAGCCGAACTGAAAAGCAGGGGTTACCCCATCACCGATAAGCCCGGCTATCTGTATGCAGAGGGAACAATCCCCGTGCTGCTGGTGGCCCACATGGACACGGTTCACCGCCAACCTGTCGAGCAGATATGCTATTCGGCAGATGGGGCAGTAGCCATGTCACCGCAGGGCATCGGCGGTGATGACCGATGCGGAGTCTGGATGATTTTGCAGATCCTGCGCACAACAAACTGTCATGTGCTTTTCTGTGAGGATGAGGAAGTCGGCTGTATAGGGGCAAAGAAATTCACAGGAGGTTCTTTGCGGCCGCAGGTAAACTACATCGTAGAACTTGACCGCCGGGGCAACAATGATGCCGTGTTTTACCGCTGCGATAACCCAGAGTTTGAGGACTTCGTTACCTCGTTCGGATTTGAAACAGCAGGCGGTTCGTGCAGTGATATATCCTATATTGCGCCGTATCTGGAAACCGCGGCGGTCAATATCAGCTGCGGGTACTACTGCGAGCATCAACGGCATGAGTATATCCATTTAGAGGAGATAGAACTGAATGCCGACCGTGTGGCGCAGATGGTAACGCAGCAGACAGAACACTTTGAATATATGGAACAGCAGGACAGCTTCTTTGGCGGGCGAGCATACCAGTATTCTATGTGGGATACTGCTTCTGAGCGCGATACCTACAAGTGGCTTTCACCGCTGCCGAAAGAAGCAAAAATCAAACTGGGAACGGCGGAACTTATTCTGCCTCACGCCAAGATTGACCGGCAGGGAAAGGTACACCGATATGTTCCCAAATTGAAAGCTGCTGTCCTGACAGAAAATGCCATAGCAGTAATGCCAGATGGTAAGAAAGCAAGATATGATTTCCAAAAGGCAAAATGCCAGAAAGTTATGCCCCTGTCAAGGGCGTTGGAAATACTGAATACAATATAAATATAGCCCCTTCCGCTGATGCAATTTCAGCAGAAGGGGCTGCCATTTTATCTATATAAATTTCCCCGGCGGGTCACACAAATTACCGATTCCAGATGTTGTTTTCAAGATCGACAAGCCGCTTCTTATATTCTGCCATACGCTGATCGGCTTTGCCGTCATCATCGGGAAAGCTGACGAGGTAGCCGGTGTCCGTATCATGGAAGCCGATTTCGCCGGTAAGACCGCATATATCGGAAACTTTCAGCAAGGTATGAAAATCATACTGCATAGCACTGATTTCAAGCGTTTTGTTCATGGCAGACTCCTGTGTTTTTACTTACCTTGCCCATTATAGCGCACCCGCCGGGGAAATGCAAACAAATAAATAATGCGTAAATTTGTTGGGAAATGACGTATTCAAAACGTATAAGGTAAATATAAGCATCGAAGGGAGTTGATGTTATGCTTATTGCTATCGACCACGGCAACAAACAGGTCAAAACCGTCCACGGAAACGCCATTGTTTCCGGTGTACAGAAAAGCAAAACCAGACCTTACGGCAGGGACGTACTGAAATACGGCGGCAGCTACTATACACTGTCCGCGCAGCGCATCCCGTACCAGAAGGACAAAACCACAGACGAGCGCTTCTTTATCCTGTCGCTGTTTGCCATCGCGGAGGAAATCGAAGCGCAGGGCGCTTATACCTCCGGGCTGATGCCCATTGACCTTGCCATCGGACTGCCGCCCGCACACTTTGGTGCGCAGAACAAAGCGTTCGTGCGCTACTTCAAGCGCAAGGAACCTATCTACTTTTCCTACCGTGACAAGCTGTACAGCATTCTGATCCGCAATGTGCAGTGCTATCCGCAGGCATTTGCGGCAGCAGCCATGATGTTGGGCGAGCTGGCAACGGTACCGCGCGCGCTGATTCTGGATGTGGGCGGCTTCACAGCGGACTATCTGCTGCTGAAGAACGGCCGCGCCGACCTGTCTACCTGTGACTCACTGGAAAACGGCGTGATTCTGCTGTACAACCGCATCCGCTCTAAAGCCAGCTCCGATTTGGACATTCTGTTAGAGGAAACAGATGTGGATGCCATTCTCTTGCAGGGGCAGGGGAGCAGCTACGGGGAAGAAGTCGCCGCGCTGGTAGAATATCAGGCGCAGGAGTTTGTCAACGATATGTTGGGCGCACTGCGCGAGCGGCAGCTTGACCTGCGCACAGGGCGTGTGATCTTCGTGGGCGGCGGAGCCTGCCTGCTGCGGCGGCAAATCGAAACATCCGGCAAGGTGGCACACCCCGTCTTTGTGGAGGACGTGAATGCCAACGCCAAGGGCTTTGAGTATCTTTACCGCTGCACAGTGACAGGGGCGTGATGAACCATGAAGCTGAAAAAAGACCGGGGACGATTTACGGTTCGCTTTGACATGGAAAACCCAGACCATGTGTGCGCCGTAGAATACTTGGAACGGCAGCGCGACAGGGGTAAGGCACAGTATCTTGCCGATGCAATTTTGTGCTATGAAAAGGCAGAGACGAAGTCTTTCCCGCAGACAGACCGCGCCTGGATTGAGCAAATCGTGCAGGAATACTTAGAAAAGCAGAGCATGGGGCATACCCCGAATTTGCAGAAAGAGGAGCCATCTATATCTTCGCCGCCAATAGATTTAATAGCCAGTGCTTTGGCCGATTTTAGAGGGTAAAGCACTATACAGAAAAAGGGCTTCCGCCAGCAGATGCGGAAGCCCTTTTTGAGAAGGAGAATAGTGAATATCAGTTTTTCATTTCGGCGCGAATCTTATCGTTGGCTTCCTCGACCTTCACGCGAGAGAGGATAACGGTAATGATGGCATCCAGCACAAAGGGAATCACGAGGTACATGAGTTTCAGCATATTGATGCAGGAATCCGGCTGCACGGCCAGCGCCTTATCATAGTTGCTGAACGCCAGCAGCCAGCCGGTGATGGCGGTGCCGAGGCCGCCGCCCATCTTGACACCGAGCGAGGTGCAGGAATACATCGTGCCGTCCACGCGCTTGTGCTTCGTCAGCCAAGTGTACTCAGAGCAGGAGGCGATAACGGCGTTCATGTCGCCTTGCCACGGGCCCTGACCCAGTGCAGCAATGGCCGTGAAGAGCAGCATCATCTTGACATCGCCGGAACCCGTATAGCCGGCTACGGCAACGAGCGCACGGGCTACGGTAGCAAGGGCATAGCTGCCAACGTTCAGTTTGTACATGCCGTGCATCTTGGTAACAAGGGTCGGGGTAAAGACCAGTGCGATAATCAAAGGAAAGCATCGCTGCGCCGGGATGCCGGAATGTAGTAGGCACGATTCGGCATGGTACCCACATGCAGTGTGTGCGGGTCCTCGTAATAGTGCGGAATAATCATCCATTCTCCGCCTGTGATTTATACAGTTCGGCTTGCGTTTCGTCTGAAATTATTATACAATTTCTATATACAATAAAACATAAACGGTATTGCACTAAACATGCACAAAATCAATGGCTTTTTGTAAAGTGAAGGTAAAATGGACGAAGCACCTCGCAATATTCACAAAAACAGGAGGGGGTTTTTGTGAATATTAACTCTGGCTATCTGAACAATTCCCGTACAGATTTCAAAGACAACTCCACGCCGTTGGTGGTAGGCAGCTGTGGTACTTATCGGCTGAAAACACGCCCCAAATTACCGACCTACTGGCAAAAAGGGCGCAGGGATTACCAGATTCTATATGTGGCAAACGGCAAGACGCATTTCTGGTTTGACGGCAAGGAAGAAATCGTCAGCGCGGGCCATATGGTGCTGTACAAGCCGGAAGAAATTCAAAAATATGTATATTATCTGGAAGATAACCCGGAAGTTTTCTGGATTCACTTCACAGGCAGTGATGTAAAAAACATATTGGCATATCACGGTATCTCGCTTGATGAGCATGTATTCTACTGCGGGGTGCTGCCGGACTACAAAGCGCTGTTCCGTAAAATCATTCAGGAGTTGCAGCTGTGCCGCTATGGGTACGAGGACTATATCGCATCGCTGTTCAACGATATTCTGCTGTTGGTTGATCGCCAGCAGCATGAACAGAAAAAAGCCACCGGCAACGTCCAAGAGCAGATTGAACGCGCGACAGCTTACTTCAATGAGAACTATAATACAAAGATCAGCATAGATGATTACGCGGAATCCCTGCACATCAGCACCAACTGGTTTATACACAATTTCAAACAGTACGCTGGTATGTCCCCGGCCCAATACATCCTCTCCCTGCGCATGGTCAACGCACAAAGTCTGCTGGAGCGGACAACCTACAACATCAAGGAAATTTCCGAAATCGTAGGGTATGAGAACCCGCTGTATTTCAGCAGGGTGGTTAAGAAGGAGATAGGGAAGTCACCGGTGCAGTATAGGAAAGAGCGGACAACGGAGGAAACTGCGTGAGAAGTCTAGACTAAAAGCACTTGTAGTTTCTGAAATGATATGGGAGGAATGATTTCTGTGAAAACAATAGAAGAAATTGAAAATTATATAAAAGAGCAGGAACAGAATGGTGCACTGCTCGTTACTGGAAAATGGGGTAGCGGGAAGACATATCTAATGCGCCAAATAGAAAGGAAATTGAATCAGGGCCCCCAATATTTGATGGCGGTTGTGTCGCTATTCGGAATTGAGGATACAAATACATTAACCAAAAAGGTAAAGGAAGCTGTGGTATATGCCCAGACATTCAATAAGGCAGAAAAATCGGGGAAAGGACATATTGCAAAAGGTGTGAATGTCGTAAAACAGCTTTCAGAAAAGGTAGCGGCTTTTGGCGAATTGTTCGACTTTGGAAAAATCAAAAAAATAGCAAAAAGTGCGAATATGTTGCTGTCCATTGATGTCTATGATTTTTTACCGATTGAAAAAGAAGTCTATTGTATAGTTGCAGGGGAAGAGCAACCTGTAAAAAAGAAATTAGTTTTAGTATTTGACGATTTTGAACGATGCAAAATTGGCGTAATTGATTTATTGGGAATTATAAACACCTATGTAGAAGACAAAGGAATTAAGACGGTAATAATTGCATCAGAGGATAATATAAAAGACGAGGAAAATTACAAAACTTTTAAGGAAAAAGTTGTAGAACGAACAGTCAAGTTGGATGTGGAATATCGAAGAATCCAACAGGAAATGATTGGAAACTACAAGGCGAAAACAAGTGAATACACGGAATTTTTGAAAACGGAAAGCCCAAAGCTATTCCAAGTATTCGAAGAAAGCGAGACCCGTAATCTCAGAACATTCAAATCATGTTTGATAGATTTTGAACGTGTGTATGAATTATGGTGTCGCCTGAAACTTCCTACTGATGGTATGGGCGGTGCGCTATATGTGTTTGCTGCATACCTTTTCGAAGTGAAAGGCGGAAACTACAAAAAATTGAACGAATATGATGAATACACTTTCAACTTTTTGGAAAGAACGTCAGAGGATAAAAAACGGAAATCCCCGCCATGGCAGACAATACAAGATGATGAAAATAGTAAGTATAAAAGATATAACGCACAATATCGAATTCAACCGCTTATTCGTTGGATGATTGAAGGCGAGTGGGATGAACAGCGGATAAAAACTGCTTTGAGACAACGCTTTTCCGTAAAGGAAACTGCTCCGGAGAGGGAAGTCCTCGATAAAGCTTTCTGGGAGTTGAGCCAAGAGATTATCGATCGGGGGCTGCCACAAGTATTACAGCAGGCATATGATGGAAAGCTAACAACGGATGATTATGTGGCTCTTTTAGGAAGACTTGATGATTTCCGCAAAATAGGTGTTCCTATACAGTGTGACGTTGATGATGCAAGAATGATTCAAGGCTTCCATAATAGAAAAGCTAAAATTATAAAGGGAGATATTTGTGAAGAACGTGGACACCGAAGACTCATGAGAGACGAGGAGGAAACTAGACTGACACCACAAGAGCAAACGCTCAATAAGGAAATAGAAAAGTTTCAAGATCAGTGGCCATACTTAATGAATGAAATTTTCTTTATGGATTACTTAAAGAACCCAACATACGAAAAAGGTCTTGCAGCAAAATCTATAGTACTTGTATGCTTTGATGACGAACTACTTACTGCATTTGTCTCTGCGTACAAAGAAGCAAATATATCGGAACAGCAAGAAATGCTAACCACATTAAAAGAAATATCTTTTAGGGGTGGCGTAGTAGAACGTGACGAGACGGATATAGAAACCACAAGGAAAAACTTTGAGGAATTGGAAAACGCTCTGCATTCAGAGGCTGAGCACGCAAACGATGCCGTAAAAAAGTTTTATGCAAATAGACACTTGGAGGTTGTAAAGCAGATAAGGCAGAAACTCTGAACACCAAAGAAGCGTAACAAAAAGAAATTTCAATAAAAAGGGAAAGAATCTGCTCATTTTGGAGCGAATTCTTTCCCTTTAAAATGCTGCTAATAAATAAAATAGAAGCCGTTTTGCATTAACACTTTTTAGACTTGTGTGATGGAACCCTTTAAGCGGTCTATGTCCTCATAATCCGGATGCGAAATGGCTTTATCAAAGTTTTCAATCATCTTGTCGATGTTCGGGATAGGCAGGGGACTGTTCTTCATTTTCACATAGCGCTCACGCACAGATGCAGGCATTTTGCCCTGGCACATGAAAGTGCCAATTACAGTATTGCTACGGTCGATGTGCTTCTGAACAGAGTCAAGAATTTTATCGAAATATTCTTGGCTACCACCGAACCCGGCGGTACCAAACAGGAAAATTTCTTTGCCCTTTACGCCTTTCAAAAAAGTTGAAATCTCTTTATTACAATGCCCCTTGTCCGTCCAAAAACCAACATAGAGGCGGTCTGCTTCAAGCGCGATTTCGGCCGGAGGTCCAAAATAGCGTAAGTTTTCTTGCGGAAGGACGGAGAGGATGGCATCGGCCAATTGGCGAGTATTGCCGGTTACGCTGCTAAATACGATAGAGTATTTCATTTCCTTCACCCTTTTTCATAAATACAATGAGTGCCTTGATGCTGCTGCTAGCCGCCAAGGCACTTTTTGTTACAACGGACACAGCGATGAATATCTTTGATTTGTCCTGCTGCAACTTTGTTCGGCCATTCGGGATCAGCTAAAAGCTGACGGCTCATGGCGGCACAGCTAATACGCCCACTGGCTAATTGCTGCTCTACAAAATCCGGCTGCGTCAGCCCGCCAACACCGGTGATGGGCTTATCAGTATACTGTCGAACTTCATCGCAGAATTTCAAGAAGCACCCCTGCTCCTTGAAATAAGGATGGTTTGCAGGAGGAATTGTATCTTCCAAACTGGAATGGTTCGCCAAAGTTACATGAAAACTGGTGACACCGGCACCAACGAGCATTGGCACAAAAATTTCCAGTTCCGATTCGACCACACCAGCGTTACCATAGTGAGGCTCCTCTTGTCGGACTGCCAGTTTATAATCAATAGGAAGTTCCGGCAACCGGCTGCGAACTGCACGGACAGATTCTACGGCAAACCGAGCACGATTTTCTGCGCTGCCGCCGTACTCATCGGTGCGGTGATTGAAAACGGATGAGCTGAAACTGCCACACATACGATCTCCATGGATTTGAACCATGTCGAACCCGGCACGAACGGCAAGGACAGCAGCCTCTCCAAAACCATTGATGATTTTATGAATCTTGTGGACTGACAATTTGGTAATGTAAGGAGCAACTTCGGCATTCAGCAGAGGTCGAAGTTCTTGCATGGAGATTTTCTTTGTCAGTACACCGGGCACATATTTCAGCATAGCCAGCATGTTAGAGTCAGACTGATGCAACTGTGCGCAGATGCGACAGTTATAGCTATGGACAATCTCAGCCAATTTCTGATAATATGCGAACCCTTTTTTATCAAACAGAGATTTTTCAAATTGGCTCTTGCCAACAGGAACATCTCCGATAATAATCATCGCGCATCCGCCGGCAGCGATTTTGCGGATTTTTTCAAAATACGCATCATCTGAAAGTCCGAACGTCGTAGGAGCAAAGATGATTCTATTCTTTAGTTCAAGCCCGCCATAATTGATTGGACTATTGATCGTTTCGTACATGATGAGGAATCCTTTCTGCTGCTTTTTCCAGTAAAGCCAGCAACTGTGCCTTTTCCTTTGGGGTTAGTCCTGTCATAAAGGCAGCATCCCAGTCGAAGAATACCTGGTGAGCGATAGTAAATGCTTGTTGCCCGCGTTCTGTCAGATTCAACATGTAATGACGACCGTTTTTTTCTTTGGTAATAAGGCCATCATCTACAAGGCGGTTGATACATCTTTGACTGTGGCCCCAGTCAAGAGATAGTTCTTTTGTCAATTCCGATGGGGTGCAGTTCGGCCTTTTCCCAATGTACACAATAAAAAACAAAAGCCCGAAATTCAGCCCGACTTCTTGCAGCTTATCACCTGTGAAGCCTGCGAAACTGCGGTACAGCATAGTGATGTAATAGGATAGTGTCTTTTGATACATGGCAGATGGAGCATCTCCTTTCGATGAATGAGTATAGTCTTTACGCTTGACTTTGTCAAACATAAAATGATGATATACAATCGAAAAGACAAAATATGTTTTATAGAAGAAGCGAGCTTCAAGCCTAAATGTGGGGGATTATACGCTGATTGTAGCGAAGTCGCAACGCAGATTTTTGCAAATATTCAAATTGATGGAAGTAAAATTGGAAACAGATAACGCAAACAACACCCCAAAATGGCTAAGAGTCACTTTGGGGTGTTGTTATTTAGTGCCTATTTACCGGTTCAGAAAAATCCTCGCCGCGCAAGGATCGGGAATCTCCCAGTTGACATACAAATCATTCAGCGGGCAGGCGTGAGGGTCGCGGATGTGCTCATCGATCCAACCTTTGTACAGCTCACAGAAATTGGCTTTCGTGAGGATGGCGCGGCACTCGGACTTGTCCACAGTGGTGCTGAACAGGTACTCTACGTCATGCACTGGCACGATTACCGGCGTACCGGCCGTGTCAAAGGCACAGAGCAGATTCTTGCAACTGCGGCTCACGGCGCGCTGGCAGTCGCCACACTCGATGTAGATTGTATTGCGCCAATCGCGGCCTGTGGTGCGCAGGAACTTGCAGAGATGCGAATTGGTGGAAGTAAAACAGGAAACGGACAAAAAATCACTCCTATCTCAAATTGTGCGCAGCGTAACAACTTGGCACAGTTTTTATAAAATGCTGCCGGTCTGCGGGAAAGTTTTCACAAGGGGAACGGGCGTATCGGTGCGCTCATCATACATGGCAAGATACCCCTCGGAAGATTTCTGCCAGCCGCCATCCTGCCAAACGAACACAACAAGGGCATCGTTCATCTGCATGACCTTGAACGTAATGCTCTCGGCAACGAGATAGCCGTCCGGGGCCAGTTCTTCCACCATCGTGTAGACGTGTTCGCTGGTGTCGTCAGATAAAAGCAGCAGATTTTTGCGCGGGTCTTTGGCGGCAGAACGCTCCGGCAGTACGCGGATGGCATGGTCGCCGTCTGTGGTCGTCCAACGGTCAATGGTCGTGCCGTAGGCATTGCGGATCGTTAAGCGGGCATCTACCAGCTTTGCATTGGTGGCAATATCTCGCTTCGTGAAAATCAGCGAATGCGCCGGGGCATCGTACATCGTAACTTTCTGAATTTCCCCGGTCTCCTGCACGGTGAAGTGTACTTCCTCGCTGAGCAGATACCCGGCCGGGGCAGCCGTCTCGGTCAGCGTGTACTCACCGGGCTTCAGGCGCTCGATGCGGTGGGGCTGGCCGTTGGTCTCCCACTCGGCAATGGAGCTTCCGTTGGCATCGGTGATTTTCAGCTTCGCACCGGGCAGCTCACGGCCATCCGTCATGTCAGCCTTGGAGATTTCAACCTTGGTAAAGTCGTCTTTCATCTCCACGCGCTGAATATCCCCCGTAGGGCCAACCTCAAAGGTAACGCTCTCGGCGCGGACATAGCCTTGCTCAGTGGGAGCCATCGTCTCAGTCAGGGTGTACGTACCCATCGGGATGCGCTCCATATAGTGGGGTGTGCCGTCCGTGACCCATTCGGCAACCGTCTTGCCGTCTGCGTCCGTGATTTTTAGCTTTGCACCGCTGATTTCCGTGCCGGTGGCAATGTCGGTTTTGGAAATCTGCACTTTCGTGTAGTCATCCTGCATAAAAACGTGCTGAACCTTGCCGTCATCCTCGACCGTGAACTGAATGGAATTGGCAGGCACATACCCAGAATTATCAGGCACAAGGGTTTCCTCCAGCGTATACGTCTCGCCCGCAACCAGCACGGCCTCCATGTAGTGCGGCGTGTCCTCGGACACCCACTCGTCCACAACATTGCCGCCCTTATCCAGCACACGCAGCGTGGCACCGGGGATTTCTTCGTGAGTCGTAATATCGGCCTTGCTGATTTTTACGTGGGTGGGCGCATCCAGCATCGTCACAGTCTGGCTGAACCCATCGGAATCCTTCAGCAGAATCCAGCTTGCAGAGTAGGTGATTTCGGCATCGGCGGGCTTTTCTGCAACCTGCTTATCGGCAAAGAACGCGGGAGCTGCCGCGTCGTTCAGATAGACCGTATCAAACGTCAAATCGGAGAAATCGCTCTCCCGCAGGCACTTGGCAAAGGCGCGGTCATTAGCGGCATCGGTGAAATTCACCACCAGCGTGCCGTTCACGCAGTACCAGTTGGCAATGACAACGCCGTCTGCATCGGGATTCTTGCCCATTAGATTATCCCAGAATGCGCGCAGCTTGGCGGGAATCGTAGCCACAGTATCATCGGAGAATGCGGTGGGGGAGATAATGCTGCCGGATTGGTACTCGGAATCTTTGGATTCGCGCAGCACCCAGACCGCTGTTTCCTGCAAGTAGCCATTGTCGTCCGTGGCCTGCTCCAAGCGGAACTGAATCGAGCGGGCGGTGACGTAGCCGTCTGCCGGGCGGGTCTCCGTCAGGGTATAGATTTTGGTGGTATCGCGGTTCCCGGCAAAGTCGTGGGAAAGATGCAGCTCACGAATCACATGGGCCGTGTCGCCGCACTCCCAGCTATCCACCACATTGCCGTTCCAATCGGTCACGGTCAAAGTGGCACCGGGCAGGGCAAAGGTATCGTTGGAATCGGCGGTGAAAGCACGCTTGTCGATCTCTACGGTGGTCTGCTTGTCGGAGTGCAGGCAGTCAACAATCTGGCATGCGATAAATTGGTTTTCGTAGGTGAACTCAACAGGAATCACGCTTTGCTCGATCAAGTAACCGTCCGGCACGCTGACCTCACGCAGATAGTAGCGGCCGCTGTTGGTCGTCCAGTCGTGGGCATCGCTGCTGCCGTAATGTTCGCCGCGCAGGGGAACATCCACGTCAAAATAGGCGAGACCGTTTTCATCGGTAGTGGCTGTCCCCAGCAGCGTATCGGCGGCTGCCAGCAGCTCACCGGAAATACTGTAAATGTCGTCTGCGGTATACAGCTCATAGACAGCCCCCGCGACCATCTTGGCATCAGCCGGAATGTCAGCACGGTTGCTGCTACCGTTCAAGAGGGAGGCGCGGGTCTTGCAGCCATCTGCATAGGGCTTTTCATCAGTCAAGTCGCAGGTGTCGCGGTCTAGCTTGTACAGACCAACGCCGACTTTGCCCTCCTCGACAACCGGCAGCACGCGGGAATTTTCAAAGACAAGAACCTGTTTTTCAATTTGCTCGGCGCTGGCGTTGCCTGCATTTATAATAGAGTAATTGTACACAACATCGCCGTCCTGCGTGTGGTCGATGATAGTCTTCGCAAGGACCAGATCGTTGTACTGGTTATCCCAGTCCAGCACCACAGTATAGGTGTGGTCGGTATGGACATATCCGTAAGGAGCCTGTACTTCGGAAATTGTGTAAGTACCCAGCGGCAGGGTAATGGCAACTTCGCCTTTCGTGCCATCGTGGGTCACTTTTAAGAAATCATAGGTGGCGGTTGTCCGCGTGGGACTGAACTGAACCTCGTCCACCTGTCCATCTGTGGTAACGGTGGCAACAAGGTCACCGTCTGCATACCAGAGCGTGCCTTGATTGTCCGGCGTAGGAATATCGCCCTGCGCGTGGATCTCATAGGTGGCATTGGCAAGATTGTCCGTCTCGTACACGAACTGCCCGTTCTCGTATCCGGTCAGCACGTTGCCGATTTTGCGAATCTTGATTTGCCCCAAAGTCTCATGGTTATAGTAGTTTTCGGTGATGACATAGTCATCCATGCCGTCGGCACTGCCGCCGCTGACCTGATACACACGATCTGAGGTCAACTCAAACACGACATTGTACTGGCGGTCGTTGAAATACCCGTGCGGGCCTTCGACCTCAACGATGCGGTACTTGCCCAGCGGCAGTTTTTCCGGGGTCTTCATTTCGCTGTTGGAGTCTGTATAGAAAGTGCTGGTCTTTGCCCATGCATTACCAGATTTCGGGTCGTTCATCTCCACAAGGGTTTCACGGCCGTCCTCGGCAATGTAGTAAAGGTTGAACGCGGTGTCGGCAATTTTGACAGGCTTGCCCGTCTCAATGTCGATTTTGACAAGCTGCAAGTAGCCCTCCAACTCTTCGTCCAGAATGTTGTAGGTCATGTAGCTGCCGCTGGGCGTTGTGATGCTGCCGGCGGGCACAGTAAAGCTGCTCTGCGGGCTGGACGCATTGACGGTGACAAGGAACGGTTCGGCCTGAAAAACATCTTTTGGCACCGTCGTTTCCATGACGATGTACTGGCCGTAGGGAAGTCCCTGCACACGCAGGATACCTTCCTCGTTAGTGAAGATTTCGGATAAGCGGTATTCCTGCGCGTTGTTGGTCGGCACCCAGCCGAGACCCTGCCCATTGGCAAAATCGCCGTCTGCGGTCAAGGTGGCATTGTAGCGGTTGACGGCGGCGGTGTCGCTCTCGTACATCGTGGCGACAGCCTGTTCTTCGGCGGAAAAATCAAATTTCAGGGTGTCCTGATCGTAGCTGGATTTACGGTAGGCATCCAGAATGCTGGCGGCATCGTAGCTGCCATCGGTATTTTGGGTAAACTGGTCTGCCTTGCTCAGCAGCGATATACGGTACACCTTAAACCCGGCACCACCCAGCTTGATGGCGGGCGAGGGCTGCCCGGTGGTGGACACCAGTTTTTGCAGGGAAAATCCGGATTTCAGCACTTCATCCTGCGTTTCGTCTCCAGCGCGGATAACGTAAGTGGATTCATCTGCATAAGTAAGGGATTGGTAGTGGTTGACTTCATCACAGAGATAGCCTTTCGCAAAGGACAAGTAGTAGCCGTCATAGGTCTTACTGCCGTCTAAGGCGCGGCTTTCGGCAACAGCAGAATACTGGTTGCGGTAGACATAGTCGGTGTACTCCGCTCCGTTGCTGGCGAGGGCGGCATAGCTGCCGGTGGGCTCCAACTTTTTGTTGAGCAGGGGATACTGGCCGGAAAGGTAATACTGCTCGTTGGAATCCATCGGGATCACGATGCCGGTGGCGCGCTCCACAAGGTAGTATCGGCCCAGGTAGAGATTAGAAAATGCCAACTTGCCGTCATTGATGGCGGCGGAGGCAACAAGGTGGTCTTTTTTCAGCACCGGGAGATAATCGGATTTCCATGCGCCGTTGGTAAGCACAGTGGTATGCCAGATAGGGGTGCCGCTGGCATCTGTGATTTTGGAGTAATCGACGATGCCAGAAACGCCGTCCGGGTGGTGAATGTCCTCGGCGGCGTACAGGTCGTACACGGCGCCTTCGAGTGTGCTGTCACCGTTGCTGCTCGCAACCAGATACCGGGCAGCATCCAAGTCTACTTTGGAGAGCGTGATGCTGCCGAGAACGCGGTCGTTCTGCATGGTGGCGGAATCAGCGCGCATGGTATAGGACTTCTCATTGCTGGCAATTCCGGTAGGATCAGTGCTATAGGATTTGTCTCCGCTGCGCTCATCGAAACTAATAGTAACGATTCCTTCGCCGGTGTCGATAAGAGTGCCGCCGCTGTTGGCCGTGGTGATGTCGGCGTTATAATCCGCGTTACCCAGCCATATGGTCTGACCGTCCAGTGCCTTGGTGATTTCAAAGGAGTAGGCGCGTTTGCCCAGCACGGAACCAGCCGTGCCGGGATTGGTCACATCCGTCCAATCACCGTAGTACCCGCTGGGAGCGCGGCGCTCGACAATGACAAAACGACCTTCGTTGCGCTGAGTGTAATAAATATTGTCTGACCCGCCTGCGTAATCGCTATGGTTGATGACTTTGTAGGTGCCATCTGCTTGACGTTCAACCTTGTACTGGTTATACCCGCCAGTGGGGATATACCGTTGCAGAACAGTATCCCACTCGAAAATGGCAAACTCTGCGTCCCCGCAAATCTGCTGCTTGGTCTCGCTGTCAATCTTATCAATCGACACCTTTACAGACCATTCATCGTTCTGCATCTGGTAGTCGTTGCTACTGTTGGCAGGAACAGTAATCGTCTGGTGGCTACCCAAAGCGCCGGGCGTGGTATCGAAGCCGTGCGGAATGGTGATTTCATCGTAGCTAAACATAATATTTGCAAGCTGTGCCCGCGCCGAGGCGATGGCAGCATCTACCATACCTTGTGCTTCGTTTTTCAGTTGGTTGATGGCTGCATTTTTGGCAGCCTCGGCAGCGGCATCCGCTTCAGCCTGGCTGGTGAACGGTCCTTCCTGCCCGCTGAGTGTGCTGGTGCTGGTCTTGGACACCTCATAATGTACTGCCCATGTAGCAGAACCATCGCCGCCATTGAGGTGGAAGCTATCATCCTGCGTGTGGCCGCATGTGGTAATGGTCTGCGCTCCGGCAGGGGTCATCTTCCAACTGCCGCCGTCCACGCTGCCGCTGGTCTGACTGGGCGTGATAGTAATGACTGCGCCATCCACTTTTTCCAGCGTGTTCAGCTGGTATTTGTCGGCGTTGACGGTGAACGTCAGATCAAAGCTGCCGCTGGCGCTCTGTGCAGGAGCGGTCCAAGAAGCAGAATAATACTGCGGCTCAGGAGCAGTCGGTACGTCCGGGATTTCGGTACCGCCAGCAATTTCCTCACCAACCAGTGCTACAATCTGCCATGCGTAGCCAGCAGGCGGATTATAAATGTAAGTGTAATAACCGTTTTCGCCGGACTGAACTGCCGTGCCGTTTGCCAATTCTTCAGCGGCAGCGACATAGGTCTGTGCAGCATAACTATCAGGATAGTTGGCAATGATCCACTGCTGGGTTTCATCGTAGATTTCGCTGATGAGGGCGGTCTGTTCATTGTCTGCGCTCATAACAGCGGGCTTGCTGTCCAGCATATCGAGACTCAACTGACCGAGGCCACCCCAAATGTTGATTTGGTTCGCATAATGGTTGCCGGGGGTGTACTGACCGGGCTCAAGGCGAGACACATGGTCAAAAGCGTAGGTCGGACAGCCATTGGGCTGACCGTTCAGACCATGGCTGCAACAATAGGCTTCTTGGCCGTTGAACCAAATAAGCCAAGTGCCGCCCTCTTTGGCGATGCTGGTGATTTTGCCGGTGGCATAGGGCGGGGTAGGACCGGCTGCGAGGGTTGCAACACCATTATCGGTATAAAGCTGCGTAGGAGTTGCTTCATCCGACAATTGTACATGAATAGATTTCTGTAAAGTTGTGCCGTCCGGGCTGGCGTAAACAAACTGCGCTGTGAAGTCAGAAAAAGCCTTTACATAAAAGCCGGTTGCAGCCGCAGATTGCTCGGCGTAAGTCTGATACAGAATTTTGGACTGCTCGGCATCGCCGGCAGGAATGAGGTCTGCATCAGTAGATGCGTAGCTGAGAACCTCCACTCCCTCTGGCAGTACAACTTCTGCTGTTGCGCCATTTGCCGGGTACTCGGTCTGAACCAGAAGAGGAATGATTGCATAATTTGCATCGAGATTTTTGCCGATAGTGATGGTTGTTTCATCCTCGTTCAATGCATCGGCATCTATGTGGGCATCGGCACCATCATACAGGTCAGACACCCATGCCGAGATGCTGATTTTCGTCTCACCGGTTGCCACAGGCAGACCCATGCTGCCGAGGTAACTGCCGGTAGGTGCATGCGGCAAATCGTTGTACAGATTTTCGGTGATCTGCGAAATATCCGGTGCCGCGCTGTCAGTAACTTCGGGAACAGCCGTATCTGCTGTCTCCGGCGTTGCAATCTCATCGGCCGAGGCAGCGGGGATCATCGTGCAGCACATGGCTCCTGCCATGAGTGCCGCAGATAAGCGGTGTTTGAGTTTGTATTGCATTTGCATAACTCCTTCGTATTATTCTTTACATCAAATGCGAAAAACTACGATGCTACATCTACACCACCTCCATCAATCAGCTTGGCAACGACCAACAGGCGGCTGTTGGGGTCAGCCGTGCAGGTGGAAAGTGTCAGGATATGGTCATCGGTCATCACGTCCACACCGTAGTCGAACGCACAGCCGGCAACAGCCTTGTCCAAAATCTGCTGAAATGCTGCATCGTCCGGGTCAGCCTGAATACAATCGGTATCGGCATTTGCATCGCAGACCCATACGCTGAAAATCTGATACGTCAGTTTTTCATCCGCCAGCGAAACATAAATGTACGGGTTCTCCTGCCCGAACTCAAACACGCGGTACTTGTGCAGATCCTCAAACCCACTGGTATAATCTTCGTCGGTAAAGGTGTGGCCGTAAAAAATCAGATTGCGAGAAACTTTTACGCTGCTGTCCATACGGCAGGCGTAGTCGGCATAAAGGCAGCCGTGGTAATCCTCGGCCCCCTTTTCATCACGGCGCAGATAGTAGTCATTGTCGCCGTACTGCTGCACAGGAGCGTCGATGTTCGTGCCGGGAATCGTGATCCACGCCACAGTGTCCGGGTTTTCTTTCTGTGCGACTGTAAGGCGTTCGTCAGGCGGTTCCACGTGCTCGGTCTGTACCCATGCAGGCAGGATAGAAGCACCCTCATCGGAACGCCCGAAAAGCAGGAACCCGACCAACAGTAGCCCGACCAAAACAAAAATAATAACGAGCCGCAGCAAATCGGGATTGGCGGTATCGCAAAAGTGTTTGAATTTTTCTCTCACTGCGGCACCTCCGCAACATCATCCTCCTGCCACGGCAGGCGGGGCAGGGGCGCGTAGTGACGGCCGTTCGGTTCGACCCAGCTGCCCTGACCGCCGGCAAAAATGTGGATGTTGAACGAGTTCAGCACGGTCAAAAAGCTCTCCATGTCAGCGGCATCACAGCAGAGAGAATCCCGGTTTCCGATCAGCAGCACATCAAAGCGGTGCTGTTCGGCATCCTGTAAAATCTCCTTGACGGCGGGGCGCATGAGCAGCGGCACAGGCTCGTTTGTCTCGGAAATGCGCTCTTTCTGCACACCCCACTGCAATTTGCGGGCGGCGCGCTGACAAGCAAGACGCTGCCTGCCCATGCTGGCAAGATTCTTCGGGTCGGACTGGTAAAGGCATTGTGCAATCATGGTGTTTTCCTCCTTAATGGTGTGGTTTATGGTAGACTTCTTTGTGCAGCGCCACCGCATGGCGGCGCTCATGCCATAGGAACAGGTAGTGCAGAACCATTCCGCTGCCGACCAGCGGCAGCAGAGCTTTTGCCCAATCAGAGATTTTCTTCATCGTCATCCTCATTTCTGCCGCCGAGGACAATATCCCCGGACGGCACATAGACTTTCGGTGCAGGGGCGGTCTTTGCGGGCTCAACCGCGTGAGCAGGCTCTTTGCGCAGAAGATGGGTGATAATCAGCAGCACCGCGATAAAGAGCAGCGCGCACGCAATGCCCATAATCAGCAAGGCCGGAGTAATCCCACTTTCTGCCGCAGCAACAACCACAGGCACAGAAATCGGCGCGTACAGTAGTGTGTAATGCACGGTTCCAGCCTCGGTGCGGGTGACCGTTCCGGCGTAGTGCGCGGTTGCCATGTAGGTGCTGTCGGCCTGCAAAGTTTCGCCAATCGTAATGTCCTGCAAGGTCAGAGAGCCGGAGAAGCCATACTCATCGTCGTAGGCCACAGACTCTTTCACGTCATTGCGGGCGGTTTCGGCATCGGCGCTCCGCACGGACAATTCAAAATCCTGTGTGACCTCTTTTTCTTCGGTCACACCGCCCTCCACAGACTGTGTAACACCCCATAAGGTGTAATCGGAACCGCCCCACTGCATACCGCTTTCGGTCAAGTCGGCAACGACTGTGCCATACGGTACGCTGTACTGCTTGACGACAAGCAGCTGCCCGCCGTCCTCCTGCCATGAGATGCTGTCCGGGTAAAACTGCGGCGCGGGATCTTCCGGCGACAGTTCCACCAGTTCCGGGGCGGGGGTGGGTGTGGGCTCCTCGGCAAAGGCTGCGGTGCCGGTGCCCAGTGCCAGCAGGCAGCACAGGGCGACGATAACAGGTTTCTTCATTAGGATTCCTCCGTTTCGGTTTGATTTTGCATTTTACGTTCTACAATGCGGCGCAGCTCGTCCCGGTCTGTGGTGATCAGGTCCTTTTCTTCCTCGCTGCAACGCATATCGACGGTGACATTGTTGGAATTTGTGACGATCAACGCGCTGCCGCGCTCGAAGCGGGTGATGTTGTCGATCTCGGCATCGGTCAGCTTCAAGACGCTCTGCACGCGCTGTGCTTCCTCTTCCTCCAGGTTCAGAATGATTTTGATTTTGCAGTTGTTCAGGATGCCGCGGCCGTATTTTCCATCTTCCAAGGAAAAGAAGTCGTTCAGATCCTGCGTGGCAACCAGTACACCACCGCCGTAGCCGCGAATCGTCTTGACGGCCTCGAATACATAGTTGGCAGCCAGCGCATTGGACGATGCACCGATGATCTGCCAAACCTCATCTATAAAAATCTGTTTACGGCGGGTCAAATCTTCTTTCGCCTTATCCCACATATAGTCCAGCCCGATGTACATTCCCACGGTCAGCAGATCGCCGGACAGCTCGCTGATGTCGATGACGACATAGCTGTTGTCGAGGTTCACGTTTGTCTGGCGGTTGAAGCTGGAGGCCGAGCCGTGTACAAGGCGGTTTAGGATGTTGGCAATGCGCCGTGTTTCCGGGGTGGCCGATAAAACCGCGTGCAGGTCGCCCAAAATCGGCATTTCGCGGTACTGGCCGGGGTGTGCCGGGTCATCCAGACTGGCATTGTCGTAGGTGATGCCCTTATTGCGGTAGGTCGTAACGATGGCTTCATCCAACAGCTGGCGTTCCTCGTTGCTCAAATCGGGAATCAGCAGCGAGAAGAAAATGTGCAGCTTCTGGATTTTGGCGGCCAGTTCCGACTGCTCCGGCATAGGGCCGTCCAGCAGTTCGCTGCTTGTGTGGTCGATTTTGCGAATCTCCATGACGTTGATGCAATCCGGGCTGCCCGGCACGATGCGGATGATGGTGCCGTTCAACGCCTTGGCCTGCCGGTAAAACTCGTGACCCTTCAGCGGTGCAATGATGTAAACGGGTGTTCCTGCCAGCCGCATACGCCGGGCGATAAGCTGCATAGTGAATGTTTTGCCTGCGCCGGAGGTGCCGAGAATCGCCATATTCGCATTTTTATAGATGCGGGTATTGAAGTTGTCCAGGCTGACAAGGAAGTTATTGTACTTGTTCACGCCCAGCAGTACGCCGTTGGTATCGCACAACTCAAAGCTGACGAACGGATAAAAGCTGGCTGCGGTGGAGGTAAGAATATTGCGGCGGTATTTCTTGAACAGCGCCGTATCCGGGGCGCAAAGCGGCAGGGAAGAGAGAAAGGCTGCCTCCTGCCGGAAACTGCACAGCTGCAAATTCATATCCTGCGAGACCATGAGCTTGCGTATCTCCCCGATGCGCCACTCTAAATCTTTGACGCTGGCAGCCGTGACCGTTACGAGGATGGCGGCATAGTAGAAATCTTCGTTGTTGGCAAGGCCGTCTTTCAGGTAGTAGCCGGAACGGATGGCGTTGGAGAGGTCATCGAAATCCGAGTTTGTGTCGCTGGTGTCCTTGATTTTGCTGCGGTTGATGCGGATCTGCTGCCCGATTTTCTGCATCATGCGCTCTTTGGGCTGTCGTTCCAGAAACAGATCCACATCAATGCCATCGCCGGCGTTCACCAGCAGCGCCATCCATCCGGCTATGACCTGTGCGCGGTAGCCGTCGGCAGGAATCATCAGGTAGGCGTGATAGATACCGTCCATGTAGAGATATCTGCCGTGCTTCAGGTCCAGCGAGGGCGGAATCATAAAGGCGGCGGGTGGTATCTTGTCCAGCGCCGTGGCATCGTTTTGGGCAAGATAGCTGGCAAGCACGTCTTGTATGCGTTCCTGCAACGGCACCTGTACCGCCGTCCGCCTATTTAATAAGGTATAGAAAACATCGGTAATGAACTCGTCCTCGTTCTCATGTTCCACGATGGCATTGCCGCACTGCGCCAGATAGGTGCGGAAATTGCGGGCTGTGGTTTCGAGCGTGGAGACGATTTCGGCATAGGAGATGTTTCGCTCGTTCGTGGGCGCTTCATACTGGAAAATCACGAAGAAACGGCGGCTGACGGCATCGCGGGAGCCGAGCCGCTTTACAAAGCGGATATAGCTCATGTGGCGCTTGCGCACCGCCGCGTCCGGCTCGTTGGCGGCATCCCGCCGCAGCTTGTCCAGATAGGCATTGACGTCCGCCTTGCGGGAGAATGACTTGAATTGCAGCCGCACCGGACTGACTTTCAAAAGGCTGGCGAACGAGTAGATGACGCTGCGCTGCTCGCGCGGGGAGCGAAGCAGGAAGTTGATGGGCTCGATTTCCAGAATCTTGATATAGCGGTCATCTGTGGTGTGCAAGATGCCGTTCTCGATTTTCTCGATAGGCAGTAGGTCGTAGAGCGTCTGCCGCTTTACCAGCTTTCCGTGGCGGTCCGCCTTACGCTGCAAAACTTGTGCGTTGTGGGGCAGGGTATCCGAATCGTCGTAGTAGACAACACGATACCGTTTGCTGATGAGCCGCAGATGCCGGTGTCGGTTGGCTTCGAGATTGCCCTGTGGCGTGGGCGTGACGATGCGGCGGCGCTTCATAAAGCGGAACCAGTGCGCCACAAACTGTGTCAGGCTGTCACCGCCGATACCAACCACACCGAAAACACCCAACGGCACCGATACCGCAATAACGATCATCAGGCGGATGTTAAACGCCATCGGCAGATAAAACAGCGGTATCGCACTGCCTACGGCAAGCACAGCCGCCTCTACTGCATTGCGCAGCTTGACCGTGCCGCCGAGAATCGTGCCGGTGTCCACAAAATTCTGCGGAATAAGGTAAGCATCCCGCTCTTCGCGTGAAATTTCGACCACCTCCGATAAACGAAAAGAGCGCCCTCAAAAAAGGCGCTCTTGCGTTTCTGTTCAATTTTGACGATACTATTATAGCAGAGTCATATTGCAGCAAAAAAGACTTTTGCTGTGCGGATGTTGTGCCGATTTACTGCATTTCGGCAGATAAATTTTCAAATGTAGCTTTGTGGCATCAATGTGGCTACATGAATTGACAACCGGATGCTGTGAACGTATAATGGAGATAAGAAGAAAACTACGGCATGAAGGGAGTTTATTTTATGGAGAACATTGTTTCGGCGGCTAAAACGGATGTATTTCGCGTTCGTATCAACCCGGAAATTAAGCAGGAACTGGAATCTGTGTATGCAAAGAACGGTCTTACTCTGACCGATGCTATCAATGTGTTTTTCCAGCAGTCGCTGAACGCGGGCGGTTTTCCCTTTTCTGTGACCGAGGACAACGCGGAGATCATCAAGGCAAAGGCACTTTCCCGCCTGACAAAGCAGTTGCAGGAAGCGCAGGACGATCCGGTTTCTTACTCCGAGGATGAAGTGTATAAAATGTTCGGAGTAGAGAAATGAGGGTAAGCTATAAGAGAGCCGCGGTCAAAGACATGGAGGCGACCCGCGACTATATTGCCGGGCAGCTGAAGAACCCGAAAGCGGCCAAAAAGCTGATGACAGCGCTGCTGAAAGCAATATCCTTGCTGGCAGATAATCCTTATATGGGCGCGGCACTGGCAGAAAAGTTTGAAATCGCCACAGATGTGCGCTATTTCGTGGTGTCAAAGCAGCTGATTTTCTACCGTGTGGACGGGGAAAACGACACTGTAGAAATTCTCCGTGTGCTGGACGGCAGAACTGATTACTTGTCGGTATTGTTCGGATAAATAAAAATAAGAGGGCCGCTCCTGCGTATTGGCAGAAGCAGCCCCCTTTGTTTTAGTGCAGATACCCTTTTGGGTTGACGTAGACACCGTCGATAATGACGCAGATATGCAGATGATTTCCGGTTACATCGCCGGTAGCACCAACCTTGGCAATGGTGTCGTACTTGTTCACCGTATCGCCAACCTGCGCCAAAAGCTGGCTGCAATGGGCATAGAGCGTACAATACCCACCGCCATGATTGATGACCAGATAATTTCCGTAGCTGACATGATACCCCGCTTTGATGACTGTGCCAGCCTCCACCGCAAGAATCGGCGTGCCGTAGGGATAGGCAATGTCCAAACCATTGTGGTTGGTGGTATCCTTGCCGGGAATACCGACATCCTCGCGTTTGCCAAAGAAAGAAGTGATGTGCTGCTCCCAGTTTGGGTCATTGAACGGATTGCCGAACCCGCCGCTGGGGGCAGGAGAATTATCATCAATAAGAGAATCGTTGATCTGCCCCAGAATCGTAATGCCTTCACGTTCTTCTATTTCGTGGAGATAGACGGTCAGGTTATGCGCATAGGCATCGGCATAGCTTTTCTGCTTGTCATCAAGCTGCCAGACCGTGTCGGCAAAGTAGTCATCGCCTACATAAGAAAGCGTGAAAATGGTGTAGGTGTGATCTTCCTGTACAGTTATGGTCTGCCCGCGCACCTCTTTCTGCACCGGCTCGGTGCGGACTTCCTCGGAGATGGTGTAGGTATAATATTCTGTCCGGTGAGCCTGTATCTGTTCAGAAAGGTTGGACAGACTGATTTTGGTATAGTCATCCTCACCTTGATAGGCGCAGTACATGGAAATGAGCTGAAAGGCGTTGTAGGAGACATGACCGCCCACGGAATCATCAATGTCGCTGTAGGTGCGGCTTGCACGCTCGGATTCTATTTCGGCAAGGGTATCCTCGTAGGCTTCCTGCAAAATATCCGATACGGCATTGCGAAGCTGGATTACATTGGCTGCAATTTCCAAATCATCATTGACCGCAGTGCTGGGCTGTGTTAGCGTACCGAAAATCGCGCCGGGCAGCATGATCAGAACCAGAACCGGCAACAGCATGACTGCAATGGCAACGACCAATACTTCCTTGCGATACTGCACCGCAGCTTCGGCAGCAGCCCCGGCGGGGCCGCCCTGCACTCCTGCCTGTGCGATTTTGGCAAGTTTGGGCGCGTTACGAACTGCTGCTGAGGCCGCCTGCTGGGAATTTTGATTATCATTTTCAATCATTTAATGTCTCCGCGCCGGGGCTTTTGGCATAGTAGCAACCTTGCGCTCATCATACTGCATACGCCCGCGTTCGTCTTGAACGGTGGGCGTTTTTTCTACGCGGGTCGTGGCGTAGACCTTGTACCACTTTTCGCCGTCGCGGGAAGTCTGCTCGGTAAAATGCCCCTCCGGCTTTTCGTACTGGCGGGCATTGTACATGGCAAACTGAATCTGTCCGCGGCCGGGGACGATCTCGCGCCCCTGAATCTTGCCGCCGCCAATTTCCACATCTGTGACGCTGTTGCCCATCTGTCCCAGCAGCACGCGGTTCATAGCTGCCTGTTGGATAGAGGACGAAGTGGGAATGGTGGACTGTTCCGTAACGGCAGGACTACCGCCAGCACGCATGGCAATTTCACTGTCTCTTGTCGGGGAAACATCAACCGTGCTATCGCCCTCCAGCGCCAGCGGTGTGGCGGGGATAGGAGAGTCAATCACGGCATCGTTTTCAGCGGTTGCCATTGCAGTGGGGATATTTTCGCCGGTGGCAGGAATGGGCATGGCCTCCGCATCGCTGGTGCCTGCAAAATAACCATTGAGCGCTTCTACAGCGCTGTCGCCTGTAATACTGCCGCCGGTCTGCCCGGTGGCAATAGACCCGATGACCTTACTGGCAAACCCACCATCTTTGCCAAGGCTATTGTGGTACATGGCACTGCCCAAGGATGCTCCGATGCCGCCGGACTGCCCACTGATGGAACTTGCGGCGCTTTGCTGCACATGACGACTTACCATGCCGGAAAGCCCGCCTGCAAAGGTATTGCTGGGGGCGGTTTTCGTATTAGTAGTGGTAGCAGCAGCTTTTGCAGCGCCCAGCCCCATAAAGGCTTTGCCGATTTCAAAACCACGAAAAGCCAGCAACGCTTCGGACAGCATTGAGCCGGGCGAACGCGAAACGCCGATGCCCAATGAATGCAGAATACCGTCCAGTTTGGTGCTGACTTTTAGAAAAGCGATAGCGCACAGCAGCCACAGGAACAGATTGCCGGATACGGCATCCTTGCCCTGTGCGCCCACGGCCGCAGCAGCCTCATCCTCGGTCAAGGCAAGAGCGGCGGGGCAGTACAGGAGGGCAAAGCTAATAGCGGTGAATAGGGTAAACAGAGTTTTTTTCATGCAAAAATCTCCTATAAGGACAGTGGATTGGCGAGAAACTCACCGACCATGTTGACGAACAGCTTTAGGCACCATGCGTTCATAATCAGCAGCAGAAGCTGTCCGCCGAACATCCGGCACCAGCTTTTGAAAATATTGTTTGTGCCGCGAGCCGCGCCCATGGCAAAGGCAAGTGGCGCGGTGAAAACCAGAACCCCCAGCACAACATATCGCTCGGCAGCTTCCAAAAGCAGCTTTAAGTAGTTCCATGCAAGAACCATAACAAGGATCAGGGCAATCAAGGCCACAGAACCGTTGGCAATTACGCCAATAATGACAAGCAGCACGGAATTGAAGTCTCCGAACTGCACGCCGGGCAAGTTGCTATCCAGAATCCAGTTGTAGGGTGTGCCGCCAATCTGCAAGGCGAGGTTGACGATGTCATCGCAGTACCAAATCAGCAACAGGAAAATTACAGAGCGCACCACCAGATTGATGGGATTCTCGGTATCAATGTCAAACCCGGCACCGTAGCAGCGGTAAAGCTGCCACACAAGGTTCAGCAGCACCAGCCCGATAGCCGTCCAGATGAAAATCTCATACATGGCCGAGGCAGCAGGAAAGTATCTCTTGAACGTGTCCATATTACAGTCCAGCGCACCGAGTACCGATGTGGATGCCAGATCCAGCAGATTCATCACCTGCGTTGCCAACCAATCCACAATGCCGTCTAAAATGCCCAAAGGCGTTCACCTCCTTGTTGCAATTCCGCGCAGGCTTACGGATTCCAAGTGCCGCCCTGGAAGAACGGGGTGACGTAGGCCATAATGAAGCCAAGACCGTTCAGAATCGCCCAAGTGATGGCAATGCGCTTGAGCCACGCGCGGGAGTCATCCACGGTCTTGCCGTTCTTGGAAAAGTTCATCAGCAGCAGGGCAACGGCGGCACAGACAACAGCTGTGACGGTGGAGATGGAGATGATTTGCGAGTAGACATCCTGCATGATCTCGCTGGCTTTCGTCCAGACGGTGGTGCCGGTTGTGGCTGCGGCATTATTTCCGTTAGTTGCGAAAGCAGGCATCGCGGTCAGTGCGCTGCACATGGCAGCGCAAAGGGCTGCTTTTATGCGCTTATGAGAGCAAGAACGTGTGTTTTTCTTAGTCATTGAAACCTCCTGTGTGCAAAAATGCTTTAAGAATCGCCAAAAGTAGGCCATTACCATGATATCAAATTGGCTGTGCAGGAAAAAAGGGTTTGGCTATGCGGATTTATTGCGGATGTTGTGCAGGGTCAATCAGGAGTCAGCAGATTGGTGATTTTCTCGCAATCCTGGGAAGTGTAGCCCCACAAAATCGAACTGAGAACTTCGATGGCTTCATCCCGGTGGACATAGTAGGTGCGCAGAGAAATAGAGATTCCCTTGGTTTCAAGCGACTGCAAAATTGCACCCGCATTCTCGCACTGCTGCGGGGAGAGGTAGGCGTAGTACAAAATCCAGTAATAAAACTCGCCTTTCTTGTGCTTGCGCCGCATCAGGTCAATCGCGGTGTCGATGATCTGCATCATCCTCTTGCTGCGCTCCAAGGCACGGGCATAGTTTTCCAGCCGGTTGCCGCCCTTGTTGACTTCGTTATCCACAAACAGGGCGTCCGTGGACAGTCCATACTCGGCCTTGAATTCCTCCTGCAAATCGAGATCGGATACTTCCAAATTCCACATGACATCCCGGTACTTCCTCAAAAGCGTCCGTGTGTCGTGGTAATGCGGGGATATGTTGGATTTCTGTCTTTTGAATGGCATAAAAATACTCCCTGTTTTAGTTTTGTCGAAAGAATTCTTTCAATTACTAAACAGAGAGAAATTAACGATTTTGATGCACTTTCAGAAAAAATGTGTGTTTTTACAATATAAACTTTGTAATGATATACTTTTAAGACGGCGTGGCCATTAAAGCTATATTTCTGCCAACAACTGTGTGATGCAATTTTATTTATTAAAAAGCGGAAGTTCTTGTAATAGCAGACGGAAAGTCAAATGATAAATGTTTATTACAAGTAAAAGACTCGCAACAGCGGGATATTTTAACGTCCTCGATTGGTACGAGTCTTTTTATACTTACTTGTCTTCAGAAAGCTCAGAAGAGTACTTATTTATCGCAGTTCGATAAAGATTTACCTTTTCATCCTCGAAACTTACCCTATGCAATCTAATATCTTCAAATTTCTGATAGATATTTTTGTAAATAATTTGGTGTGCTGCATTATGAACAGATTCGGTGCTGTAGGGATCCATTTCAAAGGATTCTTCAGAAATTGCTATTTTCAAAAGGGTAAGCAAATCGTCCTTGCTAATCTGATCGATTGGATTTTTGCTTGCTGCACTCCCATCCAAAGAATAGAATACCCTTCCATTATCAACCATTAAGTATTTCATAAGAATTCCTCCGATCCATATAGGCTGCTTCACCAGCCTCAAGGCAATCCAACAAAACAGATTTTCGTGATATATGATTGCCTTTTAAATCAACCAAGTCCTCGCTTGAGGGATAACCCGAATACAAGTGATATTCAAGTTTTCCATCACTTAAGACCTCTTTGCAGGCATAAACGATGTAATCTGGGTGAACAGAAACACCAATTGTATTATTGTGCGTTGCAATAATTACCGGAATAGTTTTTGATATGTCTTTAAGCAGGCTATCTACTCCATCTCTAAGGAATATGTTGTCAAACGAAGACTCTGGTTCATCAAGAATCAAAATGCTGTTTTTCACTCCATCTGACAGTTCTTGAAGCAAATTATACTCGGAACGTTCTCCACCGGACGCAGGACTTCCATACTGGTTAAATACTTCATAGGTAATGTTAACGAAGTACTTATAATACTCCGATGCAGGAATATCCTTCCCTTTCAAAACTTGTAGGAATTTGTACGGATCATTGTACTCCTTAAATGCATCGGAGAAGACGGTCTTGCTTCGACTAACTTTCTGCATCGCCAGTGCACCCGAAAACGGACTACTTTGGGCAACTACTCTGTAAGAATACAAATTCTGCGCTTGAATAACACGAGGCTTCTTTATCATTTTCACCACATCATGGAAGACCTGTACCTTGTGCTGATTCATGAGGATTTGGTACAAGTCTATATCTGGCACAGCGGTTGTAGAAGAGCGGACACTTAGTTCTTTCTTTACCGATGTGATAAGACTATTTACATATTCTTTGTGCAACGAATCTGTCTTTTCTTGAATATATTGCTCTCTTAATGCAATCGCTAAACGCAGAAGCGAACGCCTACCAACATACTTTTCAACCAACTCCTTGTATTCAATTGAGCCCAGTAAAGTCTCTACGGCTTCAATCATTTCGACAAGGGAGGATAAATTTTTGATGCTAAAATTTGATTCTTGATAGAGATTTGCCTTTGAGAAGATGTCTTGCCGCTGTGCATCTTCTCCGGCCTTCTTCAGCGTCTCTAAATATTCGTCTATTTCCTTCGCATCTTGCTCAAGATTGACGGATTGCACATCATCAACAACCGCTTTGAACGGCCCCAAATAGCTTTCTGTTACAGAATTTCCCCTATTTTTTAATGCTGCCTCGAATTTTCGCTGAGATTGCTCATCATCCGTCGATAACAACGAAAATTGTTTGATATATTTTCCGCCGGGAAATTGCGCATTGATTTGATCGAGCGTGTAGGTCTTGCCAGACGAACGCTTTCCTAAAAGTACAGTTAATCCAGTTGAGATTTGCAAACCATTGTCGAGAATTTGGAATAGAGAGTTTCCATCTTCCGGCTTCAGTGATACTTTCGCCTTATCGGTTAATGCATATTTAAGTGACATCATATTAACGTCATCTATATCGATATAGGTTTGCCTTCCTAAAGGAAACTGAGCTTTTTCTTCAACTCTCCAATCACTAAATAGTACAGGAACTAATTTTTCGCTTCTGGACTGCATATAGATGAATTTCTTTGCGCTGCATGCCTCCCCACACTTAATATATGGGCTGATTTGAGGAACCCTCTCGAGCGGGAATTTTGGCTCCTTCTCGTAATGAGGAATCAGGATATATTTTCCAAGATCATTAAATATTTCCATAAATTGTGCTTCGGAAATATATGAATCTTCACTTGTTCCGTTAAGGCGATAAACTTTCGCGCATTTTTCTGTGAAATCATCTATGTCAGATGGATCGGTAATGACAATCAGGTGGCCGCCTTCTATATCTACTTCGATGCCAGGAAAGACTTTAAGGGGTAGGGCATTCGTGATATCGCTGAATTGCTGGGCATCAAATAGATTGTGATTTGTTATCGCAATCAAATCTACTTTTTCCTGTATGACATAGCCTTTTAGCTTTTCTATCGAAAACGCAAATGGTTTGTCCCTTTTGGTGGAAACTGTATGGATATGAAGATCCATCTTTTTCATGTTTAACATCTCCAATCTTTTCCGTGCTGGTTTGGGACGATCTTCTGCTAATAATTAGGTATCCAATCAATCTTTAGTGTAATTATAGCAACTCTATTCCTTTATTGCCAATATTTGCGGCCACTTTAGTTTTAGCTCGTTTATTAAACGAGCTAAAACAGAATACTATTTCCGTATTATTGAAAAATCGAATAGTTACTGCAACACAGACAGTGAGGTGTCGCAAATATAAGCATAACTGCTATAATAGGAATTTGTACGGATGACCTTTATCATTAAAACATTGCCGCCATTTACACTGACACTAATTGGGCGAACATGTTCATCTCGTACAACATCGTCAACTCGCCCAACAAGGACATCATCGAGGTAGATTTCCACGCTCATATTTGCATCGCGATTTGTATCTTCCGATGTAACAATATTTGCCGAGAAGGTATCATATTGTCCGTCCAACTTGAACTTGGCCCATGCGGTGTCAGACGCGTCAAAACGATACGATACACTGTGAGTGGTTCCATACAAATCTTTAACAGAGGGAACTTGCTCACAATGAACACTGTCCAGGCATTCCAAATTATCTAGGCGCTTAGAAATATCCCTTTTTAATCCGCCTTGCTCGATTACGCTATTGATTTCGTCTGAGGAATATGTATTTAATAGTGTTCCCTTAAGTATTTGAATTTGATTTTTCAAGTCGTCATTTTCGTTTTGCAGACTTTGGACTTGTCCCTGCAACGTTGATTGATTTGCCTGATACTGACTGTTCTCGTCAAGAACCTTTCTGTATGCGGAGATTAGCTCATCAGTTGAGTCTGTTAAATCAGTGCCGGCGGATACATAGCTGCCGGTTTCCCCTAAAATTTGAATGACATTTCCATTTACTGTTTGGGAGATGTTCTGCACATTATAAAGTTGAAAAGCGCTTCCTCCTGCTACAATAGCGGAAATGGCGGTAACTACTGCACAAATAATTTTGGTGCGGTTTTTCTCTTTCGTAATCATTTTACACTTTTCCTTTCTAGTTGAGCAGGTAAATCGTTCTAATTGTGTATTTTCCAGAAGCTCTTGTAGTCTAAACACGAGAGCTTCCTTTAAGGAAGCAAGGGAGATCCAATTCTAAAATAATCTCTAATATAGATGATATACTTTATGTGACTTTCAAAATGTATTTCACCCATTTGTCAGGCATCGCACATTATCCAGAAAGCGCATACCCCCGTCCCATTACGGTTTTCAAATCATCCGGGCCTAGATCCAGTTTCTTTCGCAGCTTTGCGATATGTACATCGACCGTCCGTGTCTGAATTGGTACTGTGATATTCCATGCAGATGCCAACAGAAAATTTCGGGAGCAGATGTGCCCAGAATGGTCGAGCAGCGTAATGAATAGTTGATATTCTGTGGTTGTCAGGTGAATGCGGCAACCTTGCCTTTGAACGGAGTAATCATTTTCATCGATGGACAGACTTTTATAATACTTCATCTGGAACACCTATCATATCATAGTCATCAATAAGGGCCTGACCAATAGCCCATGCGAGGAAGAATGCGGCACATACCAGAAAAATCGGAATCCACATTGCATTATAGCTTTCGCCGTCAGCGGTATACCCTTGGTTTTGCCAAAGGGCCGCAGCATGGAATAGTGGATAGAACCCCAGCCACTCAATCCCGTTTCTCATTCCGGAGAGGCTAAGCAACGCAGGCAGACAATACGAAACAGCGCTGATAAAAAGTGCGGGCAGCAGATTTCCTAATTTCTGTCCCAGCCATAAGGTAATTCGGCTCATGCACAGGCAGGCGGCAAAGCGACAAATCAGCCAAAAGAGCAGCAAATCCGATAAAGTTATAAACTTCGGGACAGCCTGCAAGTCGGAAATACTCATTGCCGGTCCCAGCAAAGAGGGAAGGCCATAGTCGCGCAGAACCTGCCATAGATGAGGCAAAACCGTTCCAAATGCTATTACTGACGCAACCGCTGTGCTTTGCCGCAGTTTTGCTTTCACAGTGTATTTCCGGCCCAAAGGAGTGGATGCCAGAATTTCATCCATGCCGCCCTTGCGCTCCATTGCAAATAGTTCGCTGAAGCATAGGGCACATAGCAATCCTGCTAAAAGTGTATCTTGTACATCACTTGTACCGGTAAAGCCGAACAGCTTCTTGTATCCGGTCTCATAAACAAGCCACGCACCGGGATTCTCCTTGAGGTAGTAACTAATGTTGGATTGAAGAACACGCTGATAGGCAGAATATTTTTGCTGTAAAGAATTGTAGGCCAGTAGTGCTTCGCTGCTCAATTCGCCACGGTTGACGCGTTTCTGTGCTTCCAACATGGGAGCAAACTCGTTACGCTGCTCTTTCAGCCAGTCGCGGCTTTCTTCGCTCCACGGCCCGGAAATATGTTTCATATAATAGGCATAGTAGATTTCGTCCGCGTCTATGTAGCTTTCTGCCGTTACGCCTTGATAGATGCCGAATGCCAGAAATGCAGCTAAGAATACCGCTGCACCATTCATCAGTAACAGCTTTCTGCCTTCTTCACGAGTGACAGACGTTGCGTGTGTTTTATGGCGGAAGGGAAGCGCCAGACTACGTTTGGCAGCTGGCAGCAGCTGTGCCTTTGCAAAAACCGTACAAAATGCCACCGACAAGATGCTGCCTAAAGCAGCGGCAGTTACCCACTCTACCATTGGGAGACTGATGGGGCTGCCGAACCAGAACAGATTTCGATAATTCCCCAGCAACTCATTGATTTGCAGCAGACTTACCATATTGGCATACTTTATGACATTCAAATGGCTCGTGGCAGGAATCGCGGCACGGATACCGTACATCGCTAAAGGAAGCGCCAACGCACCGATCCATCCGGCCGCAGCGCGTTTGGCGATAAGGGCGGCCAGCATGACCCACAGCCCCATCACAAACGCACCGGCCCATTTTGCAAGCAAAAACCGAAGCAGATATTGCCCAACTGTGATCTGCATTGTGCAGCGCATCAATGCAGGAACACTTTGAATCGTGCGATTCATAGGCCCCAAGCTGAACGATGCCGAGCAATATGCGAGATTGACCCCATACAGTACCATTAGAACGACCAATAAGCTGGCAGCAAATGCCGCCAGCTTTGCAATGGCCGTTTTCAGTCGCCCACCGGGAAGACTACGAATCAAACTCAACAAGCCACTGTCGCGCTCTTGGCGCACAAGAATCAACGCAAGCAAGAGCATAGATGCCAACAGGATAAGGTCGGTGAACGCATAGCTGATGGCTGTGTACAGACCTTTTTGCGGGTAATAGTCTATGGGTGTCTCCGTTAGTCCGGCATAAACCTGTGCGGTCAATTCGATGTTTTTCAAATCGTACCCGGTACGGTCATTTTGAAAAATCGAGATGCCGGACAGTTGGGATGCCTTGGTCTGAACGCTATCCAGAAAGTCGCTGTAGGCCGCCACGGTGTCATATTCGCTTTGCAACTGACTGAACAGGCGGTACTCTGTGTTCAAGTTATCCGTAAATAGAGTATAGGTCTTATCTGTGTACTCTTGTTCATAGGCATCGAACATAGCGGCATTGTCCTGCCGATACTGAGTGAGTCCATAGCCGCCGTAAGCCTGTTCCCGATAATACTGCCCGATTTTCACAAGGCTTTCTATCTCAGTGTATTTGTCGTGAAGATAGGTCCCTTTTTCTTCCATGGTTTTATCGGAAAGCTCGGCACCTACTGCACGATAGGCTGATGCAGGAGGCTGTTTGGCTGTGGGGCGGGTACCCATCCACAGCAGTAGGAGATTGGCAGCCGCCAGTATAGCCAGCAGGGCAGGGAACACTCTGCCGCCCCAAACTTTGCGGAGTTCAGCAAAAAACAGGCTCATTTACCGTCTCCCTCACCAAACACGTTCAGGTATACATCTTCCAGCCCTTGACCGGGAGCATATTTTTTAATAAGTTCCGGCACGGGCGCGGCATCCACAATCTTGCCAGCACGCAACAGGATAACTTTGGTTGCCACCGTTTCTACATCCGAAACGACATGCGTTGCCACAAGGATGATTCGATCCTTAGCCATATCTGCCAGTAGTTCGCGTAGCCGAACGCGCTCTTTAGGGTCAAGACCTGCCGTTGGTTCGTCTAAAATCAACAACTTCGGATCCCCAAGCAGGGCGGATGCCAACAGCAGGCGCTGCTTCATGCCGCCGGAATAAGCAGAAAGACGCTTGTCCAACTCGGCGGTCAAATTTACGGCGGCTGCTACGCGATCTACCTCGGCTGCAACAGCTTTTCGAGGAATTTCTTTCAGGGCAGCCATGTAGGCAAGAAAGCGTCGCCCGGTATAGCTGTCGTACAGTCCCTGCTGCTGCGGCATATAGCCAAGAATGCGGCGGAAGCCTATACCCATTGCTGGCTTGCCGCACCAGAGAACCTCTCCGGAATCTGGGGCAAGACTACCAGTTATGATATGGATTAAGGTGGATTTTCCCGCACCATTGGGGCCGAGGAGACCGTAAAGACCCGAATTAAGTTCAATCGAAATTCCAGCTAACGCTTTCTTGTTGATTGAGCGGCTTTTAGGATGGGATAGTTTTGTGGGCGTGAAGAATGTCTTCCTTAGATCGCTGATTTTTAACGAAACCATACAGCTCCTTGGTATTACAAATCATTAAAAACGGAAATAATGGTACATGAGTTTTTTACAAAGCGTCATTGATAGGGGTATAAGCCGAGACACCATTCCAATAATCGCTTTTTTGAATAAGAGCATATTGAGGGATAGAAGCCATTAAGCTACTGGGTACACCGGTGTTGTCAACAACGGTAATTTCTTTCTCTTCTACCCCATTACGGACAAGAAAAGCATCGCTTGTTTCAGCTAAAATATAGACATTTTTTTCATCGCCGTCAACAGTATACTGAAGGGTATTAGTGACGCAGTCACCAGTTGACAGGTCAATATTATATTGTATATGTGAAATGTTTGATGTGTCCCGAGTGTCAGAAGTCTCAATGATGGCATGATTATCAAAGAAACCAGATAAGTTTGTCGAATCAGTGTTGTATATAACTATATTGGAAGCAATGCATTTTTCCACGCCGGTATCTAAATCTATGCTGAATAGAGAAAATAGATCTTCATGATCATAGCGAAGACTATATACATATTTGCTATTTACAAGTTCGGTTCGCGTCTCATCATTATAGTTATAAGAGTATATGGGGGCGCTTTTCTGCTTTGTAATGACATCGAGAGTATAGTAGCTTCTATTAGTATCGGTGACCTCCTCTATAACGAGATTGTTAGCGTAAGCACCAAAAATGCGCTCTCCATATTGGTCAGTTGTATAGATAACACTGGATTCACCGTTGCTAAGGTCGAGACAACGTACTTCCCAATGACTTGAACTCGTGTTTGAATCAACCACTTGGATACTTACATATAATTTTTCGCCATCCGAGGCAGCTGTACCATAAAATTCTTCATTACTCTGCAATCGATATAGTACTTTTCTATTTGCACCATTTGCATCGAATTGGTAAATCGTTCCATAATTTTGCTCATCAGAAATGGAACCAGCATTGTCCGCATATCCAGTTGTAACAAGATAAATTTTGGAGCCATCAGCAGATGTGAAGGGATAAGCGCTTCCTAAAAAAGAAAACCAACTGGTGCATGTATCGCTATTATGTGTGCAATCTGGATCAGCACATAAATATGTACGAATATCAGTAGCATAGTCGGTGTAAAGAATATTGAGAGAGTTATTCTGAGCACTCATTATTTCATAATAACCAAATGACGTTCCTGCTCCATTACGGAAAATTCCTCCATATGGATCTGTGATTAGGGACAAATTACCCCCCTGTTGCGATTCGGCAGCTGGAAGAGTCTCGCTTTCAGAAATGGGGGAGGAAGTAACAGAATCATCTTTTGGTGAAACGCTATTTTGTGAGGAAGAACAAGCACCAAGTGATAATGCCAGTGCTAGCAATAAAATGGTGACAGTGATTTTTGATGCCTTATTAAATGTATTCATGAGAGTGGAATGTCCTTTCTACAGCAATTTGTTCTCCTTTGTTTTGATGAGAAATATAGAGGATGAGCAATTTAATCATAGTAGATGGGCGAAATAAGTGAAATGCAATGGGAAAAAGCCATACCAAAAGATCAATCCCAAAATCATTTCAAAAAACGATTTGCAGCAGGGCAAAAAAGTTCGGCTTCTGCTAGCGGAGGTAGTTGATAATTTGATATGGCATCGCTTTAGGGTGGCTTCTATTTACGATATTATAGAAGCACTATTGCTTTTCGAACGGAAATAAGAATGCTTTTACCATAAATAGAAGTTGTGATAGATTAGCGATTAGTAAAAATGCGCCACAACTGTTTGGTCTCCCCAGTGGAGGACTGCCAGTTTACGTTGCTACCATTAGTAAATCCGGTAGGTGTTAAGCACAACGCGTATGCAGGAAGGACAATACCAAAGCGACTACTACCCTCATCAACACATTTAATTGTGCAGTCATCAGCACTGTTGTTTGCAAAGGGGAACAAATCACAGTTATTGTTTACGCGATAGATGTTTAGGGCATATTGGGTATTGGCGTAATTGCGGATGTAGCAGAGGTTTTTGGTGGTGTCAATAGCACGCAAATCCCAACGTTGGGTGTCGGAATTGGTGTTTGACCACATGGTGACGTTTGTATGGTCGGTCGGCTGAGACTCACAGGCTGCATTCAAGTTGGGCATTGAATTTTCGCAGTTGTAAATCCAAACACGCGCGCTGTAAGGAGGTGATGCCGCGAACGTGGGCAGCGCCATTGCCACCATCATTGCGAGAGCGAGCAGGAACATGGGGATGCGTTTCTTCATCGTTGACATTTGATAAGCCAATCTAATGGATTTAATAGAGTTGATGTTCGGACGATATTTCAGCATCTGCGCGCCGATGCCTAATACGGAGTAGGAAACGATTGTAACTTGTGCGTTATCTTGGCATCAAAATAGCACAGTTTTCTACAAAAGTCCACTAAACCTGCGTATACGCAAAAAAATGTGCATGAATGCAAAAATCCCCTTGTGCGAGTTGTCCTGCACAGAGGATTAAAGGCCATTGTCAGCGATCAGAATAAAGTGACTCTCCTAATGAACGACTTGTTCCACAGCTTTTTTGCATAGAAAGCGTATACCCTCGTCCCATTACGGTCTTCAAATCATCCGGGCCTAAATCCAACTTCTCCCGCAGTTTTGCGATATGCACATCGACCGTCCTCGTCTGGATCGGCACTGTGATATGCCATGCAGATGCTAGTAGAAAGTTTCGGGAGCAGATGTACCCGGAATGGTCAAGCAGCGTAAGGAATAGTTGGTATTCTATGGCTGTCAGATGAATGCAGCGGCCTTGCTTTTGAACGGAGAAATCACTTTCATTGATGGACAGATTTTTATAATACTTCATCCGGAACACCTATCGTTAATAGAATAACTTGGTGGCCAAGAAATTTCGGGAGCAACAAGGATAAATAGTTTGGCCTCTGCAGACGATGGGAAAGCGATTGTAACTGATTCTGGCCATGTGGGAGTGCCTAAATAGCAAGGTATGCCATTGATCGTGAATGATTCGACAGCCTCGCCAAAGATTTCTCCATAATACAAATATAGTGGTTGGGTTGTTCGATAATCATCAGCAGATGGAAAGAGCGTCATTGTAAGGTATACCGGTAACTGTTCATCGCGCCCAGCATCTGGATTAGGCCACGGTTTGTGTGGACCTTCCGATTTTACAATTGTGTACCAAACCAAATTAGATATGGAGGTCCTCTTTAGGATATGGCAAAATATATTACCAACCTTATCACAGGTGAATGCAATTACATATTGGTGATAGTTATACTGGTAGATAATGTCACCTTGCGATATGTTCGACAATGCGCGATCAGGTGTGCAATGCATCTCATATGCCACAAACATGCGATAGGCGATACAGATAGCTACCAGTATGAATAAGAATATAATTGCATTCTTCACAATCTTTTTTGTTATGCGCATGAAAATTGATAACGTCTTTTAGTTAGTAGGGAATGCCATACAGCCGAACGGAAAGCGGCCATTGATTGGCAACATTACTAATCGAAATTCCTGCACCACTAGCGGATATACTGCCGGTAACATTATAACTTTGATATGTATGGATATAGGTGAAATACAACTCAGTAGTGTTTCCGTTTCCAGTTAAACTGCTTTTTGACATATTGAGATTAAAAAAGACATTTTTGATATATTTAAAAGCCTCTTTCTCAGTGAAATACCAAGCAATCGCTTCGTTAGAGGTCCCACCAGCAAGAGTTACCGTTGCAGAAGAATTGTCACCATATTCACCTCGAGCGGTAGTCTCACCGGTGCTAATATTTCCACCCCAATGAAAACCAGCTACATCTGCACCACTGGAAGGACAGGCTGACGGATCTGATCCAGTGCCACTCCAATTGCCCATTGCGGAAAAAAATGCCGTTAGGGAATTGCCAGATGTAGAATAGGAACCATCCATGCGAATCGTCAACTTACCTCTAGTGTTGGACACTTCTCTTGTTAGGGATGGAGCACCTTCGTCAAAGTTTTCTTTCCCGATGGCATTAACTTCATCTTCAGATAGTAAGCGACTGTCAGTAATAAACAAATTACCCTGAGAGTCATACTTGTAATGCTCTTCATAATAAACGGTTACAGAGGCACCGCTCAAATGAGTCGTTCCGTCTCGAGCCATAAGTGTGGTGCCGTTTTCAATTTCAATGTAAGCCTGCGGGAAAGCTTCAGATTCCGCACTTATCTGCATCGGAGTATATGATTGGGTGTCGTCCGCAAATGTAGGCAACGCTACGGCTGTTACCATTGCAAGGGAGAGCAGGATCGCAGAAATACGTTTTCTCAGTATTGACATTTAATAAGCCTCCAATCTAATGGATTTAATAGGGTTGATGTTCGGACGATATTTCAGCATCTGCGCGCCGATGCCTAATACGGAGTAGGAAACGATTGTAACTTGTGCGTTATCTTGGCATCAAAATAGCACAGTTTTCTACAAAAGTCCACTAAACCTGCGTATACGCAAAAAAATGTGCATGAATGCAAAAATCCTCTGTGCGAGTTGTTCTGCACAGAGGATTAAAAAGCAATATTGGTTATGAGAGAATTGATGTGTTCGCAGATGGTTCAGCTATATCAGGCCAGTCTGCGCTAAAAATAAATCGTCCGTCATCATAAGTGAAAAGGTACTCGGCATGATACTTTTCTAAAATGTCTTTAACGTTTCCAATGCCGAAGCCATGAAGCAAAGGGTCTTGTTTGGTTGTAGGAATGTGGCCATCGTTGATCTGAACGATATTACTGGGATTGATAATTAAAATAGAAAGCATATTCTCGCTGTAAAGGATCTGAATACTGACCCAGCGGTTTGGATCGGACAAGCCTGCACAAGCTTCCATGGCATTATCAATCAAATTGCCCAGCACAATAGTCACATCTACACGAGGAAGCCTCAGCGCGGAAAGATCATTGACACGAAACCGCATATCAATGCCTTGCTTCTTCCCAATATATCCCTTTTGGTTTAGAACCGCATCAATAGCAGCATTATGGCTGTTGACAAGCAAAATCCGCTCACTTTGGCGCACATTCAACTCGGAAAGGAATTCCTTGGCATCGTCAACACGTTCACTTTCCAACAATTCAGATAAAGTCGAAAGGTTGGCTCGGAAGTCGTGCGTCATTTTTCTTTGCCCTGCATACGCCTGACTCAAAGCCTGAATGTTTTCGTCCTGAACGTGGGCGCGTTCGTTGGCAGCAATCAGCTTCTCGCGATTTTCCGCGTTTTCTTCAAGATAGTCCAATAAAATCAATGCAGCAATATCAACAAGATCGAGAATCAATAAACAAATCTGCCATACACGTTGCTCTTCCGGGTAGGTATATACCTGCCTGAGCACAAGCAGTGTGCAAACAGGGAAGACAGCCGATAAGGGAACCCAAGTGCTTGCACGAGTCCTTGCGTGTAGAGGATGATGATATTTTTTAATAATCAGTGCAACAAATATGGAAATAAACCCGCGAACGAAGAATAGCACGGAGTATAGAGGAACATTCCATATATATTCTTCGTAGTCCAAATTTCCAGCATATAGGCAAAAGGACTCAAACCAGTGACTGTAGGAGAATAAAACAGAATAAACAGTTACGACAATAAAGAAGCGTCGATCCCAACGGCTTTGATATAGAAAAACACATAACACATATATTAGCGCAATCTCTTGTAACATTTTGAATGTATATCCGAGTTTTGTGCCAATGAGGATAGAGAGAGATGTAAAAATCAGGCAAAATAGTAAAATATATGACCAACGCTTTTTTCTATTATCGTTGTGAGGGAAAAAAGCATCAAATACAAGAATATCTACGGCTATCGCAAAAACATTGCCCCAAAGGCTAAGTATATTACCCCAGACTACTACCATAGTTGCTGCGCCTGCCATCTTACAAATTTTTGCTTATTGTCGCGATAACTACGAGCCCCCACAGGAAGTGTTTGACCGATTGTGAGAACGGCACTTGTACTTTGAAAAGACTGCAAATACGCCATATTTACAAGATAACTTTTGTGGATACGTAAAAACCCATGAGGAACAAGCAAATCCTCAAGCTGTGCCATAGTTAATCGGGTAATTAGCTGCTCACGGCATCCGCCTACCAAATGGAGATACTGCTCGCGTCCCTGACTTTCTATCCATGCAAGAGATTGGACCGGGATAGGCACACTCTCACCCTCACAGAGAATCTCTACTTTTCGCTGACGGGTGCGGCACATTGCCAGTGCATCTTCAAAATATGTAGGCAGCTTCTTTTCCAACTCGGATTTGGCAAGATAGCGAAAGGCATCCACTTCATACCCTTCAGGGGCATATTCGCTGAAATTTGTCACGAAAATCAATACAGCTTCCGGATTCATCTTGCGCATCTTTCTTGCAAGATCAATCCCGCTTTCTTTACCGAGGTCGATATCGAGAAATAGAATATCATATTGTGCGATAGTGTTAGCACTCATTTCAGCAATATCAGTTAAGCAACTCAATTTCATGGATTTGCTGGAATAGGCCGGCAATGATAGGATCCTTTTGAACATTGACTGCGCGAATGTAGGATCATCGTCACAAATAAGAATCTTGACCATACTCTCTCCTATATAGGCTCGACTGCCAATCCTTTGTTTGGGGTATGTTTTCAAAATAACGAATCCTCCGGGTTTTGTCAATAGATTTCTTTTTATATACCACGTTTGTGGAATTCAATCAAGCAGATTCCATAATTAAAACGGCGCCGAATTGTAAAATATTTATATTGTGCAAGGAGGGTAAAACGCTTATGTTGTATGATTTCGGGCCACGCCTGTTAAAACTGCGAAAAGACAAAAATCTTACGCAGCAGATGGTGGTTGAACGTGCAAAAGGGTTTGATCCGAACCTGCGACTTTCAGATTCAGTGCTGGGGAAATACGAAAGTGATCTTGCCGTTCCGCGATTGACGGAGGCAGCTGCACTGGCAGACGTTCTAAATGTTTCGTTGGATTATTTGACAAGCGGTGAGAAATGTAATGCCCTATCGCTTAAGGAATTAAGCCCAGAGCAGGTGCAATTGCTTATGGACTTGACCGCGTACATTCGAACCAAGAAAAGAAGATCTCAAGGACACAAAAATGTTCCGAAACCAACAACCGAGGAAACGGAATTGATAACTCGGCTGATTGCTGAGATTTTGTACTGAGTGCTTCTCCATCTTTCAAATTTTGCGTTTATGTCATATTTTTTGCGTTTGTGACATTTTTGTGGCGGGAATCATTTTCTGCTGATAAAATGAGCAGCGTAAGGAGTTGACGTAAATGGAAGCATTGGCGGCAGGGATAGCGGCTTTTTGTTTACAAAAGCACTATATCGAACCAAATCAGATTGCTTGGCTGCAATATGGTTTGATGCGCCGCCTAATGGGAATGGTTACATTTCTTCTTCTGCTTCCAGTAGGTGCATTTTTTGACGGATGGGGGAGCACTTTCCTTTTTCTGCTAGTCTTCCGCCTCATTCGTATGCGGACAGGTGGATACCATGCTAAAACGCCGACAGGATGCCTTTTGGGTTCAACATTTACAATGATCGTATCACTAGAGTTTGCAAAGCGATTGCATCCTGTATCGAATCTGATTTGTCTCACTGTTGCTTCTGTCTTAATTTTAAGATTAGCACCAGCAAATAATGCTGCCCTTCATTTGAGCGAGGATGAACTTGTTGCAGTATGCAAAGAAGTGAAATTAAGATTAGCAATCGCTATGCTTTCGGCGTGCTTATTGCTATTTTTTAGAGAACCGATAGCATATAGAGTGACTTCTGCGATTTTGGCTGTTGCGGTCACGCTATTGATTTCTAAGCTCGGCTTTGGAATGCAATAATGCATTCTATTGATAAAAATTTTAAATATAAGGACGAAAGGGGTAATAATTATGGCATCAAAAGAAACCTTTACACAGCATCTTGCCCATGAAGTGGTACAGGCAGTTGTTCATCGTGAACGCTATGGCTGGCCGCCGGATTCGCAGTGGGGTATGTTTCAGCCTACTCGTCCGGAAGAAACTGAAAAGGCTGCCGTGAAAGAAGACAGGTAAAAGCATTCACATAATCTGTATGCCAAGTGGTTAGGTATTCGCTTTTGATGAACGGTTTGTCGGCCACAAGAATCTTTTGCGAAAATATTCTGCTGTAAATGGAGTGTTTGACGAGAATCTGTATCAAGAACAGCGTTTATTGTCTGCACACTGTATTGTGATTTTTGATGTGAAGCAGGAAAATGAAAAGTCTCCACAGCCGTGAGTGAACTGCACCCCATTTGTTAGACAGTATGATATACTATCTAACAAGTGGGGTGTTTTGCTATGCCAAAAGGAGTACCAAACAAGCGATATACGCCAGAATTCAAAAAACTGGTGATTGAAACCATGCAGAAAGAGAAATTGAGTTACAGCGAAACCTGTCGTAGATTTGGGGTAAACAGCAGAGATCGGATCAAATCATGGGAGCGAATCTATCTGG